>CAZBLD010000005.1:0-56878 GCA_964492875.1 uncultured Planctomycetaceae bacterium
AGACGTTTGCCAGCGCCCTTAGGAATGACCTATCAAGCTCATCGAGACCGAGCTCGTCGATTTGTTCCATCTGCAGGGCGCTGCCGACGATGTCTTGAGTGAGTTTGCCTTTGCCTTTGACCTGAGCATAATCGCGGACCCTTTTTAAAAGTCTATTGGCAATCCGAGGCGTACCTCGGCTGCGCGATGCGATAAGTTCCAGCGTACCGTCCTGGCAGGCAAGGTTAAAAATTTTTGCAGACCGTTTGAGGATTTCTGCCAAATCGTCAGCGTTGTAAAATTTCACATGATAAAGCATGCCAAACCTGCTGCGAAGCGGCGCGCTCAAAAGACCTGCACGCGTTGTCGCACCAATAAGAGTAAATCGCTTTAGCGGGAAATTAATGGTTTTTGCGTGAAGTCCACTGTCAACGGTAAAATCAATGCGAAACTCTTCCATTGCAGGATAAAGAAATTCCTCCACAGGAGTGCTGAGGCGGTGTATTTCGTCGATAAAAAGAACATCGCCGGTATTAATATTGCTCAAAAGTCCCATCACATCTCCCTGCTTTACAAGGGCAGGGCCGGATGTGGTCTTTATTTTTGCACTCATCTCGTTGGCAATAACGTGGGCAAAAGTTGTTTTACCCAGTCCCGGCGGACCATAAAACAAAATATGCTCGAGCGGTTCGCCTCGTTTTTTGGCAGCGGCAATTGCAATAGATAGTTTTTCTTTTACATTTTCCTGCCCCGTGCATTCGGCAAGTTTCGTCGGCCGCAGCGAAACGTTAAAACTCTCTTCCTCCTCACTGATAGACTCGCCGTTTATTACCCTGTCAATCGCCATAATTTTCTTTTCCCATAGCCACCAACACTGAAGGTTGTGTCGAGCGGTTGCGGTTACGCAGCTCGTTACGGTTGCGTTAATCGCACAACGTTCTTACGACGGACGAAACGAGCATCGCAACCGATAAACGAAATACGCAACCATTATTTCTTTATGTCTTCGTGTCTTTTTCCTTTTTCCTATACCTCGATTCCTTGTTTTATTCTGTAAACCAGCGGCACAAGTTCTTCTGCTGTCTTTATCTGCGGATGTTTTTTGCAGGCAAGCTGAATAAGTTCGGTCGCCTCAATCCGCTTTTCGCCCCAGGCAATTAAAATCTCAAGCGCTTCAAGCTGAAAACCTGCAAAGGCCATCTCCGCCTGGGCCTTTACAGGTTCGCCGCCAATGGCGAAATCAGCCAGCTTCCCTTTAAGTTCTGCGATTATATGCTGTGCAAGTCTTTTGCCGATTCCCGGCAGGGCGATGAGCGTCTTTTCGTCGCTGCTTTCCACTGCCGAAGCTATCGTCACAATCGGTATAGCAAGAGATTTCAATGCTTTTTTTATGCCGATTCCGCTGACGGATGTGTACCGTCTGAAAAATTCTTTTTCGCCGGGAGTAAGAAAACCAATCATTTGTGGCACGAGATTTCCGCCAGCCATACTGCCCTCGTAATATTCCATAGTGCACAGGGTAATATCTTGGCCGATTTTGTCGGACAGAAAGTTTGCAAGATAGCCGGGCAAAAGTATCTCATAGCAAATTTGCCCGATTTGGACAAGTGCTGTATCGCTGTCAAGCTGAATCAGTTTTCCTTCAATTTGTGCAATCATTTTTGTATGTCCTTAAGCCCCCAACTTTATGTTGGGGGTTTTGTCATTGCGACCCCTTAGGGGGTGGCAATCTTGTTTATTCATTTTGTATTTGCACAACATAGCGCTGCGGCAATCGCATCTGCCACATCTGCCGGCTCAGGCAATTTTGCAAGACCGAGAAGACTTTTTACGCTCCTTTGAATCTGCTGTTTTGAGGCTCTGCCGTTGCCGGTCAGCGACTTTTTTATTCTTGTCGCGGCAAAACTCTTTACTTTTGTGCCATTTTTACAAACCGCCGCAAGTATAACACCTCTCGCGTGCGCCATCAATATTGCCGTTTTCGGATGGGCATAATGAGAATATAAATCTTCAACCGCCACGCAGTCCGGCCTGAATTTCTCCAGCAGCGAATTTATATCCTGCTGAATCTGTATTAGCCTGTGCTCCATAGAAGACCTGGCGCTGGTTTTGCACACTCCTGCTTCTACAAGTTTCTCGCTGCAGCCGTTGGAATTAATCACAGCGTATCCGCAAAGTTGAAGACCGGGGTCAATGCCAAGTATTTTCATTGCGACTTTTCCATATTTAACCAACCACGAATTCACACGAATAAACACAAATTTATTTTAATTTCCAAATGGTTCCATTTGGCGTATCTTCCAGTATAATGCCGTATTCTTCCAGTTCTTTGCGAATGGCATCCGCTTTGGCAAAATCCTTATGCATTTTGGCTGTCTTACGTTCTTCGATTTGTTTTTTTATCAGAAGATCGACAAGTTTATCGTCTTCATAAGTTTCTTTGACTATCCCCAACACATCACCGCCAAGCTGAGTGAACAAATCATTTATTGCACGAAGATTTCTGTCTGTGATAGTGGCAGCTTTATACAGATAGTTTACATACTGAACCAACTCAAACAAAACTGATAGGGCTACAGAAGTATTTAAATCATCATTCATTGCTTCTTCGAACTTCACCTTTATTTGCTGCAATTTTTCTGGTACCGCATTGTCAACTTGGCCTGAGATTACAGTTGCTCCACTTTTTCCTCTTCTTACCAAACGAATTGCCTCCCTTATTCTTCCGTATCCGCTTTGTGCGGCGAAAAGGGCGGCGTCGGAAAAATCCAAAGGGCTTCTGTAGTGACTATTGAGAACAAGCTGGCGGACTGTAAGAGGCGAATATGCTTTTGAAAGCCTTTCATGTTGGCCGCTGAAGACTTCTTTTAATGTAATGAAGTTATTCAGGCTTTTGCCCATCTTTTGACCGTCAACAGTAACCATATTGTTATGCAGCCAGTAGCGGACGAATTGCACACCGTTTGCTGCTTCCGATTGCGCAATTTCGCATTCGTGGTGTGGAAACTGATTTTCAAGTCCGCCGCCATGAATATCGAAGGGCTGGCCGAGATACTTTGTGCTCATAACCGAGCATTCCAGATGCCAGCCGGGATAGCCACGTCCCCAGGGGCTGTTCCACTGCATAATGTGATTCGGCTCTGCCTTTTTCCAGAGTGCAAAATCAGCAGGATTCTTCTTTTCTTTCGAGACCCCGACCCTTGCACCGGCAATCATTTCCTCAACATTTCTGCCGGATAGTTTCCCATAATCTTTGAACTTTGAAACATCAAAGTAAACCGACCCATTAACTTCATAGGCGTAGCCCTTCTTAACCAGGGTCTCTACCAGCTCAATCTGTTCAGGTATATGTCCCGTTGCTCTTGGGCTTATATCGGGTCTTAAACAATTTAGAGCGTCCATATCTTCGAAATAGCTACGTGTATAAAATTCAGCTAATGCCATCGGGTGTTTTTTTTCTTTTGCCGCTGCGACGATGAGTTTATCCTCGCCCTCGTCTGCATTATCGGTCAAGTGTCCGACATCGGTTATATTTTGAACGTAGGTAACCGAGTAACCAAGATAACGCAGGTATCGAACCAGAACATCAAAGCTTATGTAGCTTTTTGCGTGACCTAAGTGTGCATGACCGTAAACCGTCGGCCCGCAAACGTATATTCCGACACGAGGTGGATTTAATGGCTTGAATTCTTCAGCCCTTCGTGAAAGTGTGTTATATAGTTTCAGAGACATTTATTATTCCTTATAATGTCCTTTTGATTTTTTTCCGCAACAGCACTGTCGCTATTGCTGATATTGCAAGGCCGGCTCCTATATCACCAAGGCCTTCGTTGGTTTTGGCTTTTACGTTTACATTAAGAAAGTCGATTCCCAAAAGCGAGGCGATGCATCTTTTCATCTGGGCTTTGTACGGCCCAAGTTTCGGTTCTTCTGCGGTAATTGTAATATCAGCGTTAACCACTTCCCACCCTTTGTCAGCGATATAGTCTCTAACTTTCAGAATAAGTTCTTTACTGTCTATGTCTTTGAACTGCGGGTCGCTGTCGGGAAAGAGCGTCCCGATATCGCCCAAGCCTGTTGCCCCTGCAATCGCGTCTATCAGGGCGTGCAGTGCAACATCGCCGTCGCTGTGTGCGAGCAGCCCTTTATCGAACGGCACAAGTACTCCGCCCAGCTTGAGCGTCCTGCCTTCGACGAGACGGTGAATATCAGTGCCTATACCCGTTCTGTATTCGTAATTTTCATCTATGCTCACAGTGAACCTTTTGTACTCGCTATATCTTTTCCGGTAAGCTTAACTGCCTGTCCCAGAGCCTGGCCGAGAGCCTTGAAGATTGCCTCTGCAATATGATGGCTGTTTGTGCCGTGCGGGACAGTTATATGCAGATTGAATTTCCCGTGATTTGAAAAGCTTCTGAGCAGCTCTTCAACGCACTCGACGTCGAAATCGCCGACCTTTTCTGTTCTGTATTGTACGTTGTAAACGCAGAAAGGCCTGCCGGACAGGTCAACAGCAACATTTGCGAGAGCATCTTCCATCGGCACGGAACTGTTGCCGTATCGGGCTATACCTTTTTTATCGCTGAGCGATTCAATCAAAGCCTGTCCTAAACATATTGCGACATCCTCGACCGTATGATGCTGGTCAACCTCAAGGTCGCCCTTTGCTTTTAGGGTCAAATCTATCTTGCTGTGTTTGCTCAGATGACAAAGCATATGGTCCAGAAATCCTATGCCGGTGTCGATTTCGTATCTGCCGATGCCGTCAAGATTGATTTGTACCAGAATATCTGTTTCTTTTGTCTTTCTTGTTATTTTTGCTTTTCTGTCAGCCATTATTAGCCCTCTGCAAGTTTATCCGCCAGCGGCGGAAATTTCTTTTAATGCGTTAATAAGTTTTTCATTTTGCTCAGCCGTCCCGACCGTAATCCTTAGCTTATCCTTTATATCGGGATATGCCCAGTATCGGACATAAATGTTTCTGTCCTTGAGTTTTTCGTAGATGTCGATAGCTCGCATCTTTGAAGGTTTTGCAAGTAGAAAATTTGCCTGGCTCACCGGCACGTCAAAACCGAGTTTGGTTAATTTTTCCATCAAAAATTTTCTTTCTATTTTGATTTTCTTAACGTTATTTTTGAAATACTGCTGGTCCTGTATAGCAGCGGTAGCAGCAGCAATTGCGACAGCATCGACATTGTAGGAATCCTTAAGTTTCATCAGACCTCTTATTAGTTCTTCATTTGCGATTCCAAAGCCGAATCTTAGGCCTGCCAGCGAATAGCCTTTGCTTATTGAGCGGAGGATGATCACGTTATCGAATTTTTTTGCAAGCTCAAGGCAGTTGTCTTCTGCAAAATCGACGTACGCCTCATCAATGAGGAGGGGGGTCCCCTTTATCTCTTCTGCAAGCTGCGCCAGCTCTTCTTTCGGTATGAATGTTCCGCTTGGAGCATTTGGATTGCATACGATTGTCAATGCTGCGCCGCTCGTAGCAAGTTTTGCCGGCAGGTTAAATTCCTCATCAAAAGGTATCTCGATGGCAGGAGAGTTTGTCATCTGTGCCAGCACAGGATAGAGCGAATATGTCGGCGTCGGATAAGCAACAGGGCGGTTCTCATCACAGAATGCTCTTATTGCTATGTTCAGAAGTTCGTCGCCCCCGTTGACGCAGATAATATTTGTCGGCTCAACGCCGAAAATCTTGGCGGCAGCCTCTCTGAAGGTATCCGCCGTCGGCTGAGGGTATCTTCTTAGCTGTTCCGGCTTTAGGTTTTGTATCGCCTCAATAACCCTTGGACTTGGCGGATATGGATTTTCGTTGGTATTGAGTTTGACTACATCGACATTTGACGGCTGAAACCCAGGCTCATAACCTGTCATTTTTTCTACATTTTCACGAAAATAACCCATAATCTTGGAATTATACGCAGGGAAATGAGGATTGCAAAGGATGATTTTCAGTTGTTTAGCCGTCGCCGGCACGGCGACGGGGTATTCAAACCGGATTTTTCCCGCAGTAATCAATTAATCGTGCTATTTCGCTTCTTAAATCCCTGCGGTGTACAATCATATCGACAAAGCCATGTTCAAGCAGGAATTCAGCCCTTTGAAAGCCTTTAGGCAGTTCGACCTTAATGGTTTCATAGATTGTTCGTGGTCCCGCAAAGCCTATCAGTGCCCCAGGTTCGGCTATGATAACATCGCCTAACATTGCAAAGCTTGCCGTAACGCCTCCGGTGGTTGGGTCGGTCAGGACTGATATAAAAAGCCCTCCCTGGTCATCAAGCTTGGCAAGAGCTGCACTGGTCTTTGCCATTTGTCCCAGCGAAACAACCCCTTCGTGCATTCTCGCTCCGCCTGTCGAACTTACCGCCACCAGCGGCAGCGAGTCTTCTATTGCCTTTTCAACGGCGGCACACAATTTTTCGCCTACTACTGCTCCCATTGAACCGCCTAAGTAGTTAAAATCCATTACTGCGAGCATCAGAGGCCTGCCCTTGATAAATGCCTTGCCGATAAGCATTGCTTCCCTGCCGGCCGCGACCTTTTCGGCAACCTTTACCCTGTCTTTGTATGATGTTCCCCGGAATTTAAAATCCAGCGGGTCTGCTGTAATCATTTCAGTTAGAATCTGCTCAAACGAGCCCTCATCGACGAGATATTTTAGCCTCTTCTCTGCTCCGATGCGAAAATGATAGTCGCATTCAGGACAAACGTTCAGATTTTCCTCGATAGCCTTTTTGAAAAGAAGTTTTCCGCAGCCCGGACATTTGAGCCACAGGCCTTCCGGCATTTCTTTTCTTGGCTTTAAGCTAAAGCCGTCCCAATTTGATTTTGACTGTTTCGCCATTATTCTTTTCTTAAGCCCCAACTTTATGTGGGGGGTTTTTCATTGTCGATTGAAGGGAATTATATCATATCGGCTGGAAAAATCGAGTTCTATTTGCGGGGTGTACACGCCTTCTTGTCCGACGAAGCTTTAGCGAAGGCGGAACGCATTGCCTCTATTGCCTTGAGCCGGTCTGGTTTTGCAAATATTGCATAGCCAGCCACGAGCGTATCTGCTCCAAGACCGGTTACAATCGGTGTAGTTTCAGGGTCAATTCCGCCGTCAACCTCAATGCGTGTTTTCGGCCCGACAATTTGTCTAATCGGCTTAATCTTTTCAGCGGCTTTCTGAATAAAATGTTGTCCTCCGAAACCCGGATGGACAGTCATAACCAGAATCATATCAGCAAGGGGCGCATATTTTTCGATTTTCGATACAGGTGTTTCGGGATTAAGGCACAAGCCTGCTGTAATACCGGCATCGTGCAGTTTTTTGATGAAGTTTGTTGGCTCTGGTACTACTTCGATATGGAAAGTAATATGGTCAACGCCTGCCTTTATGAATTCGTCAGCGTACCTTTCCGGTTCGCTAATCATCAGATGGCTGTCGAACACGAGGTTTGAGTATTTACGGATTTTAGCGATGACAGGTGGCCCGATGGTTATATTCGGCACGAAATGCCCGTCCATAACGTCGAGGTGGATGATTTTTACACCGGCTTTTTCGACTTGTGCTATTTCGTCGGCAAGTCTCGCAAAATCCGCGCTCAATATGGATGGCGCTATTTCGATAGTCCCTGCTTTCGGCAATCTTCTATTATTTGTTTCTACTTTCACCTGCTCACCTGTTCTACTGTTCACCTTTACCCCGTGAGATGCCTTTTAGGCTATCTCATCGGGGTGTTCTCTTATAATAATCCTTTTCCCCATCATTTGCAACAAGTTTACCCGCCTTTTATCCGCCTTAGGCGGACTTGCGGGGCGGATTAACTTTTAAGTTCTTCTGCCATCTGTAATCCGCGCAGCGTCGCAGCGGCGTTATTTCTCAAATCTTAAATTCCGAATCTTCCCCTCACCTTGCTTGATAGTTATCAAGTACCAATTTTCAACCTGATTTTTTGCTTTAAAGCATAACTGTGCAGTTTTTTTGTTTCAACAAAGGCGCAGCCGCAAATTCAAAATGGCGGGCTGACGGCAAGTTTACTTGCAAGTAAGGCACAGCGTTTCGAATTAGGGCAATTGCAGACTTGCGGTGAGCTTGTCAAATCATTGCCGTTAAAACAAAAAACTCTTTGTGTCGCTCTGTGAGTTCTGTGGTTAAAATAAATCCGTGTCAGTCTGTGTAATCCGTGTCTAAAAACAAGAAAACCGCTGGATTTTTCCTCGCGGCTGAATATCAGATAATCCCGCCGTAAGGCGGTTCCTCAATTCAAAATTAAAAATTCAAAATTATCTTCGTGTCTTGGTGGCTACTTTTCATCCAGTATTTCAAGGCACTTGAATTTTTTGCCTTCCATAAACTCAAGGCTTGCTCCTCCGCCTGTGGAAATGTGCGAAACACGTTTTGACAGTCCCAGTTTTTTAATTGCGCTTGCGCTATCTCCGCCGCCGATAACACTTATTGCACCTGCGTCTGTCGTTTTTGCTACTGCTTCAGCAACTGCCTTTGTGCCTGCATCGAACGGCGGCATCTCGAAAACACCCATAGGTCCGTTCCAGACGATGGTTTTGGCGCCAGCAAGCTTTTGGACGAATAGTTTCACCGTTTCCGGCCCAATATCAACACCTTTCCAGCCGTCGGGGATGTTTCCTGCGATGGTTTTATTTGCTGCATTTGCCTCAAGTTTCTGCGTAATGACTGTATCGACCGGCAGGACTAATTCGCATCCGCCTTTTTGGGCCGCAGTTATAAGTTCCTTTGCTTTATCGACGAAGTCATTTTCGCAAAGGCTGTTTCCGACGGTCAGTCCTTTGGCCTTGAAGAAGGTGTATGTCATAGCTCCGCCGATGAGGATTTTATCGACTTTTTTCATAAGGTTTTCGATAACTTTTAGTTTATCGGAGACTTTTGCTCCGCCCAGAATGGCCGCGAATGGCTTTTTAGGCTTGTTCAGGGCATCGTCTAAGAATTTGAGTTCTTTTTCGACGAGGAAGCCGATAACTCTGTCTTTGCCTTTCATCATCTCTGGCACGGTGTACATTGACGCGTTATCACGGTGGGCGGTTCCGAATGCGTCATCGACATAGATATCGCCAAGTTCTGCCATTTGTTTTGCGAAGTCGTCTTTAGCTTTTCGCAGGGCGGGGTCTTCTTTTGCATTTTTATCTTTTATTTCTTCTTCTTTATGGAATCTGACATTTTCGAGCAGTAAACAATCGCCGGGTTTAAGTGCAGTTGCTTTTTGTTTTACTTCCTGCCCGATGCAGTCGTTGACGAGGATGACGTCTTTTTTCAGTAGTTCCCCTAATTTTTTAGCAACCGGCCGGAGCGAAAATTTTTCATTTCTTTCTCCGTCTGGCCTGCCCAGATGGCTCATCAGGATAACAGAACCGCCTTTATCAAAAATTGTTTTTATGGTTGGTAGTGCCGCGACGATTCTGGTATCGCTGGTGATATTGCAGTTATCATCTAATGGGACGTTGAAATCGACTCGCATCAGGACTTTTTTGCCTTTAACATTTATATCTGCTATGGTTTTCTTAGCCATAATAGTTCCTTCACTTTCATTAGGGGTTGTATGTTATTCTGTTGGCCCTTTTATAGCTTGGCCAATCTCTCAAGGAGGTCTGCACTTCTGCACGAATAACCCCACTCATTATCGTACCACATACAGGTCTTAACGAGGTCGCCATCGAGGACCATAGTATTGGTGGAATCAAAGATTGAGCTGGCCGGATTGCCAATAACGTCACTGCTGACAATTGGCTCATTATTATACTCGATGATGCCTCTCATCGGGCCTTCAGCAGCGGTGCGTATCATATCGTTTATCTCTTCAACAGAAGTCTTGCGGGCAGCAAGGAACGTCAAATCCGTAATCGAACCAACCGGAACAGGAACACGTAAAGCATAACCATGCAACTTGCCCTTTAACGATGGTATTACCTCGCCCAAAGCCTTAGCGGCACCCGTGGTTGAAGGTACAGTGTTCAAAGCTGCTGCACGGCCGCGGCGTTTGTCCTTGTACGGCATATCCAGAATCGCCTGGTCGTTCGTGTATGCGTGAATCGTCGTCATCAGTCCCTTAACAATACCAATCTTCTCCTGCAATACCTTGCAAACAGGAGCCAATGAATTGGTTGTACAAGAAGCATTGGAGATACATTTCATACTGGCCTTGAGCTGGTCATCGTTAACGCCTAATACAATCGTCGCGTCAGGCTTATCCTTCGCAGGAGCAGACAACAACACCCTCTTTGCGCCTGCCTGAAGATGAGTGTCATAACCAGCCTTGCCTTCAATGGCCCGGCTTGTGAACTTGCCCGTGGATTCGAGCACTACATCAACGCCCATCTTGCCCCACGGCAACTTGGCAGGGTCCTTCTCATTGAGAACCGGTATTTCACGGCCGTCAACCACAATAGCACTGCCTTTGACCTCTACGTTGCCCTTATATCTGCCCTGAGTCGAATCATACTTAAACATATAAGCCAGCATATCCGCATCAAACAAATCGTTAATAGCCAAGACCTGAAAGCGTTTCGGCTCCTTTGCCATAGCCCGCAGGGCTAATCTGCCGATTCGGCCGAAACCATTAATACCAACTTTAGTCACCATTGAAAAACTCCTTTAACATTAATAAGTAGTTACAGAGGGTTTTACAGCCAGTAATCCCAAAGTTTTCAGAGAAAGGATTTTAGGGAGAGGATAAGAAACTGTCAAGAGGAAATTAGTCGATGGTTTGGGCTATCCCGGTATTCTGTCTTTTGCATCTTGACGAGACTGGCATAGAACGTTAGATTTTGTACGATGTTTTAAAACATTATTGTTATTGTGAAGGCGAGGTGTAATTATGGCAGAGTTAAGCGAGCATATCAGGAAGGCAGATTGGAAAACCGAGAAGCATGTGCCGGTTATCGAGTGCCCGGATGTGTTAAAAGCCGGTGAGATGTTCCAGGTTAAAGTAACATTAGGTAAAGAGATAGCCCATCCCAATACTACCGAGCACCATATCCGCTGGATTAGCTTATATATGCACGCGGCGGGCGAGAAGTTCGCTTATGAAGTGGCGCACGCGGAGTTTAACGCCCACGGTGAGTCAACAGAGGGTGCGAACAAAGGGCCTGTTTACACCCATCACGAGATTGTGGTAACAATGAAGACATCCAAACCCGGGACGCTGCACGCACTGGCATATTGCAACATCCACGGGCTTTGGGAGTCGAGCAAGGAGCTCGGCCTCGGTTGAAAAGACCTGTTTAAAGATACCGGGAGCTTGGGCGCGATGTTGCGCAGGCGGTACGGGGCTGAATACTTTGAGATGGATATTGAAAAAATAGTCGCTAAAATTGTCCTGGAGTGTTCAGTAAGATGAAATAATAAGGCAGTGATTGCATAGGGACATTAACTTTTGATTAAAGAGAAAGGAAGTTATTAAAATGAAAGGAAATGCACAACTAATTCAGGCTTTGAATGGATTGCTCGCTGATGAGCTGGGTGCGATAAACCAGTATATGGTACACGAGGCGATGACAGAAAATTGGGGTTATGAGAAGCTCTCCAAGATGATTCGTGCACGGGCGATAACAGAGATGAAGCACGCTGAGACACTCATCGAACGGATGCTCTTTTTGGAAGGCATTCCGATAGTCGATAAGCTCAGCGCAATCCATATCGGCGCCGACGTGCCCAAACAGTTTGATAATGACCTTGGTGCGGAAATGAGAGCGGTTCGTGCTTATAACGCGGCGATTAAGCTTGCCCAGGATGTGGGTGATAACGCCACGAAAGAGATTCTGGATTCGATTTTGAAGGACGAAGACAGCCACGTTGATGAAATCGAGACGCAGCAGGACCAGATAAAGCAGATGGGTCTGCCGCAGTACTTGAACCGTCAGGCCGGTTGATACCTCAATAACCCACCAATAAATCCGTCTTCGCGAGCTACGACGGACAAGAGCACGGATATTGTCGACTTGATTAAAAAACGGGCTCGAATCGGAAAGTAAAATCTCCGATTCGAGCCATTTATATTGATATCAGCGTCATTTTGACGCTGCAAAGTTTAAAACATTATCGCCGCTTTTTTAAGAGCATCACTGCGCCCAGAGCCAGTAACGCTACCGTCGCTGGCTCAGGAATCGCAGATAACTGAACTACAAAATCATTGTAATCTTTATCCGCGTAGGAATAACACAAGTCTTCCATAAATAGCAGCCATACACTTTCCGGACCGCCAAGCCCGGTGATTTTGTATGTTACGAAATGGTCTTTGCCGTCCACGTTATTCGACTCCAACGTCCACCACTTCGGATTCGGGGGAGCCGGCCACTCCGGATGCCAGCAGCCTTCAAAAGTATCCCACCAATGATAGCAGCCGTCACCATCATGCCAATTCCACTGGTATCGGTCGGTCGGCCAACAACCCCAGAGAAAATCACCGTCTATATTAACAACAACCCCCGGCCCTCCTATGTCTTCCTCTGTAAGCAATTCTTGATATGTAGTTCCTGTTCCGCCACCATTCCAGCCGAACGATTGATGTAAAGAAGCAAATTTAACTTCTGCCGTTACTGTTACCACACCATCCGTCCAGAGTTGGTCTACTTTGCCTTCCAGAGTATCTGTGAGTAAATTCAGGCTGATTTCTTCTTGGTCACTATCGTAAACTCGAAGAGCACTGATAGTTTCATTGGAGTAATTTACCCCGCTTTGTGTGAACGTACCGCCGTAAATTTCTTTTAGAATTTGAGCGTGATTCTTTTCAGGATATGGCGGAGGAGCTACATAAGAATACTCAAAGCCGGGATCTTGACCAAAAGATTGGACTGTGAAAACAACAACCCCCAACACAGCTACAACGTAGCTGATGAGTTTAAGTTTTCTCTTCTTCCCAACTTTACTCATCTAACTTCCTTATCTCCTTCGTAAAATCCATATCAAAAACACCACAGATGTCTATACTTATATGGACTTACGGTTATTTTACTTATTCATAGAATAATGCACCATAGTAGCCCAAGTCAAGAAAAATTTAAAAAAAAATTAAAATTTTTTTTATACTAATAAATATAGATTCTATATGTCTTATTTAGAAGCATTTTTTATTTTTATTTGCAACAAACTTTTGCTCGTGTTTGTCATTAAAGCTTCACTGCTCCTTCGCACAGGCACAAGCCAGAGAATTTTTTCACTATCACAGACAAGGAAGGTCTTTTTTTGATGGTCAAGGTCAAGCTTTGCAGATGTTATGAATTTGCCGATTTTCTTGGATACGACAAGCCCAAAAGGTTTGAATTTGTCACCTTTTTGTCGGCCTCTGGCAATCAGAGGTTGTTTTATTTGTCCGAGGTCAAACCATTCGATGAAATTATTTTTATTTTTTCCATCTTCGCCAAAGCTACGGTGGACAAGTCGGCGGGCAAGTTTAATGTTTTCGATATTGATTTTGTCAGCGGGTAGAATTTCAGTTTCAATAATCCAGTCGGAGAAGCAAACGCTGCCTTGTATTTTTAATTGAACAGGCAATGGTTTGTCAGATCCGCCTTCGGTGGACCTGCGGCGGACAAGATGGTTTTGAGGAAAACCGAGATAAAAAATTTTTCGATTTTTTTTAATCAAAGTTTTATTCGGCAATTGCAGAATTTTGCCTGTTCGAGCATCTATCAAAAATTTTATAATTCTGTTATAATGTTCATTTGTGATTTTCTGCAGACCGATGCCACATTGCTGGAGAGCATTTTGAATAATTTCCACCTTCAGCAAAGATGGATAACTATTAAATCTATTAGTATCTACAGATATGAAACGCTCCGACTGTTCTACAATGCACTCTTTCCAAACCGCTTTAGCCTGTTTTTCGATTTTATCTGAAAAGGCAGGACCTTTTTGAGAGAGGATGAAAAGCAATTCAACCAGGTCGTCATAGCTTTGCCTTTGGAGCATCGGCAGAAGCCGATGCCTTATGCGGTTGCGTGTGAATCGGCAGTCAAGGTTTGTATGGTCGGTTTGCCATTTGATGTTTTGTGATACGAGATAATCTTCGATTTCATTTCGGCGCAGGCACAGGAGCGGTCTTACAAAAGTTGTGCCATCCGCCTTCGCTAAAGCTCCGGCGGATAAATTTAAAACCATCTTCGGTCTTATTCCTGCAAGACCTTTAAAAGCTGTGCCTCTGAGCAGGCGATGGATTATCGTTTCAGCATTGTCATTTTTCTGATGAGCAGTGGCGATAAAGGGGCAGTTGTTTTTTTTCGCTATTTCCGTGAGTTTTTTGAGTCTTAAGAATCTGGCAGCAGTTTCGATTGACAGGCTGTTTTGCTGCGCATACTTTTTCACATCAATCTGCTCAACTGTTATCGGCAGTTCATATTTTTCGGCCAGAGCTTTAACAAATTTTTCATCTTCAAGGCACATTTGGCCGCGTAATTGATGATTTATATGGGCGATATGAAAATCATTATTTATTCCGCCGGAAAGTTTCAGACTGACAAGGATTTCCAGAAGCGCAACCGAATCTGCACCGCCTGAAACAGCCAACAGAACCCTTGCACCGTCCGGCAGAAGGTTATGAAGATTGACAAAATTTAAGACTTTTTGTTCGATTCTTTCGACTTCGCTCAAGACAAGTTTTCCCGACATATTAACCGAACCCCCGGTAAAACCGGGGCTAAATAAAACAGGCCTGTAGTATGGTTTACAGGCCTGGCTTTAACACTGAAGCGAACCCGCCTTCGCTGAAGCTACGGCGGACAAGAAAATGCTCATTTAATTCTTACGGATTTCGGCTCAGCTGTCAGCTCATCAACTCTCTGTCGGATTAGTTTTACAGTATCGTTGTTGAGGTACTCTACTTCCTTCTGGAGAGATTCCCTGTAGAGCTGCAGGGCCTGGTCTCTTTCAAACAGCTCATAGTCGAGAAGTTTTGCCGCTCTGTAGCGCGCAGGATACGGTGTCTGCGGGTCCCACTGAAACGCTCTTTTGTAATACAGCACGGCAATCGAATAATCCTTGAAGAACTCGTGGATTTCGCCTGCCATAAAAGCTGCATCGTCTATCTTGTCGCTGGTGGGATATTCTTTAATCAGGTCATTACACTTGTTGAGGGCTTGCTGCATCCTCTTGCGGCTGATTAGAATGTCCTGGGTAATAATTCTGGAACCAGGAAGAGGAAAAAGGTCTGTGCTTTTGTAAATCTCTTTGGCGTCATTATAAAGAATATCTGCTTTTGGTATGGAATCTTTTGCCGCAAGTTTGTCGCCTGCCACCTCAGCCTGAATGATATAGCGGTACCGCGGCGCAGAATCCAGCGAAGCAAGCTCCCTGTTGACCCATTCAAGCTTGAGCTGATTGCCGCTCTGCTCATAGAAAGATTTGATTTTCTCAAGCTCTTTGCGGTAGGCCATACGTTTGGCGATGACCTCTTCGGCGAGGGCAACTTCCGCTGCGGCACTGGGAGTCATCTGTTCAAATACATCAGGGCCGGGTTTTTCAACCATAAACCTTTCTTCATTACAGCCTGTCAGAACCAAGACTAAGAAAACAAGAACTACTGACAGCGATATCTCTTTCATCGTTAAATCCTTTCAACATTGAATTTGGGGGGTTCTTTATTTTTTTACAACATTAACAATTTATGTTTCGTTGTCAAGGACAATTGAGAGCTTATTTTTAGTGGTTATTTTAAGGGTTTTTCAGGATAATTTGTTGAAAAATAACGTATAAAAGCATATTCTTTCCGGTAAAGAAGTTACCAAAATAGGCAAGTTGAATGATGGTGGTAAAAAAGACACTCAAATTTCTGATGCTACTCTGCGAAGTAGCCTATTCTGCTAGTCAATCTTTCGCAATGACTTTGCTACGAAGAATGAAAACTGGTGCGAATGCCAGACGCTACGTAGCACGAGCAAGTCTTCCGAGTAAAATTGCGGCTATTTTAGTATGTATAGCGCTTTTGCTGATAGCCGTCGGTATTTACCGTGGCGGGACGGCGATAAATGAGCTTCTGACGGAAAACAAGACGCTCAAAAAAGCCCTGACAAATCTGACAGATGAAAGCAAAATCGGTTATGCAAAAGTTACAGGCCAGCAGAAAGACAATAAGGGAAACGTAATAAGCACGACATTAAAGTTTGTCGAGACTGCCAGAGACAACGAGCTTCAAAAGGTTCTCGAACGACAATATACGATTGAAGGAGATATCGTTCATTTTGACACCCTGATTGTCAAATTTTCCGACAAGATGGTTATGGACGGTAAAAAGAAAAGCCTATATGTCTGGAGGAGGATTTACGGCGAAAAAATGTCTCCACAGGCTGGTTTCTCAATAGAGGAGTTTGGCACAGAACCGCGCAGATATGCCGACATCCTTAGAGAACTGCCTGTAAAGGAAAGAGAATTATTCTGGTCGAGCATCTGGGAATTGGCTAATTCGCCGGACAAACTGGCTCAATACGGCATTACGGCAATCTACGGCACGGTTACATATACGCAGCTTAAAGAAGGGCTTGTATATATTTTTCGAATAACCCCCACAGGGCAGGTTTATCCGGAAGTTATCCCTGAATTTTGAACCATGGGTTGTACCGATTTCACGTGATATTACCTGCCGCAGAAAACAGCGGCAGGCCCTTTTACACTGGGCTTATGACAGCAGAAAAATTTAGATGATAGACTGTTTCTGCTATCGCGACTTTGTGTTCCAAAGATTAAACCCTAATCGGCGTAAGTTCTTGACGCTGTTGCGAACGGCGTATTCAAAGTAAAGCAAAATTGAAACCAGGCCCACCTTTAACATTTGAGGATAAGTAAGAATGCCGCTTTTGCTGACGGTTGAAAGAGTATTGACAACTTGTTGAGGCCGATACCAAAAATGACGGCGAATCCGATTGCGAATCTTTTTTAACTTCTGGCGGTCAAATTCTTTAGAATAGATATTTCCCTTATGATTAATCCGATAGTCAGACCTGCTTTCCACTAAGCTTCGCATCGGGGAGAATTTGTCAAGGCGAAATTTACTTAGATTAATCGTATGCACGCCAAGCTCTGTGGCAAAGTGGGCAATGTCCAACATTTCTTCCTCAGTCTCGTCAAGATTACCATAAATGAAGTAGGCGTGATAAAAGAATGGAAATTGCCGAAATACCTTAAAAGCATCACGAATTTGCTCTGTATTAAAGCCCTTGTTGAGCAGTTTGAGTGTTTTGTCATTGGCTGACTCAATACCCATCAGAAGGGCGCGAAACCCTGCTCGATACGCTTTTTCCAGCATTTTCGGGTGTTTTGCCGCCTCGATTCTGGCATTAGCGAAGAACCGTTTATTGATACCCCGTTCAATAATGAGATCGCATATACGCTCGACGCGGTCGGGATTAACGAAGAAGTTGTCATCGGCAAAAATAATCATATTACCATTACTGGCTTCGATTTCATCGACCACCGATTCCGACGAGCGGGCAACATAATCGCGTTTCTGCCCCAGAGGATTTATGCTGAACGTGCAAAATTTGCATTTGTATGGACATCCTCTTGAGCCAAGAACAGTATCAAACTCTATCGGCAAGAAGCGCAAACCATGAATGGCAGGGAAGTAGCGGCTTTGTCGCAGACTTCGGTCGGGCGGGGCAATACTTTCGATAGGCTGCAGCGGCCGGTTTGGGTTGTGAATGATATTTCTATTGCGCCTGTATGATATACCAAGAATCTCTTCCCATGGTCGTCCATCGGAAAGTTCCTGAATAGTCTGCTCGCCCTCGCCGCGGATAACAACATCAACATTGGGGCATCGCAAAAAAATGTCCTCCACCTTCTCGGTTGCTTCCCGTCCGCCGACAACGGTCATCGGAGCTGAAGGCAATTGGCTGATATAGTCACAAACTTTCTCGTATTGTGCACTCCAGGTAATACTTACGCAAATTAAATCGATATCGCGGTTGATAAATTCAGACATCTTCTGACGCGATTGCAGCGAATGGTTACGACGAAGGTCAACTAAACTGATTTTATCAACATGGCCTTTCAAGGCTGTCGCTACATATTCCAACCCTGTCGGAGGGAAAAAGTCTAAACCGGTTCCCCTGTCCTCGGAAGAATAAGGATATAGACATATCGCATGATGATACTTACGACACTCTATAATATTTTTATTCCTGATTCCCAAGTTCTGTAAACCGACATTTCCCATATTAAAATAGACCAAAACAATAAAGTTTCGATACTATTGCAAGAATAGCAATATCCCCCTAAATTGCAATAACCTTTAATTAGAATCCGTTAATGCAGCCGAAAAATTCTTACCTTTGCGGCGTAGTTGCGCCTTTTTCTTCCTTGTTTCCTTAAATCTTATTTACCACTGCGCTTCGTAATAAGCTCCAGCAGGGCCTTGGGGCTTTGGTTTTGGGCGGGATTTTATTATCGCCTCGGCAATTGCAATATCAGCCTTCGTGGTTATCTTGATGTTAGAGAAGTCAGTCTCAACGATGGCTACTTTCTGTCCCAGCGATTCTACAAGCTGGGAATCATCGCTGATTTTTGATTTGTCGAGTTTGCTGAGATTAGCATAAGCCTTTTTGAGCAAATCTTTTTTGAAGACCTGCGGCGTTTGTGCTTCGTAAAGACCTTTGCGGTCAATAGTTTCGATAATTTTGCCATTTTCGACTCTTTTCAGAGTCGCAGTAACAGGGCAGGCCAGCATTGCGGCTCCATTCTTCTCAGCGGCCTTAAAAACCTCATTGAGCCATTCGTCTTTCAAGCAGCAGCGGACGGCATCGTGAACGGCTACAAAATCAATATCGTCTTTTACAAGTTCAAGGGCTTTTGCAACGGTTTCAAACCTTTCGGCTCCGCCGATGCAGAGTTTTACGCCATGAAAACTCAGGTTCGCTCCGTGACTGACCCTAACCATTTCCTCATCTTCGGCAGGAATGGTGAGCAAAATTTGTTTGACATTATCTCTACCTGCGAAAAACTCTATGCTTCGCAAAAATGCAGGTCTGCCGGCAACATCGGCAAATTGTTTTTTCTTCGCTGCTTCGAGGTTATGAAGCTGTTCCTTGACAAATCTTTTGCTGCTGCCCGCAGCGCAAATTATTACCGCGATATCCATAAATTTATCCTTTTAGCCACAGAGTTTCGCAGAGAAAAAATCCTAAATCCTAATATCTAAATCCTAAATAAATCCAAATTTCCAAAACTTAAAAATGACCGAAACACATTGTTTTGAACATTTGCATTTCATATTTTGAATTTGTTTCGTATTTCGGATTTAGTGCTTCGGATTTTAATACTCTATTCCTTTTCTTGCCTTTGTGCCTTTTTTAAACGGATGCTTTATTTCTTTCATTTCTGTTACGATGTCTGCAAGTTTAATAAGCTCCTTTGCTGCATTTCTGCCTGTGAGGATAATTTCTACTGATTTTTTCTTCGATTTAATTATGTTTTTTATACATTCCACAAAGACAAGTTTTTTCGAGCAGCAATATATAATTTCATCGAGGATTATCAAATCGAATTTACCTTTTTGGGCGATTAGCTGAATTTCTTTGCAGGTCTTTTCTATTTTATCGCAAACCAGCTTTTGATTGTTTTTTCCTCGCAGATTCCATTTTATATCGACAGGCACGATTTTTATCGGCAGTTTTGACTTTGCAATAGCTTTTCTTTCGCCGAGCTGGAGGACAGGCGGCTTGAGGAACTGATAGATGACAACGCTTTTGCCCCAGCCTGCAGCACGGAGAGCAAGCCCCAAGGCAGCAGTGGTTTTGCCTTTGCCGCTGCCGGTATAAATATGTACCAATCCTTTTTCTGCCATAACGATATGATAAGAAGACAAGAGTAAAAAGGCAAAAGTAAAAAAGAAGAGGCCACAAAGGCACTAAGACACAAAGAAAAAACAAATAATAATACTTCGTATCTTTGTGTCCTGACAGCTATAAGAGGAGGAAAGGTACAAATCAGGGTATTAGAATTTTACACAGCAAAAAAACCGAGCCAGCAGAGCAGACCGCCGAGTATTATCACAACGGTTGCCCAGACTGTCAGGAATTTTGTCATCTGTTTTTTGAAAAAATTACTAATCTTAATGGATACCTTTGGTAACACAATCAGGAACAGTCCTTTTATGAGGGCAGCCCAGCCGAAAATCGTAATAATAACGGACCAGTCTTTGGCCCAGATGTTATGGAACATTACCAGAAGGTATCCTATCGCCAGGGCAACAAGGCCGCTTAGGTAAATGGCCGGCGGGTTTTCCGTAAAGTTGGTTATCAATTTTTTGTAAAAGTCGGGATTGATGAGTATGCCAATGCCGACAATCGGATAGGTGATTCCCAAGATTTGAAAGATTTGAGCGTCTGTCATTTTTGTTTCTCCTAAAACATTTTTTATTTTGTGATTATTGCATAGATTTCTACTAATAGCAATACAAAATCTCAATGCCGATGGAAGAGAGCGGTAGGGCAAATGAGCGGGAGAGTATGCCGGAGACATTTCTTAAATCTTCAATAACCTTCGTGTCCCAAAATTTCCTCGATTTTTTGCTTTAACTGACTACAAAATTGTCTATAATTCCTACAAAATTGTCTGTGACTACGACAAATTCGTGGTTTTTCAGGGAAGATAAAATGCCAAGAAGAGAAGATGTAAAGAAGGTAATGATAATAGGTTCCGGGCCAATAGTAATCGGCCAAGCCTGCGAATTTGACTATTCCGGCACACAGGCCTGCAAGGCACTGCGAAAACTGGGCTACCAAATCGTACTTGTCAATTCAAACCCTGCGACCATTATGACAGACCCCGGTATGGCTGATGTTACATATATTGAGCCTTTGACGCTGGAAGCTATGACGGAAATTATAAAGAAGGAACGGCCTGACGGCTTACTTCCCAACCTCGGCGGCCAGAGCGGCCTTAACCTTGTTTCAGAGCTGCATAAGGCAGGCGTTCTGCAAAAGTACGGCGTAAAGGTCATCGGTGTAAACGTCGATGCAATCGAACGCGGCGAAGACAGAATCGCATTTAAAAACACAATGAATAAGCTCGGCATCGATATGCCAAGAAGCGCACCGGCATACACCGTTGAAGAAGCGGAAAAGGTCGCAGAGGAAATCGGCTATCCGGTTGTTATCCGGCCTGCTTACTGCTTGGGCGGCACTGGCGGTGGTCTGGTTTATAACATTGAAGAACTTCGTGTCGTCGCAAGCAGAGGTATATCAGCAAGCATTGTCGGACAAATTCTCGTCGAAGAGTCTGTGCTCGGCTGGGAAGAGCTGGAGCTCGAAGTTGTCCGCGATGCGAAAAACCAGATGATTACTGTTTGCTTCATCGAAAACGTTGATGCGATGGGCATTCATACCGGCGATTCTTACTGCACTGCACCGATGCTCACCATCGACCCTAATTTGCAGAAAAAACTGCAAAAATATTCTTATGATATTGTCGAAGCCATTCAGGTCATCGGAGGAACAAATATTCAGTTCGCACACGACCCAAAAACCGGCAGGGTAGTCGTTATCGAAATCAATCCGCGGACAAGCCGGTCGAGCGCTCTTGCCTCAAAAGCTACCGGCTTTCCCATCGCATTAGTCTCAGCAATGCTCGCAGGGGGCCTTACTCTCGATGAGATTCCTTACTGGCGGGATGGAACGCTCGATAAATACACACCAAGCGGCGATTATGTCGTAGTCAAATTCGCACGCTGGGCGTTTGAGAAATTCAAGGGCGTTCAGGATAAACTCGGCACCCAGATGCGAGCAGTCGGCGAGGTTATGAGCATCGGCAAGACCTATAAAGAGGCCTTCCAGAAATCCATCCGCTCACTGGAAAACGGCAGGTATGGCCTGGGCTTTGCAAAAGACTTCAACAAAAAGACGCTGGTGGAACTAATGGAAATGCTCAAGGAGTCTACAAGTGAACGTCAATTTATTATGTACGAAGCCCTGCGAAAAGAAGCTGACATCCAGGGGCTTTACGAAAAAACATATATCAAGCCTTACTTCATCCGGCAAATGAAGGAACTTGTCGAACTTGAAGAGGAAATCCTCAAATACAAAGGCAAACAACTGCCCGACAAGCTCCTGACAAAGGCCAAGAAAGACGGTTTTGCAGATAAATACCTTTCGCAGCTTCTGAACATAAAAGAAGAGGACATCAGAAAACAGCGAATGGGATTAGGCGTTGTCGAAGGCTGGCACGCTGTGCCGGTAAGCGGCGTCGAAAACGCAGCGTATTACTATTCCAGCTATAATGCACCAGATGCGGTATCTGTGAGCAAGAGAAAGAAAATAATGGTGCTCGGCGGCGGACCCAACAGAATCGGACAGGGTATCGAATTCGATTACTGCTGCGTTCACGCGGCCTTCGCACTTCACGACCTCGGCTACGAAACCATAATGGTAAACTGCAACCCCGAAACCGTTTCGACAGATTACGATACTTCTGACAAACTCTACTTTGAGCCTTTGACCGTTGAAGATGTCCTGAGCATTTACCAGAAGGAAAAACCAGTAGGCGTAATCTGCCAGTTCGGCGGACAGACGCCTTTAAATATCGCTGTGGAACTCGAAAGAGCGAACGTAAAAATTCTCGGTACTTCCGTTGAAACCATTGACCTTGCCGAGGACCGCGACAGGTTCAGAGAAAAGATGGAAAAGTTCGGGATACCGATGCCGGCGTCCGGCATGGCAAGCACATTCGAGCAGGCAGCTGAAATCGCTGACAAAATCGGCTATCCCCTGATGGTTCGGCCTTCTTATGTGCTCGGCGGACGCGGTATGGAGGTTATACATGATATTGATATGCTAAAACAATATGTCGCTGCCGCAGTCGGCGTTACACCCGAAAGACCGATACTTATAGATAAATTTCTCGAAAATGCAATCGAATGCGAAGCTGACGCGCTTGCCGACGGCACTGACGCATTTGTGCCTGCCGTAATGGAGCATATTGAGCTTGCAGGCATCCATTCCGGCGATTCGGCCTGCGTTATTCCGCCAATCAGCATCCCGCAAAAACACCTCGATACCATTTACGAATACACACGAAAAATAGCAATCAAACTGAACGTCGTGGGACTAATGAATATCCAGTATGCGATAGCCGAAGATGTGCTTTATGTGCTTGAGGCGAACCCGCGAGCATCGCGAACTGTGCCATTAGTCTCGAAGGTCTGCGGAATACAGATGGCAAGACTTGCAACACAACTAATGCTCGGCAAAAAGATAGAGGAGCTGAAATTAAAGCCTCGTAAATTTCCGCACTTCGGCGTAAAAGAATCCGTATTTCCATTTAATATGTTCCCGGAGGTTGACCCGATTTTAGGCCCTGAGATGCGCTCGACAGGCGAAGTTTTAGGTATGGCTGATTCGTTCGGCCTTGCATTCTATAAGGCTCAGGATGCTGCGAAACAAACTCTGCCGTCAAAAGGAACTGTGCTTATTACCGTAAATGATGCCGACAAAGGCGCAGCCGTTGAGGTTGCAAAAAGATTTAAAAAACTTGGTTTTAAAATTCTCGCAACTGTCGGCACTTGCAAATATCTCGAAGACAGCGACGTCAAGGCTGAAGCAATCTATAAGATGCAGGAAGGCAGACCGAATATCCTTGATGCAATAAAGAACGGCGAAATTCAGCTTATTATAAACACGCCGGCAGGCAAGACGAGCAAGTTTGACGATTCGTATATCCGCAAGGCTGCGATAAAATACAAGATTCCTTATATAACGACCATCGCTGCTGCAGTTGCAAGCGCAAAAGGCATCGGAGCCATTCAAAAAGGCAAAGGCAAAATCAAATCTCTGCAGGAATACCATGCGGAGATTAAATAGTCGCTTTACTTATGCCGTCTGCGGCCTTAAAAAAATGAACAAAAATTTGTTGAAGACGTAAAAATACTTTGTATACTTAATTCCTTCTCATGGAAACACAGCCCTAAAAATTTCCCAAATATCTGCGGCAGGATGTGTAGAAATGAGCAGGTAAATATTAGCATAACGTATTGATTGTAAAAGAGTTAAAGATTTGTTTTTGTATATAAAGAAAGGAGGCGATGAGCCGGCAGTAAGAGAGAAAGAAATGAAAACATTAGTTTTTTGAGTTTTATGAAAAAAGTATCGTAGAAACAAAGTTAAAAAAAGCAATTTGAGTAAGGAGATTTAAAAGTGAAAAAGTTGATTATGTTGACTCTCATAGCAGCAATGGTTACATTTTTGTTCGCCAGCGCTGCAAAGGCTGAGGATGTTAATGCCCCCAAGGCCATAACGATAACCGTTAAAGGTAAAATCTCTGTGACCAAGGACGCAAATGAGGTTATCACTGCAGTACAGCTACGCAGCACAATTAGAGGGAAGTTTAATATTACCCTCGATGCGATGGGCAAAGAGCTCGGCGAGAAAATGGAAGGCAAAACGGTAGAAGTTACCGCCACAGAAACAACCAAAGACGGCGAAAAATGGCTGACCGTTGAAAAATACGCCGAGGTCGAAAAACCTGCAGAGAAACCTAAAGAGCCTGCGGAGAAACCTAAAGAGTAACGGCGTTTTTCGTTGGAAGTATCTATATTTATGCAGCATCGGCAGTAAGACCATCGGCGCGTATAAGTCAAACTCCACAGTGAGAAGGAATTTACTACTTGATTTTTTTCTCCTGTGGAGTTGTTTTTTTGTGAAAAAATATTCATTGTACAAAAACCAATGATTTATTTTTGGTTAATTTTGCTGATAATCGTAAATGCCTTCTGGCTGGCGCTGGTCTTTTTTGCTTTGCCGGGCAACTGGCTGATGATTATTACGACAATTTTCTTTGTCTTATGGCAAAGGAATATATTCAGTATTTACACGATTATTGCAGCAGTATTTCTGGCATTGTTAGGTGAGGTCTTTGAATTTTTCGCAGGTGCGGGCGGAGCAAAGGCAGCCGGCGGCGGCAAAAAAGCTATGACAGCAGCTATAACCGGCACGATAATCGGTGCTGTTATCGGCACCGTGCTTATTCCTGTTCCGATTTTTGGAACTTTGATTGGTTCTGTTCTCGGAGCAGCTATCGCGGTTCTAACCGTCGAAAGAAGAGCAGGAAAAGAGTTAAAACAATCGCTCAAGACCGCGGCAGGGGCAGGATTGGGACGGTTTATCGGGCTTGGCGCAAAAATCATCACAGGAATTATTATCTGGATAATCTTTACAATAGCAGCGTTTATAAATTAGTCGTTTCGACTGCTTTGGTCTTTTTTGAATTTCTTTTCAAATGGCGGCAGCAGCAGCAATATAATCAAAGTCAAAAAAGCTGCGACAAGAGCCAGAAAATACATTCTCGCACCGCAGGCCATTCCGATACTCGCTACGACCCATATCCCTGCAGCAGTTGTAAGGCCGTGTATGCCGATGCCGCTGTGGATTATCGCGCCGGCACCGAGAAAACCGATGCCTGTTACAATCTGAGCAGCTATTCTGCCCGGGTCAGAACCGGAAAGACTTGTTGAAATAATCGTGAAAACACACGAGCCAAGACAGATAAGGATATTTGTGCGAAGGCCGGCAGGCTTGTCTCGCAACTCTCTTTCAAGGCCAATCGCGCCGCCGAGAAAAGCAGCGACCAAAAGAGAGAAAACAACAGACCAATTCACTTCCATGTTTAAACTCCTTCAAATTCCATTCCGCCGCAGGCGGATAAACTTATACAAATATAATATAAAAAATCCTGCTGTAAACAAGGGAAAAGAAAAATCCGAAGCACGAAATCCGAAACTCTCCACAGTCCTATGGACTCCTTACGGAGGACACCTTATGGTGGAAACAATACCAAATGTTCAAAATCAGAATTTTCAAAAAAACTAATGACTGAAAACTAACAACTGATGACTCGCAAACAGGCTGTTTTGTTAAAAACAGATAGTTTGCGTAAAGTTCTTGACCGGTCGGATGATTTGTGTTTTAATATCCGGCCAAATAATCCTTTAAGGGAAAGGGACAAAAGGAATGAATCCCGTTAGATCTTGTTGGATTTGTATATGTGCTTTAAAATATGAAAAGGCCGTAATTATTTTATACCGTTTTACGTCTATGAAAGGAGGTCTAACGGGATGAAAGTCAGTAAAAGGGCACAGGCTGTGCCGCCGTCTGCGACTATGGCGGTTGACGCAAAGGCAAAAGAACTCAAGGCTAAAGGCGTTGACATTGTCGGGTTCGGAGCAGGTGAGCCGGACTTCGACACGCCGCAATATATTAAAGATGCGGCAATCGCTGCCTTAAAGGCAGGAAAAACAAAGTATACCGCTACGCCAGGCATTCCCGAACTGCGAAAAGCCATTGCTGAAAAACTCCTGAAGGAAAATGACCTCAAATACACGCCGGAGCAGATTATCGTAAACATCGGAGCAAAGCATTCGGTTTATGAAAGTATGCAGGCTGTCATAGATGAGGGCGATGAGGTTATTGTGCCTGCTCCATACTGGGTTACATATCCGGAGACGATTAAGCTGGCAGGCGGAATAATGAAGGTTATCCAGACCGATATATCAAATAACTACAAGATTACGCCACAGCAATTGAAGAGAGCAATTACGAAAAAAACTGCAATGCTGTTGATAAACAGCCCGAATAATCCCGGCGGATTTACCTATACACCTGAGGAACTGGCGGCTATCGCAAAGGTGCTTGAGGGTACTGATATTATAGTGCTAAGCGACGAGATTTACGAGAAGCTTGTCTATGGCGATACGAAATTTGTGAGTTTCGCTGCGTTAAGCGAAGACGCATACAAACGCACAATTATAATAAACGGATTCAGCAAGACTTTTGCGATGACCGGCTGGCGGCTGGGATATACGGCAGGACCGGTGGAAGTTATAAAGGCAATGGACAGGCTGCAGTCGCATATGACACAGAACCCTGTAAGCTTTGTGCAGGCTGGCGCTCTTGTAGCATTTAGCGACCCGAACAATGAGGTTGAAAAAATGCGGCTTGAATTTGAAAAACGCGGCAAATATATGGCTCAGCGCCTTAACACCATTAAAGGCGTAAAATGTCCACAGCCAACAGGAGCGTTTTACTGTTTTCCAGATGTCTGTGCCCATTACGGCAGGATAATCAGCGGGACAAACATTCAAAACAGTATGGATTTCGCCGCGGCGCTTCTGGAACAGGCTAATGTCGCACTTGTGCCGGGCGAACCGTTTGGCTGTGATAAAAACGTCCGGCTGAGCTTCGCAACTTCTATGGAACAAATAACAAAGGGACTTGACAGGATAGAAAAATGGCTAAAAAGCTGACAGCTGAAAAACCGGCATTAAGCGGCTGGCCAATGCTCATCTTCTGGTGGGCAATGATACTGTTTGCCCTGCAGGCTTCGACACATATGGTCGGAGCAGGCGATACATGGGTGTCAATGGCCTGCGGAAGACATTTTATAAATCACGGTGTCAATACCGTTGAACCTTTCAGCGTTAATTCCCACAAGCCCGGTCCGACCGTAGAAGAAGTGAAAACCTGGCCGAAATGGGCACAGTGGATTACCGAGAAAGTCGGACTCAAAACCGTTAAATTCTGGCATCCCACCGGATGGGTAAACCAGAACTGGCTTACACACGTGCTCTTTTATTGGCTGACACATCTGTCGCCTATTGCAGATGCTGAAACATTTGACAAACCCATCGTGGCGCAGAATATCAGCTACAACAGCCTGGTCTGCTGGAAATACGCCCTGTATATCGTCACCATTATAGTAGTTTATTATACCGGCAGAATACTGGGGGCAAATCCTGCTCTTTCGGCTGTCTTTGCATGTTTTGCTCTGTTCATCGGCAGAACGTTTTTTGATATCCGGCCGGCAGGATTCACAAATATGCTTGTTGCCGTGCTGCTGTTTATTTTTGTACTGACCGTCTATAGAAATTATCTCTTTATCTGGCTAATTGTGCCGATAACAGCATTGTGGTGCAATCTGCACGGCGGTTATATTTACGTATTTGTTGTTCTTGTTCCGTTCATCGGATTGCATCTGCTGACGCTGCTGCCCAAAAAAACTGCGCTATGTTTGTATTATGTCCTCGGCTGGCTGTTTTTTTACGCTCTTGCCGTCAAGTTCCGCTCGCATGAGTACCTTGAAGGTATCATAAAGTCTGACTCGGCGGGACTATTTTACTTTATTTTGATTCTGATTGCGGCAAGTATTACTCTCGCGAGTTTGAGAAATATAAAAGCAGGCCTATTCCACGTATATCATATTGTCGGCACATTCATCGTTTTTATGGCGACTTCGGCTATGTTCTATCCTCAAGGCGTAGATATGCTGATGAGGCAACCACTTTCTAAAGCTTATGTAACTGACTCCAGACTTGCCTTTTTTGTTACCTTCATCGCCTTTATAATCATAGCCGTACTTCTGACGGTGTTTAGGGACAGGCTTAAAACAATAAGCTTCAAAGCATGGTGGCATACTGTTGCTGCCACGGTTATCGCATTTATAGTTATGATTCTCGCAAATCCGTTCAGGCTGACAAATCTGACACACACGTTTGTTATCAGCGTAAGTGAAAACGCCAAGCTCTGGAAAACAGTTAACGAATGGCATCCTGCCTTTGAATGGAGTAACCCTGTAGGCGATGAAACACCATTTCTGTATATGTATATTGCCGCCTGGGTGCTGCTTGCTTTGTGGGTCGTCTGTCTGGCGATAAAGCCCCGAGTCGGCATAAAACAAACCAAAGCCAAAATAGTAACTGCGCCAAATGCAGGACAGTCCATCTTCGCTAAAGCTACGACTGACAAGTATGAATGGCCGGTGATAGATTTACCTCTTCTGGTTATCGCATCTCTTACGATTTATATGGCAATAGGTTCACGAAGATTTATACCGATTGCGGCAATAGCAGCCTGTCCAATTATGGCGATGTTTCTTGAGAGCAGTATTAAAATGATTACTGCTCTGACGATGCGCAGAAATACCGGAAATACAATCATAATACCAGTACCTAAGGTATTACAGTATTCATTTGTGGGGGTTGCTTTTATCGCTGCGACTTTTCTGACTGTTTGGTGGGGATACTGGTATAAGGTTGTTTATCTTAATCCCTGGCCGGACAGCAGTTATCTGACCAGCGTGTTTATGCGAATGACAGCCTCTTACGCCAAACCATTTAAGGCCTGTCAATTCATAAGAGACAACAATCTCAAGGGAACGGTTTTTAATTACTGGACCGAGGGCGGGTTTGTTGCCTACGGCCAGATTCCCGACCCCAATACGGGCAAAACACCTCTACAGCTTTATATGGACGGCAGGGCACAGGCTGCATATAACACTTCTACCTATCAGCAATGGATGCGTATAATGAGCGGCGGAGACCCTGTTAGGCTGGCACAGAATGCGGGGAGAGCATTGGCCGTTTCAGATTACGAGGCTGTCGGCAACTGGCTCGAGAGTGAATTCCAGCAGGAAAATGTCTGTGTCGTTTTTATGCCGACCTCACAACTTGGCTCAGAGTTAGTCAGAGGGCTGGACACCAATCCGAACTGGCGCGTCGTGTATATAGACGAGGAACAGCGGATATATGTGGATATAAAATCTCAGCAGGGCAGAGACCTCTATACGGGAATGTTCACAGGTCAGACAAAATTTCCTGATAATTTCACAATGCTGCTGACTGTGGGATATAATCTTGTGCGACTGCAGGGCGAAGAGAGAGTCAGCAAAGGCTGTGAACTTATAGCACAGGCGTTTATGCAACAACCATCTCAAATAGCTGCCCTTGAACTTTTACATGCTGCAAACTATTATCCAAAGTTCCGAGACAGTATAGCAGGCATTTTCAGCCAGTACTTTGATGATTTTGTCGGGAAAAAGCAAACCTACGTAAGGCAACGTGGCTATCGCGAAAAACTCACGGCAGCAATGCTGGCCGGAGATTATCTTGCTAATGCAAGCCGCAATAATCCCAGCCTTGCCGACAAATACAGGACATACTTAAAAGAATTTTCAGAAGAGCAGCAACAGATTACCAACAATACCCGCTGGTAGCGAACATTTAAGATTGAAGATTGAAAAATAAAGCTTTATGAATGCCGGAACGGTTAAGTCATTATCTGTTTTTTTCCCCTGTTACAATGAGCAGGATAATGTCGAAAAGGTTGTAAGGTCAGCTATTGATGTTCTGACGCCCTTGAAGATAGATTATGAAATTATTGTTGTCAATGACGGCAGCAGGGACAAAACCGGTCAAATCGCAGATTCTCTTGCTGCGAAAGATAAACATATAAAAGTTGTCCACCACCAGACAAATCGCGGTTATGGCGCGGCGCTGCAAAGCGGCTTTAATGCTGCAAATAAAGAACTTGTCTTTTACACAGATGGCGACGGCCAGTTCGATATCAAAGAGCTGCCGCCGCTTTTAAAATATATGACCGATTACGACATCGTAAGCTGTTATAGAATTGGAAGACAGGATAATCTGATAAGAAAAATAAATGCCTTCTGCTGGACAACACTTGTATGCTTACTGTTCAGAATGAAAGTAAAAGATGTAGACTGTGCCTTTAAACTTTACAAACGCAGGATATTTGACGATATAAAAATAAAAAGCACTGGAGCTCTGATAAATACAGAAATATTCGCACGAGCAAAGAATAAAGGCTATAAAATATTCCAAATCGGCGTTCATCATTATCCAAGAACGGCAGGGAAGCAAACCGGCGCAAAATTAAAGGTCATTCTGCGAGCGTTTAAAGAGCTGTTTGCACTTTACAAACAGATTAAAGACGACAAATAATTATGCAGTTTGGGATAAGCAACCAGTTTACCAGACTCGACCAGAAGGTTCATATCTATTCACAGGCTCTGTTAAATAATCTTGCAAATCTCAAAGATTTTTGCAAACCCCAGACAAAATTCTGCGCGGTGGTAAAGGCCGACGGATACGGACACGGCATTAGAGAAATCGTCGAAATATTAAAAAGAGGAGAAGTTGACTTTTTCGCGGTAGCCAACGTTTACGAGGCTGCTTTTATTGCTGATATTGTCGGTCAATCAAAAATTCTCATACTTGAGCCGATACATACCGCATACAGTGGCCAAGCCATACAGCTATGCGCTCAAAAGGGTTTCCATTGCGCCGTTGTTGATATTGAAGCTTTGCAATTCGTTCAAAACTGCTTGCAGACCACGTCTGACATATTGAATGTTCACGTAAAGGTTGAAACCGGTATGGGACGCTGTGGAATAGAGGCTCCGAAAGCCGCTGAGCTGATTAAAAAAATCCGTTCCTTCGATAAAATTCGACTGGCAGGTATATATACACACTTTTCAACTGCTGCGGAAAAAAACCTGTCTTTTGCTGAGCAGCAGCTCGAAAATTTCAGAAAATTCCTTTCCAAACAATCTCTGATTGCCTGCAGGGATGTAATTATTCACGCAGCCAACAGCGCCGCTATGCTTAATATGCCCCAGGCACATTTCGATATGGTTCGCTGCGGAATAGCACTGTTCGGCTGGGCAGAACACCGTCAGGCCCTTAATATAAAACTTGAACCCGCGATGAAGTTTGAAGTGCCGATAGTCCAGATTAACCGCTACAAGAAAGGCCAGACAGTCGGCTACGGCAGAACGTTTACCGCCCAGCGCGATACAATCGGCGCGATTGTGCCTGTCGGTTATGCAGATAATTACTGGCGTTTGTATTCAAACAGGGCGGCGATGAAAGTTGGGAACAGTTTTGCAAAAGTCATCGGCAGGGTCAGTATGGATAAAACCGTAATTGACGTTACCGATATTCCCAGTGTGAAAGTCGGTCAGGACGTAACGGTAATTGACAATGACCCATCAAGTGAGTGCAGCGTTTATAAGCTGGCTGAACTTGCAGACACTATCTGCCACGAAGTTCTGACTTCGCTCCCTGCCAGGGCGTTGAGGGTAATTCATTGATTTAGAAGGCAATCAATTCGATGAGGGAGAGTTTGCCGTCAAATACAATTTGTGTGGTTCTTTAGGTCATCTGAGGCGTTTTCTCCTGCCTCGCCATGTCCTCGAAGTATTACAATACATCTGCGGTTGGCGGACGGTCAGGGCCTTGCATCCATCCCTAAACTCCTCACACAAAATAGTAAGAGAAGTAATGATTTAGCTTTTGAGTGGTTCTGTAAATCCCTCTCAAACGCCGCGGAAGCCTCAATAACATAATTAATCTTAACTTTCAGAGGTAAAATTTGGTTAAATTCAGCTATATACTTCCCATGCTCCTTTGATAAATTTTGACAATTGCTCTTTATATTCGCTGAATGGTTTCATGTGTATTGATAATGCGATTACATCCTCTCTTTTATGATTAAAAAGAATACCGGTTTCTTCCAAGATTGCCTTAGCAGAATCCAAATTTTCCTTTCCGACACGTATTTCAAAATGGCAGTATCCTTCTTTCTTGCGAGGATGAAACCAGCAGAAATTCCTTTTTGATGTTCCAAGTGCGATGTGATGCTTGTTATAAGTTACTTTTGGTTGACAATCTAGTTTTTTGATGATATCAATAATCTCATCCACAATTGCTATTGATTTTGGATTTGATTTGTTCTCCCAATAAATTCTATCAACCGTCTCACCGCCAGATATGGCGTCTTCATCTTCTGGTTCTTCATATACATCTAAAACCGTAGTGAAAGTCAAGGCAATCTTATTGCCCCACTTGTTAGCAGTTAATTGGATAGCAATTATAGGAATTGCACGATTCATGAGCGAAATAACATTGAAAAAACGATTGGTTATTTCTTCTGCTATTATCACAGCTTTATGTTCTTTATTAGGAAAACGTCTTCTTTCAATGTCCCAGTATTCGATTGTTCGAATGATATGACTTTCGTCCAAGACACCTAACATTATTTCCGTTTCATACATTGTCTCTATTTCGGGGTCGTACAAAAGGAAATCAATCCGCCCACCGGATACTTGTTTTCTTTCGCGCTCGATAACTGACAAATCTCCAAGACCAAGCAGACTTGGGTCTTCTGCGATTTTGTTTTGCAGCCATTTTTCATCGTAATATTCTTTAAGTTGAACAACTTCAGGCTTAAAATATTCAAGATTTTTATCATTATTCATTTAGCAAATCTCCTTTCGAAATTTGGATGGAATATTTCCATCAACATTATATCGTTAAACTGGAAAGAAAAGCAAGTTTTTTTCGCGGCCAAACGAATCAGTGAAATCCGTATAACCCGTGGTTAAACTTTTTGTGCCTTTGTGGCTATTTTCTTATTTCTTTACTTCCTTGCGTCCTTACATCCTTGCTTCTTTACATCCTTACTTTATTCTTTCTGAAATGTTTCCCAGTTATCCATCAAAGAGTTGAGCATGGCCCCAACCCTATTGTATTCGTTCATAAGTCTTGTATGAACGTCCAGTAAGATATATCCGCAATCTTTTGAAAAATCGAGCCAAACTTTTGTTTCCTCGCAGGAGCCATTGGAATCATTAAGATGTCTCAAAAAAACATTTTCATACCTTCTTTTAGCCCAGCCTTCGGCTATATTGGTCGGTACTGACCTTGAAGATTTTCGTATCTGGCTGACAATTGAATAAATTTCTTCTTTCGGAAATTTCTTGGTTATCTCGAATATTTCCATAGCCAATTTATATGATAATTGATATACGCTTAAGTCCCTGTAAGTTTTGATTACTGAATTTACTTTGTTATCATCTTTTTGCATTTGGCTACCTACTGTATCCTTACTTCCTTATTTCTTTACATCCTTACATCCTTACCTCCTTACTTCTTTCAGTTTCTCAATCGCGACCGCAGCGACATCATTATGGTCAAAGGCCATTTGGGGCAGGTCATCTATGCTGAACCATTGTGCCTCTGCGGCATCATCGCCGCTTTTGATTTTGTTATCTTTCGTAATGCCGATAAAAGCAATAGTTATGTTTCTGCCGCGAGGGTCTCTGCCGCACTTGCCGAAAGTATAAAACTGCTGAAGTTTAACGCCTCTCAGACCGGTTTCCTCGGCGAGCTCCCTTGCTGCGGCATCTTCAAGCTCTTCATCCATACCCACAAAACCGCCGGGGAAGGCCCATTGACCTTTAAATGGTTCATTACCGCGTTTTATTAAAAGCACTTTTGGTGGGCCGCCGCTTATGTCAAAAACAACAGCATCGACCGTAACCATAGGCCTGGGCCAATTATAAACGTATTTTTTCTTTTCAGTCATACCGGAATCTTAACAAATTACACAGGAAAATAAAGCCAAAAGACCTTTGATAAAAAGCTGCGTTCGGTTAAAATACCGCTCGATGAATCCCGTTAGAGACAACAAATCGGACAGGCCTGACCCCAATCAATTGGGACGATACCAAAGACAGGCTGTCTCTAACGGGATGAATCCCCGTATGATACCAATAATCGTAAAGTTAAAACTGCCCGGCAGCTGGAAGGGTGTTGCAGTTGAGAAAGGGTCGGAACTCGTTTTCGAGCCGGATAAATTAACGGAAAAGCCGGAACTGGTATTCAAATCAGAAAACGGCAATATTACCTCATTAAAGCAAATCGGAAGTAACGGCAAAAAAATTTCCTTCGTCATAAAAAAAACCGTCAATCGTACCGGCATCAGGGCTCTTGCGGATTTACTGAGGGCGCCAAAATCGTTAAGAAATTTATATCTTGCAGTATTGCTGAAACAAAAGGGCATTGAAGTTGCTGAGCCGGTAGCAGCTTTATGGAGCAGGAAAAATGGAAGTATTTATATAACCGAATATATCCCGAACAGTTTAAGTCTCTATGATGTTGCCTTTGGTAAAGATAAAAAAATTCTTACAAACTTTTCGATAAGAAAAGCTGTCATAAGGCAGGTTGCCGAAATAATCGCAAAACTGCATAAATCAAATTTCTGGCACAGGGATTCAAAGGCGGGAAACTTTATTGTATATAAAAACGAAAAGGGCAGTTACAGAGTCAAACTTATTGACCTTGACGGAATAAAGCAGGACTCAACCAGCCGAGAGGAAAATCATATAAGAACCCTTTCAAAGCTTGCTGAAACACTGACTCGCTTTAAGGCTGTTAATTTTACGGACCTGTACAGAGGCTTTTTGTTTTACTGTGATGCGATGGGAATAAGCGATGATGAGGCCGGAAAACTTTTTTACAAAGTTGAGCGCGCAACTGTTGCTATAAGACTATTAACGATAGTTTCAGATTCGTATGAATCCCGTTAGACTTGTTTGGTCTTATACATTATTTTTAAATTTGCGGAAAGAATAGGCACATTCTATACTGGATGCACCAATTAAAGGATGTCTAACGGGACGAACTGAAGGAAAAATGACCGGACAGATTAAAAAAATCCTCATAATAAAGCCAAGCGCTCTTGGCGATATTATTCAGGCGCTGCCTGCGGCCTGCTCGTTGGCCGAAAGTTTTCCTGATGCACAGATACACTGGTTTGTCAGGCCGGAATATGCACCGCTTATTGAGAACCATCCTTGTATTCATAAAATCGTAATCTTTGACCGCAGAAAGCTCGGCAGATGGTGGTACAGGCCGACGGCTTTTACAGAGCTTGTCAGGCTCATCGGGAAGTTGAGGAAAGAAAAATATGATATTGTTTTTGATTTTCAGGGCAGGTTCAGAAGTGCAATTTTTGCGTGGCTGAGCGGCTGCAGACAGAGAATCGGTATGGCAGGAACACAGGAATTCACCAGCATTTTCTACACGCAAAAAGTTGAACAATCCGCATCTTCAGTCCATCTTGTGGATTATTTTCTGGATATAGTCTGTGCAGCAGGGGCAAAGCGGAGCAAAGTAGAATTCGGCTTAAAACCCGCTCCACAGACTGTTGATAAAGTTCGAAAAATCCTGACGTTAAATCATGCAAATGCAGATAACTATGCCGTTTTTGTACCCGCTGCGACGGTTGAAGCCAAACGCTGGCCGCTCGAAAATTTTGCCGTTCTTGGCGATAAAGTTTACGAAAAATACCAGTGCAGCATTGTCGCTGTCGGCGATGAGTCTGAGAAAACAATTACCCAGGAACTCCAGACGCTGACCGATGTGCCCGTGATAAACCTTGCAGGTAAAACAAATATAAAAAAACTTATCGCACTCCTTGCAGGAGCAAAAATGGTTGTCGGCAATGATACCGGCCCCGCACACATAGCTGCCGCGTTAGGCGTGCCGATGGCGATTATCTTTGGTTTAACCAATCCTTCGAGAGTAGAACCCTATGGCAGAAAAGAAACCGTTGCTGCGATAGATGCCGAGGCAAGAGGCAGTGAAGTTGAAAGCACAAATCCTGCTCACGACATTAAAAATGTAACTGTTGAAACTGTCTTTGAGATAGTCAGCGGACAACTGGGGTAAAATTTGACGAATAAAACGATAAAGCGAAAAAAAAGAAAAAACGCGATTCTGCGTTTTCTGGAGTATAAGATTCTGCACATTGATGATTCGCCGCACAAGATTGCGCTCGGCCTTGCAATCGGTTTGTTTATCGCCTGGACTCCTCTACTGGGAATTCATATCTTTCTGATTATTGCTCTGAGCATTTTTTTGCGTGCGAATAAATTTGCCGCGTTCGTGAGCGTATGGGTCAGCAACATTTTTACTATCCCGTTTGTGTATTATCCCAGCTATCTTGTCGGTAAAATTGCCACCGATTTCTTTTCCCCGCACGAGGAAATGAGCAAAGAGCAGGTTTCAGCGATGTTTAAAAGACTTTTCGCCCCCGGAAATATGTTTAATGATTTTTACACAAAAGATTACTGGCATCAGTTCTGGCATTTAATAAAAACGATTGGGCCTGAATTATGGCTCGGCGGCTTTATCCTTGGAGGACTGGTTGCTGTCGGCTCATACATAATCTGTTACAATCTTATAAAATCCCACCGCACAAAAAATCCGCATCGAAGATATGAAAAATATTAATGTTTAGCCCCCACTTTTAGTGGGGGTTCGTCGTTCCGCCTTTGGCGGACAATCTGTCATTCCCGCGAACGCGGGAATCCATAAATATTTAGCCCCTTGATTAATCAAGGGGTTCCGTCATTGCGAGGTTTACCCGCCTCGGGCGGGCCGCAGCCGAAGCAATCTCGTTTCTGAAATTTCAAATCTCAAATCCATGCCCTGTGAAGTGTCTTTATGCTGCTTCATCTAAGTATCTTAAGACTGTCCATCATTTCTAACAGGCTCAAGAAATACACATTTACCATGGAGGATGAGTGGGGCATCTACTACTTCTATATAGAAATCACCCTCAATGGTCGGCATGGGGTCTTCTTCGGTTCCAGTATCAACAATCTCAAAATCATCAACTTGTCCATTTAATCCCAAAAAAGGCTTCTTGACCTTATCAATAGTGGCAACCACTATAAATTCTGCCAATGGTTGTTTGTTTGCCTCAATAATTTGTAGCATATCTTTGTTGATCTCTAAAAAAACAAGTGTCGTAGAATCTTGGCTAAATCTTGCTTCTATTGTATTGCTTCGCTTCAATATATCTTCTACCGATAAAACGAAAACAAAGTTTTGCTGTTTATCAGAGAAATACTCTTGGAACTCGTAAGTGAACTTGAACTTTTCTATGTCATTATTAACTATTTTTGCATTAAATTGTTCCGCGACTTGCTTGATCTGTAAAAGTAGTGATTCCTGTGAAGGATTTTGTTCGTTTTTCTTATTACTACAGCCAAATAAAAGCAAAATAATCGCAAATAAAAAAAATAGCGTGCAATAAGTTTTCATTTTTGTATCCTATCTTTTCTTTGAGAAGGGAAAATATGCCCTGAAAATATAGTGCAACCGCCCAGAAAAAGAAGTAGGCCGAGCTGAACGCCAAGCCTGCCAAAGTCAATGGTGTCGGCATCATACGGTGGTTTGTCCAGAATAAAACTATATCCTAAAGGTTTAAATTTCTTGATATTGGAATCTCTCACTTTATAAATCTGCTGCCAAGGCGGGAACAGGCAAGATATCACTATCAAGATTATAATAAGAAAAATCACATACCTTTTCACTTTTTTCCTTTCAAATTCAATCTAAGTTGAAAATAACTCTAAGGAGTGGTGGGAAAAGCGGTGAGAATATCCAAACAATCATACGTAAAACAGCAAATATAAACGGCAGAAAGGCCCACCACAGCAGTTTAACTTTTTCTGATTTATTCTTGGCCTCTGGATGTTGCATCAAACCATTAATTCCAATTTTTAGAAAAAACAATGTAAGTGCAGCCAATCCTAAATAGGCTATCCAAACCAATGTACTGACACTTATGCTTTTATCTAAAATATCGGATAGAACAAACACAGAGGAAAAAAGCAAGATAACAAAATAAGTATGGTAAGCTCTTCTGGCAATTTGTGCATCCTTTTTCAAAATTCCCTGTAGATATACAATAAAAATACATGTCACGATAAGGCCAATCGATACACTCATAAGCGCACCAGCCCGCAGCTCAGCGAGCAAAGCTAAAGTTTGACATGCCAACACGAAAATAACCGTGATTAAACCTGTTCTAATTTGTGCTTCTGGTTTCATTTTAATTTTTCTCTGATAACACTAATTCTTTGATGTTTGAAAAATTTTAACTCTCATTTTATTCTTTTTCAAATATTTATTATTTATTAAATTCTGAGTTAACTCTTAAATAAGTTTCCATATCCATACATCCACATAAAAAATGCTATTAACAACGCAATAAATAGCCATAAAAGAATATTCTGCAATGGATTTTCTTTGTGTGATAAGAAATATAAAAATGAAAGAATTAGACCACACAAAAATAATATCAGTAACATGTTCATTTTTACTTTGTCATTTTGCACTTTGATTTTTAATTTTCTGTTGTTGCTTCATCTACGACGCACAAAATTCTACTCTTTTTCTTTTCAAACTCAACGGAAAAGTTTATCCGCCGCAGGCGGTTCTACATTCAGAGTTCAGCGTTCAGTGTTCAATGTTGGACGTTAAATATCAAGTATTAATTCTCTGTGTCTCTGTGGTGAATCACATCAGCGCATCGCTGGCAGAGATCGGGATGGTCAGGGTCGGAGCCGACACTCGGCCAATAATTCCAGCACCGCTGACATTTGGGGTGGAGGCTTTTCTCGGCAGTAATCAGTTTTTGTGAATTTGCCTTGTTGAGTTTTACCTCGCTTACAATACAAAGCGCTGCAAAATTTTTGATCCCAAACTGCTCGAGCGTACTGATTAAATCACTGTCGTCGGTCGATATTGTAACCGTTGATTCCTGATTGCTTGCGATTATTTGTCTCTGGCGAAGACCCTCCAGCTCTTTTAAAACCTCATCGCGCAGATTCATCAGCTTTTCCCATTTTGGCTGGTCTTTTTGCCGGTCAATAGACTTACAAAGCTGCGGCATTTTCAGCAGGTGAATACTTTCAGCTGTTTCGGTTTTTGCGCTCATAGTTTCGTATACCTCCTCAGCTGTATAAGCGAGAACCGGTGCGAGCATTCTTGCAAGGGCATCGAGGATTTGGTACATCGCGGTCTGCGCACTTCGCCGTGAAAGCGAATCCTTCGCATCGCAATAGAGCCTGTCCTTGAGAAGGTCCATATAAATACTGCTCATCTCAACAACGCAAAAGTTGTAAATAAGCGTATAGACCCTGTGAAAAAGAAAGTTTTCATAAGCGTCCGTAACTTCACTGATGAGCCTCTGCAGCTGCTGCATCGCCCATTTATCAATCTCAACCATCTTTGCGTAAGAAACGCCGTTCTTTGACGGGTCGAAATCCGGTGTATTGCCGAGCAGGTAACGCAAAGTATTTCTGATTTTTCTGTATGCATCCTGAAGTCTGCCGATAAGGGCATCGCTGCATCGCATATCCTCCTGATAATTAACGCTTGCGACCCAAAGCCTCAAAATATCTGAGCCATACTTTGCGACCTCATCCTGAGCGTTGACATAATTGCCCAGCGATTTGGACTGTTTCCTTCCTTCCTCGTCGACCGTAAAACCGTGAGTCAGTACCGTTTTGAACGGCTCAACGCCTTCGGCACCGAGCGCCGACAGGAGCGAAAGCTGAAACCAGCCGCGATGCTGGTCGGAGCCTTCGGAATACAAATCAACCGGAATCGGCCAGCCTGCCTGCTTTGCTACGCTGTACCAGCTGCAGCCGGACTCAAACCAGACATCAAAGATATTCTCTTCCTTTCGCAAATCATCGAAACTGAAATCTTTGGGTAGTTTAAAGTTTTCGCCGAGGACTTCCTTAGGCGAATCCGTAAACCAGCTATCCGAGCCTTTATTTCTTATATGCTCCGCGACTGCGAGAACAGATTCTTTTGTTAAAAGTGTTTTACCGCCTGAATTATAAAATGCCGGTATTGGCATACCCCAGCATCGCTGTCTGCTGATACACCAGTCAGGCCGTGATTCGAGCATTCCGGTGATGCGTTTTTCACCCCAATCGGGAATCCATTTAACCTTTGGGATTCTTTCAAGGGCTAACTGCCTGAGGCTTTTGCCGTTCGGCAAGGGATTATCGACACTGATAAACCACTGCTCTGTTGCGCGGAAGATTACAGGCGTTCTGCTTCGCCAACAGTGAGGATAACTATGCGTGATTTGTCCTTCGGCTACCAATGTCCCCCACTGTCTCAATTGATTAATAACTTCCTGGTCAACTTTTAAAACATTTTTACCTTTCAGCCAAGCTGGAACGGTATCGTCATAGCAACCATCGTCTTTCACCGGTGAGTAAACCGCCAAATTATTTTGCTGGCCGGCAACGTAATCTTCGAGGCCGTGACCGGGTGCAATATGAACAAGGCCTGTACCATCTTCAGTAGTTACAAAATTTGCACAAATAACCATATAGCTATCTTTATTTGTTGGATTTTCCATACCGAAGGGGTGTGCATATCTAAACTCTTTAAGCCTTTTTCCTTTAATTGTCGTCGATTTAACACTGCGGTCTATTTCTGTAAGTCCAGTTGCTTTTATAATAGCCTCACGCCTGTCAGCAGCAACTACTGATGCATATTTTTCGCCATCTTTCTCATAACGGAGAATCACATAGTCAATATCAGGATGAACAGCTACTGCCAAGTTTGCTGTCAGTGTCCATGGCGTTGTTGTCCATATCATAAGACCGACATGCTGCTCATTTGAATTCACCAGCTTAAACCCTCTAAGCTTTTTTATAGCATTTTCTTCGAGAGGAAAGTTAACAAAGATGCTCGGCGAAGTTATATCCTCATACTCCAACTCGGCATCTGCAAGAGCGGTCTGACAGCCAATCGACCAGTGAATAGGTTTTAACTGTTTATAAACGAGGCCTTTTGCCACAAGCTCGGCAAAGACTTCGCAGATACCGGCCTCGTACTGCGGCGAAAGCGTCAGATACGGATTTTCAAAATCGCCGAATACGCCAAGCTCCTTAAATTGCTTCGTTTGTATCTTGACGTATTTTTTAGCGTATTCCTTACATAGCCTGCGGATTTCGAGTTTGCTCAAGGTTTTGGCCTTTTCGCCAAGCTCAGTAAAGACCTTTGCCTCAATCGGCAAGCCGTGACAATCCCAGCCGGGAATAAAAGGAGCTTTGAAACCTGCCATAGTTTTGTATTTTACGACTATATCCTTAAGAACCTTATTTATCACGTGGCCCATATGAATATCGCCATTGGCGTAGGGTGGGCCGTCGTGAAGGATGTACTGCGGCGAACCTGCTCTCGAATCGATGATTTTTTTATAGATGTCAATTTTGTCCCAGTTTTCCCGTTGCTGCGGCTCGCGCTGGGTAAGATTGGCTTTCATCGCAAATTTTGTCTGCGGCAGGTTTAACGTTTTACTGTAATTCTTCTTATTTTCGCTCATTATAAATTCCCGATAAATTAAAGCAGAATATCATAGTTTTTATTTATGTGCCTGTCAATACGTTAGCCACGAAGGCACAAAGGCACTAAGAATAAAGGTTAAAATCAAAATTATCTTTGTGTCTTCGTGTCTTTGTGGCAAACAAAAAAGCCTTCCGGTTTTTTGACCCCGGAAGGCTTTTAATAGATATAAAGAAGAGCCTTTCAGGGCGCTGCACCTATGATAATAATGGCGATAATGATAGCCCCTTCGACAAGCTCAGGGCAGGCCCATTCGACAGTTCGGCGAAGCTCACCGCAGGCAAGCTCAGGGCGGGCGTGCTCATTATAAAAGGCAGATTGTTTTGAAACATTAGTCATTTGATAACCTTTATACCACATTTTCGGCATAAGTCAATAATATCTTAAACAGTTAATTAAGGGGTTAGGGTATAGGGGATAGGGTTTAGGGGATAGAGCTTAACCCCGATGAGATAGCCGAGGAAAGCATCCCGGTGAGATAGTTTTCAAGGAAAACATCTCACGGGACAAGTCTCACGGGGTAAACCTGCGAGGTCTTTTTTGTTGAAGCCGTTTAAAAAGGGGGTATAATTTTGTTTTGCAGTGAGGACGGGCAACAACGAAAAAACTTAAAAGTTAAAACCAAACGACATTACGGCAAAAAGTGTAAAGGGAAGAATGAAAATTTATTAAAAGAATCAATCTAAGGAGTATTAATGTCGAGAAAAAAAAGGTATAGATTGCCCGATATTCCTCACTCGTTAAAACAAAGCTTTTTAGATAATCGCCTGATTTTGTTTGTTGGTGCGGGGCTTTCTCGTGGTGCAGGAGCACCTAGTTGGCGGAACCTATTAAATGGGTTGTTAAAACGATTTAAACAAGAGGCAGTTGTTGTTCCTCATGAAGCCGATTTAGTCAAGCTTATCAATGGTAATGCAACAGATATTCTTTGTGCTGCAGAATATCTGCAACTAATTAAAAAGGATTTAATTGGAGAATATATTAGAGAACTTTGTGAGAAACTTCCGCCTCAGACCGTTCATCATGTTATAGCAAAGTTCCCATGTGCAGGTATAATTACAACAAATTATGATAACCTGATTGAAACGGCCATAATAAAGGGAGGTGCTAGTGTCAACATAATCCTTCCGCATGAAGTCGAAAACTTGGCAAAATTAGAAGATAAGCGTCAGTGGTTATTTAAATTGCATGGAAGTTTTGAAAATAGCAGGAGTCACATACTATCTCTAACAGATTACGAAAAGCTGAAATCTAATCCAGGTTCTGTAGCTACTCTCTCACGTTTATTTCAGAATTTTACGTTTTTATTTCTCGGATATGGATTACAAGATCCTGATATCCTTGACCAGCTGAGTTTATTGAACATTTTATTTAATGGCTATCAACGGCGACATTATGCATTGGTTGAGAAAAATGAAATAAACCCTGCGAAAGCCCAGGTAATGGAGAAAGTTTATAATATTCAGTTTGTGAAATATGAAAAATCTTCTGACACTCATCCAGAAGTGCCAGCATATCTGACTAAATTGCTCCGGTGTAAGGAAAAAGAAAGCTCTTTTGAAATTAACAACCTTCTTTTCATTATTCCTAAGAAAAGCAAAGATTCAGGAGAATTATTATTGCTTGTTAAGAGCCCCAATATTCAAGGTGAATTAAGTACACATACGCTTAGCAGGGGCGCTTATTTATTTCCAACTCTAACTGATGCGGGTTATTCTGAGGCAGAACTAATTAAGGCCGGTTATAAATATGCATCCAATCTCATAGAGTTATATAAGCCTAAAAAAAATTGTTTTCAGCTGAAAATTGACCGAAAACCATTTGTAAGTAAGAAGGTTTCCCCAGCTTTAGGGGAGCAGGTAAAACATAGATTTCGTTTTGTAACGGTAAAAATACACAAAGAAATTCTTGAACGTATAGGGCCTGATGTTTGCTTAGCTGGACATGTATTCGAATGGCAGTCTCTCAAAAAACTTCGAGAACATATTCCTACTAAGCAGGTTAATGGTGATGTTGTTGAAGAAATCGTGAATCGATTTGGTTCTTGTTTTATGAATTAACTATAGATAGAAACTTGTTTTTCTAATGATACAGTTGCCTATTTTTGATAGGGCAGTTGAAAGGTTTTTGGATTGATTGTTTAAGGTGCACGTTGTTTGCATAAGTAACAATTCCGATTATTATGGATAACAGTCATTGAGAAAAGCTATTCTTTTACACAAAGCAAGATTGCCACATGGCACAGGGATATTCCAACTTTGCGAAGGTATTGCCTGCGGAGAATTAGAAGCTTCTCGAATTGGGCAATTGTATGAAAAGATTTGTTTAGAAGATGGGGTGGACGATAGTGAGCCGCTTGATTATGACATGTTTTTTGATATAGATGCAGAAAAGCACCGAGATATGGTTGGCGATGAAAGTCCATTCAGCATTGCTTCAAGATTATGTAATATTACGACAATATGTACACAATCACATTTTGGTATGGCAAGATTAATTTGGTCAAATGATAATTATTCTTCATCCAATGAAACATATGAAATTTTTAAATATACAGAACAAGACCAACAGACGGATTGGCATAACCAGCATCCGTCTCCAGCAATTTCAGTAGAGATGTTAAAGAAATGTTGGGAATCTGAAAATGAACTTACTCTTAATAAATACGGCTTTTATAAGGATGGCCAAGTTACTAATGCTTTAGTCTTTTTTTTCTACGCTTGGCGATCTTATCATATAGAAGAAGCATGTATTCATCTTGCCATTGCTCTTGAGTCTCTATTTGCTCCAGCCTCAACCCAAGAGTTATCTCATCAAATATCTTTTAATGCTGCAAAATTCTGTGGCCAAACATCTCAGGAGAGTGAAAATATATATACTAGTTTAAAACGCTTTTACAAAATCAGATCGCAATTAGTACATGGAGGACAATCGGACGACTATAAGATTATTGAAGTAATTAACTTTGCTTACCCTTTTACTTGCAAATGTCTGTATAAGCTATTAACAAATAAACAACTTTTAAAAGAGTTTGATAATAATTCTCAGCGGCATGCACTTTTTAAAAAGTGGTTATTTGAGTAGTATTTTTTATAATAATGGTCACATCGGGACGATCCAATAAATAAAATTTTGATTGTAAGGGGGTTGCATATTATTCTAAGACACAGGATTTTAGATTTCGGAAACGAACCCCAGCCTTCGATTTCTCGAAGGTAAACTCCGGTTCGGGGGCTAAACAACGGGACAAACCCGTTTAACTGGGGTGGATTTGATTTTGTATTTGTTCAAATCGGTACGGGACAAACCACCGCACATATCTTTTTACCGTAGTGGTAATGGAAAGAACCCCGCAGTTATTTGTTCGGATAAATATCAATAGTAAATGAATAATAATATAAGTGCGGGGTAAATATTATATATGTGCGGGACCCTCCTTCGCCAAGCCTATGGAGGGCAGGCATGAGACAGATTTTATTTTAAACTTATTTAGGTCTGTCTCCAGCAGGAAACTTCTGAAGGGTTCGTATCTGAAATTATCAAAATTTAACGGTGCGTATTCCTCATCGCCACACTGCAAAACAAATTTGTCGTGCGCGTAAGCAGCTAAAATCCGGTGCTCGGGACTATCAGTAACATAGAAGCAATATGTTTTGCCATTCCGAGCAGCAAATTGCGATTTGATATAGGTTTTGCCATTTTTCCTTTTGCAAACGCAAACGCCTGCAAAACCGGAACTATTTCTGGTTTTCCTGTTCAGGCCGTTTTGCCTGTGATTGGTAATTCTCAGGTTTTCTCTTCGATTATCGAACCTGTCGCCGTTGATATGGTCAACAACCATTCCCAGAGGCGGTTTCATAATGAAACGCGAAAGCGATACGAACTTTGGCGGATTCGGGCCGATGAGAACAGCAGGATAGTTTTTGCCGGAAAAGCGCAGGCCGATTATATCGCCTACATATTTTTTGTAAGGGCGAGTGAGACGAACGTTAAAGATTTGATAATAAATATCAGGGTCAACTTTAACGGTCCGGCCTCTAATCGTGAAAGTCAGAAAATCGGTTGCGCATTGCAGAGACATAGAAATACTAACGCGAGAAAAGATTGAGGATATAAAAAGGAGGGTTTCTGTTAGTTTTACAGTTCGCTGTTTACCGTTTACAATATTCTGGAAACTGTAAACTGTTTAATATAGGCATTTTATGTGAATAAATGCCTAAAAATTCACTAATTATCAAATAACAGGTATATTTTACCATATTTTTAACTAAAAATCAATTCAAAAACCACAAAGGTTAAAAATTTTTTGCTCATAATCATCTTGAAATGGGGCAGCCCCACACCAATTTATTATACTGTAGTGACAATAGGAATTTAAATAGAGACACCCCAGTTAGATAGCTAAGATAGGAAAACATCCCGGTGAGATAGTCCCTAAGGGACATCTCACGGGACAAGTCTAACGGGGCAAGAAAAAGCCTTCCGGATTCGAAAATCCGGAAGGCTTCTAAGTAGTAAGTCAAATATCAATTATCCGGCGGCGATACTATTTCTTTGCGCCGGCTTTTTCAAGCAGTCGTATAATATCTCTATAACGTGCCTTTTCTTCTTCTACCACCTTTGCCTTTATCGCAGGAATCCGTTTGAGATTTTTCCTTACCGCCTTTAAAGCTGTTTCACCATTGTTAGCCTTTACCTCGGCATCAGCACCTTTTTCCAGCAGGGATTTAACAACTTCCGTATGGCCGCCTGCTGCCGCCATCCACAAGGCTGTTTCGCCGCTGTTATTCCTTACATTGATATTAGCGCCCTTTTCGAGAAGAAATTTGACGATTTCCGCATAGCCGTTGGCTGCTGCTGCCATCAGAGACGTTCTGCCGTCTATGTTCTCGGTGTTGACTTCGGCACCTTTTTCCATAAGGAGCTTGACAGTTTCTATATGGCCGCTGTATGCCGCCATCATCAGGGCTGTTTCGCTGCTGTTATTCTTGGCATTGACATCAGCGCCCTTTTCCAAAAGGAGCTTGATGATTTCCGTACAACCGCTCTGTGCCGCAGTCATCAGGGCCGTTCCGCCGTAGTTGTCCCTGGCATTGACTTCGGCACCCTTTTTCAGAAGGAGCTTGACGATTTCCATACAACCGCTCTGTGCCGCAGCCATCAGGGCCGTTTCGCCGTAGTTGTCCCTGGTATTGACTTCGGCACCCTTTTCCAGAAGGAGCTTGACGGTTTCCATACAACCACTCTGTGCCGCAGCCATCAAGGTTGTTCCGCCTCTGTTATCTTTGGCCCTGACATCAGCCCCCTTTTCCAAAAGGAGCTTGACGGTTTCCGTATGGCCGCCAGCCGCTGCTGTTATCAGTGCCGTTCTGCCTCTACGACCCTTAGTGCTGACATCAGCTCCCTTTTCCAAGAGGAGTTTGGCGATTTCCGTATGGCCATTGGCTACCGCTGCCATCAGTGCCGTTCCGCCTCTACGAGCCTTAGTGCTGACGTCGGCTCCCTTTTCCAGAAGGAGTTTGACGATTTCCGTATGGCCATTGGCCGCTGCTGCCATCAGTGCCGTTCCGCCTCTGTTATCCTTGGCATTGACATCGGCACCGTCAGCCAGAAGGGTTTGCACGGCCGGGAGATTGCCATCTTTCACAGCTTGAAGCAATTGGGTGTTCTTGTCCGATACACCCGCTTCGGCAAAAGTCGCAGATATCAGAAAAATACACACTATAGAAAATAGGACCCGCTTCATAAGATTCTCCTTTTCTTTGGGTTAATAATATTTTATGCACTTTGAACAATTATAATTATCATAGCTGTTATACCTCTTGTAAAGACAATTTTTGGTTTACCTAAGTTAAGCTAAAATAGAAGATATCAGTTAAAATACTGCTTGTCAGGCAACAATATTTTAATAGAATTAAGGTATTAGCAATGAAGGCCTTAGAAAGAAAGGAGAAACGAATATGAAACCATCTGTAATTGTCGTAACAATATTTCTGATACTTGTTTCAATAGCGCATTTGTTAAGGCTAATCTTTCAAGCGAAAGTAATGTTAAATAACGCTGAGATACCAATGTGGATGAGCGCTGCAGCGTGCATAGTTACCGCGTTGTTAGCATTTTGGCTGCTGCGGGAAAATAAAAAATCACCGTAATTCTTTTCAGGTCTTTTCTCTTGAAGCCGCCTGTAAATGAGATATATTATTTATCTCATTATGGCTAAAACTCTTTACATAATCGACGGCCACGCACTTATTTACGCGGCATTCTATGCTCCGATGAGCCAGAGATTGACAAGCCCAACCGGCGAACCTACAAAAGCTACTTATATCTTTACCACAATGATTTTAAGACTTTTGGAAACCAAAAAGCCGGATATGCTCGTCGTTGCGATGGATTCCAAAGAACCCAGTTTCCGTGCGGAAATTTATCCCGAGTACAAGGCACACAGGCCGCCAATGCCGGACGAAATGCCGGTGCAGATAAATCGTATTGAACAAATACTCAATGCAATGAATATTCCAGTCATCCGCAAAAGCACATTTGAGGCTGACGATATAATCGGCACTCTTGCCATAAAGGGCGCCGAGGCGAGCATCGATGTCTATATTTGTTCAAAAGACAAGGATATGTATCAGCTTCTGGGCAACAAAGGCGTTTATATGTACGATGTCAAAACTGATACAATAACCGATGAAAAGTCATTTGAGAAAGAGACCGGCCTTGAGCCGAAGCAGTTTATTGACGTTCTCGCGCTGCAGGGTGATGCGAGTGACAACATACCAGGCGTAACGGATGTCGGGCCAAAAACCGCTCTTGAATGGATACAAAAGTATGGCTCACTTGAAAACCTTTATAAACATTCGGACGAAATTACCGGCAAACGCGGCGACAACCTGCGAAGCTCAAAGGATACGGCTTTTCTGAGCAAAAAACTTGTAATCTTAAATTGTTCTCTGCCTGTAAACCTCGACCAGAAGGCTTTCGCCGTCAGGGAATTTGACAACGAAAAACTCGCTGCGGTTTTCATCGAGCTGGGCTTCAACAGGCTGCTGACACAACTGAACCTCCAGCCTGTGGAAAAGAAAGGAGAAGTACCGGAAGAAAAAGAAACCGTAAAGATTCCATCAGTTGCAGGACAGAACTCAATAAAAACCGTGAAGCACAAATATCATCTGATAGATACCCCTGAAAAACTTGACGATTTTGTTTCAGAACTTAAAAAGCAAAAGCTGTTTGCGATTGATACTGAAACGACAGCTATTTCAGCTCATCGCGCGGAGCTTGTAGGAATAAGTTTCTGCTGGCAGGTACACAAGGCCTGTTATCTTGCAGTAAAAGGCCCGATGGGGGCTAAATGTCTTGGATTATCGATGGTTCGGCAGAAATTAGCAGCTATTTTAGCTGACGAGAAAGTCAAAAAAATCTGCCAGAATGCAAAATATGATATGATTGTGTTGCACAATTCCGATATGCCTGTAAAAGGATTAACCTTTGATACGATGATAGCTTCGTATGTGATTGATGCCGAAAGAAGCCACTCACTTGATAGTATGGCAATGGATTTCTTAAATTATCAAGATATCCCGATTTCGGATTTGATTGGCAAAGGCAAAAACCAGATGAGCTTTGAGATGGTAGATACTGCGTCGGCCTGCGATTATTCCTGCGAAGATGCTGATATAACATTTCAGCTTTATCAGTATCTAAACGAAAAACTTGAGAAAGAACCAAAGCTCGAACAGCTCTTTGAGGAAATTGAAATGCCGCTGGTTGAGGTTCTCACCGCAATGGAGCTTAACGGCGTCAAGGTCGATGTGAGTGTCCTAAAACAAATGTCAATTGAGATAAATAACCAGCTTGAACAAACAACAGAGAAAATTTACGGCCTTGCCGGCGGACCATTCAATGTCGATTCGCCTAAGCAGCTTTCCGAGGTGCTTTTTGACCGGCTGGGCTTAAAATCGCTGCGGGAGGGCAAAACAGGCCACAGTACCGATGCCGGCGTTCTTGATGAACTTGCCGGTCAGCATCCGATTATCGAACAAATTCTTCAATACCGTCGGTTAAGCAAACTCAAAAATACTTATACCGATAAACTCGGTTCGCTTATAAATCCGCGAACCGGCAGGGTACACGCATCATTTAACCAGACGATAACAGCAACCGGCAGGTTGAGTTCATCCGACCCGAACCTGCAAAATATTCCAATCAGAACTGAGATAGGCAAAAAGATTCGTGCTGCATTCGTGCCGGAGAAAAAAACCGACAGAATCGTCAGTCTCGACTATTCGCAGATTGAACTTCGAATGGTTGCGCATTTCAGCAGCGATAAAGAACTAAAAAAGGCATTCGAGCAGGACAGAGATATTCACACCTTTGTTGCTGCGCAGATTTATGGTGTCGATATTAAAGACGTAACGCCCCAGATGCGCTCGCGCTGCAAAGCGGTTAATTTCGGCCTGATTTACGGGCAGGGGCCTTTCGGCCTCAGTAAAACAACCGGTATGAGCGTTGCCGAGGCACGGAAATTTATCGATGACTATTTTGCCAGATATAAATCCATTCAGCAGTTTAAAAAGAACACTGTCGAGGCAGCCAAAAAGAGCGGTTATGCCGAGACCATCTGCGGCAGGAGGAGAAGAATCACCGGCCTCGAAAGCAAAAACGCAAACAAACGTTTGCAGGCTGAAAGGCTTGTTATAAATACGCTTATTCAGGGTTCTGCTGCTGATTTGATAAAGGTCGCAATGATAAAAATCCAGAAAAGAATTGAGGAAGAAAAACCACCTGCGAAAATGATTCTGCAGATTCACGATGAACTGGTTTTTGAAACGGACGGCAAAGAAGCTGAAAAACTTGCAAAAATTTTCAGCAGTGAAATGACAGGTGCAATAAAACTGAACGTTCCTTTGAAAGTCGATATAACAATCGGCAAAAGCTGGCTGGCAGATTAAAATTTATGAAAAAACAAATGAAAAAATACGGATGGCAGATAATACTGGGTATCGTGCTGGTTGTTCTTACCGTTATTCTTTATCTGATGCATTTTCTTATATTTCACGATGCCCGCCATATCTTCATATACCTGCTGGGCGATATAGCATTCATACCGGTGCAGGTTCTGCTTGTTACACTGATAATAGAAAATCTGCTCAACTACCGCGAAAAGAAAAGCAAAATGGCCAAACTGAACATGGTCATCGGCACGTTCTTCAGCGATACAGGAACAAGACTTGCGAAAAATTTTTTCCAGTTCGACCCCGATGCTGAAGGCATACGCGGACAGCTTGTAATCAAAGATGACTGGACAAATGAAAGATTTGCATCGGCAGTCAACACTCTGCGAAAACACAAGTACGACCTGCAGATTGACAAGGCAGACCTTTTAGAGCTTCGGACATATCTTCTTGATAAGAGAAAATTTCTGATGAGGCTGCTTGAAAACCCTAATCTTTTGGAACATGACAACTTTACAGATATGCTGTGGGCGATTTTTCACCTTACGGAGGAGCTGATTCACAGGGAAGAACTAAAGGGTTTGCCGGAAAGCGACATAAAACACCTTCTCGGCGATATGAAAAGGGCGTACCAGGCGGTTATCTTCGAATGGATTGAATATATGAAGTATCTCAAAACTGAATACCCATACCTGTTCAGTCTTGCGATGAGAACAAATCCATTTAATCCCAGCGCTTCGATATATGTTCGCTGATGCTCTTGGGAAACTTTCTGTTCTTTCAAGTCTCTGCAGATTATGTCCAAGAAACTGCCTTGCCAAAAGAAAAGAGGGGCAGATTGGATATTGTGAGATAGGTTTTGAGCCTGTGGTCAGTTCGGCAGGACCACACTTCGGTGAAGAACCCGTACTGGTAGGCACGGGCGGCTCAGGGACAATCTTCTTTGCAGGCTGTAACCTTAGCTGTGTCTTCTGCCAGAACTACGATATTAGCCATTTTAAGCAGGGCGAGACAACCTCAATAGAGCAGATTGCTCAGATTATGCTCAGACTACAAAGGATGGGCTGTGTAAATATAAATCTTGTAAGTCCCTCCCACGTTGCCTATCAGGCAGCAGCAGCAATTGAAATCGCCCGCAACGAAGGATTAAAGTCACCGATAGTCTATAACTCTGGCGGCTATGACAGTGTTGAAACACTCAAGTTACTCGAAGACTTTGTGGATATTTATATGCCTGATATGAAATATGCCGACAGTAGCTCGGCGGCAAAATACTCGGATGCGAAAGATTATCCGCAGATAAATTTCGCTGCTGTTAAGGAAATGCACAGGCAAAAGGGGGATTTAATTATAAAAAACGGCCTTGCCGTTAAAGGGCTTTTAGTCAGACATCTGGTTTTGCCCAATAATCTTGCCGGCAGTAAAAAAATAATTGCTCTTCTTGCCGATAAAGTTTCTACCACAACTTTTATAAATATAATGGCCCAGTACAGACCCTGTTATAATGCTGTCAAATATCCTGAATTAAATTGTCCGCCGGATTATGGGTATATCGATGAGCTTCGCAGTTATGCAGCCGGCAGGGGACTTCGACTTTCAGCCGATTAGCAGTTCTCTTAACGTTTTCGCATTCTTAACTGCGTAAGCTTTGTAATCGTTGTTGAAATAAATATAGCAGTTTGCTTTTTTATTGCTTTCTATCCACTGCGCCCAGTCAGCAAGGGCATCTTTGCTGTATGAGCCTGCGTATCTGCCGGTCGTGCCGTGAAACCTTATATAAATCACATTGCCGGTAACGATACGAGGCGAAGCTAAATCCCCCAAATCGTGGATACAAAAAATTGCGCCAAAATCATCGAGGAGCGAAAAACATTTATCCTCATACCAGCTCTTGTGCCGAAATTCAAAAACTGAAGGCCTCTTTCTATCAAGCAGCGACAGAAAATCTTTTAAGAGCGAAAAATCCTTATGCAGCGACGGCGGCAGTTGAAATAAAACCGGGCCAAGTTTTTCTTTCAGGACAGATACCGTCCGTAAAAAATCAGCCAGTTGGCTTTCAACATTTCTTAATTTTTTCAGATGCGTTATATACCGATTGGCTTTGACAGCATAGATAAAATTTTCAGGGCTGGACTTATACCATTTTTTGACATTTTCCGGCTTTGGAAAATGGTAATATGAGCTATTAATCTCGACAGTATCAAAATGTTTTGTGTAATGCTCGAACCATTTATGTTTTGCGATGGTTTCCGGATAAAAAAGGCCGTGCCAGTGATTGTAATACCAGCCGCTCGTGCCGATACGGACTTGTCCGCCGTGGTGGATACTTGTTTTTGACTCAGACATAGGATAAACTGCCGCATATTAAACCACAAAGACACCAAGACACAAAGAAATATAATTACGTATATTTTATATCGCTGTTTTATTTATAAAAGGGAATTTTTTATGGGAAACTTTCCGGAAGGTTTTGCGAAGATACTTATTTACACCGGTGCAATCCTGCTGATTGCGGGATTAGTTTTTTTGCTGCTGGGCAAAATCGGGTTCTTCCGGCTGCCGGGCGATATTGAAATGGGCGGGAAAAATTGGAAACTTTTTATGCCGATTATGAGTTCTATAGTCATCTCAATAATCCTGACACTGATTTTGTGGCTGATTAGCTTTCTGAGAAGATAAGTATTTATGCGGCAATTGTTCAAAGACAAAAACTTCCTGCGATTATGTCTTGCAACCTTTTTTATGAGCTCGTGCCTTCAATTAGTATGGATTGTTATGCCGTTTATTGTAAAGGCTATGGGCGGCAGCGATACTGAAGTGGGACTTTGTTTTATGGGGCAGATGGGTATATATGTTGTCTTCTGTCTTATAAACAGCACAATAATCGACAGGTTCAAGCCCAAAAAAGTTCTGGTGCTTGGCGCCGCAGCGGAGGTCTTTGTTGTGTTCGGCTTACTGGCTACTGTCTGGTACGGAAACAATAGCAGCATATTTCTGAGCCCCATAATGCGACTGATTTTTCTGATGTCAATAACCGGTATCATTACGGCGTTTTTCTGGCCGGTGATGATGGGATGGATTTCAATAGGACACGAGGGCGCGGCACTTACAAAAAGATTCGGCTTCTACAATGTAACCTGGGGAATGGCAAATATGATTTTGCCGATTATCGGCGGCTATCTTATGGAAATCGATTATCTTCTGCCGCTTGCGGCTGCCTGTTTAATGGCAGTACTCTGTTTTGTAACGGCAGGAGCAACCAGATGCATCAGCGAAAATCCCAAACCGCAGGAAAATAACAACATTGATAACACTATCCAGGAAGAATTCCAGCAGGGAAACAGGCAGTTCCTCTGGATGTCTCGTGTCGCACTTTTCTCAACCTTTATATGTGTCGGGGTATTCAGGAGTCAGCTTGGTATTTTATATAAATTTGAGCTTGGGTTTGCCGAATCGGTTTATGGCTGGTCGGTATCGCTTATGTGTCTTTTTAATATTGTGGTTTTCTGGATGATGGGCAAAAGTCACTACTGGCACTACAAAAAAGGTCCATTTGCGGCGGCACAGGCTTTAATCATAATATGTATGGTAATGATTATTCTGTCCGCTAATCTCTTGCTCCAGCTCTTGGCATCTGGTTTGGCGGGTATCTGTTATAGTGTCGCATACAGCTCTCACCAATATTATGGCGTCTCAGGCGGTAAAAAGCGTTCCGGCCTTATGGCAGTACATGAGACAATTATCGGAGCAGGGTTTGCAGCAGGTTCACTTATCGGCGGAATACTGAGCGATGCCTTCGGCAGACGTTCGCCATACTGGTTTGCCTGTGCCGTCATCATCGCAGGAGGACTTGTTCAGGTCCTTTTATGGAGATATGGTCAGATTTCGTCGAAGGCAAACACATCCGTCTTTACATCGCCGACATAAAATCTGCCGTCGTTGTATATAAAGTTCATAATTGTATCGAGCTGGCTGACGGTGAAAGTCCTGTCATTTGACACTACGGCAAATCCGATGACAGCCATTTGTCTGTTGTCAAGCCTGTCAATTTCTGCTGCGGAAACATTAAATCGGCTTTTAAGTCTTTCAATAAGACTTTTGACTATTCTTCTCTTGTCCTTCAATGTTTCCACGCCCTGAAGGTGTATGCAGACTTTTGCAGTGCCCGTAAACATTCAAATTCCCTGACTAAAAAAATATAAAACAGGTCTCGCCCGAAGGGCGAACTCCACAATTTTGCATTTTAATTTTTGACTTTTGAATTTCTTACGGCCTCGGATGGTATTTTTTGTGAATGTTTCTTAATCTTTCCTGGTCAACATGTGTATATATCTGTGTAGTGGCTATATCGACATGGCCGAGCATCTCCTGAACGCTGCGCAAATCGGCTCCGCCGCTCAAAAGATGAGTTGCAAAACAATGACGGAGGGTATGCGTTGTCATCTGCCTTGGTAATCCGGCGATGCGGGCGTGTTTTTTCACAATTCGCCAGATTTCAATCCTGCTCAACGGTCTGCCTGTGCGGCTTAACAATAAAAAATCGCCGTGGCGTAAGCCATCCCTGACGGGACTGAATGGTTTGGCAAGTTTGCCTCTTAACTGTTCAATATATTCTTCAACAGCAGCGATAGCTGTCCTGTTAAGTGGGATGACACGCTCCTTTTTGCCCTTGCCGAGACATCTTACATAACCGATTTTGAGATTTACATCGCCGAGCCGAAGGCCCGCAATCTCGCTGGCCCTTGTGCCGGTCGCGTAAAGCAGTTCCAGCAGGGCACGGTCTCGAAGATAGTAAGGCTCTTTCTCGTCAGGCGAACCCAATAGTTTTGCGACCTGGTCTTTACTGCACACTATTGGCAGTTTCTGCCATAGCTTCGGGCTTTCCAGAAAAACAGTCAAATCATCCTCGATATACCCCATCATCCTGCAGAAACGCAGAAACATCTTTATCGCAACTACCGCACGGTTTATTGAAGACTCAGCCTTGTTCTGCCGGGCAAGGCTCTTGGCGTAAGCAAAAAGTATTTCGGTGCTGATACCATCGGGCTTTTTAGCGTTTTTCGAAAGGCAAAAAGCGGCAAAATCTCTTAAATCGCGCCCGTAGCCGAGAATCGTATTTTCGCTAAGGCCGGCCTCAATCTTGAGATAATCCAAAAAGGCCTTTACCGTCCTGCCGAATGACTGCTCAGCCAGTTTTGTATTTAGATTCTGAACCTGTGTGGACATTTGAGCCAAAAGTCCTGTAAAATACTGCTTTTATGCCTGTATCTTGAGAAGTGTTTCATTGTCTCGTAGGTTTTTTCGTCAAAATCATCTCTTTTGCCTTAATAATTTCGCCTTGAGAGTCTGGAATTTTAAGTTTATAATCCTTGAAAACCTGTCTTTTAAGGGATTTGACAATGGCAAAGCAAAAAACTTTCTGGATACTGGTTGCGGCAGTCAGTTTGCTGTTTGGCTGTGCACAAAAGCAGCAAATCGACCCTCAGCCTATATGTTTGGCAAACACAGATATCAAATCAGCTATGCAGCAGTCTGAAAAGGTTCTGTTAAAAATGAATTTCACTGTTGATAAGGCTGACATCGGAGCCGGCCTGATGCGGACGAGGCCGCTGCCCGGCGGGCAGTTCTTCGAGTTCTGGCGAAAAGACAATCGCGACGGCTACAGCAGCGCGATGTCGAATCTTCACAGCATCCAGCGAATAGTAGAGCTTAATTTTACTCAAAGAAATGAGCGGCTCTGCATCGACTGCAACGTTACGATTGAAAGACTCTCGATACCGGAAAAAGAAATCGACAGTTCTGCAAGGGCATACAGTATGTTCTCGGCGAGCAATGAATCAATGCATACCTTGTCTCTTAATCCGGAGCAGGAAAAGATGATGGACTGGGTTGATATCGGCAGAGATAACCGGCTCGAAGCTTTTATCCTCGGCAAAATTGATAAAGCGCTTTCCAGCAAAAAGGGCAAACGATGAATCCCGTTAGACCTCCTCAATGTCATACGAGTTTTAATTGTCAAAAGGCAGTATATGTTTTATATAGATTGTACAAATAATTTAAAAGTAAGTGAGGTCTAACGGGATGAATCCCGTTAGACCTCCTCAATGTCATACGAGTTTTAATTGTCAAAAGGCA
>CAZBLD010000005.1:56978-97858 GCA_964492875.1 uncultured Planctomycetaceae bacterium
TTATATAGATTGTACAAATAATTTAAAAGTAAGTGAGGTCTAACGGGATGAATCCAGTTAGACCTGTTTGGTTTTATACATATGTTTTAAAGTGCGAAAAGACAAACACTTTTTATATGGGTTGCACAAATAACCTAAGACAGAGAATGGAACAACATAACAAAGGTGAAGTATATTATACAAAAATTAGATTGCCTGTTAAATTGGTTTATTTTGAGGCTTGTTTGAATAAAAGTGATGCTTTTCGCAGGGAAAGATATTTAAAAACAGGAATGGGTAAAAGATATACTAAAAACAGGATAAAAGGAAGTCTAACCCAAAAGGGATGAATCCCGTTAGACCTCTTTAGCATTATGCGTATATTTTAAGTCATGAAAAAACAGGCAATTATATACAGATTATACAAATAATTTAGAAATAGAGAGGTCTAACGGGATGAAGGTTCTGGTTTGCGGCGGTGCAGGATATATCGGCAGTAATATGACGGCAATGCTTGCCGAGGCAGGCCATGAGCCGATTGTGTACGACAATTTAAGTTCCGGCCATAGGCAGGCAGTTGGAAACGCTGAATTTATAAAGGGCGACTTGACCGATTTCGAACTGCTTGTAAAGATTCTTAAAGAGAAGAAAATTGATGCGGTAATGCACTTTGCCGCTTTTATCGAAGCGGGTGAGTCGGTAAAAAACCCTCTTGAATTTTATCGCAATAATGTTTGCAATACCCGCAATCTTCTTTCTGCAATGGAAAAATGCAGCGTCGAAAAGTTTGTTTTCTCCGGTTCCGCAGCAGTTTACGGCATTCCTGAAAAAACGCCGATAACGGAAGATGCTCCCAAAAAGCCAATCAATCCTTATGGCGAAACGAAATGGGCCGTCGAACAAATGTGCCATTTCCAGAGTCAGACAGGCAGGCTTCGTTATGCTGCCTTAAGATATTTTAATGCTGCCGGTGCCGGCGCAAACTGTACGCTTGGCGAAGACCACAGGCCTGAAAGCCATCTTATTCCGCTGGTAATCGCTGCTGCAATGGGCAAAGCAGAAGATGTCAAAATCTTTGGCACAGACTATCCTACGCCGGACGGCACCTGTATAAGAGATTACATTCACATCGAGGATTTGTGCTCGGCACATCTGCTCGCACTTGGAAAACTCAATAGTAAAAATGAGCTGGTTTATAACCTCGGCAACGGCAAAGGTTATTCTGTCCGCCAGGTTATAGAAACAGTCAAAAAAGTATCGGGTAGAAATTTCAAGGTTACGAAAGCACCTCGCAGGCCGGGCGACCCGCCGGTTTTAACCGCAGATGCAACAAAGGCTAAAAAAACGCTTGGCTGGAAAGTAAAGTATCCTGAACTTGAAAGAATTGTTGAAACCGCCTGGAAATGGCATTTAGCGAATCCTGATGGTTATACGAATTAACCACGAATGAACACGAATAAACGCGAATTGACTAATATGGCTGATAATTTTATCGGAATAGATTTAGGCGGCACGAATATCAAAATCGGCTGCTTTTCAGCAGATATGAAACCGCTGTGGAAGACATCCATACCGATAGATGCGCAGATGGAACCTGCGGCAGTTTTCGACAGGATGGTTGAGACAATAAAGGAAATGGCAGACAAAAAAAATACTCCGCTGGAAACTATCAAGGCCGTTGGAATTGGTTCACCGGGACCTGCAAGATATTCAGAAGGTATTCTGATACGCTGTACAAATTTGCCGAAATTTAGGAATGTGCCGATAACTAAGATGCTGAAGGAAAAACTTGGCAAACCGGTGGTGCTTGACAATGATGCAAACGCTGCCTGTCTTGGCGAATTTATCGCAGGTGCCGGCAAAAATATAAAAAGTATGGTGTTTTTTACGCTTGGAACAGGCATCGGTGGGGGGATTATATCCGATGGCAAACTGTTGCGAGGCAGCAATGGCAACGCCGCTGAACTGGGACATACAATCGTGCAATTAAATGGCAGGTTGTGCAATTGTGGCCAGAAAGGTTGCGCAGAGGCTTATGCTTCAGCGTCAAATACCGCAAAAAGGGCAGCAGAGGCGATAGAAGCAGGCGAAAAATCAAGTCTTAAAACAGTGCTTGAAAGAAACGGCCAAATAACCTGCAAGGATGTATATGAACATCTGGCTAAAGGCGATAAACTTGCCAAAAAAATAACTGATGAGACTACTGAGGTATTAGCGGTACTTTGTGTTAATGCGCTGCACTGCAGCGAACCTGAAAGAATTGTTTTTGCAGGCGGAATGATTGCAGCAGGCAAGCCGTTGCTTGACAGAATCAAACATTATTTTAAGCAGTATATCTGGAAAATCAAGATAGAGGATACTGTGGAGATTTGTTTTGCGACTCTTGGCGAGGACGCCGGCATTATCGGCGCCGCCGCTCTGGCAAAAGAGCTTAAATAATAGAAAGCCGATGATGGGATTCGAACCCAAAACCCCGGCTTTACGAAAGCCGTGCTCTACCGTTGAGCTACATCGGCGTAAAAAAACAAATATAATCCGCTTAACAATTATTGTAAAGCAAAAGACTGCCACTGTCGTTTAATCCCCAAATCCGCATAATAATCCTTGAAAACAAATCAGGTTTCTGATATAAAAGCCGGTTCTGTAAGCAAGCCAATTGTTAAAATCATAACTAATTATATTTGAAGGAGTTACAAAACAAACAGGATACAATGTTACTTTATAGCAAAGGAAATTCTGAAGCAAACTTAAGTGCAGATGACCTCAAAGAAGGTTTGTATTCTGCTCTCGACAGACTTGGCAACCGTAGAAAAGTTCTCGCAATTGGTCCCGACATTACACGTTTTTATTCACGTGCGGGCGAACTTACCTTTATGGCCTGGCAGTACTATGGCAACAGGCTCACTGATGTTTTGCCTGCTGTAGGAACGCATTTCCCGATGACGGAAGCGGAAATAAAAAGGATGTACGGCCAAACACCGCTGAATCTTTTCAGAAAATATAACTGGCGAACTGATACTGTAACTCTTGGCCGTGTGCCGGCCGATTTTATTAAGAAGGTCAGCGGAGGCAAATTAGATTATGACTGGCCTGCCCAGATAAATAAGCTGCTTGTCGAGGGCGGTTTTGATTTAATTTTATCAATCGGTCAGGTTGTGCCGCACGAGGTTGCAGGAATGGCCAATTACAACAAAAATATCTTCGTTGGTACAGGCGGCCCCGAAGGCATCAACAGAAGTCATTTTCTCGGCGCGGTCTGCGATATGGAAAAGATTATGGGCAGGGCGGATACGCCGGTAAGAAAAGTCCTCAACTATGCCTCTGAACATTTCACCAAAAATTTGCCAATTATTTATGTGCTTACTGTCGTATCGGAGAATGGGCAGAGAAATAAAAAAACCAGAGGTCTTTTCATTGGAGATGATATTGAATGTTTCAATCGGGCCTGCGAACTTTGTCTGAAGGTCAATTTCACAATGCTCGATGAGCCGCTTAAAAAAGTGGTTGTTTATCTCGACCCGCACGAGTATAAAAGCACTTGGCTGGGAAACAAAAGCATTTATCGAACAAGAATGGCTATGGCAGACGGCGGAGAGCTGATTGTGCTGGCACCGGGTGTAAAGGAATTCGGCGAAGATAAAGAAATTGACCAGCTTATTCGAAAATACGGTTATGTCGGCACTGAAAAAGTCCTCGACGCCGTCAAACATAACGTGGACTTGAAGGCAAATTTAAGCGCCGCTGCTCATCTTATTCACGGCTCAAGCGAAGGCAGATTTAAAATAACCTATTGTCCCGGCAGACTCACAAAAGAGCAGATTGAAGCGGTAAATTTCAGTTATGCCGATTTGCCTGATATGCTTAAAAAATACAATCACCAAAAACTTCGGAACGGCTTTAATACGATGCCGGACGGAGAGAAAATTTTCTTTATCTCCAATCCAGGCTTAGGCCTGTGGGCGTATAAAAACAGATTCAATCAATAAATAAGGAGTAAACACAAATGTCGAGAGCTGATATTGGTCTGATTGGTCTTGCGGTAATGGGTGAAAATCTCATCCTTAATATGGAAAGTAAGGGTTTTACCGTTGCCTGTTTTAATCGCACCATCTCAAAAGTCGATGATTTTATCAACGGTAAAGCAAAGGGCAAAAATGTAATCGGCTGCCACACTATCGAAGAGTTTTGTGCAAACCTAAAAAAACCGCGAAAGATTATGCTGATGGTAAAAGCCGGTCAGGCTGTTGACGATTTTATCGAACTTTTGCTGCCGCATCTCGAAAACGGCGATATTATCATCGACGGCGGAAACAGCCATTTTCCTGACACGACAAGAAGAACGAAATATGTCGAAAGCAAGGGCAAACTTTATATCGGCACAGGCGTTTCCGGCGGCGAGGAAGGCGCGTTGAGAGGACCGTCGATTATGCCTGGCGGCTCGCCTCCAGCCTGGCCGCATCTAAAACCGATCTTCCAGAAAATTGCTGCTCGTACCAAAGAAGGCGAACCCTGCTGCGACTGGGTCGGCGAAAATGGGGCGGGACACTTTGTAAAATTGGTCCATAACGGCATCGAATACGGCGATATGCAGATGATTTGCGAAACCTATTATATGATGAAACAGGGCCTCGGAACGACAAACGCCGAAATGCACAACACCTTCGCCGAGTGGAACAAAAGCGAACTTGATTCATACCTTATTGAAATTACACGCGATATCCTTGCGTATAAAGACGAACAGGGAAATGAAGTTGTCGATTTGATTCTCGATACGGCAGGGCAGAAGGGTACCGGTAAATGGGCGGTAATAGCTGCGCTCGATACAGGTCAGCCTTTGACGCTTATCGGCGAAGCTGTTTTTGGAAGGTGTCTGTCGGCTCTGAAGGAAGAACGCGTTGAAGCTTCGAAAATCCTTGCCGGTCCTGCAAAACCGTTTAAGGGCGATAAAACAAAAATGGTAGATGATTTACGCAAGGCGCTGTACGCCTCAAAAATTGTAAGCTACGCACAGGGCTATCAGCTTATGAGGGCTGCCGCGAAAGAGTTCGGCTGGAATCTCAATTACGGCGGAATAGCTCTAATATGGCGTGGCGGCTGTATTATCCGCTCGGTATTTCTGGGCAGGATAAAGGATGCATTTGTGAAAAATCCGAATCTGGTGAATCTGCTGCTTGACCCGTTTTTCAAAAGTGCAGTTAAAAAATCGCAGGGCTCCTGGAGGCGGGTCGTCAGGGCCGCCGTCGATTTGGGTATTCCGATGCCCGCGATAAGTTCAGCTCTGGCCTATTATGACGGCTATCGAGCTGAAAGACTGCCGGCAAATCTCCTGCAGGCTCAGCGTGATTATTTCGGCGCGCATACTTACGAGAGGGTTGATAAACCTCGCGGCCAATTCTTCCATACCAACTGGACAGGCCGCGGCGGCACAACCAGTGCTTCAACCTACACCGTATAAGACTAACAATTAAGACTAACAATATTTTTGGATGAAAAGGAGGTCATATGATTAAGGAGATTACCGTAAAGAAACTCAATGCCGAGCGGTTTATCAGCGAAAAGGTCAGGGAAATCAAAGACGCTGTCGGCAGCGGAATGGCAATTAACGCTCTATCGGGCGGCGTAGATTCATCCACCGTTACGATGCTCGGCCATAAGGCCTTGGGAAAACAGCTTAAGACCATTTTCATTCAAAATGGTCTTATGCGGCAGGGCGAACCCGAAAGAGTTGTAAGCCTTTTCAAAAAATTAGGCGTAAAAGTCGAAATAGTCGATGCCCGCAGGGAATTCTTTGCAGCGCTTAAGGGCATCACAGCCCCCGAAGCAAAACGCGAAGCTATTACCCAGACCTTTTACAAAAAGGTATTTGGCCGCATTGCCAAAAAAAACAGAGCAAAATTCCTCCTGCAGGGAACAATCCTTACCGATGTTGATGAAACCGTCGCCGGAATCAAACGCCAGCACAATGTTTTTGAGCAGCTTGGTATCGACCCTCAGAAGACCTTTGGCTATCGTATTCTTGAACCGTTGATTCAGCTTCGCAAGGATGGCGTAAGAAAGGTGGGCAGGGCATTAGGATTACCTGTCGAGGTATTCGAGCGAATCCCATTTCCCGGCCCGGCATTGTCGGCGCGTGTGATAGGCGAGGCAACACCACAGCGGATTGAAACCGTCCGTAAGGCAACAGCGATTGTCGAAAGATTGCTTAAAGGCATAAAGGCATTTCAGTATATGGCAATCCTTCACGAAGACCGCGTAACCGGTATGCGAAACGGCAGACGTGATTTCGGTCAGCAAATCGAGCTTCGCTGCTGGGACAGCGTCGATGCCAGAGTTGCAACGCCGACTAAACTTTCTTTTGAAACTCTTCAAAAATTGGCAGATGAGATTATCTGCAACGTCCCCGGCATCGTCAGCGTTACATATAACATTGCACCAAAACCACCATCAACAATAGAGGCGGTATAAGAAGTCTCTACCGTTGGATACGGCCTCGTACACCTTTAATGAAATTCTCCACCTGGCCCAGAGTTACCATTGTTGTGTCTCCGGGAGTGGTGGTAAGCAGAGCGCCGTGCGCCCATCCGAGCTTTACTGCCTCTTCGTACGGCCTGCCTGTAATCAAGCCATAGAAAAATCCAGAAGCGAAGCCGTCGCCGCCGCCAACCCGGTCATACACGTTGAGTTTGCAGGTTGGCGCCTGGTAAACTTTGCCGTCGACCCACGCCACTGCGCTCCAGGTATGGTCATTCGTGGAGTGCTCTTCTCGAAGTGTGGTTGCGACAGCTTTTACATTCGGATACCGTTTCGTAACCTCGCCAATCATCGCAACAAAAACAGCGGGGTCAAGCTTGGACTGTTTAACGACATCCGGGCCGGCAATACCAAGACCATCCTGGAGGTCTGCCTCATTACCGACGAGAACATCGGCGTGCTCTGCAATCCGTCGGATAATCTCTACCGCTCGTTTCTGTCCGCCCCGGGATTTCCAGAGTTTCGCGCGATAGTTAATGTCAAAACTAACCACCGCACCTTTGGCTTTGGCGAATTTCATTGCTTCAATGATTAGTTCTGAGGTTGTTTCCGATAGTGCCGCAAAAATTCCGCCACTGTGGAACCAGCGAACGCCATCTTTGAAAATTTCCGCCCATTTGAAGTCTCCGGGTTTTAGCTGAGCGGCTGCTTCTATGGCGCGGTTATAATCAACTTCCGGCCCGCGTACGCCATACGCGCGGTCGCTGAAAACAAATGCCATATTCGGGCCCTGAACGCCGTCGCGCTCGAACCAAACATAAAACGGCTTTACGCCCATTGCCCTGACCCGTTCCTGAATCAAACGACCGATTCGATATTTCACCATCGCTGTAGCGATACCCGTGTTCAGCTCAAAGCAGTCCGACAGATTGGCGGCGACGTTAAACTCGCCTCCGCTGACGTGAGCCTGAAAGCTTGTCGCTTTATGAAAAGGAATAATTCCTGGGTCTAAACGGCATACCAATGCGCCAAGAGATAATAAATCCAATGCACCTTTCTGGGGCACTACCAACTTACTCATAACAAGCCTCCATTTTTTGCAAAATAATTTTAAAGAATCACAAACGAAACTAAATACTTCATTCAATCTTCTTTATTGCTATTCAGTGTCTAAAGTGTCTTTTGCCTGTAAAGACCATAGCGATGCCATATTTATCCGCAGCGGCTATTACTTCATTATCTTTCTTTGACCCGCCAGGCTGGATAATACAGGCTACGCCTGCCTTTGCAGCGTTTTCTATATTATCAGCAAATGGGAAAAACGCGTCAGAACCCATAGCAGAGCCTTTTGTTTCCTCGCCTGCGTGTTTAAATGCGAGCAAGCCTGATTCGACGCGGTTCATCTGGCCAGCTCCTACGCCGATAAGGCATCTATCCTTAACAAGTGTAATAGCATTGCTCTTTGTGTGCTTTGCACAGAGCCAGGCAATTCTCAAATCTTCAAGCTGTTCCTTGTTTGGTTTTACCTTTGTCGGATAGGTCAGCAGCGCCGGCTCCCAGCCGATGAGGTCTCTATCCTGCAAAAGCAGGCCGCCGACAATACAGCGGACATCGAATTCGCCGCAATCAATTTTTGTCCTGTCTATCGGGCCTGTTTCCACAAGCCTTACTCTTTTGCCCCACGGTTTTAATGTTCTTATAGTCTCGACGGCATCTTTATCAAACTCCGGAGCGATTATTACCTCTGCGAAAAATCCGCCTGCACCTTTAGCCTTGCCGAAGAGCGAATAAGATTCCATAATTGTCGCGGCAAGCGCCTTATCGACCTTTCTGTTCAAGGCAACTATTCCGCCAAATGCGCTGACAACATCGGCTTCATAGGCTTTTTGATATGCCTTATGGATATCATTATCAATTGCACAGCCGCAGGGATTTAAGTGTTTTACAACCACAGCAGCAGGTTCTGAAAATTCCTTTACCAGCTCAAAAGCAGCGTTAGCATCGAGCAGGTTATTGAAGCTAATCTGCGTTTCGTCTTCTGAAATTGCCGCAGATGATATACTCACCTCGTTATCGGCAGGCAGTTTATAAAATGCGCCGCTCTGGTGCGGATTTTCGCCGTAGCGAAGTTCCATAGCTTTTAAAAGAGAAATGCTTATCCTTTCCGGATACCTTATACCGGCCTGCTGGTTAAGATATTTTGAAATTGCCGCATCGTAGCTTGCGGTAAGGCCAAATGCAGTTCTTGCAAGGTTGCTCCTCGTCTTTTGACTGATACAGCCTTTATTACTTTTCATTTCAGAAACGATTTCATCATATTGAGAAGGGCTTGTAACAACAGCTACAAATTTATGATTTTTTGCAGCCGAGCGGACCATACTTGGCCCGCCAATGTCGATATTTTCGACTGCATCTTCAAGTTTGCAGTCAGGTTTTGCTACAGTTTGCTCGAACGGATAGAGATTTATACAGACCATATCTATTGGTTCTATGCCGTGCTTTTTCATTGCTGCCTGATGTTCGGCATTATCTCTAATTCCCAGCAGGGCGCCGTGAATTTTCGGATGGAGCGTTTTGACTCTGCCGTCCATCATCTCCGGAAAGCCGGTTATGGAATCAACACTGATAACGTCAATGCCGGCTTGTGTTAGTATTTTTGCCGTTCCGCCGGTGCTGATGATTTTAACGCCCATTGCCGACAGGTTCTTTGCAAAATCAACAACGCCTGTCTTGTCGGAAACGCTAATCAGCGCTGTTCTGATTTTCACATCCATTTAAATCGGTCTTCTCCTTAAGGTTGTATTTATGGCCTTATTTTACTCTTGGCCGGATACAGAAAATGTTTTTATCTTCCATGATATATATCTTGTTATCATAGACGTTGGCAGCAAATGTGGTTACCGGCGCAAAATTGATTGTATAATTTTTTTTGGCCTGTTGATTGTCCATTACGGTACAGGTATTGTTTTTGTCAAAGATATAAGCCGTGTTGCCGTCCTGTGCGAGTAGGTCAACCGCATCCGGCAAAAGCCACAGGAGTTTGCCGCTGTTCGCATCGATTGCATAAAGGCCTTTGTTGGGAGCATATTGATAAACGGTGGTCTCGGTAGCCCTTGCAGACGTCAGAAGGACAGAACCGGTACGAAATTTCCACATCATCTTGCCGCTGCCGGCATCAAGTTTGTAAAGGTTTGTATCTCTGCTGCTGACATAAAGCCAGCCGGAAATTCTAACCAGAGGTGCTGTAATTGCTCCAACCGCATCAAACTCCCAGAGCCGCTTTGGTTTGGACGGATTCATACATATCACGTTTCCGCCGGCAGTTGCAAAAATTACGGAATTGTCGTCGGCCAGAACACTTGTTATCATGGAGACATCGTCGGCCTCTGCTCTGAAAATCTCCCGCTTGGTATTAGGGTCCATAATATGCAGACATTTGTCCGTTCCGGGAACATACAGATAGAAGGCATTTACAACAGCAGCGGCAGCAACCGAAAAAGGAATCCTGTTTCGGCGGATTTCTGCGCCTCTTTCAACGTCCGCTGCAATAAGATTATTTGCAGCTATTATGTAAGTAATGCCGTTGCGAACCACCGGTTCAAAAACGGGTAATTTCGGCGCCGCTGCAACAGCAGCAAAACTCAGCCGGCCTGTGTTCCTGTCTAAACAAAACAGATAGTTATCGTCAGTTAAAATATACAGATAATTGCCGAGAACAGTTACTTTCTGAATCTTCTCCTTCGGATTTAAGGCTATCACATTCTGCCAAGCTGTCTCAAGGCCCGCCTCATTAAGCAGCTTTTCACTTATAATTGCATCGGAGGTTGACGGCTGGACTGTTAAAAAAACAAAAACAAATAACCAGAACAAACAAAAGCTTTTCAATGTTTTTCTCCCTGAAAATTTACAAAACGATAATGCCGGAACAATCATTCTATGGAATTAACGTAGTCGCACAGGTTCATGTCGTATTGCTGCTCAAACTGCCTCATCTGTTCGATTCTTTCTATGTCATCGTTAATGCGGTTTACCAGCTTGAATATATAAGGCTTACCTTCCAGGCGGTTCTTCAAATCCTGATACATCGGTTCCCATTTGCCGCCGTAAAGCTGAGCTTTGAGGATTATCAGCATCTTATGTTCAGCCGAAAGGCCTTTGACAAAATCTGCTATCGCGTTCTTTCGCTGCTTTTCGTCAATCTTACCGCTTTTTTCGGTAGCCTTAGCCATAACAGGCATCGCCTACAATAACTTGCCCGGATACCAAAGACTTATATTTTCGCCTGATTAAGTATCAGGTCTTTTACCTTTTTGCTTGGCAGGTTCAGCGCTCCGAAAGCCACGGCAGCAGATGAGCGAAGTTCAGCATTGACATCCGTTGATTGAACTATCGAGTATATCCTCTCAATCTGCTCGTCAAGAAGAAGATCGGCATTTACCTTTGCCGAAACGGCAAGACAGTCAAACGCTGCAATCCTGATTTCCATTTTATTGTCCTCTTTAAGCGCCATTTCAGCAATGGCTCTTTGTGCGTCAGGGCTTGGAAGATATGCAAGAATCTGGGCGGCAAAGGTTTTTATCTGGTCCCTTGCGTCGTTCGTAGCTGATACAAGAGTTGAAAGGGCAAGCGAAAGGTCTATCACCTTATTTCTTGTCTGGGCAAGTTTCAGCATTGCATCGCAGGCCCTGATGGCGTATGTATCGGTTGTCTCCTTCGGCCAGTTTGCGTCAGGGCGGGTAGAAATCGCCTCGGCAAGATTTTTTACAACAAGTTCGCTTTCTTTGAATCTCTCGACAGGACCTGCAAGAGCAAGGGCGATGGCAGCGCTGAATTTAACCGTTCTGTCATCAAATGTCAAAGCGTCAATCAGTGGCTGAGAGGTTTTGAGCCTGTACATAAGTGACTTCTCTCCTGCATTTCGACTAAGGGCCTCAACCGTCCCCAGTGCAACTACAGTATCTTTGTCTTTGACGCCGCGAGCAAGGGCCTGATGAAGATATTCGGCACCCGCTGTTGTGGCATAGGTCATTGCATTGGCATGGCCTGAACCAAAGTATTTCGGATATGCAATATGAGTTTTATCTACCCGGAAAAAGGCGGCAAGCCATAACGAAATCGCATCTCCGAAGTTGGGGTCGGCCCGCAGCGACCATTCACAACATCGCATTGCCATCAGCTCGTGAAAATATGACTTGTCAACTTCTTCTCTGACAAGCCTTTTCCCGTCTTTGTCCCAGAACCACATATTTGCATAGTTTACATCGGCAGGGGGGGACAGTGACGGGGCCTTGTAATAGTAATTTTCCGCCAGCTCGTAAAAGAGCTCTGCCGCTGTCTTTTTTACGCTCGCTGAATCAATCTGGCCCATACTATCAACAGCAAGCTGGCGAAGCTCTTGGGAAGAATCATTTTCAGCGATAAATTTCAAATGGCCCAGCGACTCAGGGTAACCTATCTTGCCCAGCGCCTTTATTACTTCAGCCTTTACGGTAAGGTCATCCATAACAAGCGAAGCTGTCAGCGGTCTGATAGCTTCTTTTCCGACCTCCGGCAGGGCGGTGGTAATATTTGCAAATTCGTCTTTTCGAGTCTCGTCACGAAGAGCGTCAATCATATATGGAATTGCATATTCGCCTGCGTTTCGAAGTCTTTCAATAGCGGTATATTTGCCGCGAACGGTGCTGCTGAGCCTTTTGATTTCTTCGAGTATGATTTCAGAGTCGCTGCGCCGAATAAACCGTCCCTTTTCAATAATATCAAGAATCTTTGCCGCCAGCGGCGCAAGGTCGGGATTGTTTGCGTGAACTTTTACTAATATTGCATAACCTCTTGGATTTTCTTCGCTTAAATTCAGCAGTGCCAGCGGGTCGGCATTGCTGTCGATAATTTTCTGAGCAAAACCGCTGGCAAGGTCAAATCGGCCTATTACCGTATAATGCAGAAAGTCATTCCAGTTATCTTCGAGTTTCTGTTTATCTTCGCCCTGCTGTGCCCAGATGAAAGTGCTGAAAAGCATACAGCCCAGAATCACAACTACCTTATTCTTCATAGATTTACCCTCACACCTTTGCAGAAAGCCACGACAGTAACCCCCACACCTGTAAAGGTGTGAGGGTTTACTCCGCACAAAAAGGTAAGTTATTATAAGTTATAAGGCTTATCTGTCAATAAAAAAGCCAGTTTGTGGTTAGAACGGATAATTGAAGTACACCCCCATACCTTTATAGGCGTGGCATTGTCTGTCTCACAATAGCGCGAGAAAATAACCGCATTCCTCCACGCCTTAACCGCCGTGGCTTTCCGTAAAGGTGTGGGGGGTAGAAGTGGAAAAATATAGGCAAAACTTCAGCGTTTATACAGTCCGACAATTTCAGCCTGGGCCAGAATATGGCCCTGCATAGCCTTTAAGAGTTCCGTCTTGGTTATGCCGCTTTTCAGCTCAAGCATACTGTCTAAAGCATACAGCTTGAAAAAGTATCTGTGTGCCTTTCCGGGCGGCGGCATTGGGCCGCCGTAACCAATTCGACCAAAATCGTTGATGCCTTGTCTTGACCCATCAGGCAATTCAGCCTTGGTGGGAACTGCTTCGGATAGTGACGTTTTACCCTGTGGGATATTAAAAATAACCCAGTGAACCCAGGTCATTCCGGGTGCATCAGGGTCGTCATTTATCAAGGCGAAGCTCTTTGTCTCTTTGGGAGCATTCTGCCACTCCAAAGGAGGAGACTTATCGGCGCCCTGACCAGTAAACTGCCGGGGGATAAAACTGCTATTTTCAAAAGCTAAACTTTTCAGTTCAAGAGACATTTCCAACGAATAACCTTATTTACAGTCATTACACTTTGCAAGGGATAATTAAAGAAATAATAAGCAGAGCACGGCTAACCCCTTTTTCATCCCCCTGTTTGTAGTCCTATAATATATGTTATGTTTCATTCAGGTTTTTCGCCCCGTTAGAGACAACAGGCTGCTTTTGACGGCCGTCAGGCGTGACGTCTTGTCTCTAACGGGGTTCGCATTATTGGTGGGGGCTTAGCCTTGGGCAGCGTAATTTATCATATCGCTGATAAGATTCCAGCCTGCAAAGGCCCTGTCAACAAGCCCCATATTCTGAAGAACCTCGCTTAACGTGGTCAAAGTGTTTTGAGAATCAAAGTTTTCCTCAAGCCGCTGTCTGGTCGCTTTTAATGCCTCTATAAAGTTGCTTCGGCTGCAGTATAATAACGAGGTTTTATAATGCAGATTAAGAAGTTCTGTGCTGATTTTATCTTCGGCACCCAGATACATAAGAGCCCTAGATTTTTCGCCTTTTTCTGCAAAACAAAGTACCAATCTGCCCAGTGCCCTGTAATGAGTCGGATTTTTTCGGATGATTCGGCTGAAACTTTCGGCCGCTTCATTGAACAGACCCTTTTTCATAAACAACAGGCCCAAGGCGTACAATAATGATTGATTGTCTGGATTGAGCGAACATTGCTGTTTTAAGGTCTCGAACATAACCTTAAACGAGTTTTGGCCTTCTTGGCTGTCCAACCCGTCGGGGCGAAGCCCGCCGCAGCCCGATGAGCCTATATGAGCTGCTGCACAGTATCTCAGCCTTGCGGCTTCGGCAAAAAGAATACAGCTGTTCTGCTGAATTGTAGCGCCGAGGATTAAAGTGCTGTATGCCGCAGCCAGGTCTTGTGTCTTTTTTTGTGCCGCAGCCAAGCCGAAATATGCGTCCACAATCTCGTCGTTGATTGCCGCAGCCTTGTTAAAACACTCGGCGGCAACGGAAAAGTTCCCGCAGGTTAAATGCAGAGAACCAAGTTTTACAAACCCCTGCAGAAGGCTGGGCTGCAGCCTTACGGCTTTTTCGTATTGTACAATAGCATCTGCCGCATTACCATCGTCTGCAAGCACCTCTGCAAGCTGCAAATAAAGTTCTGCCGAATCAGGCTGTTGCGCCAGAAGGCTGTTTATATGTTCGACCGCCTGACAGTGGCCGCCATATTCGATAATCTCCCTTATTTTTTCCTCTTCCAGCGAGCCTGCGAAATTGTCCGGATGAATGAGTATCGCATTGTTAAAGGCATCAACAGCAGCCTCATAGTTGCCGTTCTGCATAAATAGATGTCCCAGAAGCACATGTGTTTCAATGTCGTCGGGATACTCGTTTCTTTCCTGTATATATTCTTTTATCGTTTTTTCAAGCTGGCCGTTTTTGAAATATATCGCTGCAAGTCGCAGTCTTGGCAGTTCGAGGTAATTTTTGAATTTCAGGCAGTCCTGATAAAATTCAACAGCTTCCGCCTCTTTGCCGAGCCTTTCATAACAATGCCCGAGTGCATAAAGTGCGATGGTATTACTTGGTTGCCTGTAATAAACAGATTGTAAATTCTCGACGGCCCCTGCCAGGTCGGAATTTTCGAGACACAAGGCCGTTGCCGCCATTCTGCCTATGGTACAATCCGGTTTTTCCAGCAGATATTGATTGGTTTTCTGTTCTGCAATATCATAACTTGCTAATGATACAAGGTTTAGAATCTCATTCATCTGTTCAAAGTCTGGATTGTCTCCGGTAACTGTGTCAATCCAGTGCCACATCAGCCCTGCGGTGTTAACGGCAATACCCCTGCCGAGAATTTCGAGAAGTTTCGACATATTTGGTTTAATTGGTTACGGTTTTAGTTTATCGGTTGCGATACTCGCCCCGTTAGAAAGAACGACAATATGGAACTTTCTAACAAGCTGCAGTTTTCTAACGGGGCTCGTATCGTTTGTCGTAGAAACGTCTTACGATTGACGTAACCGTAACGAGCCGCGCAACCGTAACCGTTTACCGTATTCAGTATCGACAAGACGAAAGGCACTCTTAATGGAAATGCAGGGAAAATCTGCGTTTTCGACTCAAAATCAAGGTTTTTTGCAACCTCTATAGCGTTTGTAGCGAATATCTGGCCTGGTTTTTATTAGGATCCCTCTATTGTAAAAAATGGCTACGTTCTCCTCACTTCCTTACTTCCTTGCTTCCTTTTCCCCTTGACAAATTCACAATTTATGGTATAATATTGTCAAAATAATGAGGAGAAGGAGAAAACCACAAGATTTCATCGCTGATTTTGTACGCTTACAGCATAAACAATAACGGCTGGATTGTAGGTCAAGGGTCTCACAATGGTCAAACTCGTGCGTTTCTGCTTGTAATACCGGAGCCGGCGACAATCGCCCTGCTGTCCCTCGGCGGATTGACTATTCTGAGAAGAAAAAAATAAAAGTAGCCACAAAGACACCAAGACACGAAATTTTCTATATATTACTTCTTACTTCTTTGTGCCTTCGTGTCTTCGTGGCTATCTTGCTTGTTTTTCGACCTCGCTCAAGTATGCGAGTGTTCTTTCGAGCTGGTCTGAAAGATGTTTTAGTTTCAGCATTGTTTTTACGCGGGTAACAAGCTCCCATTTGTTAATCGGCTTGCTTAAAAAGTCGTCCGTGCCGGACTCGATCGCCCTCTCGATATCACCAAGCTCATTTAATGCTGTTACCATAATAACCGGCAAAGACGCCGTAGCCGGGTTGTTTTTGATTCTCCTGCAAACTTCAAAGCCGCTCATCTTCGGCATCATTACATCGAGCAAAACCAAATCAGGTACGGACTTTTTTATAAGCTCAAGAGCGGTTATACCATCCTTAGCGGGAATTGTTCGGCACGGAAGGTCTTCCAGATAAGCCACAAGCAGTTCGAGGTTCTGCTCATTATCATCGACGACAAGTATCGTTGCGACTTTTGGGCTTTCTTCAGTTTTCTTCTGTTTTGCCACCGTCTTTGTCATTGTTGAATCTTCTCCACATTCTGTTCTATAAAAGACCTGACCTGCGGCTTTAGATAGATAGACTCAATATCCACGACCTGGCCGACCGCCTTGGCACAGCTTACGGCAATCTCATAGGCGCTCGAATCCGTATCAGCAAAAAAAATATACTGGTCTTTAATCCTGCACAGGCCTGAGCCTCCGCCGCCTAATGAATCCTTCCTTATTTTAACATTATGCTTCTCAAGTATATCGAGCAGGTCATCCAGAATCGATTTACTATCCATATCCTTTAAGGAAAAAGTCCTTGAGTGTCGATAAATAATAATATTAGTTTACAATGAACAGTTAATAGTTTACAGAAAAAAATGGAAGGAAGGATTGCCTTGCCGCGGTTAATAGAAAAGCGAAAGTCTCTCAGCAAACAAATTAACCTGCAACAGCAGGAAAATAAAGAACTTAGAGCAAAATTGATAGAGCTTGGGGCGATGGCCAATCTCGGGAAAATCTCTGCCATTGTAGCCCACGAAATCAACAATATCCTGATGCCTCTGGGCAACTATGCCCAGGCGGCCTTGAACAATCCGCAGGACAAGGAACTGACGGAAAAAGCCCTGCACAAAACCGTTCAGAACAGTGCCAGAGCATCAGAAATCCTCGAAAGTATTATGGCAATGGTTACTGGCGAGGCCGCCGACATAAAAGAGTGCAGGCTCATCGAACTTGTAAACGAGGTTTTTTCCTGTATCGGCAGAGACTTTGAAAAGGACGCAATTATGACGAAGCTCGACATACCAGCAGATTTAACCATTCGTGTCGTGCCGGTACAGATTCAGCAGGTAATAATGAATCTTGTTCTTAATGCCCGTGAGGCTATGATACCTGGCGGCGGAATACTGTCTATAAAAGCGACGAAGCAGGATGATGAAGTTGTACTTACCATTGGCGATACCGGCTGCGGCATAAGTCCTGAGAACCTCAAAAAAATCTTCAAGCCATTTTTCACCACAAAAACACCCGGTACCGCCGGCAGAACAGGTTCAGGTCTTGGCCTTGCCTTTTGCGCGGAAATAGTTGAAGCACACAACGGAACTATATCTGTTCAGTCTGAACAGGAAAAAGGAACCGAATTTACAATCACACTGCCGCTTATCCCTCATCAATTATCGCTTTGACGATGTCGAAGATTGCCTCTTTTGTCTTATAATTTGCATCGTTTGTCAGTATTGAAAAGATATATTCACCCCTATCCGTTGTACACGTCCCAGACAATGCCCGAACGCTGTTAATATAGCCTGTCTTGGCAAAGACCTTTCCGCGATATTCATCCTGATAAAAATACTTTCTTAACGTACCATCGACACCCCCTGCTGCGAGCGTATCCTTGAAAACAAGCCATAAATCGCTCGAATGTGCGTCGGCAAGAACCTTGACAATAACAGCAGCAGATAACCTGTTTTGACTGCTCAGGCCGCTGCCGTCGTCGATATAGAAACTTCCTACATCAGCACCGAGTGATTCCAGATAATCCGTTAAGACCTTCTGCCCGCCCTGCCAGCTTCCGCTTCTGCCGCCTGTGATAAGTCTGGCGCCAAGAATTTTAAACAGGCACTCCGCTGCAAGCTGAAAACTGTCCTTGTTGCACTGTTTAAGAACGTTAGTCATCCCTGTTCGATGTTCAACCAGCATCTGCAGTTTTTCGGCTCGACTGTCCTTGGGACTCCTGACGGAGGGCTCGCCGAAGTCCGGACTGATGTTATCAAAAATCAAATGGCCGGATGTTTTTATGCCGGCTTTATTAAGATTTTCAGCAAGTAAAGTCCCAAAGAAAGCCGCGGGTCTCTCAATTGCCGTATCGAATGACGCCGCCTGTCTGCATTTGCCGCTAACTACGACGACATTTTCTTTTTCTGTGCGATACGAGCCTATCGCACTTTCTCCTTTACTCACGGGCTGAACCTTGTTAATCAGCGATAGATACGCTGTATTAGGTTCGGTCGACAATTCTACTTGTCCATCTTTTTGGAAGGCTGAAATCTTTATGCGGTTTGCATTGTAGTTAAGCCCGCCTACCTCGCACGCATAAGGCCTGTTAAGCTGCTCTCTCGGCCAGTTTGGATGGACTCTCACATCGTCAAAAACAGAGCTGTCGATAACGATGTCTTCTATTTCAGTTATATTTCGCTCTTTAAGTGTTCTTACAATATCTGATAAAAAATCGCTAAATTTGTTGCTGTCAGGGCTATTTTCGTCGGCAAGACCTAATAATGGGTCGCCGCTGCCGACTACAACAAGTTTTTTACCTGAAATTGCAGCTATCGTAACACATTCAAATTGTTGTCCCAGGAATTTTAAAGCTGCAAAGCTTGTTACAAGCTTCATATTGGATGCAGGTATCAGCGGAAGATTTTCATTATGGCCAAATATGCACGCTCCGGAGCGGGGTTCTGTTACAAGAATTCCGAATTTTACGTTTGCCTGGTCTTTACGCGAGATTATCTGCTCGATTTTTTCCTGCAATGATGCGTTGCAGCGTACGCCAAGAGCCAAGACAATGAGGCAAAATGTATATTTTTTAACACCTTCAGATAGCATGGGGGATGTTTCTACCATAAAACAGGCTTAAAATCAATAAATAATATAAGTATTTGTAGATTAAAGACTTAAAAACATTTTCTTTATTTCTTTATGCCCGATTGACAACGCAGCAGGTGCTGGTTATACTGCTTTTCGGTTCAGCTGAACTTTTAGCTTAAATTATCACTATGTTTAAATCTTTGCGGCTTTTTAGCCGTGGCGAGCTTCCGGAGTATCAGTGGATGAATATTCCGGAAGTTTTTTTATGTCTTGACAGTCGCACCAGAGGCGGATAAATTTGGTATGTAATTGTTTTTATAATAGCTACTTATGGCAAAAAATGAGCCCCAAAAAGCAATTTTCACCGCTTCAGTCTCAGACAATAAGGCGGTCGGCGAAAAATTTTTTAATCTTTGGCTCCAGCTAAACGGCAGTGCTGAAAAAGTATTCCGAAAGGCTCTGCCGGGACAATTTGCCCAGCTTGACCTGTCAAGACTTGCTTTGCCGGATGAGAAACAAATCCCTGACGAACTTTCCGAACGTTTCCAGCGGCAAATCCTTCTGCGGAGGCCATTCAGTTTTACAAATATCGAGTGTTCCGACAGCAAAGTAATCCTCGAAATACTCTATTGTGTGCTTGGACCGGCAACGTTAAGGATGAAAACTCTTAAACCATCCGACAAAATAAATCTGATAGGCCCGCTTGGCAATGGTTTTAAGATTTTCAGCGATAAAAAGCTGGCAATTCTCGTTGCCGGCGGAATGGGTGCCCCCCCGCTTCAACATCTTGCAAAAGAACTAAAAAACCAATGTCCAAAGACGGAGGTCATTGCCTTTGCAGGTGCAAAGAGTCTTTCAGAGCTGCCTTACTTTGATATAAAACTCGAAAAAATTTCAAAAGAGCCTGCTTTTGCTCTGGGCGAATTTGCAAAACATAACGTAAAGTCTCTCATAAGCACTGACGATGGTTCAGCAGGTTTTAAGGGTTTTGTAACAGAAATGCTGAAGGGCTGGCTGAAAGACAAAAAGCCGGACAGCAGTAAAACAATTATTTACGCCTGTGGTCCTGAAGCAATGATGGCAGAAGTTGCTGCGATAAGTTCCAAATTCAATATCCCCTGTCAGGTAAGTCTCGAAAGGATGATGGCCTGCGGAACAGGTTTATGCCAAAGCTGTGCCGTAAAATGTATAGACAAGCAGACTAAAGAACCTGGTTATAAACTTTGCTGCAAGGATGGCCCTGTATTCTGGGCTGACGAAGTTGTCTGGTGAATCACGCCAGAGGCGGATAAATATGGAACAAAAAGTCGATTTAACTGTAGATTTTGCGGGATTAAAGCTTAAAAATCCGGTTTTTACCGCTTCCGGCACCTGTGGCTACGCTGATGAGCTGACTGATTTTATAGACATAAACCAGCTCGGCGCTTTTTTAACCAAGAGCATTACCCTGCAAAAACGGGATGGCAATCCTGTGCCGCGAGTTGTAGAGACTGATTCAGGTATGCTTAACGCAATAGGTCTTGCAAATATAGGTGTCGAAAAATTTATAGCTGAAAAAATCCCTTTGATAAAACAATTCGACACCCCATTTTTTGTCAATATTGCCGGCCAGACGATAGAAGATTATGTCTCTGTTGCCCAAAAGCTTGCTGGTTGCAGCGAAATAGCAGGGCTTGAACTGAATATCAGTTGCCCGAACGTCAAGAAAGGCGGCATAACCTTCGGCACGGACCCGAAACTTGTCTATGAAGTAACGTCATCCGTTAAAAAGAACGCCGGTAAAAAAATCCTGATGGTAAAACTTACGCCTAACGTTACGGACATAAGTGCCATAGCTTCTGCCGCAATCCAGGCAGGAGCTGATGCGCTCAGTATGATAAACACCTTTACGGCTATGGTGATTGATATTGAGACAAAACAGCCTGTTCTTGCCAACCGTACGGGGGGCCTTTCCGGCCCGGCAATAAAACCGATTGCCGTATATCTTATGAATAAGGTTTATAATGAAGTTGCAAAATCGGCAAATATTCCGATTCTTGCCGGCGGCGGTATAAGAAATGCTTCTGACGCGATTGAATTTATCATCGCAGGGGCAACTGCCGTAAGTGTTGGAACGGCGAGTTTTATTTATCCCGACAGTGCGATAAAAATCATTAACGGCATAGAAAAGTACTGTCAGCGGCACAAAATCGCCAAAATATCCGAACTTACAGGCAGCTTGAAATAAAAATATCTGCAAAGTATAATTGACCCATTATTAAGGATTCACCGGCAGATGGAAACTCTTAAAGCCTTGTATGATTATTTTCCAACCTCGGTTTTTACCGGCACAGCGCTGGTATTCATAAGTGAAGACTGGCGGGTTGAGCTGACGGAGCATCAGAATTCCGATTTCAGTAAAACCAGCCGAAACTGTCCTGTCATAAGGGTCAAGGTTTTCAAAAGAGCGATGAACGGCGAGACTTTGCAGCAGGGCCATTATGAAGATTTCCAGATAGGTTCTGTCAGCGACCTTGCAACGCAGATTGAGCGATATATTCAGGGTGCTGTCGGTAAAAATATAAGGGAATACGGCATAGATGTCTGAAAATGTCCCTGCTGACAAGCTTGCCCGCTCTCCGGCGTGGAAAGAATGCATAAAAATAACTCGCAGACAAAATGCGGTGGTTTTTTATGTAAAGGTAATTCCTTCGAGCAGCAGAACTTCTCTTGAAGGTATTCAAAGCGGCATCTTGAGGATTAAGCTGTCTGCGGCGCCGGAAAGAGGCAAAGCCAATCAGGCTCTCGTTGATTTTCTTTCGGAAAAAATCGGCATTAAGAAAAAATTTATCAGGATAACTTCCGGTTTGTTTTCAAAAGTAAAGCAAATTGCCATTGAACAAATAACGCCGGAAATTCTTACTGAAAAGCTGGAAAGTGTTCTATGAAAAAAATTGCGTTTGTATTTTTAACATTTTTTATAGCTCCAGTATTGGCATCGCAGCAGCTTCCGTATAATCCGTCGGGGCTGTATGTAAACTCAGTGGAAAAGGCTCTCCAGCTGAGCGATGATGACATCGACATTGCGACAGCGGTACTGCTGATAGGCAAAAGATGGGACCCTGCCATGAATATAGCGGATTATCGCGGCAGAATTGGCGAAATGGCGCTTGCGGTGCTTGACAGGCTCGATGGCCATAGTCCGTTGTCGAACGGCCGCAGAACGGTTCAAATAATCAATAAACTGCTGTTTGACGAGCTCGGCTTTGCACCCGTGAATAACGCCGATGACCCACAGGATTTATTCCTCAACTCCGTGCTGGACAACAAAAAAGGCTATTGTTTAAGTCTTTCGATTCTTTATCTCTCAATCGCGGAACGGCTTGAGCTGCCTGTTTACGGCGTCGTTGTGCCCGGACATTTTTTTGTAAGATACGCGGACAACAGCAAATCATTTAACATCGAAACAACTCAGAAAGGCGCAAGTCCATCCGATGAGCACTATATAAAGGAATTCAAAGTGCCGCAGGATAAGCAGCAGGCGGTTTACATGCGGAATCTCGGCAAAAAGGAAACTATCGGCTGCTTTTTCAATAACCTTGCCAACGTATATTTCGACCTTAATAACATCGAAACCGCTTACTACTACCAGCAGAAGGCTGTCGATATCAATCCGCTGCTTGCTGAAGCAAGGTCAAATCTCGGCAATATCCTTCTTAAAAAAAATATGGTTGACTTTGCAATTCAGCAATACCAGGCCGCACTTAAAATAAATCCTGCAGATGCCAAAACACACCACAATCTTGCAAATGCCTACCATAAAAACAGCCTGTTCGACGACGCTATTGAACAATACAATATTGCACTCAGTCTCGACCCCAATTTTATCGAAATTTACAAGGGACTGGCGCAAGTTTATCATTCAAAAGGTTTAACCGACAAAGCCATCGACATCCTCAAGAAAGCTATTGACGTTAATTCGCATGATGCCGATGTATACACAACACTCGCCGGCATATATCAGGATAAGCAGAAATACGACCAGGCAATTTCAAATTACCGGCTTGCATTGACGTTTAAAAACGATTCTATTCCTGCTGCTTACGGTCTTGCCTACGCATATTTTCAGAACCAGATGTATTATGATGCGATAGAGCAGTTCAGAGCGGTCCTGTTTTATAACCCTGACAATGCAAAGGCATATTTTGGTCTCGGCCTTACCTATAACAAGCTCGGCTGGGCTGAGGATCAAATCGCAGCTTACCAGAATGCCATAAAAGCCGACCCCAATATGGTCTCTGCCTGGCAGAATCTTGCGCAAGCTTATATGAGTCAGAAACAATATGTCCTTGCTGTCAGAGCATATCAGGAGGTAATTAAACAGAATCCTTCTGCCGATATTTTTTACAACCTTGCTGTTGCATATTCGCTCCAGCAGCAGTACTCAGAGGCTCAAAAGTATTATTTAAAGGCTGTCGAACTGCAGCCCGATTATCCCGCTGCGCACAACAATCTTGCAATTACATTTTATATGCTCGGCCAATACGAACAAGCCCTCAAGCACGCCCAAATCGCAAAGGAACAGGGCTTCAAGGTCTCTGAGGATTTGCTTGAGCAGTTGCATAAGATTTTAGGTGCAAAATCTGAGACAGAAAACTGAAACTAAAGGGCAGTAAAATGGCAAAAGAAAAACAAAAATCAGCCTGGCCCGGCGTATTGTTTACTATTGTGATAATGCTGGTCGTCCTGGTCATTATCTCGCCATTTATCATCGACAGCATTTTGAAGGTAAGCATTGAAAAGGCAATTAAAAGCCAGCTTAATGTGGGAGCTTCGGTGTCGCGAGTCCATCTCAATATGTCTGCCGGCAGCATTGAAGTCAACGACCTGAAGATAAACAACCCACCCGGCTACGAGTATAAGCAGGTTATGGAACTAAAATCAATCTACGTTAAGGTCGATGTTCGCTCTCTTTTCTCGGACACTGTGGATGTAAACTAGGTCAGCCTTAACGGCGCAGCAGTTGTAATAGAACAAAAAGGCCTGACAAACAATCTGGCCGATATTCTCAAATCAATACCTAAAAAGGAAAAGGCGAAACCTGAGGCCGAAAAACCCAAACAGGAAGGGAAAAATGTTCATATTTCTTCTTTGGACATACGGGACATTAATGTGAAAGCCAAACTTTTACCCGTGCCCGGCAAACTCGATACGGCGGAACTAAATATTTCCTCAATACATCTTTCGAATATCGGCGGTAAAAAAACAACGCTTGCGGATGTTGTCGGTAAAATATTCAATGAGCTCGCAAATACAATCGCCAAGCAGGGCACCGATATACTACCCCGTGATGTGACCGGCTCGATTCAGGAAAATGTCGGGCAGGTGAGCGAACAGATTAAAAAAGAAGCCAAGGACGTAACAGAGAAGGTCAAAGGACTGTTTAAGAAGAAAGACTGATAACCCGATGAAGCAGCAACTGCAGCGGCCGCCGAAAGCCTTTGTTGCCGTCAGCGGAGGTGTCGATAGTGCCATCGCCGCTGTAACTCTCAAGCAGGCAGGTTTTGACTGTACTGCCGTTTATATGAAGCTCTATGACCAGCCGGCACATAAAAGTGAAGATGCCGAAAAAGTTGCAAAGCATCTTGACATACCTTTTGAGGTTCTGGATTTAACCGGCCAGTTCAAAAACGTGATTGGTTACTTCTGCAGCGAATACAAACAGGCCAGAACTCCTAATCCTTGCGTCTTCTGCAATAGATTCATAAAGTTTGGAAAGCTTCTCGAATACGCAAAATCAAAAGGTGTGGACTTTATTGCTACAGGCCATTACGCTCAAGTAATCGAAGAGGAAAACGGTTTTGGCCTTTATGCTGCCGCAAACACAGCCAAAGACCAGTCTTATGCCCTTGCTATGATTAATCGCTCAGTCCTCGAAAATGTCCTTTTCCCCCTCGGCAGGCTTGACAAAAGTCAGACCCGCAAAATGGCGGAAAGTTTTGGCCTCGAGGTAAGCAATAAGCCGGATTCTCAGGAAATCTGCTTTATACCCGATAATGATTATGCAGCGAAACTTGAGAGTTTATGCCCCGAACTCGCTCGTCAAGGCAATATAGTTGACAGCAAGGGTAAAATTTTAGGAACTCATAACGGTATTCATCGTTTTACCATAGGACAAAGGCGAGGCCTGAGGGTCGCTATGGGTGTGCCTTATTACGTAACAAAGCTCAACGCCTTTAAAAACACGGTTACACTCGGTCCTGACGATGAGCTTTTGCATAAAGGCCTAACTGCTGACGGTGCAAACTGGCTGATTGATGAACCGTCGGAAGCATTTGCCGCTTTAATAAAAATCCGTTATAATCACAAACCTGTGTCAGGCTATGCAATGCCTCAAAAGGATATTGTAGAAGTTTCTTTTAACCAGCCTATCCGTGCGATAACCCCGGGACAGGCGGTTGTCTTTTATCTAAAAAATGAAAAAGGTCTTAAAGTTGCAGGTGGTGCATGGATTAAAGAGGTTTTTGACTGATGGATGACGAGAATCAGGACATTCTGGATATGGTCCGCCAGGCTGAAAGCGAAGCTCAGCGGCTTGCTACTCGGGCTCTTATAATCCAGCCCGGTGCTATCGGCGACTGTATTCTCACTCTGCCATTAGCTGAATTTCTCAAAACGCATCTCGGCATAGGTACAATCCTGATGTTGGGTAGAAGTCATTATATCGACTATTTTCCCGGCAGAACCTGTATAGACGGCATAAAAGACCTCGACTCTGTCGATTTGCACAGACTTTTTGTCAAAAGCAATGTTTTTGAACTTGAAGATGATGATTCGCTGATAAACGTCTTTGCAGGCTACCAGCAGATTATCACCTTTCTCGGTGCCGTCGGCAGTGATTTTGAGGCCAACCTCATTTTCACAGCGTATTGCAGCAATGCTGCCGAAGTAACCACATTACAGTTAAAGCCTCTTGCTGATTTTGCCGGACACATTACCGGCTTTTATCTTGATTCATTTATCTCTGCTCAGCCTCTTGAGTTGCGCCCCGCTGACAGGAATTTGAGAAAAACATATATTACCGCCGGCAAAAGTGATTTAATTCAGGGTCGAAAAATCCTCGAAACTGTCGGCATAAAACTCGGACAGCGTGTTGCGGTAATCCATCCCGGCAGCGGCAGCATCTTCAAGTGCTGGCACATTGACAATTTCTATATGCTTGCTGAGCAGTTGTGTGATGAAAATATAAAAGTCGTCTTCATACTGGGCCCGGCGGAGATGGAAAAATTTAAAAGAAAAACCCTTGATGCTCTTGGTGCGATTGCCCCTGTTCTTTGTGAGCTTTCGCTTACAGAAACTTTTCAGGTAATTTGCTGCTCGAATTGTTTTATCGGCAATGACAGCGGCATAACGCATTTAGCCGCAACAGCAGGTATTCCAACAATCGCCTGTTTCGGCCCAACCGACCCTATTCAATATGGCCCTGTTGGTCCGCAGGTTTTAACCTTTAAATTTGAGTCTTCTGATTTTAATTCCCCCTGCCCTGACAAAACAGAGAAGGTAGCAAAACAGGCCCTTCAATGCTTAATTTCTTGACCCGCTGATAGTAATGGTTATAATTATCGCTACAGTACTGATAGTGCCGACAGAATATCTTTATTGAAGTAAAATTAAAAGTTAAAAATTAAAATGCAAAATGACAAATCAAAATTCAAAATGGAATTTAAGCGTAGACTCTATCAGTTTGCACTCCGGCTGATTGGATTTCTTGACCGGTTACCTTCCGACAATGTGTCAAAGCGTTTGGGCGACCAGTTGCTGCGCAGTGGCACAAGCATATTGGGTAATTATATCGAGGGTCAGGCAGCCAGTAGCAAAAGAGATTTTATTAACTATTTTAACATGTCGTTGAAATCGGCCAACGAAAGCAAACTCTGGTTGGCCCTTTTGCGCGACAGTAAAAGAGTAAAACCCAGAGATGCTGAATGGCTCCTGAATGAACTGAATGAAATCAGCAAAATCTTTGCGTCCAGCGTATTAACTCTCAAAGGCAGGAAATAATTTTTGATTTTAATATGTCATTTTGATTTTTGAACTTTGATTTTTGATATAACTATGGAAAAGACATTAGCCCAGCTTGCTCAACACGTCGGCGGAAAGGTAAAAGGAAATGCCGAGACAAGGATTACCGCTGTTGCGACGCTTGAAAATGCAACTGCAACAGACATCAGTTTTCTTGCCAATCCCAAATATACCAAGGCACTGCAAACCACAAAGGCCGGTGCCGTAATTGTCGGAAAAGAAACTCAGGCGCCTATATCCCTGCTTATCGCTGACGACCCGTATTATGCTTTTTCTCAGATAGTTGTTTTGCTGCACGGCCACAGACATCATAAGAATATCGGATTATCACAAAAAGCAATTATTGCCGGGTCAGCCAAAATCGGTAAAAACTGTAACATCCACGACTTCGCGACTGTTTGCGACAATGCCGTCATCGGCGACAATACGGTTATTTATCCTGGCGCCTTTATAGGACCAGACGTTGCTATCGGCAAAAACTGTATCCTTTATCCGAATGCGGTGATATATGACGGCTGCAGGCTCGGCAATAATGTCATAATCAACGCCAATGCAACGATAGGCAAGGACGGCTATGGTTATGCAACGCACAATGGCAAACATCACAAAATCCCCCAGATAGGCATTGTAGTAATAGAAGATGATGTTGAAATCGGTTCTAATTGCTGCATTCAGAGGGGTGCCATCGAGGACACGATTATCGGCACAGGCTGTAAAATCGGAGACCTTACAAATATCGGTCACGGCACAAAAATCGGGCCGCACTGTCTTCTCATCGGCCAGATTGCCATTGCAGGTTCTACTACAATCGGCCATCATTGTGTTATTGCAGGTCAGGTTGGCATCGTCGGCCACATAAAAATCGGCAACCACGTTACGATTGCCGCTCAGGCAGGTGTGATAAATGATATCCCTGACGGCCGGAGTGTTGTTGGTGCTCCTGCAATAGATGCGATAAAGGCCAAAAAAGCGTATAGCATAATTGAAGAACTGCCGGAAATGAAGAAAACCATTCGTCGTCTTGAAAAACTTTTGGAAAACGAGCAATGATTAGATGGTGAGCCTGTCGAACCAAAAGATAATCGGCCTGATAGCAGGCGCCGGAAGACTGCCGATTCTCGTTGCTCAGGGCGCACGGCAGGCCGGCTACAGAGTTGTATGTGCCGGGCTTGGAGACAATCCTGAGCCGCAGCTTGCCGAGCTGGTGGATTTCTATACAGCAGTGCCGATAGCCCGGCCGGGTGTATGGATACGAAAGCTGAAGAAAAACGGCGTAACAGACGCCATAATGGCAGGTTGTGTCCGCAAGGAAAAGCTTTTTACACCCTGGCGGATTCTGCGGTATCTGCCCGACTGGCGGGCTTTGAGAATTTATTACTGGCGATTGAGAAAAAAAAATAAAATCGACCAGACAATTTTACAGGCGATTGCCGACGAACTGGCAAGTGGAGGTATTATTTTGCAGGACTCAACAAAATTTTGCGCTGAATACCTGGCCGACGAAGGCGTAATGACAAAGATTCAGCCGGCTGGCAATATTCAGGAAGATATCGACTTCGGATGGGTCATAGTGAAAAAAATTGCCCAGACAGGCATAGGCCAGGCAATCGCTGTCAGGGAGAAAACCGTTATAGCCGTTGAAGCGGTCGAGGGCACTGAAAAAATGATCGAACGTGCAGGGCAATTCTGCAAAAAAGGCGGCTGGACTCTCCTGAAAGCCTCAAAGCCTGAACAGGATTTCCGTTTTGACGTTCCCTGTGTGGGAACTGATACTGTCGAATCCCTCAGTATTAACGGCGGCAAATGCCTTGTTGTCGAGGCAGGCCGGGTTATTATTATAGACAAGTCCCAAACCATTGCCCTTGCAAACCGGCTCGGCATCGCGATTGTCGGTTTATAGCGTTTGTGATTGGTATGAGTTACCAAAAAATAAAAATTTCAGGTTATCAGTTTGAACTCTCCGATGATTTCCCTGCCGGATTTCCTCCTGACATCTCTGGTACTTCGCCTTTCACAGACGGTCAACGAAGTTCTTTCATAAAACTGCCCTCGTCGAAATTTGCGAATGTTTTTAGATTTAATGTTTATTTCAAAGGCAAAATTCACTGCCTTATTCTGAAGCAATATCTCAATCGTTCCCCTCTCGATATATTGAAAAATCTTTTGTTTTCCTGCCGGGCCTACAGGGCATTTAAGGCGGATTTGATGCTGAAACAACGCGGTTTCTCCACGCCGAATGTGGCTGCCGTGGGCAAAAAAACTTTCGCGGGCATTCCCGTCAGAAATTTTCTTATAACCGGCCAGGTCGGGGATTCTGTGCCGCTTTATAAAATGCTCGTCCCGTTAGAGACAACAAATCAGAAATGTCTGACCCCAATCAACAGGAGCAGCACCAAAGACAGGCTGTCTCTAACGGGACTCGATACTAACACATCGCAAAAGCAGCAGCTTATCAGCTGGTTCGGTCAGACGGTAGGCAGAATGCACGCCGAAAACATTTTTCACGGCGATTTACGCTTCGGCAATGTCCTTGTAAAAAGGAATGACGACCGATTTGTCTTTATTTTCCTCGACAACGAGCGGACCAGAAAATTCAAAAAGCTGCCCAAAAGACTGCGCCTGAAAAACCTTGTCCAGATATACATATCCAGCACAAATTCCAGCGATTCTGATAGAACGAATTTTCTGAATGCTTATCTGTCGCAACAGAGTATAAAAGTTGACAGGGAAAAACTTACTGCCCAAATCGCCTCCGGCGTAAAAAAAAGACTCGCTAAAAAAGAATAATCAACCACGAATGAACACGAATCGAGCCGATTTATTTTTGCCTAACTATTTACCTATTTAACCCTCCCCTTTTTTACGTGCCAGTTAGTTTTAAATGAATTGGCCGTTCTTATTTGCTTCTCTCTTTATTTTCAAGTTCGTTTTTTAGGAGACCGTTCTTTGTCGTTAAATTCCGGCAATCGCTTGAACTTGTGAACATATTTAGCGAAACACACATATTCAAATTTTGCTACCTCCCCCATAGTGTTTAAATCCTTAGGCTTGTTTGACGTTACATCACAATCAAAGGGACATATCGACACATATAGCTTAGGAACAAGAGTCTTATAATTGCTATATTTGTTTATTACTCGGTATGCGCCTCCATGACCATCTTTTCCTTGTATAGTTCTATCGAATTGGTTTATTCTTGCAAGAATGCCGCCTTTAGAATTTGTCATCCCGAAATAAACAATTTTTTTATCCCATTTAAAGACTTTCCCGCTAACACGAATTTTAGAAATGGCAATAGCATATACACCAGGTTGTTTACATTTATCAATGCTATTTCGCTCTTTCCATTTGAACCACTTTGTAAACCGTTTTTGAGGCATATATAATTATCTCCTTAAATAACCTCTGGTTATATACTTACAAATTTTGTAGGTCAAAGAGTAAATTTCAGCTGTTTTTATTCTTTCTGAATTCTCGGCAGCAAAATTAATTCGTGAAAATTCGTGTGAATTCGTGGTTAATTTTCTTCGTGCCTTTGTGTCTTCGTGGCTATTATTAAAACTGTTTGAGAAAAGCTATATCGTTCTCAAAAAACAGTCTTATATCGGGTATGCCGTATTTGCGCATTGCAAGGCGTTCAATGCCGAAGCCGAAGGCCCAGCCGGTGTACTTTTCCTTGTCAATTCCGACCGCGTCGAACACGTTCGGGTCAACCATACCGCAGCCGCCGGCTTCAAGCCATTTTCCTTCGCCGTTTTTATCAATAAACAATATGTCGACTTCTGCGCTGGGTTCGGTAAACGGGAAAAAGCTGGGCCGTAGCCGCCATTTTACCTCTTTGCCGAAAAACGCGCCGATAAACTGGGCTATTGTGCTTTTCATATCGACCATTGAGATGCCCTCATCAACCACGAGGGCCTCAAGCTGATGAAACATAAACATATGTGTTGCGTCAACCGTATCGGGCCTGTAAACGCGTCCCGGAGCAACGACTCTTATGGGCGGTTTTTGTTTGCCCATTATGCGAATCTGTATGGTTGAGGTCTGACTCCTAAGAAGTCTGTTGTCATCAATGTAGAAATTATCCACAGGGTCACGCGCAGGATGTTCTGGAGGAATGTTAAGGGCTGTAAAGTTATGCCATTCGTCCTCTACTTCGGGCCCGTATGCAATTGAAAAACCCATCCGTCCGAAAATTTCAAGCAGCTCATTTATTGTCTGTGTAATGATATGTCTCTTGCCGATTTCAAAATCCGTTCCCGGCAGCGTAACATCAATCTGAGGTACATCTTTTTGAGAAGTCTTTTTGAGTGAGGACTTGAGCTGTTCAAAGGCTGTTGTAACATCCCTGCTGATTTTATTGGCAACTTCACCGGCTTGTTTCCTCTGCTCGGCGCCAAGCGTGCCTATCCGGCTCAACATCTGCGCTACAGCTCCCTTTCGCGATAAGAACCGGATACGGAACTGTTCGAGCTGCTCGGCATTTGTCACTTTTCTAAGCGATTTAAATGCCTCTTGTCCGATTTTTTCAAACTCGTCAATCACGATTGTTTAGCCCCCAATTTTATGTCGGGGGTTTTATTTCCTGAATTTTTTAACCAGGCCGCAGCGCGGCTTTAGCCTTTTCAACTATGGCGTCGAAAGCCGGGGTGTCTGCGATTGCAATTTCGCTGAGCATTTTTCTGTTAAGCTGTATATTTGCCTTTTTGCAGCCGTTGATAAACTCGCTGTAACGGATTTGTCTTTCTCTGCACGCAGCGTTTAAACGAATAATCCACATATTCCTGAACAATCTTTTACGCTGTTTTCTGCCGACTCTCGCATAAACCTGTGCTTTTACCGCTCTTTCTTTGGCAAGCCGGTATGTCCGGCCAGGCGCGTTGGCGTGGCCTTTTACTCTCTTGAGAATTCTTTTCCTGGCTCGTCGCGTAGCCGAACCTTTTCTTACACGTCCCATTCAGATTTCCTTTCAAGTTAGCTGCCTGTTTTTCACTTGCCTGGTCCGAGCTTTTCCTTTATATGCTTGGCGAAGACACCGCGGATAATAAAGGGCTTTCCGACTCGACGGCGTCTTTTGGCATTTTTGCCGCTCATCAGGTGCCCCGCATAGCTTTTGCGGGCCTTGATTTTTCCGCGGCCGGTTACTTTTACACGTTTCAATAAGCCTTTATGTGTCTTCTGCTTGGGCATACCTCATAACCTTAAAAAACGGTTTTCCCAAAAAAATAAGGATAAAATCTTAACAACCCGCCTTTGGCAGGTCAATAACTATTTGATACGGGGCAAAAATTTACCCCCACACCAAACCACCACACCAATGTAGCAGGCAAAGCCACACCTGTATAAAGGTGTGGGGGTTTCCCTGCCGATGCCTATTTCGACACCATAAACATTGTCATTCTTCTGCCCTGCAGCGATGCCGGCCTGTCAACCTTTGCAACATCCTCAAGCCGGGCAACTATCTTGTTCATTAACTCTTCACCCTGTTCAAGGTGCAGCATTTCGCGCCCTCTGAACATCACCGTAATCTGAACACGATGACCTTTTTTAAAAAACTCGCGGGCGTGATTCAGCTTTGTTTCACAATCATGAGGGTCGGTTTTGGGCCGAAAACGTATCTCCTTGACGGTTACAGTATGCTGTTTTTTGATATTTTGTTTTTCTTTCCTTTTCTGTTCGTACAGATATTTGCCGAAGTCCATAATCCTGCAGACAGGCGGCCGACCATCAGGTGCAATCTCAACAAGGTCAAGCTCTACTTGTCTCGCATGCTCTAATGCTTCGTCAATACTTACTATGCCGATTTGTTTGTTCTCAGCGTCAATCAGACGAACAGGACTTACTCTGATTTGTTCATTAATCCTGAGCTTTAGCTTTGCGATTTTTTGTCCTTTCCATTCATATATTCAAATTTCTGTTTTTATCCTTGATTTTATTTCTTGCCTCGGCAACGAATGTATCTGTCTGTAATGTTTTTGTTTCTTTGCTGCCGCGAATTCTGACATTTATGCTGTTGCTGCCGGCTTCCTTTGGGCCCGCTACAAGCATGTAGGGTATTTTCTCATTGTGAGCCCGAAGAATTTTTGCGCCGATTTTCTCATCAGAAATATCAATGCCGCATCTTAAACCGGCAGATTTTAACCTTGAAAGCAGTCCCTGCGCATAATCGTTTGTCTTTTCGCTGATTGTCAGAACCCTCATCTGCTCAGGCGCGAGCCACAGAGGCATTTCGCCGCCGTAATGTTCAATAAGAATCCCGATAAACCGTTCAAACGAACCCAAAATGGCCCTGTGAATCATAACAGGAGTTTTTTCAGTGTTGTCTTTGTCGGTATAAACCAGCTCAAACCTCTGTGGCATAGAAAAATCAAGCTGAATCGTGCCTAACTGCCACATTCTCTTGAGACAATCTGAAATATGAAAATCAATTTTGGGCCCGTAAAAGGCTCCATCGCCTTCGTTTATCTGGTATTGCAGGTTTTTCTTTTCAATCGCCTTTTTTAAAGCCGTTGTGGATATTTCCCATATCTCATCCGAGCCGATATGTTTCGGCGGCTTGGTCGAAAGCTCAATATGAACGTCTTCAAAACCAAACGCTGAATATATTTCAAACACAAGTTCGATAACGCCGACCACTTCATCTTCTATCTGTTCCGGCGTGCAGAATATGTGTGCATCGTCCTGAGTAAATTGTCTTACTCTTATCAGTCCGTGCATCACCCCGCTTGCCTCGTGGCGGTGTACAAGGCCGAGCTCTGTAACCCGCATCGGCAATTCTCTGTACGAGTGCTGCCTGTTTTTATATACAAGGCAGCCTCCCGGACAGTTCATCGGCTTTATCGCGTATCCCACATTGTCAAAAGTTGTGAAATACATATTTTCCTTGTAGTTGTCCCAGTGCCCGCTTAATTTCCAGAGCTGCTGATTAAGAATCACAGGAGTTTTGACTTCCTGATAATCATATTTTCTATGAACGCTCCGCCAAAAATCGGTAATCTCATTCCAGATTATCATTCCTTTCGGGTGGAAGAATGCAAAGCCCGGCCCTTCCTCATGGAAGCTGAATAAATCAAGCTGTTTGCCTAACAGACGATGGTCGCGTTTTTTTGCCTCCTCAAGTCTTTGCAGGTATTCATCGAGTTCTTTTTTCGTTCTCCAGCAGGTGCCATAGACTCTCTGTAGCATTTTTTCCGTTGGGTCGCCGTGCCAGTAGGCCCCTGCTACGGACATAATTTTAAAGCAACCGGCCTTGCCTGTGCTCGGCACGTGTGGCCCGCGGCACAAATCCTCAAAACCCTGTCCGTGCGAATAAAAACTTATAGTATCACCTTGCGCACGGTTTATATTGTCGATTTTGTAACGGTTGCCTGCCACGTGAAGAATTGCCTGTTGTCTGTTCATTTCGCGGCGGACAACTGGCAGATTCCCAGATACAATTTCTGACATCTTGTTTTCTATTCGCTCGAAATCTTCAGGCCTTATAGTCTCATCGAGGTCGATATCGTAATAAAATCCGTTTTCAACTGTCGGCCCGTAAACCAGCTCCGCCTGCGGCCAGATACTGCAGATTGCCTCGGCCATAACATGTGCGCAGCTATGCCGCATTATTTCCAGACCTTCTTTGCTGTCGTCTGTTACGACTTGGAAAGTTATCTGCCCCTTTACAGGTGTGCTTAAATCAGCCGCTTGGCCGTTTATCTTTGCCGCTACAGCATCGCGGGCGAGCTTTGCACCTATTTTTTCAGCTATCTGCCCTGCCGTCAGACCGTCCTGAACTTCCAATATCTTGCCGTCAGGCAGCGTTACTTTCGCCATTGATTATATTCCGGCCTTTAAACCTCAAAATTAGTATATCTGTTATCTATCAGTTGAGTGTCTTGTCACGGTTACATTAGACCTTTGCACGTAAGACGATACGAGCCCCGTTAGAAAGCCTTATATTGTTTTTTCTAACGGGGCGAGCCTCGCAATCGTCAAGATGGCTGGTGCCACCGCAATCGCTCAACGACTTACCAATATATCTTATCGGCAAAAATTGTCAAGTAACGCCAACAAAAAGCAAAACAAGAATCCTGATGTCCATAATTATTTTATATCTTGTCAAAATCTTTCTTATGTGGTATAATTCAGATATAGTAAAGAATAATAACTGCAGCCTGAAAGGAAGCGAAATGAATATTTCGCTGATATTGCTGAAGAAAGACGGCACAAGGAAAGTCTTTTCAGTTCCTAACAAAGCTACAATCTTGGGTCGGAGTCCTGATTGTGACCTTTGTATCCCCCTGCAGGTGGTTTCGCGCAGGCATTGTCAGTTAAGTCAGGAGGGAAACGCCCTGAAGATTCGTGACCTCAGTTCGAGCAATGGCACGTTTCTTAATGGTCAGAAGGTCGATGGTGAAACGGTAGCGAAAGCTGGCGACCATCTTCAGGTAGGTCCTTTGACTTTTACGATTCAGATTGACGGCCAGCCTGCCCAGATATCTGCGCCGGACAGTGCGATGATTCAGCCGACTCCTGACATTTCAGAGGCGAACCTTGAGGATATGAATCGCAGCGGCACATTCACCGGCTGAAAAACTTCTTTCTTATTTGCTGCCATTCTTGCGGTGGTCGAAGTCCCCAGCCCCTGCTCACCACAGGCGGGGTTCAACGTTTTATATTCTTTCCCTATCCCCTAAACCCTCTAACTTCGTGCCTTGGCGTCGGAGCTTGTCCACCGTAGCACAGATGTGCGAAGGTGGATGGCTATGGGCGGTACAGGACTCGAACCTGTGGCCTCCTGCTTGTAAGGCAGGCGCTCTATCCACCTGAGCTAACCGCCCTTGTGACCAGCCCAGAATATGTTTCCAGATAATTTATGTCAAGTGGAAAAGGAATCTACTGATTTGACGGATTTCATCGTAGGTTAGCCCCGCCATCATTTATCCGCCTACGGCGGACTTCAGCAGGGTTCGCTTGTCCCGCACCTACTTGCACAGTTGCAAATTTTCAATCTTCAATCTTAAATGTTTCTAACGGAGAGGGCGGGATTCGAACCCGCGGTTCCACGAGGGAACACTGGTTTTCGAAACCAGCTCGATCAGCCGCTCCGACACCTCTCCATCCCGCACCTATTTGCACAATTATACCGAAAATACAGAACGTTTTAAAATTACCAATATTAGCGAATTTTCCATCTGTTGCCGCAATACAAATAGATGCGGGACTGGGCGATACAGGACTCGAACCTGTGACCCGCTGATTAAGAATCAGCTGCTCTACCGACTGAGCTAATCGCCCTTAAATAAAACATGTAGTTTACAGCTTATGACCCGGTACTGCAAGAAAATCGTTTATAGGTGTTTTAAACAGGGATTAGACTTGGCCTTAAAATTCTTGCAAAAGCGGTCAATGGAATGTAAACTATCGTAGTTATAATAGGCGGCGTAGCTCAGTTGGTTAGAGCATGGGATTCATAAGCCCAGGGTCGTCGGTTCGAGCCCGACCGCCGCCAATTTTGATTTTTGATTTTCTTGCGCCCCCATCGTCTAGTGGTAAGGACGCCGGCTTCTCAAGCCGGTAACAGGGGTTCAACTCCCCTTGGGGGTATTTTAAGCAATTTTGTTGCTCAAAATAGAGCAGGTGAACAGTAGATGTGAAACAAACGAATGCTCAAATGCGGTCAACTGCTCAACTTTCTGTAAAATGAAAAATTGTGGAGAGTTCCGTATGGGAAAGAAATCCACGGTTGCCCCACATAATATTCGAGAAATGAATTTAGAAACAGACCTTGACCAGGTCAAAAAAATCTGGCTAAACGGCGCGAAGAAAGTACATCATCCATACATTTCTGAGAATTTCTGGGATTCAAGACTTCCTGAAATGATAGAAGAAACGAAAAATGCTAAGGAAAAATATGTCTATGAAGAAAATGATAAAATCGTCGGTTTCATAACAGCGCGTAATGATGGTTATATATTTGAGATATATGTGGACTTTCAAAAAGAGGATTTTCGGAGGAGAGGAATTGGAAGAGCTTTATTCGAAACATTAAAAGGAGAAAACCCAAAATTCCCTCAACTGAAAGGGGTATACTCAAAATTTACTTCTTCCGTTTACAGGCATAATTACGAAAGTTTTGCTTGGCATATAAAATGTGATTTTAAAGTGTTCGGAATTTCTTTCTGTTCTCATACAGGACTTCCAAAATTTGAGATGGTATGGAAAAAAGAAGCTAACTGCGTGGTCTAAAAAGGAGTAACAAAAATGAAGAAAAATTTAATGGTCAATTATTTAATAGCGATGTTATGTTCACTCTTTTTCTTGAATGACTGTTTTGCATATGTTGTTATAGCCATCGAGAAAAGCACAGTACTCTTTGCCACAGACAATAAAGTTGCTCAAGAAAAAGGTAATTATAAGGTTTACTACGAAATCGACGAAGCAAATAACATTGTAAAGAGGGTTAAACTAATTGCTTTAAAAGACGTTGGTGATTTTGTAAAAAAGGGAGCGGTTATCTCTGACGACACAGTATATAAAATAATTTATCCGCCTCAAATCGGTATTGTTACAGGAGGAAGCTTAATTCAGGCTGTTGGACAACCCGGTCTGTGTGCCACAGAGTTACTGACCATCGGTGAAAAATATATAATGTCTTCAAAATCTACCGGAGATTATGTAGTTATATCTCTTTTGGAAATTGTAGAAACCAGCAAAATATCAACCAAAAATGAGAAAAAAGACAAATAAGGGCGCCATCTATAAGATAACCTCGTAGAGTGGGCTTTGGCATAGACTATTGATGACGAATATTACCGAAAATGATGAATGTTTTATGCGGGCTGCGATTGCGTCAAACACGGTAAGAGTTTCTGGGAGATGCTGGTTTGCCCCAAAAGAAATATAAAATAACCGCCCTGGTAGATTCAGCAACCGTCCCACAAGACGACCCGCAGTTCCTCAACCTGCCCAAAACCCCTACGACTGAATACTACGTCATCCAAACCATTCGACGGCTCGGCCATAAGATAATAATTACCCCCGTCGAAGACGACATTATCACTGTTGCAAATCAGCTAAAACAACAAAAACCAGACCTCGTCTTCAATATGACCGAAGAATTCGGCGGCGATAGACAAAAAGACAAAAATATCGCTGCAATGCTCGAACTGCTCGAAATCCCATTTACCGGCACAGGCTCTGTCGGCCTTATGCTCTGTCGCGACAAAATACTATGTAAACAAATCCTTACCTATCACCAGATAAGAGTGCCAAACTATCTGTTTTTCCCTCAGGGAAAAACAGCCAAAATACCCAAATCTGCAAAATTTCCAATGGTTGTAAAACCCGCATTCGAAGACGGCTCGGAAGGAATTTCAAACGCCTCCGTTGTTAATGATGTCAAAGCCCTCAAACAGCGAGTCCGGTTCGTTACCAAAAAATGGAAACAGGGAGCAATCGCTGAAAAATATATCGAAGGCAGAGAACTCTACGTTGGAATATTGGGCAATAATCCACCTAAACCATTGCCGATTAGAGAATGTATATTCAACAACAAGGGTGCAAGCGGGCCGTGCCTTGCAACTTATCGCGTGAAATGGAATGAAAAATACCGGCGAAAATGGAATGTAAAATTTGACTTTGCAAAATCCGCTGGGGTCCGCTTGGGGATGCCTGACGGCAGATGCCTTACGGCACTCGATAAAACTGTAACAAGAAAAATTTACCAGACCTGCAAAAAGGTTTACAGCCTGCTGCAATTACGGGATTATGGAAGAATAGATTTAAGACTTACGCCGGACCCGTTGCGACGCGGTCGCACCGCGGCAAGTAATAAAATCGTTATTTTAGAAGTAAATGCGAACCCGGATGTTGCAAAAGGCGAGGAACTTGCCGAGGCCGCGAAAAAGGCAGGAATACCTTATGAAAAATTTATCGAGCAAATTATCCATACCGCGATGGCACGATATGGACGTTAGCCACGAAGGCACGAAGACACGAAGTTTATTTAAGATTTAAGATTGAAGATTCGAGAAATGCTTGGGGCGAATTACTTGTTGGTCGATGGCATTTGGTATTTGGTCGATGATTGAGCGGTATGCGTGGTGCGTAGTGCGATAACGAAAATCAAAAAGTAAAAATCCATGCGTCCAAATTTTTTTGCCTTTTTATTATTTTCAAGGTATAATTGCCTATAATCCCTTGAGAAACAGCAGCAGGTCGGCATCTGAGGAGAACCAAAGGATGAGATATTATTCAGGACGATTTTAATGGCCGACGAGAAGATTAATATACCTGATGAATTGATTGAACTTGCCAAAATCCCTCCCGACCTTTCTGTCCTTTCCGATAACCCGCTGCGAATTGAATCGGGTGAAAAAGACAGCTTTAATTTCAGATACCGATTAGGGCCGATTTTTGATATTCTCCGCCATCCTGATACTAAAACGCCAACTGCTATAGCAATCTACGGCGACTGGGGCAGCGGAAAGACCTCAGCAATGAAGTGGCTTGCCGGTATGCTTGAATACTGGAACGATAACGGCCCTAAAGATAAAATTGCGGTTACGCCGGTCTGGTTCTATCCATGGAAATATCACGAGCAGGAAGATGTTTGGCGAGGCCTCATTTCAGAAGTTGTCATAAGCTGCATTGATGTTAAGAATATCGACAAACAAACATTGATGGCTGCTGTGAAGCAGTTCGGCCTGTTTTTGGGAAAAAGCTTTATTCACGCTGTTGCATCAATAAAACTCAAGGCCGGTCTGCCAGGAGGCGCGGAGGCAGAAACAGACCTTGCATTTATTAAAGAAATCCTTGAAGAATACCGCCAGGCGACCCATCCTGAAAAGGCGTTTTTGAACGAATTTGAATCCGCGATGGAACAATGGGTAATAAATACGCTCGGCAACCAGAAGGAAAAAAGAGAAAAGCGCAGATTAGCAGTTTTTATAGATGACCTTGACCGCTGCCTGCCGGACGTTGCCCTGCAGGTACTTGAGGCGCTGAAACTTTATTTAAACATTCCTTATTTAATCTTTGTTGTCGGCGTTGATAAGCCGGTGATAGAACGACTGGTAAGGGAACATTATAAAAATCTCGGCTTTAATCCCGAAAATGAGCAGGACAGCAGGAAAATCTCCAGCTATCTTGCCAAGATATTCCAGACGGAGGTTACCGTTGGTCCTTCCAGCGAGATGGTCAGCAAATATGTTGATGTGCAGCTTGAAAAAATCGACATCTGGAAAAAGAATCTTAAGGATGACGACAAGGAACTTTTCAGGGGTCTTATCGATAAACTTGCCGACAGAAATCCACGTGAGGTTAAACGGCTCATAAACAGCGCACTAATCGCGGGCAGCGGCGCGCTTAAAATGCCGGTCAAAGGACAAACACTGGAATTTCGTCAGGGCCTTCAGATTTTCTTCATTCAGGAAATCCTCGACCGTCGCCGATATGGTCCTAAAGCAATGGTCGGCGATCCTGACGGTGACCTTTTCTTTGAGCAATGGTCTAAAATAGTCATCGCAAATAAAGACAAACCAGATTTCAAACCAACGGTGGAAGTACCTGACGATTATCTGGAGGCTTATAAAAGTCGGCGTGATATGAAAGGCAGGCCTCATGAGATGAGAGGAAAAGTGCGGATACCATCAGACGGTCGTAACGTGATGGAAGAAGATTTAGAATTTGAAAAACCCTCGTTTGCTCATCCTGCATTTTACGAGCTTGTTAAAAATCCGCGATTTCCTCGCTTTATTCATCTTCTTAAGGACACTGACCTTGCTTCTCTTATGAAAATTCCATACTCGCCGGAAATTGCGAAGACGGCAAAGATTACTTCTCCTACTTCCGACCAGCAGAAAATCCTCGAGGCTGTAGCTGAGAAGCTAAACAAAAAACCTCAAGACTTAACAAAAGAAGATTACGAAAAAATTACCGAGCTTGATATTAGTTCTTCGGATATTAGCGATATTGAGCCATTAAAGGCTCTGACGAGCCTGACGTGGCTGTCTTTAT
>CAZBLD010000005.1:97958-98208 GCA_964492875.1 uncultured Planctomycetaceae bacterium
TTAGCGATATTGAGCCATTAAAGGCTCTGACGAGCCTGACGTGGCTGTCTTTATCTGACAACCAGATTAGCGATATTGAGCCATTAAAGGCTCTGACGAGCCTGACGGGGCTGTCTTTATCCGACAACCAGATTAGCGATATTGAGCCATTAAAGGCTCTGACGAGCCTGACGTGGCTGTCTTTATCTGACAACCAGATTAGCGATATTGAGCCATTAAAGGCTCTGACGAGCCTGACGGGGCTGAATTT
>CAZBLD010000005.1:98308-128524 GCA_964492875.1 uncultured Planctomycetaceae bacterium
ATACAACAACCAGATTAGCGATATTGAGCCATTAAAGAATCTGACGAGCCTGACGGTGCTGTATTTATACAACAACCAGATTAGCGATATTGAGCCATTAAAGAATCTGACGAGCCTGACGTGGCTGTCTTTATACAACAACCAGATTAGCGATATTGAGCCATTAGCGAATCTGAAAAAATTGGAATACCTTTGGCTGTCGAAAAACAAGGAAATCAACAAACAGCTTCCTGAACTTGAAAAAGCCCTGCCGAAATGCAAAATAGAAATTGTCGATTGAGGCCAAAAGATTTGAAATTTGAGAAGAAGCGGACCCCGCCAAAGTCCGCCTAAGGCGGATAAATGATGGCGGGGCTAACCACCGCACCTATTCACTTAATAAATATAATAGAAATAATTGAATGATAAACCCCAGTTAGATAACTTCGTACCTCACAGGGCAGGTAAGTGCGGGGCTAACCAAAATTAAGGCAATAGTTCCTATCATTTTATTCCGGCTGATTGTTAATTGAAGGTCATACATTGATACCGCTTTTATTTTGTGGTATCCTGATTTTATGATACAATTTTCGTGTATGTATTGCGGCAGGAAACTGCACGTAAAGGACAAGTATGCCTGCAGCAAGGGCAGGTGTCCTTCATGCAGACATATTATTTTCATTCCGAAGCGAGACCGCGTCGATAAGGTTTTAGCCGGAGAAACCGATAACTACAAGATGGACTGGTCGAAATTCAGCGATGAACAAATTGCGGAAATGCTGGAATTGGACATTCGCTCCAGGGTGTCTGTCGACGACCCCGAGGCAGTGCAAAAAATATTCAAGCAGGATTTAAGGATTTTTCTGCCGAGCTATGACGAGATAACGCTTTTTACATTAAGTTTTGCATTCTTATCGCTTTATTTGATGAGCGGCCAATTGAGAGAAGGCCTTTACAGGGCGGTCATTATACTTCAAGACATAAGAATCATAATAGTCGCATTACTTTCAGCGGCGGGTATGTTTTTATCGTTCGCAAATGTTTTTTTCAAAAGAGAGAAATATGATTTTGAAAGATATTTGATGCTTTTCTTTGCAGTCATAATTACTGCGGGTACAGGCATCTACTCAGGTTTTATAATTTTTGAGAAATCAAAGGGATTGCTCCTGATTTTTCCGATTTGGAACTTTGTAAACGGTGTGATACTTTTATTGTTTTTACGGTTCGGAATGCTTGATATAGAAGAATGCATCGTAGAAAAAGGGGTTAATTTCTTTCAGGTACTGGTTAGCATTGCTTCTGTCGGGATTATTTTAGGCTTATGCCATTATATTTTTAAGATGCACTGGGTAATATCATATTCGATTTGTGCATGTTATACTATAACCGTTAATGATGCGATTCAAAAAATTCTGGGAATAAATAGAATACATAAATAGTAAATGAACCCGCCGTGAAACCGGGGAAAGAAAACCCCCACTAAAAGTGGGGGCTAACCGAAATTCAAAACGGCGAAGTCGCCGTGAAGTTTTCTTGCGGCGGCATCGTAGGCCTTAGCGGCGTCGATTTCATTATCGAAATAGCCGAGGAAGACACGTTTGTTATTAAATCTGATTCTTGCCCGCCATTTTTTGCGAGAATCGTCAAAATCAATACCCTTGTATTTCGAACGGCCAATATTCGGGCTCCTTCGGCGATTACAATTGTTCTGCGAAATTGTTGCAAGACGCAAATTGGCCTTGCGGTTGTCAAGGCCCTCGTGATTTTCATGGTCAACTACGTAACCATCAGGGGGCGGCATAATCTGACGATGCATAGCAATAACTTTGTTTTTGCCAAAGACCGTTATTGAACGATATGCATAAAATGAATGGGTCCCTGCCATCACATACCAGCTGAATTTACTGAGGGACTCGAAGTCCTCAACATCGACGATTGCGAATTCGCCTTTTGACAGGGGGATTTTTCTAAAGGTAAAGCCATAGTGGCGTTTGCGATAACGTAGCAGGAACCATAAACAGATATGTTCAATAATCGCAGGAACTTCAACGCGAAGGTTTATATACATTGTCTTATCTGCCGTAAAAGAAACTGAAAATTTAAAGTTTAAAGCTAAAAACCACAGCTCAAAATTCAAAATTGCCAACTGAAAGGCTGGTGCTTTATAATGCCCGTCAGTTTTAAGTTTTTGGCATAGGAAAATTTTTGTAGCCACGAAGGCACCAAGACACAAAGTTTTCAATATATTTTTTCTTAGTGCCTTTGTGTCTTAGTGGCTCTCCGTATTACCTAAAAACTTGCGCGTTTTTGACGAATTTTCGACAAAAATTCAGGATGGCTGTTTTGTAAGTGCCTGCGAAATATGAAGATAAAATTTTTATTTTTTTGGCGGCGCGCAAGAAAAAACTTGCGCATTTTTGCTTATTCAGACAAAACTGATAGGGTTTAGGGGATAGAGATTGAGAATATAGAGTATAGAATGTAGAATGTAGTGCGAATAAATCCTAAATCCGAAGCACGAAATCCGAAACAATATCAAATAATCGAAATTCAAATGACCAAAACGAATAAGCATATAGAGACAAGGAAAAAAGTTTGAGGGAGTAATGTCGGCAGAAAGACAGGATGCGCTTGATGAGCGGTTTATGAAGGCGGCGATTGGCCAGGCACAGATTGCGCTGGAAAACGGCGATGTGCCGATTGGTGCAATTATTGTTTACCAGAATCAGATAATTGCCAAAGGCTACAACCAGCGATATAAACTCAATGACCCTACAGCACATGCTGAAATCATCGCGCTTACCGCAGCAGCGGAATACATAGGCAATTGGCGATTGAACGGATGCAGCATTTATGTTACTTTAGAACCTTGCTGTATGTGTGCGGGGGCCTTGGTTCTGGCGAGGATGGACAGATTAGTTTACGGCTGCGAAGACCCCAAGGCCGGTGCCAGCGGCAGCCTGTATAATATTGTGCAAGATAAAAGACTTAACCACCGGCTGGAGGTAACGAGCGGTGTTTTGGCCGATGAATGCTCAGTGATTTTAACTGACTTTTTCAGGAAGAAAAGGGATTTCACTAACAACGATTTTTAAAGGGATTGAAAATGCAGAATGACAGAAAGGTAAAAATAATGCCGTGCCTTGATATGCGGAACGGCAGAGTAGTAAAAGGCGTTCACTTTGTGAACATAAAAGATGCAGGCGACCCTGTGGAATGTGCCAAAGCATACTGCGAGGCAGGCGCTGATGAGCTTGCAATGCTCGATATAACCGCTACGGTTGAAAACAGGCCTACGATGCTTGATGTCGTGAAAAAAGTTGCTTTAGTTACTACAATTCCGTTTACCGTAGGAGGCGGGATAAGCGATTTAAAAACCGCTGAGGCGGTTCTTAAAGCAGGCGCTGATAAAATCTCAACGAGCAGCGCCGCATTTAGAAACCCCAATATGATTGCCGAGATGGTAAAGGAGCTTGGCGAGGAGAAAGTAACAGTGGCTATTGATGTTGACAAAAATCCCAAGCTGCCAAGCGGATACGAAGTTTATATCGACGGCGGAAGGACCGCAACAGGAATTGACGCTATTGAGTGGGCAAAGAGAGTTGACTCATTCGGAGTAAAGGTAATTCTGCCGACAAGCAAGGCAACTGATGGCGCAAAAACAGGCTATGATTTGCCGTTGATAAGGGCGATAGTAAAGGCGACCAGTGCCGAAATCGTCGCATCAGGCGGAGCAGGCGAAATGAGACATTTTCTGGAGGCTGTAAGGGCAGGAGCGACAATTCTGCTTGCTGCATCGGTTTTTCATTTTAATATCATTAAAATTGGGGAACTGAAAGATTATTTAAGGCGAGAAGGCGTAAACGTAAATCTTTAAAATGTTTTAGGGAGCAGTATATGAAAAAGAGCATCTATTTTATTTTGGTTATCGCAGTAATTGGCATAGCCTTCGCATTTTTGTGTCCGTCTGTTTTTGCACATTGCGATACGATGGATGGGCCGGTAGTCAAAGCTGCACAGAAGGCGCTGGAAACCGGCAATATTAATCTCGTCCTTGTCTGGGTGCAGCAGAAAGACGAAGTAGAAGTCAAAAAAGTGTTCGAGAAAACGCTGGCAGTCCGCAAATTAAGTCCTGAGGCAAAGGAACTTGCCGATATGTACTTTTTTGAGACCGTCGTGCGAATCCACCGGGCAGGTGAAGGGGCACCTTATACCGGCCTGAAACCTGCAGGGGCAGAAGTAAATCCTGCGGTGGCTGCTGCTGATAAGGCAATTGACAGTAACTCTCTTGAGAAGCTGGAAGAATTATTGACCGATACGGTGAAGCAGGAATTACATAAAAAATTCCACGAGATTCTTGAATGGAAGGATTACAATACTTATGATGTGGCTTCGGGCAGAAAATTTGTCCAGGCCTATGTCGTTTTTATACATTATGCAGAGGGAGTATACGAGGCGGCCCAGACAAAACAACCATCTCATCAGGAAAATACAGAGCCGCAGAAAGAACACGGCCATTAGGAGTTTTGAGTTATTGGTTTTAGGTTTTTAGTTACTGGAGAGGTGTCTGAGCGGCTGAAAGAGCACGCTTGGAAAGCGTGTGTGCGAGTTACATCGCACCGCGGGTTCGAATCCCGCCCTCTCCGTTCTTCGCTGCGCTACGAACGGCACAGCCGTTGGAGCTTGAAAACATGTGGTATACATACATTTTGAAAATGGCTGACGGAGAATATTATGTCGGTTCAACTAATGACTTGAAAAGACGAATGGTAGAGCATACAAGAGGACGGGAAATTTCGACGAAATGGAGACTTCCGGTAACATTGGAAGCTTACATCGCAGTTAAGTCAGAAGGAACAGCACGTCGTCTTGAGAAATATTTAAAGACATCGTCCGGAAAAGCGACATTAAGGAAAAGAATTTTACCCGACGGAGCGTTAGCATAGTCGGGCCCGCCCTCTCCGTTAGAAACATTGAAGATTGAAAATTTGCAACTGTGCAAATAGGTGCGGGATAGAACAGGTGCCCCCTGTAGATAGCCTAAGAGACAGGCGGCGGTGGGATTCGAACCCACGAATAACGGTTTTGCAAACCGTCGCCTTAGACCGCTTGGCTACGCCGCCGGAAAATCCCAAAAACCAATTCGCAAATTCCAACGTTAAAAACCCCGTCATAGTGACAACATTTTGCATCTACGCTGCTGAAGGGGCTGCTTCTGTCCGCCATATATTATAAAAAATCAGCTTCGCACGCAACCACATTTCAACTCTAAACAACGTTTTTACCCGATTCGGAAATGGGCTCAATGCGTCGCCGTGCCGGCGACAGCTAACCCCTATACCTTAAACCCCATACACATTTTTCTGGTATTTCCAACTCCAATCTGTATAATAGCAACGCTTCCGCCATAGGCGGACAAGGTTTATAGGAAAACAAGGATGAATGGTAAACATATTCCGCTTACGAAAAAACAAATCGAACGGCTCCAAATGCAGAATTGCCAGTGCGGCAACTGGCAGCAAGTTCTTGTTAGCCCTGATTTTAAGCCCGACAATATCAAAAACACAACGTTCTCAGGCAAAATCAAGTTAGGCAGATTCGATAAAATGATTGCTTTTTACGGCGGGGTAAGCAAACCGGCTGGTATTTATAATGCGTATCTTCACAACTGCACGGTCGGCAATAACGTTTATATCTCCAATGTAACCAACCATATAGCAAACTACGTCATTGAAGACGATTGCATAATCGACCATATAGATTTGCTCGCAGTCGAAGGGCAGGCAACATTCGGAAATGGAACAAAAGCGGTAGTTATAAACGAGGCAGGCGGCAGAGAAGTCCCGATATTCGACGGCCTTACGGCTCAGATTGCTTATATCATAGCTCTTCATAGGCACAGGGCTTCGGTACGCCAAAAACTTGAAAAGCTGATAACACAATATGCCGAAAGCGTCAAATCCGAGACAGGCATAATAGGCAAGGGTACGCATTTGTCGAATTGTGGCACAATAAAAAACGTCAAAATCGGTCCTGCTGCCGTTATAGGCAATGTAAGACGTCTCGAAAACGGCACAATCAAAAGCTGTCCGCAGGACCCGACCGAGGTCGGTGCAAGTGTGGTCGCAAAAGATTTCATAATCGCAGAAGGTGTCAAGATAAGCGAAGGCTCAGTTATCTCCGATTGTTTCATCGGCCAGTCAACGAAAATGACAAAGCAGTTCTCAGCGGAGAATTCGGTTTGCTTTGCCAACTGTGGTTTTCATCACGGCGAGATATGCTCGATTTTCGCAGGGCCTTATACGGTCAGCCACCATAAATCCACTCTGCTCATTGCAGGACTGTTTAGTTTCTTCAATGCCGGCAGCGGCTCAAACGAAAGCAATCATATGTACAAGGTCGGCTCAGTCCATCAGGGCGTATTCGAGCGCGGTGTCAAGCTGTCATCTGAAGGATATGTAATGTATCCTGTACGGATTGGCGTCTTTTCTGTGGTGCTGGGCCGGCATTACGCACATCCGGATACGACTGATTTTCCGTTTTCGTATCTCTTTGAAGAAAATGGAAAAACCTTTGTCATACCCGGCATAAATCTGCGAACTGTCGGCACCGTCCGCGACAGCGAAAAATGGCCGAAACGCGACGAACGAAAAGCCCCACAAAAGACCGATTTGATTATCTTCGATGTTTTAAGTCCTTATACCGTGCAAAAGATTATCAAAGGTCTCAATGTACTGCTCAACCTTCAGCTTGCACAAACCAATGCATCAAATGTGGTTGTCTGCAATAATTTGCACTTCAAGGTTTCAGCACTGCACAAAGGCATAGAGTATTACACTATCGCAATCAATAAATTTCTCGGCGATTGTCTGATTGAGAAACTTCGCAGTTCGCCGCTGAATTCGGCTTCTGATTTGCAGAAAATCTTTCAATCGGCAGACCCTGCCGGCACGGGCAAATGGCTGGATATCGCGGGACTTCTGGTGCCTGAAAAGTGCATAAATCTGCTGCTGGACGATATCGAAAGTGAAAAATTACATACGCTTGAAGCAATTACCGACAAACTCAAACTGTTTTATGACAATTATAGCGAATATAAATGGTCCTGGGCTGCCGAGAAACTCAGCAATATTATGAAGAATCAGCAGCAGAACTTATCGCAGGCTGAAAAAGTGATAAAAATTATCAACGACTGGTCAGAAACTAATGAAAAATTAACCTCTCTTATTTTCGACGATGCGAGCAAGGAATTTTCAGCCGAGTCGCGGCTCAGTTTCGGCATCGACGGCGATGAAAAAATAAGGGACGCCGATTTCGATGCGGTAAGAGGCACTTTTGAAGACAATGATTTCGTCCGCGAGCTTAAGCAGCAGATTGAAACTATAAAGAAAACTGCTGAAGAGATGATAAATAAGGTCAAAGCACTCTAATAGAAGAGGAAGGAAATCCGAAATCCTAAACTCGAAATCCGAAACAATATCGAATTACCAAAATTCAAATGTTCAAAACAACTTGAACATCCAACGCTGAATGTGGAATAACTTAAAAGTTAAAGCCAAAAAGTTAAAACCAAAACTGAAAAGTTAAAACTAACGGCGTGAATGTTTTTTCAACAGCCGCAGCGTTTCTAATTTCTCACTATGCTGTATTGCAGTATACTGCATACGAGTATAGAAGCCGAAGGATTTTTTGGGCCGGAAAGTGATACTTGATAACTATCAAGTAAAGGGGAAGAGAGATTTGGGATTTTGGATTGAAGAATGAAGAATTTTAGCCACTAAGACATCCGCCTTCGTCCCTTAGGGACTACGGCGGACAGGCTCCGACACGAAGAAATTAACCACAGATTACAGGAGAACTTAAAAGTTAAAGCCAAAAAGTTAAAACCAAAAGTCAAAATTTAAAACTGAAAGGCGGGCAAGTTTTTCAATAGCCACAAAGGCAATAAGGCACCAATTTTTTAAACACTGATAGCTATGCCACAAGTTATGCGGATTTCGTTGATTTATTTGGCCGTGAAAAAAACTTGCTTTTCTTTACGGTTCGACGATATACTGTTTCTTTGCTACTCTGCGAAGTAGCGTTTCGCTACGTAGCACGAGTAAGGCCGGAAGATGCAGCTTTTGTATTTTAATGGAAATAAATATGATGTCCCAAAATTTCTGAGGGCGTGATATTTTTAATATGGTGAATTTCAAGTTATTTATGGCAAAGCGGAGATACTTCGACCCATGGCTCAACACAAGAAACCAAAGGTGAGTTTGCGGGAGGTGTCGGATGCCCAGACAACCATCTCTGAAGTCCGATCCATCAAGGGTAAAGCGGCGTTTGTTCAAGGGGAAGGACAACTGGTATTTCTCCCTGCGGAACCCGACAATGGTATAGTTTTCGAGGTTGCCGGATTATCCGAGCCCATTCCAGCAATGTACACATACCTGTTACGGGACAAGAAGAAGTCCCACACAACCTGCCTCCGTGCGACTCGCTCCTTGAACGTCGTAACGACCGAGCATCTTCTCGCAGCGGTCCGTGGCCTAGGTATTTCCAACCTTCGCATTGTTACCGAGTCAAAGGCACTAATACCCTTCCTTGATGGAAGCGCTCTTGGTTTCGCCGACATCCTTATAAGGGCGGATATCGTTTCCCAACTCAATTCTCGGCAGAAACGTGTAATCGTAGAGGAGCCATTCGTTGTTAAAGTCGGCGAGTCCTTCATATCGCTCAAACCGGATCCTGGACTGGTAATATCTGCCGCTATCAAGTTTCACGACCCTATCGGTATCCAGCAGATCCGTTACTGGCACACTCCCACGATGTTCTGTCTTCACCTTGCTTGGGCTAGGACCTTCGCGTTCAAGAAGTTCACCGATGAGAAAACAAGCCGTGCTCGTCTTCCCGGATTCGAACTGCATCGCGGCGAGTTACTCACCGAATCGAACATGATTGTCTACACAGATAGAAAACACATCACTGATCTTCGTAGTCCCGATGAGCATGTTCGTCACAAAATTCTTGATTTGATGGGTGACCTTGCCCTACTGCCAGCTCCACTGCAAGGTAACCTGAACGTTTATCTCCCCGGTCATAGGCTTAATCACGAGCTGCTGCGAGTTATATGTGAGGAAGTGGGCACATGAGTAGAGTGGCCGTTAGTAAAAAGGTTTTGGACTGGGCATTAGACCGCTCTGGTCTGACCTTGGCTGATCTAGAAGGTAAGTTTCCGAGACTGCGACAATGGATCGATGGTCAAATACAACCTACGCTCCGGCAGTTGGAATCCCTAGCGAAATCTACTCTGACACCTTTGGGATTCTTCTTCCTTGAGGAGCCGCCCGAAGAACGATTTCCCATACCATACTTCCGAACATTCGGTGACGAGACGTCTTACGGCCATAGCCCAGAACTTCTTGAGACTATTCATACGATGCAACGACGACAGGACTGGTTACGTGAGTTCTTAGTCGACCAAGGCATAGATGCACTAACATTTGTGCGGTCCGTTCGGCCGGATGAGCCACCTGCATCGGTTGGCCAAAGAATACGAGATGCACTCCACCTTGACTTAGGATGGGCTGCTCAACAACCCTCTTGGGCGGAATCATTGCGCGTTCTTCGCGATACTATGGAAAACGCAGGAATTATAGTGGTTGTTAATAGTGTTGTCGGGAATAACACCCATCGCAAGCTCAATACAGAAGAATTTCGCGGTTTTGTTATGGTGGACGAGATTGCACCGCTAGTATTTGTTAATGGTGCTGACGGCCGGGCTGCACAAATGTTCACGTTAGCTCATGAATTAGCACATGTGTTCTTTGGAAGCAGTGCCGCATTCGATTTGCATGAGATGTCTCCAGCAAGTGACCCAATGGAACAGGCGTGCAACAGAGTAGCGGCGGAGTTCCTCGTTCCGGAACAGCAAATTCGTCGGATATGGCCTTCCATCCGGGATGATCCTGAACGTTTTCAATCAATCGCCAGAAAGTTTAAGGTCAGTGAGCTGGTCACCGCGCGCAGGGCCTTGGACCTGAGACTTATTGGAAAAGACGAGTTTCTAATATTCTACCATGACTACCTGAACAAAGAGCGGCGAAAGGCACCGCCGGAAGGCGGGGATTTCTACGCAACTCAGAATCTGCGTATAGGGCAGCGGTTCGCCTCGACCGTTGTTCGGGCGGCTAAGGAAGGCAAGCTTCTTTATTCTGAAGCCTATCGGCTGACAGGACTGTACGGAAAGACATTCGATAACTACGCGGCTTCTCTTGGGATTGGAGGATCGTAGCGATGGACCAGTCTGTATATGTTCTTGATGCTGATGTGTTCATTGAAGCAGCGCGTCGTTACTATGCATTCGACATAGCCCCTCCATTCTGGGACAGCTTGCTCCAGCACGCTGATAATGGCACTATTGAAAGTATAGACCGTGTTAAGAAGGAATTGGAAGAAGGGAAAGATGAACTTGCCAGATGGGCAAACAGTAAATTCAGTCATGCATTCTACTCGACAGATGAAACAGATGTCATTGAGTCCTACGGGAGAATCATGACTTGGGTGCAGGGTCAGTCCCAGTATTCCGACGCTGCCAAGGCCGATTTTGCTAGGGGAGCGGATGGGTGGCTACTGGCTTACGCTGTTGCAAAAGGGCGTGTTGTTGTAACCCATGAGGTCCTGAATGTTGATATAAAAAGAAAGGTCCCTATACCAAATGTATGTAAACCATTCAATTTACGTCCTGTCGATACGTTCATAATGCTTCGAGAGTTAGGGGTACGGTTTTCATAGACACTCCCAATCCAAATAACTGAAATCTAACCATAGGGACACTATACTAATTTCTTGATGGTAATTGTATTTGACGGCATACTGAAATAAGCTGAAAATTTAGAGTGAAGAGCTAAAAACCAAAACTCAAAGCATAAAGTTTTTGAGCTTTGCGCTATGGCTTTGCATTTTTCACTTTAAACTTTTACTTTTCTATGTCTACCGCCTAAGGCGGATAAAACTGGTGGCTAAATATCAGATTGACACGGCCTGCCCCCGCCCCTGCTCCCCGACTACTCGAGGACAGGCTCTGCGCGAGGGTAAACTCCAACCTGAGGCTTTAGGATAAAGGTTGTTGACTTCTCGGCGAAAATACGGGAGAATACTTGTTTTCGTCAGTAATAAAATCTGAAATTGTGAATACAAAGGAAGAGACAAATGTTTAATGGAATTTTTCACGTTCCCCAACCGGTTAATGAGCGATGTCTGCAATATGCTCCGGGCAGCCCGGAGCGTACACAGTTAAAGGCCAAGCTGAAGGAGATGCTGAACGGGCAGGTAGAAGTGCCGATAATAATCAACGGCAAGGAGGTGCGTAACGGCAAACTGGCAGATATACGCTGTCCACATAACCACCAGCACCTGCTGGGCAGATATTACCAGGCCGATGCAGAGATTACAATCAAAGCTGTTGACGCTGCGGAAAAGGCCAAAAAAGAATGGGGACAGATGCCGTGGGAATCCAGAGCCGTAGTACTACTTAAGGCAGCGGAATTGTTGGCCGGCAAGTACCGCCAGACGCTCAACGCCGCCACGATGCTCAATACGAGCAAAACAGCGCATCAGGCAGAAATCGACTCTGCATGCGAGCTGATAGATTTCTGGCGATTCAATCCTCATTTTATGGAAGAGGTTTATGGGGACCAGCCAATGTCCACGCCCGGAGTGCTGAATTATATGGAGCACCGTCCATTGGATGGGTATGTTCTGGCAATATCGCCATTTAACTTTACGTCAATCGCAGGTAACCTACCGACGGCACCTGCGCTGATGGGTAATACAGTGGTATGGAAGCCGGCATCGGCCTCAGTACTGCCAGCACATTTTATTATGAAGATACTGGAAGAGGCGGGTATGCCGCCGGGAGTTATCAATATGGTACCCGGGCCCGGCCCAGTCGTGGGCCAAGCGGCACTGAATGACATCCGTCTTGGCGGTATTCACTTTACCGGAAGCACATATGTGTTTTCGACTATCTGGTTAGCAGTCGGCTCGGACATTCGCAAGTACGTCTCTTATCCGCGAATAGTGGGTGAGACCGGCGGAAAGAACTTTATATTTGTTCACGCCAGCTGCGATATCGAGGCAACCGTGGCAGCAACGGTGCGGGGCGCGTTCGAATATCAGGGACAGAAATGCTCAGCGGCATCGCGAATGTATGTGCCCGATTCGATTTGGCCAAGACTTAAAAAGCGAATGCTGGAAGCGACCGGCGATATTAAGATGGGCGACATAACAGACTTTAAGAACTTTATGGGTGCGGTTATTGACAAAAAGGCCTTTGAGACCATTAATGAATATATTGAACTCGCGAGGGCTTCAGGCGATATGGAAATTATAATCGGCGGCGGAAGCGACAACTCGAAAGGGTATTTCATCGAGCCAACCGTTGTGGTAAGTAAAAACCCCAAGTCAAAGCTGATGGTCGAAGAAATTTTCGGGCCGGTACTCACTATATATGTTTATCCTGAAGGCGAATACGACAAGACACTGGAGTTGTGCGACCAGACTTCGCCATACGCGCTGACGGGGGCGATATTCGCTTTAGACCGCAGTGCGATAGTCAAGGCAATGAGCGCTTTGCGTCACGCGGCAGGCAATTTTTATGTCAACGATAAGCCCACAGGCGCAATAGTGGCACAGCAGCCATTTGGCGGTACGCGGGCATCGGGGACAAACGATAAAGCCGGCAGCTGGCTTAATCTTGAACGATGGGTCTCGCCACGTGCCATTAAAGAAATATTTCTGCCGCCGAGAGATTTCCGCTATCCGTATATGGAAGAAGAATGACCGGCAGCTCAAATATCGTATTAAGTATAAGTTGAAAAAACCCCACCACGGAGGCAGGGGCTAAACCTCGAATAAAACTATTTGCATTTTAACTTTTTAATTTTTTTAGTATCTGTCAATCGGCAGAGAAAGGGTTTGCGGGCGAGTCAGGTCGATAAAGCTGCCCTTTTGTGCGGCTCTTAACTGAACCGTTCCCAGTTCCTGATAAGTATTGTAAAGCAACGTCAGTTTTTCCTCGTCTTTTGCTTCGAGATGCCTCTGCCATTCGCCTTTTTTAGCTCCCCATTTTATTTCCGTGCCGTCTTTGGCATAGAACACAATATGAGGCTGTGAGGTGCTTCTTCTGCCGCCAAAATTGCTCATATCTATCGACTTTATTTCAGCAAGCAAAGGTTTATTCGGCACAACCTGGGTGTCCATTCTTTCCAGAAGCACCAACAGTTCAACAGCAGCAGCCACGTCTTCTCTCTGCCATCTTGTCCCGACATTACGCCAGGTCAAAAGATGACCCGGCACACCTGTAATTTCGACAATCGGCAGTTTGCTTACCGGTACGTAATCAAGTACAACAAGTTCAGAATCCACATAAAACTGCTGGTCATGGTCTTTTATGAGTCCGACCGGTTTCCTGTACTTTGCATTCACGATTATCGCCTGATTGGTTAGCTGGACTTTGACGTCGTAGAGCCAGGGAAGTGTCGCAAGATTTTCACCAATTTTCATAGCAGCGTCTTCAGTGGGCCTGAAATCATCCGGCGATTTGCCTGCCGTTGAAATTATCTTTTGTTTAAACTCGCCGCCCGCCCAGTCGGGAAAATCAACAAGCTGGATAGGCACTGTCTTTTCATTCAGTTTCAGATTACCCTTTACATACCTGTCGAGAAATACAAAACCTACGCCGACCGCTACGAATACCGCTATGAAGGCGAAGATTATAATAGTAGTGCGGACAGCTACAGACCTCTGTTTTTTCTCCGTTTTTGTAAGTTTCTTAAACATTAGCTGGCTGTTCTTTTGAGCGCGGACTTAATTATTCTCAAACACAATTGACTCATATCAATACCCGCCCTGGCGGCTGCTTTCGGCAAAAGCGAATGTGTTGTAAAACCAGGAATGGTATTTATTTCTATAACGTAAGGAATCCCATCGCTGCTCAGAATCATATCAACCCTGCCGAAATCCCTGCAGCCGAGCACATTGAAACTTTTCAAGGCGACATCATTTATTCTCTGTAAAGTAAGCTCGTCCGCAATAGTATCAAACAAAAACTGAGTTGTATCGTCGTTATACTTTGCATCATAATCGTAAAACTGATGGGTCGTTTTAATCTCGATAACGGGCAAACTCCTGTTTTCCAGAATTCCTACGGTAATTTCTCTTCCTGTGATGAATTTTTCGAGCATACAATCGCCGAATCGGCTCATACATTTTTCAGCAGCGTTTTTTGCGCTTTGAGCGCCTTCGACAATTTGAACGCCAACACTGCTGCCCTGCCTGACAGGTTTTATCACGAACTTTTGTCCCATTTCCTTGAGTCTTGAGTCGATAGTATTCAGTTGCTGGGGAGTTCTGATTTCGACAGCATCTGCTACAGGCAGTTTTGCCCGTTTAAGGACTTTCTTGCAGGCGATTTTATCAAAAGCCAGTCTGCTCACCTTTGAATCACATCCTGTAAAAACGAGTTTTTTCCTTTCGCAGATTTCCTGCATTTGGCCGCCTTCGCCGAATTCGCCGTGAAAGGCGAGGAAAAAAACGTTTATACTTTTATCGTCGAGAATTTCGGGCCTCTGCGGCTGATAATCCTGTTCGATAACCTCTAATAATTTCGTCTCTTTCAGGGCATCAGCAATACATTTTCCGCTTTGAAGACTAATCTGCCGCTCCTCGCCGACGGCCCCCATCAGAACAGCAACCTTTAAACCGGCCGGTATATTTATATCCATTTATGTCTGATCTACTCAAATAAAAGATATAAACCTGTTTGTCTTCTAACATTAAAACTGATTATATCAAATATCAAAATGCAAAAATAAAAATGACAAATCAAAAATCAAAAATAATTATGCCGAAGGCATTCCAAAATTTTTCATTTTAATTTTTGATTTTTAATTTTCTTTTGCTACCAGATTTCGATTTCAAGCTCGAGTTCGACGCCGAATTTTTCTTTTATTTTTTTTCTGACTTTTTCGATAAGCGCGATTACATCGCCGCTTTTGCATCCATTCTCGGCGGTGATAAAGTTTGCATGTTTTTCGCTGACGACAGCACCGCCGATTTTAGTGCCTTTCAGTCCTGCCCTGTCTATCATAGCTCCCGCGCTCATACCTCGCGGATTCTTGAAGATACAGCCTGCGTTTCTGGTATTAAAAGGCTGTGTGCTCTTTTTGTAAATCCACACTTCCTTTAAGATTTTCAAAAGCTGCTGGGGGTCGGATTCATACAGTCTGATTTTCGCACCGAGAATAAATTTTGTAGTAATGTTGGTACTTCTGTAATCGAAGGAAAGCTCCGGTTTTGCCTTTTCAAAGATTTTTCCTTCGTTGTCCATAAGCGTAACGGCTTCGACAGCAGAGCCGACGTCTCCAAAGTGTCCGCCAGCATTCATTTTTACTGCTCCGCCTATCGAGCCTGGTACTCCAGCAAGCGATTCAAGACCTCCGAGCCCTTTTCTTACACAATCAAAGACAAGCTTATTTAATTCCGCCCCCGCTCCAGCGGTCAGGGAATCGGCGTTAAATTCAACGCCAGCAAAATCGCTGCCAGCCAGTTTGACTACAGCACCCCTGACGCCTTCGTCCTGCACAAGCAGATTTGAGCCGAAGCCCAGTACCCACAGCGGCAGATTGTTTTCACGGCAGCGTCTGATAACATCAGCCAACTGGTCTATGTTTCGAGGTTGAATAAGATAATCGGCATTACCGCCCAAACCAAACCATGTATTCTTTCCCAGCGGGTAATTCTTTTCAACTATTTTTTCCAAGCCACTGAATATATTCATCTGCCACCTTCCAGACGTTGCCAGCTCCCATACTAATTAAAATATCGCCGGATTTTACATTACTTTTGAGAAAATCGCAAATTCTTTCAAATGAATCGATAAATACAGCCTGACTACCCTTTTGTTTTATTGCATCGGCAAGCATTTGCGAGTTAACTTCGCTTTTGCTCTTCTGGGTATCCCTGACAAAATAGATATCCGGCACAATGGTCATATCGGCAAGTTTAAAGCTTTCCGCGAAATCCTTCAGCAGAAATCTTGTCCTGCTGTACTGATGCGGCTGAAAAACGCAGAAAATTTTTCTATTGCCGTATTTCTGCCTCACTGCTTTAAGGCTGGCTTTAATCTCGGTCGGATGATGAGCATAATCATCGAGAACAACGACGCCGTTGATTTGGGCCTTTTTCATCACCCGTCTGTCCATCCCTTCGAAACCGCCCAAGCAATTGATGACTTCCTTTGCCTCAAGGCCGAGAGCCTGAGTACAGGCCAGAACGGCAAGGGCATTTCTTACATTGTGTTCGCCGGCCAGTCTGATTTTTGCCGTGCCGAGCTTATTGCTATGATAGGAACAGTCAAACTGAGTGAAGTCCGGCGTATATTTGATATTTCGAGCCGAAATGGCTGGACCATCTAAAATGCCGAAGGTCAAAACTTCTTTTTTGCCGCCCATTTGCGCCAGGATTTTTGCGACATTTGCATCCTGCACACCTGCAACAAGAACACCATTCTCTGAAATACTTGACGCAAAATCGGCAAAGGCCTGAACAATTTCATCGATGCCGGAATAATAATCGAGATGGTCCTGTTCGATATTCAAAATGGCGCCGATTTGGGGATGCAGGTTAAGGAAACTCCTGTCGTATTCGCACGCCTCAGCAACAAAGATATCGCTACTGCCTATGCCTGACGATAAGCCGAGCTGCAGGATGTCTGCTCCAATAACGAAGTTAGGCTCGATTCTGAGCTTTTTTAACACAAAAACAAGCCAGCCACAGGTGGTGCTTTTTCCGTGAGTGCCGGCAACAGCAATTCCTTTATACCTGTCTAAAACCTGCCCGAGCATCTGTGCATACTTGTAAACCATTATTTTTCTCCGCCGCGCGGCCTGCAGTTCGGGATTGTCGTCCCTTATAGCTGCCGAGATAATGACGCCATCCAGTTTTTCAGGCAGGTTGTCGGTGCTGTGTCCAATTATAACCTTTGCACCACTTGCTGAAAGCCGTTTGGTAAGCGCCGAACTTTGCATATCTGAGCCGGTGATAACGGTCTTTTCCTTCATCAGCACAGCGGCCAGCGCGCTTGTGCCGACACCGCCGATGCCGATAAAATGATACCGTTTGTTTTCTGCCGGTGATTTTTTCGTCATATCTTTATTACCTATCGGCACAAAATACTGATGAGCACTTTTCACAGGCCTGTAATCAGTTATCTGCACATCGTTCTCCGTTTTCATCCCGTTAGAGACAGGTCGCCGTTGGCGGCCATCAGACATCGATGATGTCTTGTCTCTAACGGGATTCATCAGATTTTGTACCGCACCTATTTAATTTTTGCGCCGCCAGTATTATCTAAGTTCTTGTCTGTCAAATTATTATTTTTTACTACGAGCGCGCTTTTCAAATAGGTGCGGTATTATTTATAGCCTCAAAATCTGTTTTTGCAATAAAAAAGCCCCCGTAACATCGGGGGCTTTTTAAACTCCGGTTTCGGAGCCGGTTATTCGTAGAAGCGAGTGGATTCAGTTTCAATAACATCCCTGTCGAGCTGGTCGCTTTTCATTGTTACCTTGAATCGAATATCTCCGACAGCTTTAGCCTTAACGGTAACCTCCCATATTGCCCTTGACTTTGCAGCAAGTGAGGGCAGCGGTGCGAAGGTAACTGTATCGCCGGCAAGTGACCCATTTGTCGCACCGGCACAGCCTACATACTGCATTTGAGGTTCAAGCATAGCCTTTACCTCAATGTTGGTCGCTGCAGCGGAACCCTGATTTGTAACCATAATTCTGTAAGTTGTGTCATTGCCGATTCTTATGGGGTCGGCCAGGTCGATAACCTCAAGCAAAAGGGCTGATATGCCTTCGACCCGAGTCTGGGTGGCTGCTGTAACGGTCTCGGCACAGACTGCCGAAGCTCTTACGGTTTCGACTATTACTCCGACGTCTTTGGGCATATATGTAACCGACATTTTTGCCGTAGCGCCCGGATTGAGCTTTGCGACCTTCCACATAACCTTATTCTGTACGAGAACACCGCCCTGACCCGCCCTGACAAAAGCGGTTCTCATGGGAATTTCATCTTCGATAAGGGTATTAACGGCAGGCCCATCCCCCGTGTTGGTTACAGCAATTTCATAAGTAATTTCTCTGTCGAGGTATCGCGTTTCAGGGCCGGTCTTTGTTATATTCAATTTAGGCTGTCTTACGATTGTTGAAACCTGCGGCGATTGAACGTTTATATTCCCGTCGGCAATCGCAATGGCACTGTTGGTATATGTGCCGCTCTTTTGAGCCTTGATGACAACTGAGACATTTCTGGCAGTGGCGGCAGACAGAGTGCCGATTGGGATTTCAATCCTGCTGCCGCCCTGAGTAGTTACAAGGCCGCTCGGCAAATCGTCAATAATTCTGATGTTGGTCGCCGGTCCTGTGCCGGTATTTTCAACCCTTAAAGTGCAATTAATCAGGTCGCATATTGATACCTCAGCAGGGGCGGTTTTCGTGATAACGATATTCGGCTGAATGCTTACAGCCTGCAAACAGGCCGGCATCCTGTAGGTTACATCTGCACAATTCTGAACGGTTCCGCTTGCAGTGGCAATGGCAACACCCGTGATTTCCTTTGTTTCCTTCGGTGCCAGGCTGGGAAAGACCCAGACGAGCTTATTGCCCTGCACGTTTGCCTGCGGATTTGAAATAATATACTGGAAATTGCTGATGAGCGTATCTGTTACAACAACATCAGCCAGTGCACACTCAGTGAGGTTCGTAACCCTTATATTATATTTGAACTCCGTGCCTGTCTGCACCTGAGACGGCATACACTTTTCAAGCTTTACAACTCCACAGCCTTCGCAGGGATAGGTTTTTGTTGAGCAGTTGGGAACAACCGGCGGAGGCGGTGCAGGTTTGGGGCAGGGTTCACACTGTGCAGGCAACGGCATCGGAGCCGGTCGGCAGCCTTTCTCCCACATCCATTTTACTGACGGGTCTGCCGGTTTTTTGCCCTGCAGCGCCATCCACTGTTTACAACAAACACAGCCGCTGAACAGAACGCCAGAGACAAGCAATAATATCAATAAAATCTTCTTCATAACCATCCTCCTTCACAGGATTCTTAATCCTTTCTTTTTCTCGCAAAAACCATTACATTATAATACCTATAACCAGAATAAGAAAGGATTTTTCCAAAAAATTGCCTACTTTACCATCAAACTTCTATACCACCTTAATATCGGATTTAGCAAGTCTTGAATGTGTTTTTATAGTTTTTGACGATTTTAGATAACAAAGCTATAATTTTCAAAAAATGGAATTTGTCAGGAATCAGCAGAATGGTGCAGGTACTTATTGTTGTTCTAATAATAGCCGTTTTGGCGGTAATAGGGGTTTTACTATGGATAGCCATCCGCTCGCAGCTTGAAGACATTAAGAAATCGCAGGATAATCTGTCTGCCAGTCTTCAGCAATCTCTTATTTCAGGTCAGGATAAAGTAAACGAAAATCTTAAGTTCCAAGTTCAGACATTAAAGGAAGTGAATACTGAGCTTGGCAAGCTTCAGGAGACGGGCAAGAGGATAATAGATTTAAGTTCGGATTTAAAAAACCTTCAGCAGATACTTGCAAGTCCAAAGCTTCGTGGCGGATTCGGCGAATGGCAGCTCGAAAAAATTCTCTCTGCCCTGCTGCCTGCTGACAGTTTCATTCTTCAATATCCATTCCGCGACGGCAAAAAAGTTGATGCCCTGGTAAAAATGCCGCAGTATTCGGTCCCCATCGACGCGAAATTTCCATTAAGTAATTTCGAAAGGTTTCAGCAGGCCCAGAGTGATACCGACAAACAACGGCTTCGCAGGGACTTTTTAAAGGATGTGCAGAAACACATCGACAAGATTGCCGAAAGCTATATCAAACCCGACGAAGGAACGCTTGACTTTGCGATTATGTATATTCCTGCTGAAAATGTTTACTATGAAGCGATGGTGAAAACTGCTGAAGATACGACAAGCATTCAGGATTATGCGATGGAAAGGAAGGTTTTCCCCGTTTCGCCGAATCTGCTTTACGTTTATCTTATGACGATAGTGATGGGCCTTCACGGCCTTCAGATAGAAAAACAGGCCGCTGAAATAAGGCAGAACCTCAAAACCCTTAATAAGTCGTTTGCAGATTTTATTGAATTGTGGGACACCCTTGGCGGGCATCTGCGACATTCATACGAAAAACACGATGAAGGTCAGAAAAAATTAGACAAATTCGTAATGCAGTTAGGACAAATACAAAACGAAAGTAAGTTATGATTTACGAAGATTTAAAAGGCAAAAAGGTTCTTGTTACCGGTTCGAGCAGCGGAATTGGCGCAGCGACGGCAAAGATGTTTGCGCAACAAGGCTGTTTTGTCGGAGTTCATTACTTCAAAACGCCACAAGGCGGCGAAAAGACTTTTGCAGAAGTCAAAAAAATCTCCGACGGCTGTTTGCTCAAAGCCGATATGCGGGATAAAGAACAGGTACTAAAACTAATAGAGGATTTTGTCAAACAGGCTGGCTGGATTGACGTCCTTGTGAATAATGCAGGTTCGCTTATAGACAGACAGTTCTTTGCCAATGCAACAGAGGATTATTTTGAAGATGTCTTTGCAACAAACGTCAAAAGTGCATTTCTGGCGGCACAGGCGGCATTAGAAGAACTAAAAAAGACAAAAGGCTGTATAGTTAATATTGGTTCTATAGCTGGTCATAACGGTGGAGCAGGCGGCGGCGGTCTTTATGCCGCTGCAAAGGCCGCGGTGGCGACAATGACAATAGCAATGGCAAAAGAGTTTGCTCCTTTCGGCATCAGGGTTAACTCTGTTATGCCCGGTCTGATTGAGACTCGCTTTCACGAGCGGTTCAGCACGCCGGAAAGGAGGAAACAGGTAGCTGAGCAAACACCACTTGGCAGAAACGGCAAAGCCGAAGATGTTGCAAAAGTGATTTTATTCCTCGCAAGCGACGCTGCAGGTTTCATTACCGGGGAATACATCGCCGTCAACGGCGGATTGTATATGAGAGCATAAAATAATTTTTAATTTTAAATTTTGAATTCTTAATTGAAATGAAAAAAGCAAATATCATAGTAATGTGGATAACCGGCATAGTTCTGCTGGTTGCATCGGCATTAAAAATACATCAGTTGCTTACCGAGCCGATAATCAGTAAAGGTTTTTGGGAGTCGTGGGAGTTTTTTCTCATCCAGATACCACTTGAACTGGGTCTTGGAATATGGCTTATAAGCGGCCTATTTAGAAAGGCCGGCTGGCTGCTTGGCTTAATCGCCTTTGGCGGATTTATTGCCGTTATATTGCATAAGGGTCTCATCGGCGCCGAATCCTGCGGCTGTTTCGGCAAAGTTCACGTCAATCCCTGGATTACGCTTGCGGTAATTGACATTCCGATATTTATATGTCTTGCGATATTTCGTCCGAAAGGCGAAAAACTGCTTCCGCCGCCCTGGCCGAGGCCCGCTCACTTTTTTGCCATTGCGATACCTACCTTTATTTTACTGCCGATGATTGAATATATTCTCATTACGAATAAGCCTCCATTAAAGACCGACAAGTATGAAGTGGTTGACCCAAATGAGTGGATTAAGCCAAAGCCGTTGAAATCCGAAACTAATGAACCGAACTTATCCGTCGAGCAGGTTACGCAAAGACCTTGGCCGATGCTGGAATACATTGATATAAGGCAGCAGTTGCAAACCGGCCTGTGGGTCGTACTTTTGTATCATTATGACTGTCCCGATTGTGCCGAAGCTATTCCGCTATATGAAAAGATGTACGCTTCGCTGAAAGGCAATGAAAGCGCTATGAACTTTGCATTTATTGAGACGCCACCTTATGGCAAAGAAAATCAGCAATTGGTAAGCCCCGACAGCGAGGTTGTACGCGGCAGATTAAGTGACGAAAAGAAATGGTTCCTGCAGACGCCTGTCGTAGTAGTTCTACACAATGGCGAAGCCTTGAAAGCCTGGGAAGGTACTGCCCCCACCTTTAACGAACTCCTCGACGCCGCCTTCGGCCAGTGAGTTAAAGCTTCAACTCAATAGAATCTGTGAGGCGTTTTCCATCAGCAGTGAAACACACTGCCTGAAGAATATAGGTCTTATTACCTGCCAAGTCGACATCAAGATTAAGGTCGAACTTATAGCATCGCAGATAATCCTGCCACAAGCCGTAGTTTGTTTTTGCATCGGTAAGGTTTATATCCGGCCAGATATAAAGCCTTGCACCTTTCGAGTCAGCCGAGCGCGGCACGTAGTCGTAAAGTTCAAATTGCCAGATGCCCGCCGCTTTAATTCTTGAGCCGAACCGGTCAAGCATATCGACATAAGCCGTTATCTGCCAGTTTTGAGCAAACTCGGTAAGCTGATTGAATCTGATTTTTTCCGGCACAAACAGACAGGCTTTTTGAATTTCGATGGCTGGAAAGTCAGATTGTTTGGTCTGAACCTGTTCCTCGCAGCCACAGCAAAGCAATACAAACAATAATGCAAAAACACAAACCAAACATTTCATTACAAGTCCTCATCAAGAAAATGGTCGAGTCGATATTTTTTTGTTTTCAGATAATTTACATTATGCGGCCCGGGTTTTGCCCTCAATGGAATTTGTTCGACGATTTTTATGCCGTAAACTTCGAGCCGCGAAATTTTCTTGGGGTTGTTTGTCAGGATTTTTATTTGTCTAAGTCCCAAATCCCGGATTATTTGTGCTCCGATGCCGTAATCACGTTTATCGGCACGGAAGCCAAGCTGCAGGTTGGCCTGTACCGTATCGAGTCCCTGCTCCTGCAGCTTGTATGCGTGCAGCTTGTTGGCAAGGCCGATGCCCCTGCCCTCCTGTCTTAAATAGACTATCGCCCCGCTGCCTTCTTTTTCAATCATCTCCATTGCAGCGATGAGCTGGTATCCGCACTCACATCTTTGCGAATGAAACAAATCACCGGTCAGACATTCAGAATGAACCCTAACCAGTACCGGTTCATTTATAACTATCGGATTGCCGTTACTGTCGAGTTTTCCGACATTTCCTTTGCATAGCGCCAGATGCGGTTCCGCACTGGTCATACTTTCGTATCCAATAAGCTGAAATTCGCCGTAATCAGTCGGCAGAAATATAGATTGTATTCTCTTTATCTGGCTTTCGCGCTGGAGGCGGTATTCGATAAGCTTTGCGATAGTGGTGATTTTGAGGTTGTGTTTTTTGCAGAACTCCAGAAGCTGCGGCACACGAGCCATAGAACCGTCTTCGTTCATAATTTCGCATATTACGCCGGCAGGTTTCATTCCCGCCAGTTTCATCAAATCGACAGCCCCTTCTGTTTGTCCCGCTCGCGTAAGCACTCCGCCGCCTTTCGCACGGAGCGGGAAAATATGCCCGGGCCGCACAAGGTCTAAAGGTCTTGCCTTGTCTGCAATGGCGGTTTTTATTGTCCGTGCCCGGTCTGCTGCACTGATTCCTGTGGTAATTCCCTCGGCAGCGTCGATACTTACGGTAAACGCGGTGCCGAGCCTGGCAGTATTTTCGATTGTCTGCGGATGCAGGGCAAGCAAGTCGCACTTTTCGCTTGTCATCGGCAGACAGATAAGCCCTCTGCCGAACTTCGCCATAAAGTTGATTACTTCAGGTGTTGCGGCCTCTGCTGCACAGACGAGGTCTCCTTCGTTCTCCCTGTCCTCGTCGTCGACAAGGACAATCATCCTGCCCTTCTTCAGTTCTTCAAGCACTTCCGGTATTTCGCTAAAGTTTGTCATAAATTTTATTTTTTATTCTTAGTGCCTTTGCGGCTACTTTTCAAACTCTTCAATATATCTTGTTCCCACCCGGATGTAAATAAGGGTCGTGACAATAGCAGTTCCTGATGCCGACCACCACAGAAATCTTAAAAACCATATCCAGCCGGTAAGGACCTTGGATATTTCCGGCGCAATCAGAATCGCACCAACCATAGTAAGCTGCAAAACTGTAGCTATTCTTCCGACAAGGGCAGGTGTTGGTCTTACCTGAAAGGTCAGAAAATGAAGTATAACAAAACCAATCAGCAGAAACAGGTCTTTTGCGATAATCAGGACAGCAACGGTCGGCGGCAGCTGAAAACCACTCACAGCGGTCTTTTCTATCGACAGTAAAACACAGGCACACGCCATAAGCAGCTTATCAGCCATCGGGTCAAGAAACGAACCCAGTGGAGTTGTCTGTTTTTTCTTTCTGGCGACATATCCGTCATAAGCATCGCTGAACGCCATAACCAGCAACAATGCCAGCGACAGGTATCGAAGAGGTGTTCCCGTTGTCGGGTGATGTATTTTCAGCATACAGATAACAAAAGGCACAATGAGCAGTATTCTCAGGATAGTTATTCTGTTTGCGTGATTGAGTTTCATCCCGTTAGACCTCATTTACTTTTAAATTATTTGTATAATCTGTATAAAACATTCTTGCTCTTTCAAGATTAAAATTCTCATAACATTAAAGAGGTCTAACGGGATTCATAATGACCTGCCTCCGTCAATGTTGATAACCTGCCCTGTGATATAATCGTTTTCGATAAGGAATTCTACTGCTCCTGCAACTTCCTCCGGCCTGCCTGTTCTGCCTGCCGAGATGTGGACAAGGATTTTTTTCTTTTGTTTTGCGGTGATATTTTTTTGCCAGTTTATAATTCCCGGCGAAACGGCATTAACGGTAAAATCCGGCGACAGTTCTTTTGCGAGCGATTTTGTCGCTGCGATGAGAGCCGCTTTTGATGCGGAATAGATGCTGAAACCCGCCGGCGGTCTTTGAGCGACAACGTCGGCAATATTTATTATTTTCGCAATCGGTTTTTGTTTGCTTTTCGTTTTGGCGACGGCAAGTTCAACAAATTTTCGGGTCATCTCCATTACTGCAGTAAAATTTATATCGAGCATCTGTCTGACATATTCGAAAGAGATATCCCTGATGAGTCTCCTTTCAAAAACCGCTGCGGCATTGATTAAAATCTGCGGCTCTGCAAATCTTTCGATGGCGGCAAAAACTTTTTCGATATTCTCCGGCACGGTCAGGTCAGTTTGAATAAAAAGAGTTTTTATCTTCAGCCTGCGAGTATCCGCCTGAAGTTTTTTCGCCTGTGTATTATTCTCGTAATAGACGCAGATGCAGTTTGCACCTGCCTTCGCAAGTGACAGAACTATTATTCCGGCAAGTTTTCCCGTGGCACCCGTGATTATTGCCGTTTTACCGCTAATTCTCATAATCTATAATATTAACCTCATTTTAAGGTTGTGAAAAGCGGTTTTTCCCTTGCCGAGCAAATCATCTCGAGTATAATTTTCTTGAAAGACCTGGTTTATGACTCATTTAACCCGCCTTCGCCAAGGCTTCGTCGGGTCTTTGGCATTTGCGGCTCTGTTGTGTAATCATCATATAATAACGTTTTTGCGGTAATAACCGATTATGACTCATTTAAGTGTAAATCTGAATAAAATCGCCCTCGTTCGCAACTCGCGCACGCTGGGCATACCGAGCGTAACAAAGGCTGCGAAGACCTGCATCGCAGCCGGCGCTTACAGCATAACAGTTCATCCCAGGCCGGACGAACGACACATAAGATACTCTGATGTTTACGAACTAAAACCGATTGTAAGCGAAGTCGAGTTCAACATCGAAGGCAATCCGTTTACCGGAAAATATATGGACATAATGCCCGACATCAGGCCAACCCAGGCGACTCTTGTTCCTGATATACCCGGCGCAACAACCTCCGACCACGGTTGGGATTTGAACGAGGAAAATTTTAAAAGGCTTTTGCCGATTATAGGCAGGCTTAAGAAGCTTGGAATAAGGGTAAGTCTCTTCGTTGACCCTGTGATTGAGACTGTCGAAAAGGCAAAACAACTCGGCACCGACAGAATCGAGCTTTATACCGAGCCTTTTGCACGAGCCTTTTCACAGAAGAAAAACCTTGAAGAACTTACTGCAAAATACGCCGCTGCCGCCAAAAAGGCTGCTGAGACCGGTCTTGGCATAAATGCCGGCCACGATTTGAATCTTGATAATCTTGGCTACTTTTGTAAAAATGTAAAGCCGGTGCTGGAAGTTTCGATTGGACACGCCCTTATTTCAGATGCGATAGATATGGGGCTGGCCAACGCGGTAAAAGCGTATTGTAAAATACTGAAAGAAAACTCTTAATAAAGATTAACAGGAGAAAATTATGTTTAGCGGAGCAATGGTAGCATTGATAACGCCGTTCGACAGCGGCGAAGTTGATTTTAATACCCTCGATGAGCTTGTGGCGTTTCATTTAAAAAGCAGCACAGACGGTATAGTTCCCTGCGGCACGACCGGCGAATCGCCCACGTTAAGTCATCCGGAACATCGTCAGGTTATAGAGCGAGTTGTAAAAACTGTCGGCGGCAAAGTGCCTGTAATAGCAGGAGCGGGCTCCAACAGTACGGCAGAAGCAATAGAACTTACTGCATTTGCCAAAAAAGTTGGGGCTGACGCCTCGCTTCAGGTAACGCCCTACTATAACAAACCTACCCAGGAAGGCTTCTATCAGCACTTTGCAACGATAGCCCAGGAGGTGGATTTGCCAATGGTACTTTATAACATTCCCGGCCGATGCGGAGCGGGACTGACACCTGCCACGGTTGCAAGACTGGCCCAGATTGAGAACATCGTAGCGATAAAAGAGGCGAGCGGCCAGTTGGATTTTGCCAGCGAGGTAGCGAATCTTTGCGATATTACGATACTATCCGGCGATGATTCTTTGACATTGCCGATAGCATCGGTCGGCGGCAAAGGCGTCATCAGCGTCGTGGCCAATATTGTGCCTTCCGATGTAAAAGCGATGACAGACTTGATTCTGGAAGGCGATTTTGTTTCAGCAAGGAAATGGCACAACAAATTATTTAAATTGGCTAAAACAATGCTGTCTCTTGCTACAAATCCAATACCTGTGAAAGCCGCTATGGCGATGCTCGGTATGGCTTCGGAAGAGATGAGACTGCCGATGACGCCGTTGAATCCAGCACAGAAGGAGGAACTTAAAAAATTACTTGCGGATTATGGCCTGTCCTGAGCCTGACTCGTTTACTGAGAGCTGGGGTTTGCCATCTTACGGCGTGCATGGGGAAAAAAGGTGTAAATGAAAGGTGGATGTTTGTATAATCAATTTTGACTGTCGAATTGCTGCGCGTGTACGTGCATTAAAGGGATTTTCTTATTAATATCTCAGAAGAAGGTTATTTATGTTCAGGAAAGTGATTGTATTTACTTTAATTACACTTGTGTTGACATCATCTTCTGTATTAGCAGCGGACGGCTATGGCCGCAATGCTACCGGCGGTTCAGGCGGAAGTAGTGTTACTGTCACCACGGCTGCACAGTTCAAAAGCTATGCTACATCAGCCTCGAAGTATATCATAACCGTCTCAGGTAGTATTAATCTTGGCAGAAGTGTTTCAGTTAAATCGAACAAAACCATAAAAGGCGCAAACACAAGCGCAACAATTACCGGATGCCTCAACCTTGGCGGCCAGAGCAACTTCATCATTCAAAACCTGAATATCACCAACCTCAATGGAGACGGCATTACTATTAATAACACACAAAATGTCTTCATCACCAAGTGCAACGTCTATCAGTGCGGTGATGGCTGTATCGACATAACCAAGGCATCGGACAACGTCACAATCTCCTGGTGTAAGTTCTACTACAACTCGAATAGGGGGCATAATTTTGTGAATCTCGTCGGTGCCGATGATGGTGACAAACAGAACAGAGGCAAGCTTCACGTTACCTTCCATCACAACTGGTGGTCGAGCCGGTGTGTCGAGAGAATGCCTTCGGTACGTTTTGGCCGGGCTCACGTCTACAACAACTATTTCAGCTGCTCGGGCAATAACTATTGCATCCGTGCACGCATTGAATCTCAGTGCCTTATCGAGAACAACTACTTTGAAGGCGTGAAAAACCCCTATGTAATTTACGTCACAACCGGTACAAGAGGCGGGATAAAGGCCTCCGGCAACACCTTTTCAGGCTGTCGGGGCTCAACCGATGATGGCAATGACAGCGTATTTACACCTCAGTATTCCTACTCTCTTGCCAGTGCCGCCAGCGTCAAAAACACTGTGATGAGCGGTGCCGGCAATCGGTAATAAAAACGATTATCTCAGCAGGTGGTATTTTTGACGGGCAAAAACCTGTTTTTCCCGCTTTTTCCTGTTTTGGAACTATTTCTGTTGCAAAACGGCACTTGTTGTTGTATTAATTGCTATGTTCTATATGGTTGTTTTATTAGTTACAATATAGGAGATAAACAAGTGGCTACAGGTAAAGTAAAATGGTTTAACGCGAATAAGGGATATGGTTTTATTACGCCGGATGATGGCGGTGCCGATTTATTTGTCCATCATTCGGAGATAAAGGCTGCCGGTACATCGCTCAAGGAAGGCCAAAAGGTTGAATTTGAGGTTGGTCAGGGCAAAAAAGGTCCATGTGCGACGAATGTAACCCCATTAGAGAACGAATGAAAAAAAATGAAATTCTCTAACGGGGTAAAGCTCTGCTGACCGATATCGCAGCTTGAAACCCGAAAAGCCCTGCTTTTGCCTCAGGCGGACAAAATCGCAGGGCTTTTTTATTTGGTTGGCTCCAATGTTTTTAAATAAAAAGGCCCGGCTTTGTGCACTGTTTCCCGTTAAGCGTGAAACATTAAGCGAAATAAAAAATAAGAGATGCGCTTCACAAAATACCCCTCACACGAGATTTTAATCTTCTTGCAAAACATGCCTACAGCCTGTAAAGTATGCCGAATAATCTTAGGTTTGCGTTAAACGGTTGCGGTGGCGTAAGCCATCTTGACGATTGCGAAACTCGTATCGGTTACGTCAGGCATACGACGATATACGAAGCGAGCGCCGTTAGAAAACTCCAACTTGTTAGAAAGCCCCATATCGTCGTTCTTTCTAACGGGGCGAGCCTCGCAACCGATTAACGATACACGCTGTTTGAGGGTGTAGCTCAGTAGGTAGAGCAACGGCCTTTTAATTCTTCCAGGAATTCCCGTTTTCACGCAACTATTGCAGATTTCGGCACTTAGCAAGTGGTAAAAATCGCATCTTGTGGTAGATATCGTATCGTTTGGTTGTAGTTCGGTTGTAGTTTGGCGAGGAAATATTTAAATATCAACAAACTGTAAAACCCTAAAATACGGAAATTATTAAGTGTTTATCTTTTACATATTTAGAGCAACAAGAGCATCGGATCGACAGGCCGAAACTACCTTTATAAGTACCTATCAGACAAGGGGTTATAATGCAGTTCTTGGCTAAAAATGAGAGTTACAAGTGGTTAACAAGTGAGTATACAAGTGACTGACAAGTGAGTTACAACTGGAGACTGACGCAAAAATGACGCAGATTTTAGAAAAGTTTTAAATCCATACCATATATTTTCAAGTAAACAGATTTTGCCTGTATTTCTTCCCCTGATTTCTTTCGTAACTCTCAGCAACCTTTTTAGCCGCAGCAGAATCGCCGGATCGGCCGCTGCTAGAAGCGCCTCAAAAGTCATCCAACACATCATGCTGCCCTCCGCCAAGACTTTAACAGCTCGCCAAGACGCTTGCTGACCGTAGCACAACAGTAGCGTAACCGTAGCCTAAACAAGCGTAGCTGTTGCAAATTCTGTTGCAAATCACGGCTTGGATTAACCCAGTTCTTTATCTCTTGACTGGAAAATCTAATGGATAACGGGCTTTAGTGGGACAATAGTTTTTCGTTGAAATCCGGTCCAGAATCGGTATAATCACAAATCACATCAACAATGGGGAAAACAACTGGGGTGGATATATACACATGCCAGAATCTATAGCGTATGTGCGCTATGGCGGAGAATCTATTAACTGTTTTAGATGTACGAAAGGAAAAAAGTGAAGAAGAGACTTGTTCTTACAGCTGTTTTTATAGTTAGCGTTGCGGGACTTACAGGCTGTGCTGTTGACCCCGTCAGCGAGTATGGCGGTGGTACCTTGTTTGCCGGTTTGCCTCAAGCAACCTCTGCATCGTCACGCTTCAAAAAACTTTCGAACATAGGTTACATGGTCGGATACTCAGAGCATCGAAAAGACCCTTTATGGGCGGCCTATAGGTTAAAGCG
>CAZBLD010000006.1:0-68117 GCA_964492875.1 uncultured Planctomycetaceae bacterium
TCAAAGAAAATTAACGGTCTGCAGGAATTTATCCTGCAGGCCGTTTTTGTTTTTACCCCCACACCAATGTATTGGTGTGGGGGTTTACTCGATGTCTTTCACCCATAAATTTCCCCCTAATCACCCTGCCGTAAGGAAAAGTTCCTGCTCTGCTTCTTTTGTCCAGATTCCGTCATTCAGCTTCCGGGCAACAGATGGACAGGTCTCATGCAATTTTGAAAGTGGAATCAGGGATAAATTTTTTAATTGAGGATAGACAATGATTTTGCCCGTTATAGTCCGTCTTTCCACAGCTCGGATACCGTCTATCGCTCCGGCCATACCACTGATGGCATCAACGGATAAACTTGTATCCAATTGACGAATAACAACCTTTCTTAAAACCACCTTCATATCCTCAAGCGTTGAACCGCTTGTACCAAACATATAACAGTGTTTTTCTATGTAAAGATTCAGGTCGAGTTCCTGTTTAACATTTACCGGTATACCTGCAAATATGTTTATCAAAGCTCCGGCCATACTGTTTTTAACAGACTGGGCAACCAAAGCCGCTATCGGTGCCATAATTGCAAAATAGCTGAATTGCCCGCTTTGGGGACACTTTTGAGAATTGACAAATTTCAGGTCAATAGAATTTTTACGTGCAACCTTTTTTATTTTATCTTCAAGAACAGATAATCTCACACTATCAATATCGGTAGCCGTAATCGAAAGATTTTTTTTGCCGGAGCATACAAGTCGAATGGTATGCATCTGACCTATCGGTCCTGCGGCACCGATTATATTTATTCTTTCTCCGCTGCGTATCTCACCGGTTGGGGGTATAATTTTGTAAGATTGCGCCGCACTTTTTCCGGTTGTGCCAACCCAGCGGGTGCTTCCATAGTGCACCTTTCCTATGTCAACTAATACCTCACCAGATATTTTATTGCCAGCAAGAACAATATTAATTACGCCGTTGACGGACAATTTGTCATTAAGTATTTCAATAACATTTTTCTGAAAACCAAAATATATGATGTCGTCAAAATTTTCATTTGGAGCATCATCAAGACTATGAACTTGTTTTGTTCTAGTTCCAAGTTTCTTTATTTCATCATATTGCGACATTTGGGCACAAAGAGCATAAACAATCGACGGTCCATCCTGTTCGGAAAAACTCTCTTTTAGACCACATATTTCATATCCATAATCGGCAACTACAAGAAGTCTTCCTGCCGGCGTTATATAATTTCTTTCCTGTGTGATATATGAACTTTCCACACAGGCCCATGGCTCAACCAGCGCTACAGCCGAAGCGCTCAGCTCATCACCAACCGGAATTAAGAAACTCTCGCCGCTCTGCGGCTCAATGACAACCCGCTCATCCATTAATACATACTGCTGCAGCGCACCTTCAAAATTGTATCCAAATGCAGCGTTTGAGTTGGCGGTTTTAAGCCAGCGGTAATCGGCCTGCACAAGCACACGCTGACCGACATAATGGTGTTTGACTTTTTCTCCAACAGCCACAATAACGCAGCAAGCCTCGTGCCCCGGCACCGTCGGCTGCCTGCCGGGTTTATATGATGAAATTTCGTCCAGCACTTCTTTACTTATGCCAGAGATTATCTCGCTCTTCCTTGCGTGAGAATCAAACTGTTTGAGCAGTTTCAAATCAGAAAAACATAATCCGACAGCTTCGACCTTCGCCAATATGCCAAAAGGACCGGGGGGATATACTTTCTTGCGTGAATTAACGCGGAGCTTATCCGGCCCTGTCAATTCTACCGCATATTGTGCTACAGGAATTTTTTCTGTCATAATAGCTTTTTTAACGTTCATATCAGCAAGGTCAATCTTCAGTAATATTACCGGCAATTCACCTGCCACATCAACGATATATTCACTGTCGAAATCTTAAAAAGACAGAAGGAGTATGTCCGTCAGATTAAATAGCGGTAAGTACACAACATTAACTCACCAAGGCTTCGGATACCTTCTTTCTCCGAAATTTGCGAATTACAACTCGTATATTATCACTCTCAATTATTTCTCCTCCCTCTAAGGGGCGCTTGGCTTTCCGCAGACACCATTCACTAAGTGTAGGGACTTTGGAATCCTTGAATTTATCCTCGCCTTTATGGCCAATGGTGGAGAAAACCGCGGTCATTGGCAGCCCCCCTCCCATAATCCAGGCAGAACCGCAGGGATGAATGTGCGTAGGAAGATAATCAAATTCATCTTCTATTTCGCCGACAAGCTCTTCCAGAATATCTTCTAAAGTTACCATTCCTAAAATCTTTCCGTCGCCGGACACAACAACCGCAATATGAAGCTTCTCCTGTATCATCATTTCCAAAGTTTGGGATATGGATGTATTCCCGTCAATTCTTTTTATCGACCTTATTACCCCTTTTAACGAGGACTCGGAAGGATTCGCCTTGAGCGTGTACACAATATCCTTGAAATTAACGTATCCTTCGATTGACTGTGGGTCGTTCAGATTGCGGCTGACAGGAAACCTCGTATGCATGTCGAGATGCGCTTTGATAAGGGCATCCATCAAACTGCTTTCCATCCAAATCATCGCTATGTCCTGGGCGGGAATAATTATGTCCCTTACCGGCCGCAAAGAGAAAAGAGCACTCGACAATACAATCTTTTCCTCTCGCGCACCGAGAAGTTTTGACGTCCGGGCAAGTGAAACCGCCGCCTTAAAATCATAAAACCCACGCATTTTGTCGCTGCTCTTCGTTGGGCCTAATCTTGTAATAATTCCCACCGTCCACTTGACAACGGTCTCAACAACCGAAATAACCGGATTGGCAATCACCGAAAGAAACTTCATAAATGGAGAAAGTTTCAATACGACCCACTCTTTGTTATTCAGTGCGAGCACCTTGGGAACAAGCTCGCCGAATACCATGATAACGAATGTCAAGGGTATGATTAAAAAGATGAGGGCTAATACCTCGGCAAAGAACTCGGGGACTTTCAGGGTTTCCACCAGATATGGGCTTAATTGTTCTTCAATTCCAGCACCACCTGTTGCCGCGGCAAAGGCGCCCGCCAGAGTTATTCCAAGCTGGATAATTGCCAAACTCGCTTCCATTCTGTTCTTCATAAATATTGCTTCAGTTGCGCCTTTTTTCTTCTCGCCCAGCAATACCTGAAGCCTGGCTGCAGATATCGAAGCAAGTCCCATCTCGTAAGCAGCAAACACTGCATTAAAGAACAACATAATGCCTATTATTATCAGTTCGTATCCCAACATAGTTAACCTTCAATTAATAGCGTTACTTTTTGACATAACTCATACCTGTTTTTAGTTTCTCTTTCTACGATTATATCTTCAGCTATAAAATAAAAAAGCATAGACATCTGTCTGCCACTTTTCTGATTTAAATATACAAAATGCTGTGAATTACATTAATTATATCTACATTATTGTAGGAATAATCCTGCTCAGGACCCCCTCAATCTTTACACAAGTTCTTCTCTAAAATAAAGTTATAATCCACCTTTCTGCGAGCACTCTTCCTATGCACATATCTTACACCTCCAGTCTCCCCAAAAACCAACAAACTTACATCACAACGGCAATAACATACCCCATTGTAAACAAACAATAACAAGGTTGTTATCGATAAACAAAATAAGTATAATTCATGGCTTTATATATTTATGTAATAAACACTTGCTTAACGCTAACAGCAGACACTATGAAAAACCAACTGATACTTCTGGCCATTGTTTTGATTCCAACCATCGGGGCATTCGCCTTGCCCGTTATAGGGAGGATTTCAGAAGCCATCAGAAACAGGCTTTCATTTTTAATTGTCGCCTCATCTTTTGTGCTTTCTTTTGTGATACTGCCATCAGTGCTTAAAAATCGGACAATCGCCATTTCGAAAATTCTTCCGTTAGGATTTAACTTCATCCTGACTGCTGACGGTCTGGCCGTATTTATGGCGATGGTTTCCTCGTTCATAAGCGCAGTAATTATAGTGTACTCCTTCGATTACATAAGTCACTATGAAAACCGGAACGAATACTTCTTTATGGTGGTTTTATTTCTCGGCGCAATGATGGGCCTGGTTTTTTCAGGGAATTTGATATTGATGTATGTTTTCTGGGAGATTACAAGTATAACAAGCTGGAGGCTTATTGGTTTCTTCAGAGAAAAACAACATGTCCTACGTGCAGATAAAGCATTTTTGGTGACAGTTGCCGGCGCTTTGATAATGCTTTTAGGATTTATCAAGCTGTTCCAGGAAACAGGCACATTTGATTTATTGACCATAAAAGAAGCAATTAAGACTCACCCTGTATCCAATTTAACCATAGTTCTTATTTTGGCAGGGATATTCTCTAAATCGGCAACACTGCCGCTTCAAACATGGCTTCCCGACGCAGGCGTTGCACCTTCGCCGGTTACAGCACTGCTGCACGCAGCAGTGCTGGTTAAAATCGGTGTGTATGTATTTGCCAGACTGTTCGTTGCTACAATTCCACTTGATACATTCTGGCAGAGCTCGGTAGCGGTCATTGCAGGAATTAGCGCCTTAGTTTCCGCAGGCGCTGCTCTGATTGACACGGATTTAAAAAGGATTATCGCTTACTCTACCATAAGCCAGATTGGTTTTATATTTCTGGGATTCTCCATAAGCAATGAAACAGGCATAGCCGGCAGTCTCTTGTATATCCTTATGCATGGCCTGGCAAAAGCCGGGCTTTTCCTTTGCGCAGGCATAGTGGAGCAGAATACCAAAACAAAAAATATACTTAAGCTTGGAGGACTTGTTCGTACTATGCCCATCACTGCTGTATCATTTCTATTCTGTGCTTTTTCTGTAATGGGTATTCCACCTTTTGGCGGATTTTTCAGCAAATATATGGTTATCTCCGGCACATTTCAGGCAGGACATATAACAATTGCAGCTATATTCCTGTTCGGTGCGGTTTTGACCATATTATATCTTTTCAGAACCTTTAATTTGGTCTTCCTGGGAGAAATAAAAAATCCTTCCGCAAGGGAAGGGTCAACTGTTATGGTGTTTTGCGTGGCTTCATTCGCACTTCTGTCCTTGTTAAGCGGTATTTTTATTAACTATCCAAATCGTGTAATACAAACTACGATTAACCAGATAATGAGCAGCATAAGATGATGGAAGACATACTGATTTTACTTATACTAATACCATTACTGGCAGGAATACTTGTTTTTTGTTTGCCCAAAAAATGGCGGGGGATTTGCGCTCTGCTGATAACCGGACTGGACATCTTTATCACTGCCTCCATATTTAAAAAAGAGTCAATGTGCACATTTCCCTGGGCAGGATTTGGAATAGATTTTTCTCTACGGCTTTATCATTTTAGCGGCTTTATCATTTTGGCCGCGTCGTTCTTCTGCCTGCTTATCACCCTTTATTCGCTTAACTTCCTGAAAAATAAAGATAGCTCGAGGCAATTTTATGCGTATCTTTTAATATCGCTTTCTTTCGTTAATGGCGCGGTACTTGCGAATAACCTCATAGTATTGCTCTTCTTCTGGGAAGGATTGCTGTTAACTCTTTATGGGTTAATTATCATAGGAGGAAAACAGGCATTTAAAACTGCAACCAAGGCCTTTATCATCGTTGGTATCTCTGACCTTTGTATGATGGGAGGAATTGCTTTAACAGGATACATAGCCAAGACATTAGTAATACAAGACATAAATCTTCCCTTGGATTCGCTTGGCAGCCTTGCCTTTATACTTTTGGTTATTGGCGCAATCGCCAAGGCCGGGGCTATACCTTTTCATACCTGGATTCCTGATGCTGCAAATGATGCACCACTACCTTTTATGGCTCTTTTTCCAGCAACGCTTGAAAAGCTCCTGGGAATATATTTCCTGGCAAGGATTACCCTGGACATGTTTAAGCTTAATCCACATTCCATACTAAGTATTGTGCTTATGGTTATAGGCGTAGTAACCATTATTCTGGCGGTGATGATGGCTTTAGTGCAAAAGGATTACAAACGGCTTCTTTCGTATCACGCAATTAGTCAGGTAGGATATATGATTTTAGGCATTGGTACGTGCATACCTGCAGGAATAGTAGGCGGGGTGTTTCATATGCTCAATCACGCATTATACAAATGCTGTCTTTTTCTCACCGCTGGCTCAGTGGAAAAACAAACAGATACTACGGATTTGGAGCAATTAGGTGGGTTAGGAAGCAAGATGCCGTTTACATTTGCTTCATTTATAGTTGCTGCGTTTTCTATCTCAGGCGTACCGCCTTTTAACGGCTTTTTTTCTAAAGAGTTAGTCTATGATGCGGCGTTGGAAAGAGGGACAGTATTTTATCTCGGAGCGCTTTTAGGCTCATTCTTTACTGCGGCTTCGTTTTTGAAACTGGGACACGCTGCATTTTTAGGTAAAATAGCTCCCAAGAATCAGAGTGTCAGAGAATCTTCTCCAGCCATGCTCATCCCTATGATTTTAATTGCGCTCACCTGTATTTTCTTTGGCGTTTATAATTATTTCCCGCTCAATAATTTTATTCAGCCTATTCTCGCCAAAGATATACTTGCATCGCATAAATTTTATGGTTTTCCTGAAAACAAAGTGTTAGTGATAGCTACTGTATTAGTACTGATTGGCGCTTTCCTGCATCATTTGATAGGTGTAAAGATAAATGGGAGCGGTCTGAAAGCAGCAAACCACATTCATTATGCTCCTGTTCTTTCCGTAATCTATGAGAAAGCCAAAAAGCAATATTTTGACCCTTATGTTATCGGGTTAAAGGTTATCTCTATAATTTCAAGGTTACTCTTTCAGATAGATAGAACAATTGATTGGCTTTACAATAATTTTATCGTAAATTTAAGCTGCGCTCTTTCTGGCGCGATAAGAAGGATGCATGCAGGATACTATGCTATTTATTTAATTTGGTCACTTCTGGGCACATTAATAATTATGTTATTTATAGTACGTTAGCTTATGGTGAAAGGAGAAAATTTTAAATGCCTTCAGCATTAATATTAGTACCTTTTTTAAGCTTGATTATTTTAAATTTACCTTTCAAAGGAATAATGAGAAAAATCTCCTTTGGTTGGACAGTTCTTCTGCTTCTTCTACAGATATTTCTGACTGCCATTAACCCTTCAACTCTATGGAACGCTGCTTCAGACCCTTTGGCGACATTTTTTGCTTTTGAATTATCAATCGATGCCCTCAGTCGCCTGTTACTCCTTTCAATTGGAATCGTGGTATTAACGTCACTTACTATAGCACAATATGCCATAAAAGACCAAATGCAGAGATTTAATTTTACTAATCTTATTTTAATCATTCTAATTGGTATGAATGCCACAGTAATAGTAACGGATTTATTTTCCTTGTATCTGTTTATAGAGATTACCTCGCTATCTTCATTTATTCTAATATCTATACTGAAGGATAAACCTGCCATCGAGGGGGCGTTCAAATATCTTATGCTTTCTGTAATTGCGACAGTGTTTATGCTTTCCTCTGTGGCGATTTTCCTGTTATTGTCAGGCAGTACTTCTTTTGCAGCCATTTCCGATACATTCAGAAATCCAGCCAATGCGTTTTTAGTTCAAATAGCTACCGGCTTATTTTTATGTGCTTTATTTATAAAATCAGGAATATTCCCGTTTCACGGATGGTTGCCCGATGCACATTCGGCCTGTCCCACACCGGTATCTGTGCTTTTGTCGGGTATTGTAGTCAAAGCTTGCGGAATATATGTGCTGATAAGATTAGCGATTTCAGTTTTTACTTTAAGTTCAGCCCTGCAGGATGTCTTGATGTTTATCGGAGCATTTTCTATTGTGTTTGGTGCAATGGCTTGCCTTACTCAGAGCAATTTTAAACGTCTACTTGCTTATTCAACTGTGAGCCAGGTAGGATATATGGTGTTGGGTCTGGGGTGTTTTACGCCTTTGGCATTGGCAGGCGCAGTGTTCCATTTATTCAATCACGCTATTTTTAAATCTCTACTCTTTGTCAATGCCGGTGCAGTGGAGAAACAAGTGGGCACAATAGATATGAACAAGATGGGAGGCTTAGCTGCACGAATGCCTATTACCAGCACAACTTCAGTGATAGCGTCTCTCTCTGCGGCAGGGGTTCCTCCACTTTCCGGTTTCTGGAGCAAGCTTATTATTATCCTTGCGCTTTGGGATTCCGGCCATGAGATTTATGCCGGTATAGCTTTGGTCTCCAGCATACTCACACTGGCCTATCTTCTCTCACTACAAAGAAAGGTGTTCTTCGGCAGGTTGGAACAAACGCTAACATATGTAAAAGAAGCGCCATTAGCCATAGTCCTTCCAGAGGTATTACTTGCGACGATTACTATAGCTGTAGGTTTGGGATTTCCTTTTATTTTCAATAACTGGATATTGCCCTTAAAAGAAATTGTGCATTAAATTATGACACTCGATTTTATTCTTCTATCTGGTTTAGTTTTAGCGGCGCTTTGGACAGTAATGACTGTACGGCTCATTTACTCCATTGTTGGCCTGGCAATTACCAGCGTGATACTTTCAATAATTATGTATCGCCTCAACTCTCCTTTGGCAGCAGTATTTGAGCTTTCTGTTTGTGCAGGACTTATCTCAGTTATTTTTATTATTACGGTAAGTTTTACAGAACGCGTAAGCAAAGAAATGCTGCCTGTCCGGCGTAAAGAAAGACTTACGAGATTCTGGTATTTGCCTTTTATAGTCATTTTTGCAGGTTTGCTGCTGAATCAATGCTTAAGCATACCGCATTTTGAACTACCCCCGCCTGCCGGTCAGCAGGATGTGCGCAACACACTCTGGAATCTAAGGCATTTAGACCTGCTCGGCCAGGTTATTGTGCTTTTGGCCGGCGCGTTCGGCGTGGCTGTTCTCTTTAAGGAATCTAAAAAATGAGTCCCGACCCTGCTCAGATGTTTGAATATTTTCTAATTTTTATTATACTTCTATTCATAACCGGGCTTTATTGTATTTTAGTAAGTTTTAATTTAATTCGCATATTAATCGGCGTGGAAATTTTAATCAAGGCAGCAACTCTTTTGATTATCCTTGCAGGTTATATTTGCGGCCGTACAGCTTTGGCGCAGTCAATCGTAATTACCCTGATTGTCATCGAAATTGTGTTTATGGTGGTCGGGGGCGGAGTGACCCTTTGGGCTTTTCGGCACAATAAAACCATTGACCCGAGAAAATTAAGCGACTTAAAAGGCTAATACGATGGAAAAAATTTTCTTTTCGCCGCCGGTAGTTTTTATAATCATATTACTTGCCATATATGTTTTAGCCTGGCTTTGTTCCTATTGCGCTTTCCGCAAACGCAAAAATCCTCTGGAAGCGGAAAAGGCTTATGCCTGCGGAGAAGACTTTCAGGACCATCTAATACAGCCTGACTACAGCCAGTTTTTTCCTTTTGCTTTTTTCTTTACTATCCTGCACATAGTTGCCTTGGTAATTGCTACTGTTCCCACTGAAACAATTAAAACATTCGCCATAGCAGCAGCGTATATTATGGGTGCAGTTATAGGATTGATTATTTTGTTAAGGACGTAGAGTGGACAAGCATTATCCCGAAAACAAAATGAGTTATTCACTATCTCTAAAGAGGCGATTATGGGCCTATTCACAAAAATAATTAACTGGTCGAGAATAAAATCGCCTTGGATTTTACACTTTAATACCGGTGCTTGTAATGCCTGCGATATAGAGATTATCGCAGCATTGACGCCGCGTTACGACATCGAGCGATTCGGAATCTTGTTAAAGGGAACTCCCCGGCATGCAGATATACTATTGTGCTCCGGGCCGGTAACAAAGCAGGTGGAAGACCGTCTGCTGCGGATTTATGAACAAATGCCTGAGCCTAAATTTGTCGTAGCAGTAGGCACCTGTGCCTGTTCGGGAGGAGTTTTTAAAGGTTGTTATAACGTTGAGGGCGGGATAAATTCGACTCTGCCCGTCTCAGCATATATCCCGGGTTGCCCAGCCAGTCCTAAAGCCATAATTGACGGCGCGGTGAAACTGTTAGGAAGTTTAGAAGCAGTATCCAAAGACAAGAAAAAAGAGATAAGTGAGCATAAAAATGACTGAAGAAGAAAAAATTAAACAGGAATTGGAAGAAAAATTTGGTTACTTGAAAGATACAGTGGTCATCAAGAGAAAAAACCGCATATTTGCCAATGTATCCCTGGAAAAGTTCTACGAAGTATTCACTTATGCGGTAAAGCAAATGCACTTTGAGGCCCTTTCCACAATAACCGGAATGGACAGCGGGGATTCTTTTACGGTTATATATCACATTAACAGGGAAGGCAGGATAATGCTGAATTTAGGAATAAGCATAAGTAAAAATAATCCGGCAATAAAGACTGTCACTCCGCTTTTCCTCAATGCAGATATTTATGAGAGGGAGATTATGGATTTGTTAGGAATACAAGTCGATGGTCTTGCTGCCGGGCGCAGATATCCTTTGCCGGATAACTGGCCGAAAAATGAGCATCCTTTACGTAAGGACTGGAAATCAAGTACCTCCAATAAGGAGACACAAAATGTATGACCCTGGCGAAGTAAAAATCCCTATAGGGCCGCAGCATCCGGCATTAAAAGAGCCTGAGAATTTTTTGATTAGCCTGCACGGAGAAAAAATAACCGCTGTAAATATAAGATTAGGCTACAATCATCGCGGCATAGAAAAAGCCTGCGAAGAGCGGACATATATCCAGGACTTGTATCTTATTGAGCGCATCTGCGGCATTTGCTCTCATTCACACTCAACCTGTTTTGTGCAGGCCGTGGAGGAAATCGCCGGGCTTGAAATACCGGCTCGTGCCAGGTATATCCGCACACTCATAGGCGAACTTGAGCGTATCCACAGCCATCTTTTGTGGTTAGGCGTGGCCGGTCATGAAATAGGTTTTGATACACTCCTTATGTATACCTGGCGTGACCGCGAAGCAGTAATGGATGTCTTGGCTTTACTTACCGGAAACAGGGTTAATTACGGCATTAATACTATCGGCGGAGTAAGACGCGATATCAAACCGGAGCAAAAACAGGAAGTCCTCAAGGCAATAGATATATTGGAAGAAAGAACAAAATATTATATCGTGCTTGCGCAGGAAGAGTCCACCTTACTTGAACGATTGTCAAAGGTAGGAACTTTGTCCCGCCAGGATGCCAAAGAATTAGGCGCTGTAGGCCCTACCGCGAGAGCTTCAGGCATAGAACGAGACGTACGAAAAGACGACCCTTACGCAGCTTATGCAGAACTCGGTTTTAAGGTCATAACCAGCGACAAATGCGATGTGTATGGCCGTACGCTTGTGCGTCTGGGAGAATTGATGGAATCATATAGTATGGTACGCCAGCTTATACAAAAACTTCCGGACGGACCGATTACCATAAAAGCGCTGCGCAAAATCCCGGCTGGCGAAGCAGTAAGCCGTTACGAGGCTCCGAGAGGCGAAGATTTCCATTATGTCAGGTCAAATGGCACAGAAAAGCCTGACAGGGTGAAGGTACGAGCCCCAACACTTGCAAACATTCAGGCTGTTACAAAAATGCTTGAGGACAGATATCTCGCTGATTTGCCCATTGTCGTCGCCGCGATTGACCCATGCTTTTCCTGCACCGACAGAACAATTGCTGTCAATACCGACAATGCCGACAAAAGTACGCTTACCTGGCAATCGTTAAGACTCCAATCGATACAGTGGTACAAAAATAGGGGAGTTGACTTTACTCCCCTGAACAAGAAATTAATGGAGCGTTTTTCAACCGGATAAACTATGGAAAGAGCGATTTTTCACATTCTGGTTTTTCCCGGGCTGCTGTTCCTGACCATTTTCAGTTTTGTCGCAGAATACTTTGACCGAAAACTTTGCGCTCGTCTTCAGAACAGGGTTGGGCCGCCGTGGTTTCAGCCATTGGCAGATTTTATTAAGTTAATAAGTAAAGAGGAAATAATCCCCCAAGAAGCGGATGTTACGGTTTTCAAACTGATGCCAATACTGGCACTGGCCGCTTCCGTCACCCCTATTCTCTATATACCCATCTGGGGTGAATACGCTGCATTTTCTTTCAACGGAGACGTTATAGTCGTATTGTATCTTTTAACGGTTACAAAGCTCGCCTACTTTTTAGGCGGCTGGTACTCAAGGTCGGTCTATTCAATGATTGGGGCTGTGCGGTCGCTGACACAATTACTCGCCTATGAGGTTCCTCTTTTTCTGTGTATTCTTGCCTCCGCCCTGCTCGCAGATACATGGTCCATAAGTGAAACGGCTTCATTCTATAACCACCACACCGGTTATTGGTTCTGCAATATATTGGGATTTGCAGTTGCTCTTATCTCGCTTTTGGGCAAGCTTGAGAAGGTTCCCTTTGATATCCCGGAGGCAGAAACAGAAATAGTGGCAGGCACTTTCACCGAATATAGCGGAAGACCATTAGCTCTGCTTCGCATGTCATTTAACATTGAAATGATAGTGGGAGCGTCACTGCTTGCAGCCGTATTTTTACCGTTCGGGTTTAACCTTCACTCCCCCATAGCCACGTTTCCGTTATATCTTGTTCGAGTCTTTTTTATTATTGCCGTCGTTACGCTCCTGCGTTCCCTGTTTGCGCGGTTGCGCCTTGACCAGATGATTAACTTCTGCTGGAAGTACCTGGCTCCTTTGGCGCTCGTACAGGTTTCGGCTAATCTTATCTTGAAAGGAATACTGCCCAGATGAGTAAGCCCGGCAAAATGGCCAGACAGCTTATACAATCGCTGTTTAAAAAGCCGGCGACAATCAACTATCCTGCTCAAAGGTCAAGGATGACCAAGGGGTTTCGTGGAAAATTGAAGTTTAATCCTCCGTTATGCGTCGGCTGCAGAATGTGTGTGCGTGACTGCCCTACCGGTGCAATAGAGATTAAAAAGATTGGTGAGAAAAAGTTCGAAGCACACATAGACTTAGGCAAATGTATTTACTGTGGGCAATGTGTAGATTCCTGTCCCAAGAACGCGCTTGAGATTACCGGTGATTTTGAACTCGCCGAGTTAGAATTGGATAAATTAAAAGTTATTTTTAATGCTGAGACTAAAGACAACTCTCAAAAATAAACTGAAAAACGCTCAGAAAATTGCCATATTAGGCATTGGTTCTGAATTAAAAGGAGACGATGCAGTAGGCCTCGCCGTCGCTCAAAGGCTCAAGGCATACATTAAAAAGAAAAGGATAAAATCGCTAAAAGTTTTTTTGGGTCAAACAGCACCTGAGAACCTCACCGGAGAAATAAAGAAATTTAAGCCGACGCATCTTATCATCATTGACGCAGCAGACTTTCATCGAAAAGCAGGTACAGCAAAGGTTATTGACGCCCACAGAGAAACAGGGGCGTCTTTTTCCACGCACAGGATGCCGATTCGCATCATCAGAGACTATCTTTATCAGTCCATCGGGTGTGAAATTATAATCATAGGAATACAGCCGCAATCCTTGGGTTTTTGTAGTGCCCTCTCGCAAAAAACGCGGGAATCCGTGAAAATGTTGTCAGCAGAAATTATAGATGTTTTGAAAAGATTTTGGAGGGAATAAATTATAGGTATCGCTCGGCTTAATAATTTTGTAACTGATGTATTGACAATAAGTTAAATGCCGTTTTTAAGCGAACCCGAAATATGTTACTCAACATACGTAGGACGCGACCTTTCACCAGCTTTCTTATAATGCAACAGGGCGCTTTCACGGTTGGGGAAGTCTTTTACGGTAAACCAAAGTGTTGTAGTGCCGATAGTAATAAAGTCACCATCGATAAGGCGCGTTTTATCTTTGATTTTGTCGCCGTTGATGTACACACCATGTTTGCTGCCCATATCGATTGCGTGATGCTCATCCTTCTCTTTGTCGTAGGTAATCTTCATATGTTTCCGTGATATCCGCTCATCAAGTATCTGAATCATAAGAGACTCGCTTCGGCCAATCACGTTCGTCCGGTAACCAAGCGGATAATAGTTATCCTTCTGGGAGCCATTCAACACAATTAACGAGGCCATCTTTCAACTCCTTGAATATTTTAGTCCGCGCATTCGTGCAATCCGTTAAAGACAGTTGGGTTCAAGCCAGTGCTCGACCAGGACGTCAAGGTCTTTCAAATCAATATAGCCATCCGGTTTTAGGTCGGCCCTTTCGCAGTAGGAGTAGTTGTCCGAATCGGCGCATTTCGTCCGCCAATACCGGGCCAGCCAGGCAAAGTCTTGCATATCTACCGCGTTACTATCATCGATGTCGGCCCCGCCACATTTCTTCTGTGGCTGAGCGCCAGTCCAGACTATCGACAAGGGCATTGCGAGGTCATAGTCAGGGTGACTGGCGTCCAAAATGCATACTGCCGAGACGTTGGAGACGCTGTTTACTTCCAGAGGCACCCACGCCAGATACGGGTCGTAAAAAGGCAAAACGTCGTATGTATAGTATGTTCCTATGTCGAAACGACCCGGCGGCGGCATAAATTCAAAGTTGAAACCAGCCACCCAAAGCGAATGTGTGATTGGGTCTTCGGTGATGCTCGTAACGTGCTGCATTCCGGATACCATTATTGTTCGGACAAGTGCGAGTGTGTCGGTAGAAAATCCATAAATGACCGATAAGCAGGGGTCTGCCTTATTATAAATTGAAGATGCAAGGTAAAGCACATTTGTGGCGCTTGAGACGCACATACCAGTAGGAGCATAGCACGGCTCGATCGGGTCCAGATTAAGTCGGTGAACAGCTCCGTTTGGCTCAAATTTCCACAGTATGTCGCTCTCATTCTTAATGTTGGCATTGGTAACGTAGACGTTACCCGCGTCATCGAGTTCAATTTCCCGCAAGGTGTTTCGGTATTGAAGCTGATTGTCCCCAGGCAGAACAGGCCCATCATACAATTTAACCACATGATATAATGGAGGAGTTGAATTGTAGTCCAACGCGAGCTTTGCAGCCGCAGCGTACGCGTTAGGTTCGTTCCCGTTAGGTTCGACCACTACAGGCACAACGTAAACAAAGTTTGCATCGAAGGCGGCATCGAGAATTGGCCGACCAGAGGGATTGTTACTTGAACCCTGAATCCCCACACAGACCGTTGCAGACCGATTGTAACGCGGTTCGTTGGTGTCACAGATAACCTTGCCCGGAGACACGATTTTCGTACCAGCCTCATCAAGCAGCAACACCCCCTTTTCTGAGTTAATCTGATATAAGTCATCATTCACGCCACGCACTGTCCTGATATTGCATCGGTCCGACGCAGGATTAAGCGATTTTATATAGTGGTAGTTGCTATCGAACACATAAAGTCGGTCTTTCAATTTTGTCGGCCCATCGTAAGTACGCCTCTTGCCGGCTATCAGCAAGTCGTTTAAGTCGGAAGGATTGAGAAGATTAAGGGGGCCGCCGAATGCTCCGAATCCACCGGCTGCAAATCCTACACCACCACTCAAAGGCATCTGCCCGCACAAGTTCTGGCGATCATCAAGGTCGTTCAGCGTCCAGTCCCAGGATGTGGTATCGTATGCATCTAAGTAGCCGTCGGCGCTGAAACTGCCATCCACACAGCTTGGTGGGTCTGTACTTCCAGCCCCGCTTACAACTACCAGGAAGTCTGCCTCATCGACACCGTTACTATAATTCAAATCGAGGCAATAGCCCCATTGACAGTAGACTCCAGCATCCGAATCATCCACAGAGACACTGGCTCCCTCCTCTCCCGAATCCATAAGTTGCACCCGTTTGTCATAACCGCGCGCAAGAGATTGACCAGCCCGGGGTTCTACCAGTTCGAGTTCAATCCACGTCCCTTTTGAAAGGTCAAGCCCGCCGGTCAAGACTAACATATCGAAGTTGCCGAATTGAACACTGTTTGCTGAGCCAGGCCGAGGCCCCGGCGGATTTGAAATTCGAGCGACCTCAATATAGTGGTTTGGGTCTCTTGTTTCCAGCAATCCATTCACATCCGACAGGTAAACCACTATCTGGGCACAGGGGTCGTTCGTATCAAACTTATAATTGAACCGAATCCGGATTTCGTCCTCCACAGCCGGCCCAAACTCCTCCTTCGCACGGGCGGAGATTATCTGCCCAGAGTAGGGGTCCGCCAGATTGTGCATTTTCACCATCCCGTTCTGGTTGGGTCCTTCTACCCTTTCAACGTAGATTCTGTTGCAGTTGGGGTCCGTAGGATGAGTAAAATTATTATTGCCGACGCGGCTTTTAAACTCCCCACTGCTGTCAAAGTCCATCTTGCCCAGTGAAAATCCCAATACCGCCCCTTTCTTAATTGAGTTCGCCTCGCCGATGCGATTCATATAGTAAAGACGCTCGAAGCCAACATTTAGCACGCAGCCATTGCCAAGAACAAGCTCCTTGACATATAGGACCTCATGGTCTCCATTGCCGGAGCTAAAGCGGTCCGTAAGATTCACCCTGGCACCGGCTGCCACCTCTAATCGCTCCAGTGTCCAGGAATTGGTATCAAACGGAGGCATAGCGTTGCTGTCAAGATGACAGGCCAATACATTTGGGTCATCAAAGCAGTTGGGGCCGCTCAGGTCCCGGCCTCGAAGTTCCAATACGCCCTCAGGTGTCTGGTTCTGGCCTTCCGTAATGGTAACGTAGATGCGGTTATTCGCGATGAGACCTGTGAATGTGCAAGGGTCAACATCCATAAAGCGGTCGCCATCCGCATAGATATTGACGTCTTTTACCTGCGTTGAGCCTTCAGCCCGGAACTTGCCGAAAAATCCACCTCCCTGGCGGGTAACCTGCAGTTTCGCGTGGTTTAACTTCGCATTGTCCTTTACTTTTAACAGGCCGTCACATTGGATTGTGCCGGTTACATTTGGGTAATCGGGGTCGTTCATATCAACGACCGCATTGTCCACAACCACCATTCCCCCGCCAAGCCCAATAACCACGCTCCCCGTGCCTTTAATTCGCGAGTTTTGGCTGATATAAAATTCATCCACTGTAGAAACGCTTCCACCTGCTTTAACGTTGGTAACGCTGTTACTGATGGCATATATCCCGCTGCCAGTTTGTGCCGAGTTGCCGCTGAAGTTACAATCGGTTAGTGTCGCACAGCAGTTGCTTTCAACACTCATCCCGCCGCCGTAGTTTGCCGAGTTGCCGCTGAAAGTGCAGTTGGTCAGCGTCTGGTTACCGCCGTTCCAGTTGTTCATCCCACCGCTAAAGTCAGTCGCCGAGTTGCCGATGAATGTGCAATTGGTCAGTGTCGGAGAGCTGCTGTTGATGTTGGATACAGCCCCGCCATACTGTGCAGAGTTGTTAATGAATGAGCAGTTAATCATCTCTGTATTGCTTTGTATGTTGTACAGCCCGCCGGCGTTATTTCCGGCACCGAACGCCTTGTTTGAAATAAAACTACAGTTGACCACCACCGGGTGGTTCGATTGATAAAATGCTATCCCGCCGCCACCCAATTCTGCCGCGTTTCCGAAGAAGACGCAGTTACTCACATTCACATTACTTTGGCTGTTCCACATTGCTCCACCGATGTTTCCTGAGAAGTTCTCGACAAACGTGCAATTATTGACTGTGCAATTTGCATCAGTGCTGAACATTCCGCCGCCGGAATTGTTGGGCCATTCACCATAATTGGCGTTGCCAGCGGTTATGGTAAAGCCGTCGAGAATCGCGATGGAATTAGTGCCGGAGCCGGTAACCACATGATAGCTATTCTCGCCGTTGTTGACGAAATTTGGTTCGTCATCTTCGTTGAGGTCGCCGCTGAGAATAGTTTCGTATGTGTTAGGGTCTCGGCTTGTCCAGGTGCCCCCGCCGCTGGGGAATCCGCCATAGATTGCCACGTCGCTTATTAACTGAAAGGTCGCATATCTGTCATCGGTGCCGTTGGGTTCATTACTGTCCTCATCGGGTCGATAAGTACCCTGTGCCACCCAAATCTCGTAGTTTGATTCAGCCGCAGTCAATGCATCCTGAAGGTAGTTGTACGCATCTTCCCAGCTTGAGCCATTGTTCGCACCTGTTGCGTTGGCGTCAACATATATTCGCTGTGTGTATTTAATCGTGGCGTAGTCGTAGCCTGTGCCGCTGCCATCGCTATAGCCCGTAACATAGACATTACCTGAGCCATCTATTGTTAGGTCTCTGGCATATTCGTTGCCACCTCCCGGCCCGTTGTTGTAGCGTACCACCCATAACTGGTTGCCATTAGTGTCATATTTAACTGTGGCGTAGTCAAAGTTTGTGCCGCTGTTGTAGCTATATCCTGTCACATAGACATTTCTCGAGCTATCTACTGCCATAGCATAAGCATAATTGCTCGGCCCATTGTCATTGTAACGCGTTGCCCATAATTGGTCTCCGTTAGGAGCATATTTAACCGTGGCGTAGCCATAGTTTGTTGTGCCACTGCCCCAGCTTTTACCTGTAACATAGACATTGCCGGTGCTATCTACTGCCATAGCATAAGCAACATCGACATAATTTCCATCTCCGTTGTAACGTCTCACCCACAATTGGTTACCATTAGTGTCATATTTAATCGTGGCGTAATCACTGCTTGTGCTGCTGCCGGCGCTTTCACCAGTAACGTAGACATTACGCGAGCTATCTATTGTCAGGGCGTAAACATAGTCGTTGCCATTCCCATCCCCGTTGTAACGTTTCACCCACAATTGGTTACCATTAGTGTCATATCTAATCGTGGCGTAGTCCATACTTGTGCTGCCGCCAGAACTATAGCCCGTAACATAGACATTGCCCGAGCCATCTACTGCCAGGGCATTGGTATTAAGATATTCATGCCCATTTGCATCACCATTGTAATGTGCTACCCATAGCTGGTTGCCGTCAGGACTATATTTAATTGTGGCGTAGTCAAAGCCTGTGCCGCTGCCATAGTCCCGGCCCGTAACATAGACATTGCCGGAGCTATCTACTGCCAAGGCAGAAGCACTGTCGACGCTATTCCCCGGCCCATTATAACGTGCCACCCATAGCTGATTACCGTCAGGGCTATATTTAACCGTGGCGTAATCGGAATTTGTGCCGCTGCCTGTGCTATTGCCTGTAACATAGACATTGCCGGAGCTATCTACCGTTAGGGCAGAGGCACCATCGGTGCCATTTCCCGGTCCATTGTAATGTGCCACCCATATCTGATTACCACTCTGGTCATATTTAACCGTGGCATAGTCGTAGCCTGTGCCGCTGCCATAGTCCCGGCCCGTAACATAGACATTGCCGGAGCTATCTACTGCTAGGGCAGAAGCATAGTCGTTGTTATCTACCGGCCCATTATAACGTGCCACCCATTGTTCAACCGGTGGCACCTCGCCGAAAACAGAAGTGCAAATTGCGAGAATCAGACCAAACAGGAGTGCGGAATTCCTCCGCGCAAGCAGCCATTTACTTGCGGAATGTGTGACAGTTTTCATTTTATCTCCCTCCTTTAGGGCAAAATTTATCCGCGGACAAAAAGTACTCTTTCGCACTATCTGGCGCACACCAGCTTACGACGACCCGCGTTAAAGTCGATATATCATACCGCAACATCGAAAAAATGTCAACTATTTTTTGTTTCTCGACGGAGAAAATGCGTTCATTATCAATATGATAGGGCTTTGCATAAGTTATTCACTTAGCGCATCTTAGCAGCAGGAAAAATCAGTCAATCTGAGTTTATGGCTATTCTCCCTGCACCTGATATGCCAATCCATACAAGTCCTTGAACGGGACTATGCTGTAATCGTCGGTTACATAGTAGGCCTTGCGGATTTCTACAAAAGCGGTATGGCAATCCAGAAATGCCAGATTATAATGGTCGGGCTTGATATGCCATTCGGCGTAAGGTTTCCAGCCTTGTTCCCACTGTTGTTTGACCAGCGACGGCATCGGCCTCCACTGGAACATCCACCCCTGGTCCCCCATAAGTGCCAGATGAGCAGAGGGCGCAGTTATCTGACTAATACGAAGACGCCCGATGCGTTTGCTAATCTTGTCGTCGAGCTCTGCGGTCTGACTGCTGAAGGAGCCGCAACTATTCGGACCAATCACAAAGATATTTGTCTGGTAGCTTGTCCCGATAAGGCGAAAGGACATTTCCCTGGGCGGAGATGGAAACACTCCACCCTTATCGGCAGGGCAGCAGAAAACTTCGGCTGTTTTCTCGCCATCCAGCGTCTCATTCAGACCCACAAATCTGTTAAGCGGACGCGGCGACAGGTTGACTATCCCTTTCCATCCGCCATATTTCCAATTAGCGTTTACTACCTGATAAAAGCAGCCGTCATAGTGGTCAAGATACATACTCCACGCACAAGCGAGCTGTTTGAGATTGCTTTGACACACCATCCTTTTGCTGATGGCTCTTGCCATACGCAGGCCGGGCAGCAATACGGCTAACAGCATCGCAATAATCGCGACAACAACAAGCAGTTCTACCAAAGTGAAACCGCCTTCGAATTTACTACGCCCATTTCTCTTAAGACGGCCTATGGACATCTGTCTAATCCTTCGGTTGACTCGCCGAAACGCTTTCTGTCTTGCTCGGCATTCCTGTCAGCTCATAGAGCCGTGCTTCCACAAGGTTGATGAGCCACGTCTCAACGGGTTGATTGTTTGCCCGCATCTTTTGCAGAGTCCGATAGCTGTTTCTATAAGCGATCAGGGCCTTCTCTTTGTTCCCATCCTTCAAATGATGTTCACCTATGATAAAGTCCGCAAATCCAGTCTGTTCTTCTCCAAGCCGCCGACGAAACCCAGCTTCTTTCTCTTCCAAAGACCCGCGACTGATTAGAAATACCGCGGCTATAAGCTCTTTCGAGCCATCAGGAAAAATGCGACTTAGAAACTCCGCCTTTGCTATGTGTCCCTCATGCACCAGTTCAAGAATATGAGTAAAATGCCCCGATATTACTACCTCTTCTGTCTCCAGTTCAGCAACTCTTTTAGACCATTGTTTTGCAATGCCTTCTGCGTCCCGCTGCGCCGCCCTGGCAGTCAGATACAGGTCAAAACTCACAAAAGAAAAGGATAAAATGATTAGCAGGAGCAAGCCGACTACAGTGGCTACATATCGGTGCCTGGCAATAACCTTACGCATCAGGTATAGAGTGCTGACTGCCCTTACGTTGATAGGACGGCCGGCAAGCCAGTTCTCGATGTCGCTCTGAAGACCCGCAACAGACTGGTATCGCTGAGCCCTGTCTTTGGCTAATGCGGTCAGCAGAATTGCCTCGACATCCGGGTCGAATTTGCGAATGATTCTGCTCGGTCTGACCGGCTCGACCTCTTGAATATTCCGCATAACCTGCAAAACCGAACTGGCAATATCGTATGGATACTGCCCTGTCAATATGTGGTAAAGCATCATACCCAGGGCATACACATCTGTGCGAGCATCAATCAGTTCGGGCTTTGCGGCTGCCTGTTCCGGCGACATATTCGAAAGAGACCCGGACCACTGGCCGGTAATCGTCGGCATCGCATCCTTCTGAGCAAGCTCACCCAGGCCGATTGCCTTTGCGAGTCCAAAATCCAGTATGTGCGGTTCGCCTCGCTCATCTACCAAAACATTCCCTGATTTCAAATCACGGTGGATAATTCCCTGCTGATGGGCGTAGGTTACGGCATCACACATTTTGTTAAAGAGAACTATGCACTGGCGGAAAGACAGATTCTGTGCCTCAACATAACGGTACAATGGCTGACCTTTTATGTACTCCATCACGAAGAAATACTGTCCATGGATAATTCCGCTGTCGCGAATCCTGACTATGTTGGGGTGATTGAGACTCGCTATCAGCTCCGCCTCTCTCTCAAAGTAATAACGAGCTCTGGTTGAACCCAACAAGCTCGGCAGCAGAATCTTGATTGCTACGTGTGTCTTTGTCGGCTTGTGAATGGCCTTGTAGACAATTGCCTGACCTCCCTGCGGAAGCTCCTGAAGTATTTCGTAGTTCTCAAAACCCGGAATGGTGTCTTTACTCAAGACCCCCGCACCAGCTAATCGTTCCGACACCCCTGGCATTGACCTTGTAGGATATTCATCTCCAACTGTAGGACTCTCCCCTGACCTGCTGTCCTCCTCAATTTCGGAACTCACAGCCTCTTCGGACTGTGCTTGAACCAGTCCTTTTCCTTGTGCAGAACGCACACTCTGGCGGCACTTTTCACACTCTGCCAGATGTGCCTGAATCTTAGACTGCTCATCCGCCGTGCACTCTCCGACAGCGTACCGATTCAACTCTTCCGGACCCAAACACCTCACATAGTTCTCCCTCAATTCCTACATTCTCTAATGTCTCAACTTCATTAAATGTCTCGAATTATCTCGAATAAGATTATTATATACAGTTAGTCGGAATTCATCAAGCAACTTCCAACTTCTGTAGAATCTCGCGATGGTCGTCCTATGCTGTATCGCATCAACCGAATTGTCAGACCTCAAAAAGCGCCTTCAAATTTGTATCGCTATGTGCTCGTAATGGATATGCAACTACACTATCTGGAGTTATAACAGCACAAGAAGTCAGCTTATGCTCGGATACTTTGCCGGCTTCCAGGATGTGTTTCACTTTTACTCCTTGCGCGACCAGATAATCACTCAGAAGTCTGCGGTGACATTTCCAATAAAGTTTTTCCGCACACATAGCAGCTAATTGCTTTGTGGCTGCTATGGCAAGAAGCTGTTGCACGGCTGTATGAAACTGAGCGGTCAGCATATAGTCAGCATAGTTGCGAAAGCCCGTACTGGTAAGACCGGTGTTCGGAGAACCGGCGCCTTTATTATTAAATCTGCGGCCGCCAAGAGCCTGGAGCCAATAGTATTCAATATTCGCTCCATTGAGGAGTTCGTGTAATGGCTGGCGGTTAAAGTGCGGAAACTTGCGTGAACTGGGGTACCGTCTTATGTCCGCAACCGCCTGGACTTTGAATTCCCGCAGCAAAGAAAGAAAATCTTCCAACGAACGGTTTGAGTGGCCTATTGTGAAAAGCTCTATGGCTTTTCCGCAGTGTGCTCTCAGACCGGCAGCTCGGGTGTAACTATCCACCTTATTCTCCATATTTTGTCTTCAGCCTGCTCCAGACAAACAACTCCGCCCGGCTGAAAAGCTACTGTCTGGGCTGTTGCATTGCCGCTAACCAATGCTGATGCCAGCCTGCTCAAAAACGGCAAATGGCCTACAATCATTATATCTTTGTCGCTCTCGATTAGCTCATCTTCGACCGGACTGATGTCATCATTTGGTGACAGACCATCGTGTTGAATAACACCTTGCTCGGCTATAATATCCGTTGCCAGAATTTTAGCGGTCTGGATTGCCCGTGTTTTGCCGCTATGCCAGATGACATTGACATGCAATCCGACTTTTTTTAGAAAGGCTGACATTCTCTTTACATCGTCTATGCCTTCTTGCGTCAGATGTCTGTCAGGGTCTACATCCTCAGGTTTAGCCCTGCCGTGCTGGACAAGGTAAACACGCATATATACCTCCTTCGCAGCTTACTATTTTCTACCTGCTCGAATATTATATCTGAACTTCTGGAACTCGCCACCGGTCGAAAGAATTGCTTTATCCCCACAATCAGGCGCTAAACTTGTCCGCCTTCGGCGGAATAGCCTATAACGACCATATAAAGCGGTTCGAGGTAATCCGGCAGTGCCAAAACATTACTGACTGAAGCGTCATCAAAAGCACCAACAGCAACAGAGCCAAGTCCTAAAGCCTCGGCCTGGAGGTGAACGTTTTGTGCAGCATGGCCGGCTTCCATATAAACATAGCGAACGCCCCGCTGACCATAATGGCCGGTTGTTCTGCTGAACTGAGCCGCAAAAGCAAGCGTCAACGGTGCATCTTCGATAAAACCTTGCCCCAAAGCCGCCGAGGCAAGCTTGGCACGTATGTCTGCCTCGCTGAGCTGCTCAAGAGAATGTTTAGCCGGCAAATAGTGATACAGGCCGTCGGCGGTAACAACAAAAAGCTCCAATGGATAGGTTGCTCCTGCCGAAGGTACAGTGCGGTACTTACCGCGAGCATCTCTGCCTTGCGCTGCCCAGGCCAATTGGCCGATTTGCTCAAGTGTCAGGGACTGTGGCAAAAAATTGCGTCTTGACCGCCGGATAGCTATGACTTTTTCCAGCGATATCGAACCTTCCTGATTCGGCTTGGGAAGAGTTATTATCGTACCCATCTCTAATCAGCTACTTTCTGTTTTATCCTCATTGATTATAGCAATCAGGGTAGAGCATTTCCATCTTCAGACCTTTACTGTCAAGCGGTGGTTTTTCCGGCAAGGTTTTTGCTCTACCGATAACGGCCTGTCCTGCTGTCCAAGCAGCAACGATAGCATCTAATGCATCATCCATAGTACATCCAGATATTGGAGCCAGGGCTAAAATACTGTCGATATCTGTAAAGATTCTCTGAAGTAAGTTGTGGCGATGAGCCTGTCCTGGGACGGTTTTTTTCTTTAGCTCAATCGGCTTTTTGCCATTAAGAGCCCAAAATAATATTTCAGGATGAATCTCGCGCACTTGAGTTTGACGTTGCGGTGTCATCAAGTCGTCCACCTCACGAATCTTTTTCATTATGGCATAACTTTGTTTGCTCACTTTCTTACCACAGTGTTCAAAAGAAATCTGGCACGCTGTCTCGTAGTCACTTGCCGAAAGACCAAGTCTTATTGGTGCAGGAAATACACTACTTGCCCGCCACCCTGCCAGAATCTTGCGTGCTGCAAGGTCGCACTGCCGCTGCCCGCCGTCGCTTAAACCGATAGGAATATCGATGCAAACTAATTTGCAATCGAGCGTTTTTGAAAGTACCTCGGTGAAGGTACCTGCTATAAAGGTATCTCTTAAGTCAGATTTACAAAAGATGTCTGTTTCGTTCTCTATTGTTACTGAAGTAATAGCAACGAACCAGCCTGCTTTACATCCATCTACGCCGGCAACATAAAATAATTGTTTTGTTGACACTGTATCTACGTGCCTTTTTTAAGAAATGGCAATATTTGTAAAACTTCGGCTATTATTTTATCGTGATTTTGGGCTGTCAAATTAAATAGTTTCGTATTTGGGAAATTTTTCACTTCGGAGATAAGTCCACCCCCCTTTCGTGCCACAGTAGCCAGTACTGACCTGTCAGACGCGAAGAGCCGGCGTACTGCTGTAACAAACTTTTTCGAGAAACACTCTATTTTGCCAATCTCAACATTTTCGTATATTGGCTTGGAGAGACAAAATTCAGGCCGTCTGTCAGATTGCCATTTTTATTCCAGTCGAGAGAAGTATTTTTGGCATCTGCAGCGAAATCTGCAAACCAAAAAAAATGATTCCTTGGATGTTGGTTTTATATTCGGGTAGAATGTTTTCAGAGGATTGGGACATCTATAAATAGAAAGGATTTTGGAATGGATAGAAAACGTATAATTCTCATCGTAGTTATGTGGGTCGGAACAGGGGTATTTAATTCTTTAATGGCTGTTGCTTCCCGGGTGCCTGTGAGCGACAAGGCAATGAGCAAAGATAAGACCGGCTTTACGATAGTTACAGATGGGGGATTGACGCGTCTTGAAATCTGGAATGAGAATACGATCCGGGTCCTACATACACCGAGGCGGGAATTGCCGAAACAATCGAGCCTGGCTGTCATCACCGAGCCTAAAAAGGTCAAGTGGCATGTTCGGGATAACGATGATTATTTGCTGCTGACGACATCGAAGCTTCGGGTGCGTGTGGATAAAGCGACCGGACGCGTCCGCTTTATTGATGGAAGGGGCGTAACGATTCTGTCCGAGGCTGCGGACGATACTTCCATCGAGCCTGCAATGGTAGGCGGCGCCGCGACATATCGCGTAAAGCAGCAGTTTGTGTTTGATCCACAGGAGGCCCTCTACGGCTTGGGTCAGCATCAGCAGGGAGCTATGAATTACGTAGGGACGAATGTGCATCTGCAGCAGAAAAACATGGAGGTTGCTGTTCCGGTGTTGCTTTCGTCCAAGGGTTATGCCGTTCTGTGGGACAATCCTGCTGTAACTAATGTGAACTTAGGCACCGGCCCCAAGGAAATCATTCCGTCGGCCCGTCTTTATAATGAAGAGGGTAAGCCCGGTGGTTTGACTGCTCGCTATTACAGGGGAGAGAATTTCGAGGAACTTATCGACACGCGAATCGATTCACAGGTGAATTTCGATTGGAGCCGGACACCGCCTTCGGGCGTGCCGCACGACCACTACAGTGTACGCTGGACAGGTTTTATCGAAACGGAAGAGGCGGGGGAATACACTATTTTCGCATCGACAGATGACGGTGTACGTGTGTGGCTTGACGACAAGCAGGTAATCAACGACTGGACAACGCATGCCGTGGAAACCTTCCAGGCCAAGTTTAATTCCGCCGCAAAGAGCAAACATAGCATACGGGTGGAATTTTTCCAGAGCGGCGGCGGTGCGGCGGCGTATTTGGAGTGGCAAATGCCGGTGGTGAAACCTGCCGTTATCTGGTCCTCTGAAGCTGGCAGTGCGGTGGATTATTATGTGATGTACGGCCCCCGGCCAGACCAAGCGATATCCGCATATCGGCAATTGACTGGAGCTGTTCCGATGTTCGCCAAATGGACGTGGGGATTCTGGCAATGCAAAGAACGCTATCAAACCCAGGAGGAAATCCTATATGTCCTTGCCGAGTACCGCAAGCGAGGTATCCCGCTGGACGGAATCATTCAGGATTGGCAATACTGGCAACCCGGCCAATGGGGTTCTCACGAATTTGACCCCAATAGATACCCCGACCCTGCTGCGATGGTAAAGGCCGTCCACGATACCAATGCGCATATTATTGTTTCCGTCTGGCCGCGCTTTGATTTGGGAACAACTAATCTTGCCGAATTGGAAAAGGCCGGGGCCGTTTATTCGCCTGCCTATGACAACGTCTATCCCAAAGGGCAGAGCAAGTGGTATGACCCTTTCAATTCCACCGGCCGTCGCCTCTACTGGAAGCAAATTTACAAAAAACTCGGCTCACTCGGCTTTGACGGCTGGTGGCTGGACGCTTGCGAAGCTGAACTGGGCGGCAATTGGGGCCAGATGCGCGATTTGAAGACAGCCGCTGGTTCAGGCACTGTTGTATATAATGCCTATCCCATGATGCATACCAGCGGAGTCTATCAGGGCCAGCGCGCCGATATTCCTCAAAAGCGCGTTTTTATTCTTGCACGTTCGGCTTACGCCGGCCAGCAGCGTAATGCTGCTGTAACATGGTCGGGGGATATTCAGGGCACGTGGGATGTATTTGCCGCCCAGATTCCGGCGGGACTGAACTTCAGCGCTTCGGGAATTCCATATTGGAATACTGATATCGGCGGTTTTTTTAGCGGCAATCCCGCCGATTCCAAGTATGCCGAGCTGTTTACCCGCTGGTTTCAGTTCGGGGCGTTTTGCCCAATGTTTCGTGTGCACGGTACCAGCCATGCCAAAGAGATGTGGCGTTTCGACGAAGCCACGCAGAAAATCCTGATAGAGTACGACCGGTTGCGTTATCATCTGCTGCCATATATTTATTCGGTGTCATGGCAGGTTACAAGTAAAGATTATACGATGATGCGTCCGCTGGTTATGGACTTCCGGCACGACGAGAAGGTATATAATATCGGCGACCAGTATATGTTCGGCCCTGCGATTATGGTTAATCCTGTCGTCCAGGCGGGGGCATCAAGCCGCGGGATTTACCTGCCCGAAGGCTCGATGTGGTATGATTTCTGGAGCGGTCAATCATATGCGGGCGGTCAGACTATTGAAGCGGCGGCGCCGATGGAAATCATGCCGTTATTTATCAGAGCAGGAGCAATAATTCCTTACGGCCCGGCTGTTCAATATGCAAATGAAAGACCGGATGCACCGATAGAACTGCGCGTTTATCCCGGCACCGATGGAGAATTTACCCTTTATGAAGACGAGTGTGATAATTACAACTATGAGAAAGGAGCTTACGCCGAAATTCCAATCCGCTGGGATGAACAAAAAAGAGAACTGACAATTGGCAAGCGTAAAGGAAAATTTCCGGGCATGGTCAAAAAACGCACGTTCGATATTGTGTGGGTAAGCTCCAATCACGGCGCCGGAATCGCTCCGACGAAAACAGCAGATACACAAGTGCGTTATGACGGTAAAGCTGTGAAAGTTGCCATCCCACGGAAGAAGGCTGGGGGAAAATAAGTTGACTATATTAAAGGAAATACCGGGTGAAGATATTTGTACGGATAACAGGTTTGAAAAAATACAGCCTTATCAAGGACGCAGATTTGTACCGGATGATGCCGACCTGAATGACGCCGAGCAGGTCGTATCACCATCGAGGCGAGTCCAGCCAAAACCTTTGCGGGTATTGTCTTGCCGAATTTCCTTAGTGTAAAAACCAGCTGCTTTTACACTTTTTAGATTTTCCATAATCTGTATTATTGCGGTTGTTTTTCCACAGCCTGGCGGCCCGGTCAACAAAATTTTGGCAGTCCTTTCCTGCATACTTCTGCGTTAGCTAAATAATCCTTGTCGAAAACCCCTTCTTATTCTATACTTACGTAAAATATCTGGAAAGGATAAAAAGATGAAACCAAAACTGGTAATCGTAGGCGCTGCAGGAAGAATGGGCAAACGAATCACTGCTTTGGCCTGCGAATCTAAACAATTCGATATTGTCGGAGCTGTTGAAGACATAAACTGTCCCGAAATCGGCAAAGATGCAGGCCTTCTGGCGGGAGTCGGTTCAATAAATGTCAAAATCAGTTCGAATTTTCCGCCAAAGGCGGACGTTGTAATTAATTTTTCTGCTCCTGCCGCCACTGATAATGTCATCGACTATTGTATCAAAAACAAATCAGCACTTGTGACAGGAACAACAGGACTGTCAACTGAACAACTTAAAAAAATTGATGAGGCAGCAAAAAAAATCGCTTGTCTGCAGGCAACAAATATGAGTGTCGGGATGAATCTGCTTTTTGAACTTGTCGGCACGGTAGCAGCGAAACTGGGCGGAGATTATGACATTGAAATCGTCGAAGCGCATCATCGCTTCAAAAAAGATTCGCCAAGCGGCTCAGCTATGACGCTTGCGGAAAGAATAGCGGCGCAAACAGGCAGGAAATTCCCCGATTGTCTCGATATCGGCAGAAAAGGCAAAGAGGCACTTCGAAAAAAAGGCACTATCGGAATCCAGGCAATCAGACTGGGTGATACCGTCGGCGAACATTCTGTTATGTTTGGTACGCTGGGCGAAACTGTAACCATTTCGCACAGTGCTCACAGCAGGGATACATTCGCATCAGGTGCAATCAGAGCAGCAGCTTGGCTTGTCGGCAAAAAACTGGCAAGATACTCAATGGCTGATGTTCTCGGTCTTAAATAGCACTTCATCACAATAGCGCAAACGCTATCGTCGCTGAATTGAAGAAAAAGTGTATAAAAATCGAACGCAAAAGCGAACCGCTTCTTTCATAGGCATAGCCCATACAAACGGACAAAATCAACAACGCAGGCAGATGCATCCACGGGTGAAGCACTGAGAAAATTATCGAGGTAATGATAATAGTCTCCCAGGGACTATAACCAATATTTCTCAGATGACTCTGCAAAAGTCCTCGGAAAATCAACTCCTCAAAAACAGGCGTCAAAATCGTTGCAAAGAAAATCATCAAAAGTCTCAAACTCAATTGTTTGCTTTCAAGAATAACAGTAAGTCCCTCGTTCTGCTGCATCTGAAAATCCGGCCCTTCGATAATCCTGCCGATCTTTATAACCAAAAAAATCGCTGCCAGAACCAGCGGCCAGACCGCAATAAACATCGCCGCAGCAGTGGCAATATCCCGAAAAATCCCTCCTGTCCGTAGACCAAAACCATACAGGCCTGTCTCAAAATATTTTTTCGCCGAGGCGAGAATAAACGCAATAACAACGATTTCAATCACAACAAAAAATGAAAAAACAGTAAACTTTTGCTGCCAGTCAGGTAACTTGGCCGTAAGATTTTCCGCCAGATTTGAAGCAGCCAAAGTAAGTCCGAGCCAGCCGAAAATGACCGCAAAGGGAAGATAATAAGGCATAAAATTGGCTCTAAAATCTGCTCTGTCGAGGCTGCCTCTGCCAAATCTGTTTTTCGCCGCCCAGTAAATAAATAATGCCAAACCGGCCAGTGCCGAAATGATCATAAAAAAGGTCGCATAATCAGCATACCAATGCCAGCCTGCTGAATCGACCGATAATAAAATTTCCACAAAAAACACAAAAACCTCCGGCTGTAGTTGCATAAACCGCTTTTTTGTATTAGATTACTTCTTTCTTTTCAAGGATTTTTATTATGGCTCTTGATATATTCAAAATTGCAGGCCCTGTAAGACTGGACGGCACAGTTACAATCAGCGGCTCAAAAAATGCCGCCCTGCCGATAATGGCGGCAGCAATCCTCGCACCGGGCAAAAATGCTTTGCTTGGCATTCCAAACCTGAGCGATATAAAAGTAATGTGCAAACTTATGGAGACTATGGGCTGTAAAACAGTCGTTGACAACAATACTGTCTCCATCGACTCTACTATTGTCAATAAACCATTCGGAGACTATGAAATCGTTCGCAAGATGCGGGCCAGCGTCTGTGTCCTCGGGCCTCTGCTGGCACGTTGCGGCAAAGCCGAAGTTTCAATGCCCGGCGGTTGTGCCATCGGCTACAGGCCGGTTGATATTCACCTGCGAGGCCTGCAGGAATTGGGGGCAAAAATCGAATTAAAAAACGGCTACATAGTCGCCAATGCAAATAGTGGTCTTAAAGGAGCAAATATATTTCTCGGCGGGCCGTTCGGCTCAAGTGTTCTTGCAACTGCAAATGTTTTATCGGCTGCGGTGCTGGCCAAAGGCAAAACCATCATCGAATCGGCGGCCTGCGAGCCGGAAATTACAGACCTTGCAAACTGCCTCGTAAAAATGGGCGCAAAAATCAGCGGCATCGGCTCACCTCAACTGGTAATCCACGGCGTAAAAAATCTAAACCCTGTCGAATACGCTGTGATACCGGATAGAATAGAAGCCGGTACTTTCCTCGCCGCCGCTGCGATAACAAAAGGTAAACTGAAATTAAAAAACTGCCGAACTGAACATCTTATGGCCATTGTTGATAAGCTCAGAAGTATGAACGTTGCCGTCGAAGAAAATGAGGACGGCTGCGAAGTTGCCTCCAACGGACATATTCAACCAACTGATATCACTACACTGCCTTATCCAGGCTTTCCAACGGACCTGCAGGCCCAGTTTATGGCCTGCTTATGCCTTGCGAAAGGAAACAGCGTCATAACTGAAAAAATCTTCCCCGACAGGTTTATGCACGTTGCTGAACTTAGCAGAATGGCTGCGAATTTAAGAAAGGAAGGCCCTCACATTATAGTCAGCGGCGTCGAAAAACTCATTGCCGCTCCGGTAATGGCTTCAGACCTGCGTGCCTCAGCCGCCCTTGTCCTTGCCGCCCTTGCTGCTCACGGCCAAACCACTGTAAACCGTGTCTATCATATTGACAGAGGTTATGAAAAAATCGAAGAAAAGCTCAACGCCGTCGGCGCAAAAATCGAACGCGAGAGTGTTTAAACTTCAACTCTTATGGCTGAAAAAATAGATATATATAAACTTGCCAATGGAATGATGATACTCGGCATTCCGATGGCCCAGGTACAGTCGGCCGCATTTGATTTCCTGTTACCTGCGGGAGCAGCCGTTATGCCTGATGACTGCTGCGGAGCGCCCGCCGTCATCAGCGACTGGATTTCCAGAGGCGCGGGCGGTAAAACAAACAGAGAGCTTACCGACCTGCTCGACGGCCTCGGCCTGCACCGAAATAGCAGCGTCCAGTCAAAACATATCGCATTATCGACGGCCCTTGAGGCAGAAAATCTCCATCAGGCAATCGAGCTTTATGCAGACATAATTCTAAAGCCTGCCCTTGACAGCGAACAGTTCGAATATTCAAGACAACTCGCTCTACAGGGACTGGCAGGTCTTGAAGACGACCCTATGCAGAAAATCCTGCTTATGCTGCAGGAGCATTTCTATCCCGACCCGCTGGGAAGAAGTCCGCTCGGTTATCAGAAGGATTTGCAAAACCTGACGGCAGAAAAATGCACGCAAATTATTTCTGAAAATTTTAATATCGGTCAAACCGTTTTTGCCGTTGCAGGCAAATATGATTTTCAAAAACTCTGCTTGCTGCTTGAAAAACTCTTTACTGAGCAAAAACCTAAAAAGGCAAAAGATATAAACATAAAAAAACAATCCTTTGCATATCATCACCAGCAGCACGAAGGAGTTCAGGTACATATCGGCATTATGACCCCGACTGTAACGCCTCAAAGTGCCGATTTCTACAACGCAAGAGTCGCTGTTGCCGTTCTTTCAGGCGGTATGAGCTCAAGACTCTTTACGGAAGTCAGAGAAAAAAGAGGTCTCTGTTACGCTGTCGGTGCAAGCTATCACAGCCTTAAGGAAATGGCAGGTATCGGCTGTTATGCCGGAACAACACCGGACAAGGCACAGCAAACTTATGACGTGATAATAGCCGAATTTAAAAGACTTGCCGAAGGAATCAGCGATGATGAACTGGCAAGAGCAAAAATCGGGCTTCAAAGCAGTCTTATAATGCAAAGCGAATCGACCACGGCTCGGGCGCAGGCCGCCGCGATGGATTACTACACCCTCGGCAAAGTCAGAAGCCTTGACGAAATAAAACAACAGATTGAAAAAATAACCGTTAAAACCGTTCTTGATTTTCTTAAGAAAAATCCTTTTGACAAATTCTGTTCGGTTACAATCGGGCCGGAAAGAATAAAAAACCACAAGAGTACTAAGGAACAAAGAAAAAAATAAATAATATAATACTTTGTGTCTTCGTGCCTTGGTGGCTATGGAAAAAGAAAAATGGAATTCAAACACAAAAAACTCGCGAACGGCCTTGACATCATCGCTGAAGTCAACAAAGACGCTCAATCCGCAGCGATAGGTTTCTTTATAAAAACAGGCTCGCGTGATGAAACGGACCAGATTAACGGCGTAAGTCATTTTCTCGAACATATGCTCTTTAAAGGCACAGAACGCCTTTCAACTCACGATGTCAACCGCCGTTTTGACCAGCTTGGTGCAATACACAACGCTCAGACAGGTGAGGAAAACACCATTTACTATTCTGCGACCCTGCCGGCTCAGCTTTACGAAGCCGCAAAGCTGTGGTCTCAGCTTATGCGGCCAGCATTGAGAGACGATGACTTCAATATGGAAAAGAACGTCATCCTCGAAGAAATTGCGATGTACAAGGATATTCCTGAATACGATGTAATTGACAAATGCAGACACTTACATTTCGCCCCTCACCCTTGCGGCAACAGTGCCCTTGGCGACAATGACTCCATTGGCCCGATGACCGCACAGCAGATGAGAGAATATTTTAACAGAAGATATGCGCCGAATAACATAACCGTTGCCGTTGCAGGAAATTTCGACTTTGAAAAAATCTGCGATTGTATTCAGGCCGGCTGCGCCGACTGGCTGCCTAAACAGACCGATAGAAAAACAGAATACTTCGCAGGAACTGCAAAAAAAGAACATCAGAAGAAAAAAAACCTGACCTGCCGGCACATCTGTCTGGCCGGTCCGACCGTTTCCTATCAGGACGACAGAAGCTATGCTGCTGCACTGCTTGCAAAAATAATAGGAGACGATACAGGCTCAAGATTTTTCTGGCAGCTCGTCGATACGGCTATAGCCGAGACCGCGACAATGCACTGCGAGGCGATGGACGGTATCGGAGCATATTACAGCTATATTCGAACTGTTGAAGAAAATGGCTCGATGGTTTTACAGATTGTTGAAGATATCTTCAAATCGCTGCAGAAGGAAAAAATCTCTGCTGACGAACTGCAAAAGGCAAAAAACAAAGTCCTGTCGGCAATTACAATCAAAAATGAAATCCCTATGGGAAGGCTAATCGAACTTGGCATCAACTGGACCTATCTGGGGCTATATCGGCCTATAGAAGATGAGATTCAGCGGGTTAAAAAAGTCAGTCTCGATGATTTGACGGCACTGCTGGCCGATTTTCCGCTTATGCCCTTTACGCAATTCTCTCTCGGCCCAGAAAAATAATCCGCCTAAGGCGAATCAATCGTAAAACCCTACAGAGAATATATTTATAACTCTTTATGAACAGCTTTTTTCTCTTGCCAAATCCCTTTTTTGTGATAAAATAATGTTACACGGAGGTTTTTATGCAAAACGATAGTTACGACAACCGGATTGACCAGGACATTGCAAGATGCAAACAGGACATCTCAAAAGCTGCCAAGCAGCAGACTTCGGCGAGCTCTCCGTCAGGAGTCCCAAGTCCTATGGACTCCTTACGGAGGACAGTCGAGCAGAACAAATCATCTCAGCCGCAAAAATCAAACTTGTCCGCCAAAGGTTTACCGAAGGCAGAATCTTCTTTACGCGTTATGCCCGCTTTTGAGGATATCTTAAAAAACAAAACTGCGCAAACATATCCGCCTGCTCAGAGCGTCGGCTCAAAAGAGTTCGTACGTCAAATGGTCGAAAAAATCAGCCAGCCGCAGCAGCAGGACCGCTCAGGCGAAATGCCTTCGCTTGACCTGTCCCAGCAGATTCTTGCACAGCAGAGAAAAATCGCCGCTCTCAAAAGAAAATCACCTCTGCAAAATGGTGATTCATCCATAAACAGCCGGCAGATTCACCCCAATGTATCACAGATAAGTTCTATGCCGCCGACGCCTGCCTCGCCTCAGCAAAGGATTATCGCCGACATCGTGGCAAAAGAAATTATGATTTTAGCGTCAGCAAGATAAAACAGACGCCTTTCTTTTTCTACTGTTCGCCTGCTTGCCCCGTGAGACCTGTCTCATGAGATGTTTTCTCCGAAAACTATCTCACTGGGATGCTTTAGCTATCTCATCGGGGTGTTCCACTGCTCAAAAATAGCCCCAAGGGGATTCGAACCCCTGTTGCCGGGTTGAAAACCCGGTGTCCTGGACCGGCCTAGACGATGGGGCCGAAGATACAAATTTATCCGCCTCCGGCGGACTATTAACAAATGCAGCCTTCCGTTATTGCGCTGCCGGGCTTATTCCATCTCTATCGCCGCAACAGGGCATTCATCAACACAAACTCCACAGTCAACGCAAGTATCGACATCTACTACCGCCTTGCCGTCAACCATTTTTATCGCTTCAGCCGGGCAGGCATCAATACACGCCTCACAACCCGTGCATTTGTCTTCAATTACTTTCGCCGGCATAACAAAACCCTTTCACAAAAACAATCAAACACAACATTTTATAAAGTACATAATTTGAGGCGGAAATAATACAAAAGTCAAGCCTATTTGACAATAAAAAATTTGCTAAAATTCGAACAAAAACAAGAGTCTCTGCACGTTCATAAATACTTATTAACAAAGAACTAAAGTCAAAAAATATACGTCAGGCATACAAAAAAAACAAGACCAATTCAGTTTTCCTCTTTTTCCGCTGTTGGCTCTGGCACGAGTTCTTGTTCTACTCGTTGTTATGGCTTTTGCCCCGCCTGTTGCGTCGGCTCCCGATTTGCCTCTTGTATCGGCTTTTGTGCCGCCTGTTGTTCAATTTGCAGATTAACATCATTGCTGTCCGCTTCAATACTACCTGAAAGTATCGCGGCTAATTGGCGAACCATAGGATGCGGGTCGTTTTTGGCCGTCCAACTCAAAACAGGCTTAAACTTTTCCTTCTGATTTCTGTCGAGAATAAAAACGGCTATTAACCTTACAGGCCAGTTGGGATTATTTAATTCCGCAGATACCGCCTGTGTCAGCCGATAATCAAGTTTCAATCTTAACATCGCGGCAATAGTCTGTACTTTTAAAATCCAATCATCTTCGGCCAGACATCTTGCAAGAGCCGAACTTAACAACTGCGGCTCTGTATATATAAACCTGTAAGCAGGGCCGGCTTGGCGGAACTTCTGCTGTTCGGCAAGCAGACCTGCAAAAAGCTGAACGGATTTAGTCTTCTGGCCCTGCTGTCCTCCTTTGAGCGCATCAAATTTCTGCTGCAGATAGCGGGTATTGATATCAAGCCTGCGGCGTTTTAAAATCACCTGCGCGGGTTTTAGTCCAAGTGCGTTTCTTATCTGACCGTTCGCATCTGTCTGGGGGTCAATATAAGCCGTGTATTCAAGATTCAGTTCAGCCTGCGGATGACAATCCAGAATATCTTTTACCCTGCCGGTATCCAGCCGCAGAGGAATAAACAGCGCATCACCCGGCTTGATTTCATAAGAAGGCCGAACGGTTTTAACAATGAGAGCCGGTATCTGCTCGGTCAAATCGCCGGCAATCTTGGCATCGACTCTTATATTGCCTTTGAGCATCGCATCAGAACATATAACCATCGGTTCTGAATAGTTATTCATTATTACAAGATTGCCTATGATTTCACTTGCGTAAGAAAATGCAGAACCCTTTACATTGAACTCCAGTGTCACCATCTTCTGGGGTTCGATAAACTGACTGAAAATTGCCTGGCCGAAATCATTCTGCAGCGCTGTTATAAACGCTGCGGAATCCATGCCGGATACATAATTGGGGTCGAGCTCTTTGAGCTTTTTCTTTGCCTTTTGCGACTCAAAACTTCCCGGGGCGGTATCAACCACCTTTTTAAGCAGGTCCGCTGCTGAATTTGCATCCTGTCTTTGCAGAAAAATCTCTGCCTTGGCAAGTCCCGCCGCCTGCGTTGTAGTACCGATTTTTTCCAGCATCGAGCTGGCAAGTTCGCTCTGATTGTTTATTACAAGCGCATAAGCAAAAAGCGAAGCAGCATTAAGCGAATTCGGGTCGGCATCATACGCCTTGGTCGCCCAGGTCAGAGCCTGGTCAGAATTGACATCGGTAACAAAATTGTAAAACCATACTAAATCCTCAAGCTCTGCTGAAGATGCCTTCAATTGGCTGGAAAGAATTTTATTGGCACGTGTTTCTATTCCGTCAAGTATCGCTTTATAATTCTGTTCGTCACCGCTCTGCAACGCTGCTGCCGAAGCAATCGCCTCGGCCTGCAGGTCGAAAATACCTTTGCCACGAATCTCCTGCAGAATCTGGAGGCACCGGCTGTACCGGCGGGCGTTATAACAATTAAGCATCCACGGCCTGTAAACCCCCAACACCAATGTACTGGTGTGGGGGTAAATGTCCGGCCCTACAGATTTGGGTCCACTGAGATATTTTAACAAATCAACACAATACCTGTAGGCAGCCGAGGCAGGTTCATAAAGACCAAGTATCTCCGTGTATTGCGCAAATCTCAGGGCAGAGTCAAAATCAAGAGGATTGGCCCTCACTGCGAAACGGAGATTCTGAAGGTAATAAATGTCAGACAGCAGCTGTCCCTTTGTCTCGGCAAGCTCCGCAAGCTTGGCAAAGGCAAGACGGTTGTATTTATTCGCTGAAAAAGCCCGCGCAAGATATTTTTGAGCCTCAGACGTATCGGCAGTTTCAGCCGCCAAAAACCCGAGCTGCGCTGAAAGGTCCGATGCGAACATTACATTTTTACTCTGGAACCGGTAAAGCAGCTTCGTCAGCAGCTCCTGGCGCTGCTCTCTGCTGTCAAGCCTCTCAAGCAGATACCCCACCGCCTTCGACGCCACTTCAAGGTCGGTAGAGAAGTCAATATATTCATTAAGCGCCAGTTTAACAGCGTCTGAAAAATTCAGGTCGGGATACCGCCAGGCAATGCTAATAATATCAGCCAGAACGTAATTTGCCCTGCTGTCGAGATTAACCGCAGCATTGAAAAATATAATCGCCTGCCTCGCTGAAAGAAAATTAGCATCTTTGGCCGTATAAAGTTCATAGCCGATATCGTAAAAAGTTCTCGCAGTCAGCGAAGAAAACAATTCTTCCTGCCCAGCAACTGTGCCGGTGCCGGCAATCATATTAATCTCGCCGGCTGTCTCGGCTTTGGCAACTGTATTAGATTCGACGGCTGCACCAGCACCGCTGGCAGAAAAAATCATAAGAATAAACAAAACTCGTGCTATGTAGCGAATCACTCCCAGCCTCCGCAGCCGAAGCCGCTTCGGCGGAGTAGGCACTTCGCAGAGTAGTATCAGAATTTCTGCTTTTTTACTAAACATTCCTAAATTTATTTAAAGTGTCCCTTTCACTTTATATCGGCTATAAGTGCCTATAAATGAAGTATTTATGCAACGAAAACATCTGCCAAAACGCTTTTATCCCCCCATTTACTTTAACTTATTTTATTTGAACAACTTACGGTCTGTTATGAGCGAGAACATCTCAACTTTTAAAAGTACTGCTCCTGTCAGATACAGAAACACGGCGACAATTACTGTCGTCAGCAATTGAACGGCCTGTGACAAAGAACCAGTCAGATTCAACACAAAAAATGCAATAACGAACATAGCTATTGTAATAGCTATGGTCTTGGCAAGCTCAATGACAACGCCGTCAAATATTTTTCTGCCGAGCTTATCGGCCAAACCTTTTAAAAGTATCGTAACCTGAAGATACGAACAGGCGCTCGTTGCAAGTGCAAGACCCGCAGCACCCAGCGGCCAAATAAGTATAAGGTTGAGTATAAAATTCAACGCCACAGCCAGCAGAGTCGTTTGCATCGGCTTGTGCGAGTCCTGTGTCGAATAATATGCCTTGGCACATATCTGCTGCATAAAAAAGCCGGTCAGCCCTATTGTATAACATACCACTATAGAAGCTGTAAGAATCGTATCCTGCAAGGTAAACCTGCCGTGCTCAAACAAAAGACTTATCAATGGTTTGCGAATCAGAATCAGACCGACTGTTGCAGGAAAGGCAACAAAGATTGCTCCCTTAATACTTCTCGCTATCGTTGTGCACAGTGCCGCTGAATCTTTTCTGGCAGCATCTGCGCTCATAACCGGAAATACAACTGTCGCTAAACTGATGCCGAACACGCCAAATGGAAATTGATACAGCCTTTGAGCATAAAATATCCGTGAAACGGCTCCTGCGTTCATAGGATACGCAATTTCTCTGCCGAAAAACATAAAACTCATACCCTTTTCGGCAGAGCTTGAGAACAACAGCGCAATGAATTTGTCCATCAATGTATTTATCTGCATGGCGACAAGCCCCAGAACCATCGGCCCCATAAGCATTATGACTTTTTTAAATGCATCAGACCGCACGTGCCAGGCAGGCCCGACCTGAACACCCATAATCTTAAGAGGTATCAACTGACTGCCGAACTGCAGAAGGCCAGCAACTATAACTGAGCAGGCCTGAAAATAGGCCTGCCTGCCAAGATTGCTGGCGAACAGCCAACTGCCGAAATACAATGAAACTATCATTACAACGTTCAGGATTATCGGTGCAAATGCAGGAAGGGCAAAATGACGATGCGAATACAGCACACCGCCGGCAATCGCCTCAAGGCATATCAGAATCATATATGGCAGCATTATTCCCGTAAGCGAAAGCTTGAGCGCCGTCGCGGACATCGGCGAAAAGAAAAAATACCATACCCAGACCAGTATTTCTCCTGCCAGAACAACGCCTGAAAGAATTACAAAAACTGCGCTCAACACTGTTGAAGCAAGCTGGTCAGCGGCCCGGCGGTCTCTGATAAGCTCCCCGCTGTAAACCGGAATCAGAGAACTTGAAGCCGCCCCTTCTCCGAAAAGGCCACGCGCCAGATTGGGTATCATAAATGCAATCACCCAGCTGTCCATCAACTCGGTTGCCCCGAAAAAGAACGCGAAAGCCATATCTCGCAACAAACCTGTTATGCGGCTGACAATCGTAAGCAAAACTGTCTGTCTGAATCCTTTGAACATAATGAAAAAGTAAAAGGTAAAAGACAAAAAGTCAAAAGTAAAAGGTAAAAAGTACGGAATCTGCCCCCAGCAGATATTTCCCCCTATACCCTAAACCTTATCCCCTATACCCTATTCTCGCTGTCCAGCAACAGCGAGAACAAATGCAAAAACCTTTTCGGCACCAGCATCTTTTAAAACCTTCGCGCATTCATTCAGCGTTGCACCGGTTGTCTTGACATCATCGACAAGACAGACATTTTTACCCTTGAAATTGTGCCCTTTCCTGACGGCAAAAGCACCTTCGACATTTTTTCTTCTCGCAGCAAACGTAAGTTCAGTCTGCTCCTGCGTATATCTAACACGAACAAGGTCCGTGTTGAACTTCGCATTGCTGAAGTTTAGACCTTTGGCGATAAGTGCGGACTGATTGAAGCCGCGTTGAAATCTTCTTCGCCAGTGCAGCGGCACCGGCACAAGAAAATCTACAGGGTCAGAAAAATCCGAGCGTAGAACGGCGTCCTGCGCAAGATTCAAAAGAGGTTTTAGCAGATATGTCCGGTCAGCCAGTTTAAATTTGACAATCAGATTACTTAACGGCTCTCGGTAAACACCTGCACAGGCAATCGAATCAAAATTAAAACTTTCCTGCCGACAGTCAGCACAGCCGTCAGGCAGCCGGGCAAAAACGCTCAATTCCTTGCCGCAGCGAAGACAGTACGAATCGATGATACAAAACCTCAAATTCTGCCAGCAGTCGGAGCAGAAATAACCATCATCCTCACAAATAGCAGCGTCGCAGAGGCGGCAGTAATTCTGCCACGCTATTTGTTGAATGTTTCTTAAAAAATTGCCAGCCGAATTTATGATTCTTTTCACACCGGCCATTATAAAAATCGCCGCAGGAAAATAAAGCAATTTAACTACTCAAGGTCATAAGCGCTGTTATCTGGCGAAAGAAAACCCGTACCGGGGGCAATTTTTCTGTCGAGGGTCTGATTACCGGTCTGGTTATAGCACTTCCTGACCGGACGGCCACTACCGTCACACCATGCGACGTTGGTTCTGCCCAAGTGCCTGTAACCCTGAGTGCCAGCCTCCCTGCCGGAAAACGTCCGGTCACCGGGGTTTGGTAGCGGCGCACGCATATATTTATTAGCGCCGGTGGCATACTGGCCGTCGCCAAACAGGGCACAGTCGCCTGGCCGTTTTACCTCACCCACCCTTGCCGGCGTTTGTATACACTCACGCTGGCCATGTCCGATGTAACTTGTATTGTAATTATAACCGGTATATGGGTCAGACGGAGTATTTGAGCTGCCTCTAAACGCGGGACATTGTTGAATCTCTGCCACCGTTTGCCTCTGCCACAACAGTCCTGGTATAACCGCTGTTATTATACCATGGTTTGATATCGCGGTAAAATCCCAACTGTAGTCATAAGTCAATCCTTCGGCGGTATCACTCTGATAGTAGGCAATTGGATAATACCCGCCGAAGTTTTGCGCATAAACCGACGCTGCGACAGCCATCTGCCGTAGATTACTCAAACACACAACGGCCCTGCTTTGGTTTCGCGCCCTTGATAAAACCGGTAACAGCAGCCCTGTCAGCATAGCGATAATCGAGATTACCGTCAGCAGTTCTGCCAGCGAAAACGCCGATCTTTTACAATCCTTCAATTGCAATCCCATGTACACTCCAGCCAATGCTCCACCAACAATGCAAAATCTCTGAAATCCACCCTGCAATTCTTATCTATATCTCCTGTCGGATATGGGTGTTTGCAATCACCGCAGCTGGCCACGTCGGCAAAAGCGTCAAGCTCCCCCGCGAAGCCTAAACTTGCCTGTACTCTGACATATCGAATCCATTTTCTGCCTGTCTGCGAGTCAACGTCAAGCGCCGCGTAATCCTCGGCGGACAATTTAGCAATATCAAATCCTGTTCCGCCGGCTGAGCCGTCATAAAGCTCAATAGCCTCTGCGGCAGTCAGTCCTGAAAAGTCAGATAATGAAAGATTCGGGTCTACCGGACGGAGCCAGTTCTGCTCAGAGGCCCAACTGTGAGTCTGACTGTTCCATGCAAAGGCATTTGTAGGAAAAATATCGTCTGCATAGGGACTCTCTTCAAACGAATACCACGGCCCATTCAGCTCCTGTGCAACCGATACAATCATTGGTTCATCGTTGACGCTCGCCGGTGAGATAAGGCGGTAAGTATCCATATCGGTATTGGCATCCACAGAGCCATTACCTTGAAAAGCAGGGTTGCCGAAAATAATAAAATCTATGCCGTACGGATTGCCAGGGTCGTCACCGATATTATGGCCAAAGCCAACAATTATCTCAGCGCCGATATCAAGAGTAATAATGAGCTTGCTGCCATCAGGAGCAGTATTCCAGGCAGGGTAAACCAACGAGCAGGCAAAAGTTTTTGTGGCAGATTCTTTGACTAAAGTTGTCGGCTTACCAAGCACAGCGTTCGGGTCGTCGTAAGGGGATGGCCCTAAAACACCGCTGTAACTTATGATATCAGTGGCAAAATCGTTGGCATCATAATCAGCGGCAGAACAAAGAGCTGAAACAAAGAACATAATAGCAAAAAGACGCGGATTCATTTCCTCCTCCTGCGAGCAACACAGGCTCCGACGGCAAACAACAAAACTGCAGCAGGTTCGGGCACCGGCACTGTCGGAGGAACATCACCCCAATCGGGGTAATCATCTGCGATTATGCCTGACCAGCCGCCGTTTAAAAGCTGCTGTTCATAAACACCAAAATCGTTCAACACCCAGCTTCCGTTGTCCTTGTTCCAGAACGAAAGCCAGCCGATATTTGCCGTCTGATGGAATTCCGAGCCGTCATTGTAATTTATGTAACTCACAAAAGCGGTCTGGGACCATTGGAAACCTGTAACTGCTTCCTGAATCGCGTCAAAGGCATCGGCAACAACTTTTGTGCCGTCATATTTATAGAACCAAGCATGCGATTCAGTTAAACCAGCCTCCCAGTCAATTACAATCATCGCTTGATTACTACCTGTTCCAACCAAACTTTCAACTTCTACTGTAATACCGTCATAACTCATTGGCATAGCAAACGCCGTACAACAAACTGAAAATACAACCATAACACAAGTAACATTTTTCATCTTCTTCTCCTTTTCCAAACTCAAAACTAAAAACCCATAACTTAATACCAATAAAAAAAGCCACCGTTCCCGCAAAAGGAACGGCGGCTTTCACTATCAAAGACAAACAACACCCCTAAGGGGCGCATTTGCTGGCGTTCCTTACGCGAGAACCTTCAACAAATCACCAATCACAGGTAGGTTTTCTGACTTGCGTCTCGTCGAAAGAACCCTTCCCACTCAAAATAAGCAGTGGGACAACTCCTTTCGGCCTCCTGATACAATCAGGACAGGCGCTTACAGCGGCGCGACCGCCACGGATTTTCACCGTGTTCCCTTTTCTGCAATCAGATATTTTCTTTTCAAAAGAACAAACACAAAATACCAGAGCAAAAAACAAAAGCAACAGGAAAAAATAATTTTTTCTATTTCAGCAGAAAAATTACAATCAGCAGCATTGCAATCGCAAAGGTGCAAACAGCCAGAGCAGCGATAAAAACCCACATAAATCGCTTATGCTGCGTATTTAGAATATATTTGAGGTATCTGTCGCTTGCTGAAAACATTTTGCTTAACTGAACTATGCTCTCGGTCTGATTTTCGACATTGTCTTTTAATTTATCAGTTATGCTGTTAAATTTTGCAAAGCCCGCGGCAAGCTGTGCGTCAACATCAGCGGAAGCTGCAAGCTGCACAGCCATATCTGAAATCGCATTGGTCTGTTTCTCAGCAGCGGCAGGAATCTTTTCGATTGTTTCTGTAAACTGCTGACTCTTAAGTGCCTGCGTTTTCAACTGCTCAATCATCGCATCAATCACGGCCCTTTGATTTTTCAGGCTTTCGGGAAAATTCTGCAAAAGCTGCGGAAATTCAGCCATTCGTTGAATAAGTTCTTCGTTTTGCTTTATCTGCCGGTCGATATTTTCGTTTATTCCCCCCAGTTTTTCAACAAGCTGCTCAAACGAACGCTGAAGCATCTGTATTGCTTCTACGCGGTCGATGGATTCGTTCCTGCGCAAAATAGTGCCGGCAGAAGAATTGAACGTTTTGTCGGAGGCCGGCGCCTTTCTCAATGGCTCATACAGGCTTTCCTTCCTCGCTGAAAACCATTTGCCGGTCTTTGATATCAACTCCTTTATAGCCATAACTTCTTCCCTTAAGTCAATATATATGTATAATTACGCTTTAGTCCCATAAAAGCAAGAAAAAACTGCTAAATTAAGGCAAATTAAAAAGATGAAGCTGGTTACGTTTAAAAAAGATGCAAAAATTTCCTGCAGAAGACATTTTATGGATTATGGAAGATTTTCGAGGTCGGCTAAATCCTGGTGTCTGCCGGAGGCTTTTTTGTTGAGCTTTAAGTGCTCTAAGCTAATCAGGTTGACCTTCACACCGTCCAGCTCATCCTCCATCCGCTGTTCATAACATTCGCTAAAATTAACGCCGGAAATCGTCGTCGCAATTTCAATCCTGACAGGCGGCACGCCAAGTCGAATAACCTGCCATTCCTTGAGGAAAAGCTGAGGCGACAGTTCCGGAAGGTCAAAGCCAAACTCTTTCAGAACAGCAACCATCCTGTCCGCATTGGCCGAACTTATTGCAATCCAAATGTCCATATCAGCGGTAGCACGCGGATAACCGTGATAACCGACCGCATAGCCGCCGATAAGCAGATACTCAACCTTATGAGCGTTGAGTAATTTCAAAAACTCTTTGAAGTCGTCTGGTAGATGGGTCGTAGCCATAGATAATTTGCCGCATTAACTCAACAGCCTTCAGCCGCTCACCAGGCGTTTTGGAAAGCCAATACAGCTTCTCATCCGAGCGGTCTAAAACTGATGCTACGGCAAAGGCCTTTCTTTGTATCTTTGGAAATCTGCGCATATCTGCATAACAACTATACCAGAAAAAAGTATCCGTGTAAACAAAACTTATTGGCTGTTTTTTACCTTACCACGTTTGCCGGTTTTTTATGTTGCCAATCTGCAGCGGTTTGCTATGGTACTAATACTTAAAGATTTATGGACAAGCAGGAAAATGAAGCTAATCACATTTAAAAAAAATACTAAAGTCTCCTGTGGCGTATTAACTAACAAGGGCATTGCGGATTTGACAGGTAATTTAAAAAGTGTAAAACAAATAATCGCTGGCGGAAAAGAAAATTTAAAAGAAATTCAAAAAATAACAGATGCTTGCAAAGATTTCATCGACCCTGCCTCCGTACAGCTTTTATCGCCTATCCCTGAGCCGGGCAAAATTCTCGCTCTTGCAGGCAATTACGCCAAACACATCGTCGAGGCAGGCCTGAAACTTGGTCTTAGCGAATCACCGCGAAAAACAACCGTGCCCCGCCCATTTCTGAAACCCAATACCGTGATAAATCATCCCAACGGTATCATCTCTTGGCCGGTTTACAGCAAAGAAATTGATTATGAAATTGAGCTTGCTGTTGTTATCGGCAAAACTGCAAAATGTATAAGTCCCCAAAAAGCAAAAGAATATATAGCAGGATACACAATCGCAAATGATGTTTCTGCCCGCAGCGTAACTTTTAAAGAGGCAAGAGAAAAAAGGCCGTGGGACGAGTTTTACGATTGGCTGAACGGCAAATGGGCCGATGGCTTTCTGCCTCTTGGCCCCTCCATCGTTACCGCCGACGAAATTGAGAATCCGCAGAATTTGCAAATGACCTTAAAAGTCAACGGCCAAATCCGCCAAAACGCAAACACTACCGATATGATTTTCAATGTCTATGAGATAGTTTCGTTTTTAAGTTATTTGATGACTCTTGAGCCGGGCGATATTATCGCTACCGGAACGCCTGAAGGTGTGGCAATGGCGACGGGAAACTTCTTAAAAGCAGGCGACAAAATCGAATGTACAATCGAAAAAATCGGCACACTTGTAAATACGCTCGGCGATAAACCAGAAAACTTTTACGAGCCGCTGACTTAAAAAACGACTTGACTATTCCGCTCTAACTCTATACAGTACGCTATATTATGATTTGCGAGGCAAATTCTACCATTCTTGAAGACACCGATTCCGCCTGGCTGCGGCAGTATTCAAAAATACTCCTTATAGTTATCCTGCTGCTGGCCGCAGCGCTGCGATTCTACAACTTAAGAACGGCGCCGCCGGGCCTTAATCAGGACGAAGCCGCTAACGCCTGGTCTGCATATTGTCTGCTAAAGGCCGGAAAAGACTATTACTATCGCACATCCTGGCCGATTTTTTATGTAAGAAATGTCGGCGGCAACAGCGCTACGCTCTACGTATATCTGATAATGCCCTTCCAAATCATCGGCGGTATGAACATCTATACTATGCGCTTGCCGGCAGCCGTCGGCGGCGTACTCGCAGTCTGGCTGACTTTTTACGTCGGCAGGCGATTGTTCGGCACTGCGACAGCGCTCGCCGCCGCTGCTCTTTTGGCCGTCAACCCCTGGCATCTCCAGCACAGCCGCAATGGTCTTGAATCTTCCATAACGCCTCTGTGTAGCATAGCCCCGCTGGCATTTTTACTGTGGGCAGGTTTGCTGTCCGGCGACAAGGACAAGACCACATCTCCAAGACCTCTTGCCGCTGCTATAGGCGGTTTGCTGACAGGTATCGGTTGTTTCGGCCACTGGGAGGTTCGGCTGTTCGTGCCGACCTTTTTTTTACTGATTGTTTTATTTACGCTGCCGGGCTGGTGGAAAACGATAAAAACAAAAAAAGGCACTCTGGCTGTCTCGCTATTTGTCCTTGGCTTTATGATTACCTGGGGCGCGTTGATGTGGCAGCACATCTTTCATCCTGAAGGTATTGGTCGTCACGCGACGTTCAAGAAAGAGTGGTTTGGCTCTGTGCCGCTTTTCGACGCCCTTAAAAATATGGCTGTTCGTTATATCCAGCATTTCAGTCCGCACTTTCTGTTTATGAAGTACGACCCGAACCCGTTTATTGCACCGCCGATAATAGGCTATTTTTACTGGTATACGGCGCCGCTGATGCTCGCAGGGCTGCTTTGGCTTTTATGGCGGTTCAAGTCGTCTTATTCTGCCAGGCTTCTTCTTGCCTTTGTTATCGCATATCCAGTCGGCGATTGCCTCGTATGGGGCCACGAACTGAGCGTACTGCGAAGCTCGCCGGGCGTGTGCGCCCTTATCCTTCTGGCTGCCGTCGGCGCCGTTGCTGCCGCACGCTGGTTATGGAGCAAAAACCGAAATGTCGCGATTGCTGCGGCGGCAATTTTTTCCATAGCGGCTGCTGGTATGAGCATAAAGTATCTTCACTATTTTTACGGCCAATACTCGCGTGAGCTAAATGTTTACCATTTTTTTCATACCGACCTTGTCGAGGCCTGCGAATGGCTCAAGCCTCGCTTTGACGATTTCGACGGTATTTACATTACAACAAATGAGCTTAATATGCCGTATGTTGTTACCGCCGTAGCGCTGGACTATGACCCCAAAAAATGGTTCAGCGAGCCGATTGAATTCCTCCCGGAGCCGCCACCCGAAGTTGAATTGCCGTGCGAATGGGACTTTTATACGAGGTACGGCAAAATGCATTTCATCTATGACATATATATTAATTTTTATATTTCAGATTTGCAGAAGAACTATGCACCCGGCAGGGCGCTTCTCATCGTAAGGCCGGATGAGTATGCAATGCTTATTGAGATTGAAAAGCTTGAAAGGCCGGACAAATTCAACATTGAAAATCCTGACGAGCATATAATTCACAAGATTTACGCCCCCGACGGCAGTGAATCATTAGTGCTGTGCAGATTTTAGCCGCTCGTTTAAATTACCCTTGACGATTTTACTCTAACTGTATACAGTTGCCACTATTATGACCTGTCAGACAAATTCTGTTGCTCTCGAAAACGCTTGTCCTACCTGGCCCCAGCGGTATTCAAAAATACTACTTTTTGTTATTCTGCTGCTGGCCGCTTTGCTGCGATTGGTTAACCTCAGGCAGACGCCGCCCGGCCTGAATCAGGACGAGGCCGCCAATGCCTGGTCTGCGTATTGTCTGCTAAAAACCGGCAAAGACTACTACTACCGCACATCCTGGCCGATTTATTACGTAAGAAATGTCGGCGGCAACAGCTCTACGCTCTATATATATCTGCTACTGCCTTTCCAGGCCATCGGCGGCCTGAATGTCTATACTACGCGTTTGCCGGCGGCCGTCGGCGGCATACTTGCAGTCTGGCTTACTTTTTTTGTCGGCAGACGATTGTTCGGTCCTGCAACAGCGCTTGCTGCCGCCGCTCTTTTGGCCGTCGACCCTTGGCATCTTCAGCACAGCCGCAATGGTCTCGAATCTTCCATAACACCTCTGGTAAGCATTGCTCCACTGGCCCTTTTGCTCTGGGCGGGTTTGCTGTCGGGCGACAAAAATAAGACCGCATCCCCAAGACCCGTTGCGGCCGCCCTGGCTGGTGCGCTGGCAGGTATCGGCTGTTACGGTCACTGGGAGGTTCGGCTGTTCGTGCCGACCTTTCTTTTCCTGACCGTTTCGTTCACGCTGCCGGACTGGTGGAAAATCATAAAAACACGAAAAGGCGCTCTGGCTGTCGCATTATTTACCCTCGGCTTTGCAGCCACCTGGGGGCCGTTGATTTGGCAGCATATCTTTCATCCTGAAGGTATCGGTCGTCACGCCCTCTTCCAGAAAGACTGGGTTGGCTCTGTGCCGTTTTTCGTCGCCCTTAAAAATATTGCTGTTCGTTATATTCAGCATTTCGGGCCGAACTTTCTGTTTATAGAGCACGACCCGAACCCGTTTTTTTCTCCGCCGACAATAGGCCATTTTTACTGGTATATGGCACCGCTGATGCTCGCAGGGCTGATTTGGCTTGTATGGCGGTTCAAATCATCTCCCTCTGCCAGGGTCATCATTGCCTTTGTTCTCGCATACCCCGTCGGCGACTGCCTGGTATGGGGTGGTGGCTTGAGCATACTGCGAAGTGCGCCGGGGTTGTGCGGTCTTATCCTTCTATCTGCCGTTGGCGCCGTTGATACTGCGCGATGGTTATGGACCAAAAACCGCAGTGTGACGATTGCTATAGCAGTAATTTTTTCCGCTGTGGTTATTAATATGAATCTAAAGTATCTTCACTACTTTTACGGCAAATACTCACGCGAGCCGAATATATACCAGTATTTCCATACCGACCTTGTAGAGGCCTGCGAATGGCTCAATCCCCGCTTTGACGATTTCGACGCCGTTTACGTTACAACAGACAGACTTAATATGCCGTACGTCGTTACTGCTGTAGCGCTAAACTATGACCCCAAAAAATGGTTCAGTGAACCGATTGAACTTGCCCAAACGCCGCCGATTGGAGTTGAATTGCCGTGCGAATGGGATTTTTATACGCGGTACGGCAAGATGCATTTCGTATATGACTATTCGGACCTTTACTTTTCAGATTTACAGAAGAAATTCGCTCCCGGCAGAATACTTCTTATTCTAAGGCCGGATGAATACACAATGCTTGTAGAGCTTGAAAAGCTTGAAAAGCCGGACGAATTCAAACTTGAAAATCCCGATGAGAAGATAATTCACAGAATTTACGGCCCTGACGGCAACGAAGTATTGCTGCTGTGCAGATTTTAACCGCTGACATTTTGTGCTTCGAGTTTCTCCTCTTATAATGGTGCGACAGTTTTGTGGTCGATAAACCCTTCCAGCCGTCTGCATCTTACCGGGTGCTGAAGTTTTCGTATTGCCTTTGCCTCGACCTGCCTGACACGCTCTCTGGTTACCTTGAAAATCCTGCCGACCTCTTCGAGCGTATAGGTATAGCCGTCGCCAAGGCCGTATCGAAGCTTGATAATCTCGCGCTCGCGATAAGTCAAGGTTTTTAAAATCTCATCAATTCGTTCTTTAAGCATCTCGTGTGTCGCGGACTGCACCGGCGATTCTGCCGTTTCGTCCTCGATGAAATCGCCGAAATAGCTGTCCTCGCTTTCGCCTATCGGCCTGTCAAGGCTTATCGGATGCTTTGAAATCTTCAGAACTCTGCGGGCCTCCGAAACACTCAATGCTGTTTCAGCCGCAATCTCCTCAATCGTAGGCTCTCTGCCTAACTTCTGCATAAGCTCCTTGCTTACCATCCGCAGCTTACTCATTGTTTCAATCATATGCACAGGAATTCTGATAGTCCGTGCATGGTCGGCGATAGCTCTTGTAATAGCCTGTCTTATCCACCACGTCGCGTATGTGCTGAACTTATAGCCTCTGCGGTATTCATATTTGTCAACCGCCCGCATCAGGCCGGTATTACCTTCCTGAATTATGTCCAGAAAACTCAGCCCTCTGTTGCGGTACTTTTTGGCGATTGACACAACAAGTCTCAGATTGCCGCTCGAAAGCTGTCTCTTTGCATGTTCGTACTGCGTAAAAACCGCCCGCACAGCGCGCAAACGCTTTTCGAGTTGGTCAGGCGTCTCAAGCACCATATCCTGCATGCCGTGGAATTCCTGTTTCATAGTATCGATATCTTCCTGGGTGTAATCGGCAGTGGGTCCTGCCGCTATATACTGCTCAAGCTGACGCTTCTTGGACAGAATGCCTTCAAGTTTTTTCATCATAGGCTGTATCCTGCTTGTTCGCAGGCTCAGTTCCTCAAGCAGCGTAGCAACTTTTCGGCGGTTCCGCCGAATCTGCCTGGTCACTTTTTTCTTCACCGCTTCATCCTGCCCTTTGAGAAACTCACCGAAAAGTTTTGCATTATTCGCCAGTAGCTTGTTGGCCGTCTTTATATTTTCAGGCAGTCTGCTCCTGACAACGGCGCGAACGAGATTTTCTGCGGTGCTCATCTTCATCGTCCTGTCAAACGGAAGCAACCCTTCGCTGACCTGCTGCAGAATCTCAATTGCGTTCCTCGCGGAATAATCGCTTTCCAGCACCTTCCGCCGAAACGCCATTCGGGTAAGCTCAATCTTGCGCGCAAGCGATATCTCCTGCTCGCGGGTAAGCAGCGGTATCTCGCCCATCTGCGTAAGATACATACGGACGGGGTCATCTATCCTGCCGACGGTCCCCTCAAGCAGCTCGGCTTCAAGCAGCAGGTCTTCGCTTTCTTCCTCTGCCGCTTCTTCATCGACAAATACCCCGCCGTCAACACCAAATTCGTCTTCTTCCTCCCGCTGTTTTTCGAGCTCGGTCTCATCGAGCAGTGTTACCCCCAACTCATCAAGGGTCATAATCAGACTCTCAAGACGAGCCGGCGAAATCGACTCATCGGGCAGCTCGTTATTCATCTCCTCATAAGTTATAAAGCCTTTCTTTTTTGCCTTTTCGATAATAAGCTTGATTTTTTCCTCGATAATATCGCTGCTTTTTTTGGGCTGCCAGACCGTCGGCTGCTGTTGACCCTGCACAACCTCAGCACTTTCTGGTTTATCCGCCGAAGCCTTGGCAAAGGCGGACGTCTCGGTCTTCTTTTCTGCCTCTTTTACCATGGCCTTTTTATCTGTCACAGCCGATTGAGCTTTTTTTATTTTGTTTTCCGTTTTCTTCTTTGTCACGATTCTGTTTCCTGAAAAACTTGACTACTGACTACTAAATAAGTCCCGGCTTTCTCCTGTCCGGCTTTGTGCCAGCAGACGATATTTTCCTGAGCTGTTCGTCATCCAGAACTTTTGGTTTCCGACCAAGCTTTTTACTGTTATATTCCTCAAGCGCGCTTATCGCCCCGCTTAGACGGCTTTTAAGAGTTTCAGTATCCTGGCCGTTGTCGCTCAATCTGACTATAAGACTGGATACGTCCTCTGATTCAGTTTGTGCGAGCATATCGGTTAGCGAAAACTCCGTATTCTCTGCCGCCGTCTTTCCAATAAGCTCCCAGGCTTCTTTCAGGACCGGGACATCAAAATCGTCGGTTTTGACTTTCCTCGCAGCCGATTCAAAAAGACGTGGCTCATTAAGCAGAACTTCGATTATTTCAGCCTGGGCCTTTGCGCCGAATCCGCTGCCAAGTTCAACGCTTGAAACTTTCGCGCTATCAATCGTATTTATTACAACTAATCTTGATGAGGGGTGTCTGCGGGACAGTTCCCTTTTTATGTCTTCAGCCGGTACCTGTAATATTCGGCTTAATCTATTAATTATCAGACCATATGTTATGACATCAATCACTTTGCCCTTCGAGGCCGTAGCTACAGACCGCAAAAATTCTTCTATCGCCGCCCGCCTGTCGGTAAGATTATCGCCGCTGTCGAATTTCTCCGTCAGCCTGTTCCAGCGGTACTGCATAACATCGACGGCATTTTCAATAAGCTGCTTAAAGGCTTCGCCGCCCGCCGCCAGAACAAAATCGCACGGGTCTTTTCCCTGCGGCACTGACACGAGTTTGATGTCGATTCTTTCTGCAAGGCAAATCTCCAGTGCTCTTTCTGCTGCCGCTGCCCCCGCTGCGTCGCTGTCAAAAATCAGAACTATATTTTTTGCATAACGTCTCAGCAGTCTTGCGTGACCCGCCGTAAAACTTGTGCCTAATGTCGCAACCGCATTTTTGCAGCCGAACTGATGTGCCATAATCACGTCTGTATAGCCTTCAACAACCGCAGCAATTCCGCCGGCAACTATTTCGTGTCTTGCCTTGTCAAGCCCATAAACACAGTTGCTCTTGTCGAAAATCAGCGTCGTTGGCGAATTCATATACTTGGCCGGGTCGTCGCCCAGCGTCCTGCCTCCGAATCCTATTACCCGCGAAGAAGCATCTATAATCGGAAACATCAGCCGATTGCGGAACTTGTCATAACAGCCGCCTTCGCCTTTGACAATCAGACCTGCTGCAAGCAGAAGTTCTTCCGATATCTTTTTCTGCTTTGCAGTACCGAGAAGGTCATCCCATTTTTCCGCTGCAAAGCCGAGAGCAAATTCAGCCAGGCAATTTGCGCTGATTTTCCTCTGCTGGATATAATCCCTGCATCTGGCGCCGCCTGTTTCATTGAGCAGATTTTTTTGCCAGTGCTGCATCGCCCAGCGATTGACTTTTTCCATCTCAGCAGGGTCGATATCGGAATCTGGGCCGTCTGATGTCTGTTTTGTGAAGTCAATTTTTATGCCGGCTCTCGCGGCAAGTCTTTCGACTGCTCGCATAAAGCTTAATCCCTCCCGCATCTGGACAAACTTAATTACGTCACCGCCGGTACTGCAGGCGAAGCATTTAAAAATCTGTTTATCCGGATTGACATACAGGCTCGGCCTATGGTCGTCATGAAACGGACACAAACCCACCATCTCTTTGCCGCGGCGCGAAAGTTTAACATGCTCGGAAATCACATCAACAATATCGTTAGAACGCTGTATGCGACTGATAACTCCGTGTTCGATTCTCATTAACTTAAAATCCAATCCCTGACAAAATAAAATATTTTAGAATCCCGCACCTGTTTGCATTGACCCACTGATTCACAGGGCAAACAGATATAGAGGGGAAAAGCTTATAAGTATATGTACCGGCATATCAAAAAGTCAAGCCCCCGCCATAACCCTGCTTTACAGCGACACTAACACTGCTTTGACACCGACTTGACACCTGGTCAGATAAGAAAAAATTGAAGCCTGCCCGCCTTTGGCGGGAACGAAGACTGAAATTACCTTAAAAACTGACAAATGCCAAGGCGAATATAATAAATCTTCAATCCCAAATCTTCTTTTTTCAATCTTTTCGTCCCATATTAGCTTCATAGACACTCAAAAATTGCATTTTCTGCGACTTTTTTAAATTTTTTTTAATTTGTTCGGTTTTTGTTAGGGTTATTTGCTGCCGCTTGCCGATAACATCTCTTGCCAAAAGTAGCCACCCCTTAGGGGTGCCTTCGTGGCTAAATGGAAGTAAAAAATGGATAAATTCAATAGCTTTTACGATGAAGACATACCGGTTTGCAGATTCGGCCCGGGAGGCGAATTTATTACCGACTGGCCTGCAGGAAACAGGAATTCTGCCGACCCGATTGGCAAAATCCTTAAAACTATCACAAAGATAATCGATGCTGCAATAACATCAAAGCTGCTACAGGACTCGGTTATAGAAAAAATCAATCTCGCCGTAAATGGCACAGAATTAACTGCTGATACGGAGAACAAATTTGACATCAATAAATCAGACTTCGGCGAGCTCTCCGTCAGGAGTCCCAAGGACAGTCGAGCCGATGAACCTGACGCCCAGACAGCTCCAGGTGCTCAAACAGGTAGAAAACTTTCAGAAGAGCCGATGCTATTCAATAACGATACAGGAGCTGGCACAATCTTTGGGCACAAGCCGAAGCACGGCATTCGAGCATATCGCAGGGCTAAAAGAAAAAGGACTCCTTTCGGCCAGTCCCGGCAGGGCTCGCTCTTTGAGCCTTACACCGAAAGCTCAAAGGTTGCTTGAACAAAATTTACGTTCATACGAGGATGAGCAGCAGATTGCCTGCCTTGAGCGTAGTCGAAAGGACGGCATTCCGCTTTTGGGCAGAATCGCAGCAGGTCTCCCAACAGAAGCAATAGAAAATACCGAATACATTTCTCTGCAATCCGAATTCGGCTCAGAAGACACCTTTGCCCTGAAAGTTCAGGGCGATAGTATGACAGGCGACGGCATTTTCGATGGCGATTATGTCATCTGCAAACGAACGCAAAACATACCAAACGGCAAAATCGTTGCCGCCATCGTCGATAACGAAAACGCAACGGTAAAAAGATTCTACAAAGAAACCGATAGAATCCGACTTGAGTCTTCAAACCCGGCCTATGAGCCGATTTATACACAGAATTGCACGATTGCAGGCGTTGTTGTGGGTCTGATGAGGAAAATTTAGAATAGAGCCACGAAGGCATCCGCCTTCGCTAAGGCTATAGCGGACAGGCTCCGGCACTAAGAATAAATGAGTTAAAATCAGGGTTATCTTCGTGCCTTAGTGTCTTCGTGGCTACAAAATCATCTGCAGCGGATGAGCTGATTGGGGTCGAATTGGATTTGTGGGGTGATTGTTTTTAAATCATTTATGAAACGTTTGCCATCTGTCCAGTAGCCAGCCGTGGGTTTCAGATTCCGGCATTTTTCCAGAAAATAACTGTTAATGCAATTCATCAACTGCTCGCGCAGATACTTGCTCACCATCGAAGCGAGACAGGCCGGCAGAAAAACCGCATCGGCCTTGACAGCAAAATCAATCTTCACCTGTTTGTAAGTCGTGTTAAGCTGGTAACTGCTGATGCTGCTATTTTCATCGAGAACTTTAAGCTCCATATCAGGAAACATCGTCCTTAACTGCCGGGTGTATCTTGTTCTGCCGCCCTGGCGGTCTATTATGAAATGATAATTCCTGTGCTGGGTGCTGTGGATTATTTCATCAACAAGGCTGCAGACCGCCATAAAAAGCACTGTGGACTTGTTTTTGACCTTCTGAATCATATCGTTATAAAAAGCCACATCGAAACAGAAGCTCTTTAGAGCGATAAGAGCCATATTATGTTCTTCAAGATTTCTGCTGAAAGCCCCCGCCGAAATTTTAATATCATCACGATTGAATTTTATATCACGATGTGAAAGGTCTTTGTGCCAGGGGTATTCAGCCAGTCTGTTTTTGCAGGCCGGACAGAGAATATCTATAAGTTCTGTTATTGATGTCGGCGTTTTGCCCAGATAGCCAAGGCAGGAAAGAACCGTTTTTTCGAGAAATGCTATACCAGTTGAAGGTGTGTACGCTTTTTTGCTATCGCAAATAAGAAGTCTGCCGGCAAGATGTTTCTTTTGGGCCGATACGCTTTCACCGAGAAGCTGCCACATATCGGCCTGATTACCGGCCACCGGCACGCTGAAACAAGCAGCCGAGACAATCAACGGCCCAAGTATCGGGCCGAGACCTGCCTCATCAATGCCTGCCAGAACCGTGTCAGTTAAAGTCCCTTTCATCGCTCCGCCTGACTCCTTTCAAAATTTATAATAATTTTTCGTTTATTTAAAATCAAGCGGAAAAACGTCACGGTTGAGAACCGCAAACTCGCCGTGGTATTTCCGGGCGGCAGCGTCATAAGCTCCGGCTGCCTCGATTTCACCGGCAAAACAACCAAGATGTACTTTTTTGCCGCTATATTCTATGACAGCCCGCCATTTATTATGATGTTTTCTTACGCCTTTATATTTTGAAAAGCCCCTGTTAATGCCATTTATGCTGTTCCAGGTGTTCTGCATACGAGTTGCCACTCTCAGGTTTGCCTTTCGATTGTCAAGGCCGTTGCGATTTTTATGGTCAACGATAGCGTACTTGCCCTGCGTAAGCGGGATAAGCCTGAAGGTATAGCCGTAGCGGAGGCGCTGGCAAGAAAACATAATCGCCATCAATAGCGGTTCCAAAGACGCAGGGACTGTAATTTTAGGCAGGTTGATTTCGATTGTAATGCCTCCCGCGAAACAAAATTAAAAATAAAAAATAAAAATTGTAGAATGGTCATTAGCGACCCTCCATATTTACAGAAAACTTGCGCGTTTTTGACGAATTTTCGCACAAAATTCGGGACCCCTAATTCGTAAGTGCTTGTTAAATATGGAGAAAAAATTTTTATTTTTTTGGAAGCGCGCAAGTTTTTTCTTGCGCATTTTTGATTATTCAGACAGCAAGTGTCTGAATAATCAAGTCGATAACCGCCGGTCGTCGGCATTTGGTAAATAGAAACGCTGTCATAAAATGACCAGAGCTAACCAATTCTACACCATACCCTATCCTCTGTACCTTAAACCCTATCCGCTATTTAATTTCTTGACTACTCTGCACGCCGTCAATATCATTTTGACCGACAATGCCTTTAAATTTTGGTGGTACATTATGAAAACCTGTAATATTTACAGCATCCTCATAGTTGCTATTTTAATGCTTTTGCTCGCCGGCTGCGGTGAGTCGCAAAAAAGCAAAAAGAAAAAAATCGAACCTGCTCAGCCAGTACAGCTTGACAAAACTATCGGCGACCTTGCCGAGGTCGTAGCTTTTAACCCCATACCCGTCAAGGGCGTAGGACTTGTGGTCGGCCTTGCCGGCACCGGCTCAGCCGAGTGTCCTCCCGCCATCAGGGATTACCTGCGCCAGTACATTCTGGCTCAGCTCGGCCAGAGCAAAACAGTCAACCCGGATATGATGATAAACAGCATTGATACCGCTGTTGTGTTCGTTGAAGGCTTTATACCTGCCGGTGCCGTAAAGCAGGAGGCCTTCGACGTCAGAGTAACGGCTCTGCCCGGCACACAGACCACATCCCTGGCGGGCGGCAGACTCTACACTATCGATTTAAAACTCATCGGCAGGGTCGAAGAAGCCATCACGGCTTCAAAGACACTCGCTCTGGCAGCAGGTACAGTTTACATCGACAATATTGCACCTGTCCCTACGGGAGAGCCAAAACCCGACCAGCGGACTGGTTTCGTGCTCGGCGGCGGCAAAACCATACAAAGTCATCAGATTCTGCTGGCCCTTTTCAGACCCGACTTTCGAATCGCTGCGGCCATACGAAATCGCATAAACCAGCGATTCGGCAGAGATACTGCAACTGCCGCTTCTGAGAGCATAATTTACCTGTCCCTGCCCGAAAAATTCAAAGACAGAAAAGAGAGATTCATCGAGCTTGTAAAGTCCCTTTACATCAGCACAACCGCAGTATCCGAAGACCGCCAGATAAATTCGCTTATCCAAAAGCTTCAAACCGAGCCGGAAAAGGAAAGGTACGAAACCGGCCTTGAAGCCCTCGGCAAACCGGCTGTAAGCAGACTTTCGCCTCTGCTTCAAAACGATAATTTACAGACAAGATTCAGCGCAGCAAGATGTCTGCTTAACATCGGCGATGACAGAGCCTTAAAGTTCTTGAGGGATTTTGCACAGGATAGAACCTCGCCGGTCCGTCTCGCTGCGATTGAGGCGGTTGGAAACGCAGGGCAAAAACGCGATTGCATCGCTCTTATGAACAGATTGGTTCGCGACGAAGATTTCGATGTAAGATACACCGCCTACAAATTCCTGCAGAAATACGACGACACTTCAATTGTCCGAACGGCTGTAGCAAAGGATTTTTACATAGACCAGGTAATCCAGCTTTCCCCCAAAACCGTCTATGTCTCAAGAAAAGATGAGCCTCGAATCGTCCTTTTTGGTGCTCCAATCGACTGCGAAAAAGACATCTTTATCGAATCTGACGACGGCCAAATCATAATTAACGCCCTTCCCGACGAGAACCGTATTTCAGTAATGCGAAAACATCCGGTTACAGGTGAACTGATGGGGCCTTTGAAAACCAATTTCAGGCTTGCCGACGTGATTAAAATTCTCGGCGATGAGCCTGCCCCGGAAGATGAAAAACTGCGTGCCGGCCTGGGTATCCCATACTCCCAAATAGTTGAGCTACTCAAGAAAGTGTGTGAAAAAGGAGCCGTGAAGGCGGTTTTTGTCCCCGGCCCACTGACGACACTGGCACAGCAATCCCAAAAACCATAGGAGATATTTTGTGTCGCGTATTGTGCTTTTCCTTTCTTCCGCAAAATATCCTGTTTAAATTAAAAGAAGTTTTAACCTCACGACCGATAAATAGTATAGTTCTTGATATTTGGTATTAGGAGGCAGCTTTGATACTTGAAAAGATTGTTCTGGACGGCTTTAAAAGTTTCGCAGACAAAACGGGTTTTTCTTTCAACCAGCAGATAACCGCCATTGTCGGCCCAAATGGGTGCGGGAAAAGCAACATCGTTGACGCCTTAAAATGGGTTTTAGGCGAGCAGAGCACAAAAAGTTTGCGTTCCAGCCAGATGGCCGACGTAATTTTCAGCGGCTCAGCTGTCCGTAAACCTATGGGAATGGCGGAAGTTAGCTTGCATTTCTCGCAGGCATCTTCACTTGGGCTTGAACAGGATGAGCTTGTTATAACGCGAAGATTGTACCGCAGTAGCGAAAGCGAATACCTGATTAACAACAAGGTCTGCCGAATGAGAGATATTCGCGAACTTTTTATGGACACCGGCGTCGGCGTGCGAGCATACTCAATTATCGAACAGGGCCAAATCGCTCAACTGCTGACCGCTTCAAAAGTCGACAGAAGAATTATCTTCGAAGAAGCAGCCGGCATAAGCAAATACAATGCCCAAAAAAAAGAGGCATTACGCAAACTCGAACGAACCGAACAAAATCTCCTGAGACTTGCCGATATCGTCGGCGAAGTGCAAAGACAGCTGCGCAGCATAAAACTGCAGGCAGGAAAGGCACGAAGCTACCTCCAGTACAGCCAAAGGCTCAAGGAACTGCGCGTCAATTTTTCGCTTGCCCAGTATCATCAGATAAAAACAGATTCAGACGAAAAAGATAAAAATCTCAACAACCTGCAAGGTGAGTTTGCCACGGTTGCCGCGGAAGTTGCAGACAAAGACGCTAAAGTCAGCAGCTTAGCTACTGACATCATCGAAAAGGAAAACGAAATCAACCGCTGCGACAATACCCTTGTTTCCATAACAAGTAAAATCGAACAGCAGCAGCAGCGGATAGAATTCCTGCATAAAAGAATCGAAGAGCTGCAAAACCGAAGCAGCGGCGAGCAGCAACAGACCGAACGCCTAACCCGACAGCTTACAGAGTTCGAAAACCAGCTTAAACAATGCGTAACCGATGCCGAACGGATTGAAAGAACAATCGCCGAAAAATCGGACCAGCTTGAAAAACTTGGGCAGCATATTCGAAACATCAACATAGCCTGCAGCGAACTTGAAACCGAGCTTGAAGATGAAAAATCGGGCATTATCGATATCGTAAGACGCACCGCCCAGCTTCATAACGAAATCCAGAGCATAACGGTTTACCGCGATAACCTTCACGGCCAGAAAGACCGGCTGAGCGGCAAAGCCTCCCAGAGCAAACAACAACTCGAACAACTACTCAGCCTGCGAGCGCAGAATCAGGCCAGACTCGACGATATTAACAAGGTTATTTCCGAACTTGCGGCTGAGCTCGAAGACAAACGTCAGCAGATAAAGAATATCGACCAGAACGTTGCACAGGTCAATGACAGAATCGCAAGAGCAAGAGAGCAAAGAAGCGCCGTGCAAAGCGAAACAGCGGTTCTTACAGATATGGAAAACAAACAACAGGGCATCGACAAAGCCGTCAGGGAAATACTCAATCTTCGCAAACCATATATCAGGGGCATAGTCGCCGATGTAATCGGGGCACAGCCTGAATATGCCGCTGCAATCGAAGCAGCACTCGAAGGCAAAACCGACGCAATCATTATCAGCAGTACCGATTCGCTGATAAACGATAAAGAACTTTTAAGCCGCTCGCAGGGCAGAGTTAAATTTATTTGCACGGACAGAACAGAGCCTTTTGTCGACAGTCATAACTTCGAAAATCTAAGCAGAGCAGTTGAATTTGTAAGTTTCGATTCCCAATATGCACCATTAGCCTGGAATCTGCTTGGAAAAACAATTATAGTCGAATCAATCGAAAAGGCTCTCGAACTGGCACAGTTCTGTACGCAAGGATACAGCTTCGTTACCACAGCAGGGGCGATACTTAACCGCGACGGCAGTATCTGTGCAGGGCCGATAGGAAAAGCTGCCGGCCTGATTTCCCGAAAGAGCAGACTCGCCCAACTGAAACAGGAGCTTGATGATATATCGGCAAATATAAAACGGTTTGAAGAAAAACTCGATAATGATACCAGACAGAACGAACATCTCGAAAGACTCTGCAAGGATTTCAGAACTTCCGTATATGAAGCCAATACGGAAAAAACAAATATCACATCCGACCTGAACGTTGTAGAGCAGAATATCAAACGCCTTACAGACGAACAGCCTATTCTTGCCAGCGAAATCCAGCAGCTCGAAAAAACGATTTGCGAAACCGTCCAGAGTGAATACGCCTCAAAACAGCAGCTGCAGGAACTCGAAGCTGTCAACGCTCAACGAAACGAACATATCGGCCAACTTGAACAAACACTTGCGGAAAAGAAAAAACTGCTTGAGACAAGCAGCGGCGAGCTTACAGACCTGAAAGTCGCTTTGGGCCAAACTTGCGAGCAGAAAAAGGCAACGGCACAGCAAATTGCCAGTCTTGAAAACCAGATTCAAAACGGCAAAGCCGCACTTGTCTCGGCACAAAATAATATCACGAGCTGCAGCGAACAAATTCAGCAGGCACACGGAGATATTCTGAATACAGAGACTGAAATATCAGAGTTATTCGCACAAAAGGAAACAACACACAACCAGAGCATAATACTTCATGAACGGGTCGAACAGATGCTCGAACAGCGAAAGCAGCTCGAAGAGACCTTAAAACTTAAAAGGCAAGAGCAAAGCCAGCTCGATGAACAGATTCATCAAATAAAGCTTGAACTTAGTCAGCTTGAGGTCAAATCGGCAGACCTTGTCCAGCGCGTTGCAGAAGAATTGCAGATGGATTTGACAGCCGAGTATGAAACCTACAAGGCCGAGGAAATCAACTGGGATGCCATAAGAGACGAAATTGCAGAGCTGCGAGGCAAAATCGAAAGGCTCGGCAACGTCAACGTCGACGCAATCGAGCAGCAGGATGAACTTGAAAAGAGAAATGACTTTTTAACCGGCCAGATAGAAGACCTCAACAAGAGCAAAAACCAGCTTCAACAGTTAATCAGCCGACTCAACAGAGAATCAATTGGCAAATTCGCCACGACCTTTGAACAGATAAGAACCAACTTCCAAGAGGTTTTCAGAAAACTGTTCGGCGGCGGCAAAGCGGACATCCTGCTTGAACAGCCTGAAGACATACTCGAAAGCGGCATAGAGATTGTAGCTCGTCCGCCTGGCAAGGAGACAAGAAGCATCAGCTTATTGAGCGGCGGCGAAAAAAGTATGACTGCTATCGCTTTGCTGTTTGCGATTTTCAAGACCAAGCCTTCGCCGTTCTGCTTCCTCGATGAGGTTGACGCAGCACTGGATGAGGCAAACAACGAAAGATTTAATCTGATTGTTCAGGAATTCAAGAAAAATTCGCAGTTTATCATAATCACACACGCCAAGCGGACTATGAGCATCGCAGATGTGCTGGTAGGCATCACAATGCAGCAGAAAGGCGTCAGTAAAAAGATAAGCGTTAAGTTCGACACTTATGAGCCGGTGCAGGAAGAAGAAACTGTTGCGGTTGCATAAAATTGCCGAAGGTGGGAATCGAACCCACACCGGGTTTGAAGCCCGACTGGATTTTGAATCCAGCGCGTCTGCCAGTTCCGCCACTTCGGCGTGTCCAGTTGAATATTTAAAAAATTGAAGATTGAAAATTGTTAAAAATAATTCCGCCGCAGGCGTTCCATAAATCTTCAATCTTAAATCTTCAATTTTCAATGTTATCCGTGTTCATTCGTGGTTAATTTATATTTATCAAATACCAAATCAGTAATCGACAAGAACGATATTTTCAGGCGTTGTGACAACGTCCTTTTTGCCTTCACCGAGAATATGTTTTATCTCGCTGCTGTGCCTGCCGGCAATCCTCTTCAATTCTTCACTGCTAAAATTACTGACGGCCTTTGCAAATGTGTTGAGCATTACCACATCGCCGGCGTCGAAACTGCCGCTTACCAATTTAATGCCTTTCGGCAGCAGTGACTTTTTCTTTCTGATTGCCTCGACCGCTCCGTCATCTATCGTAATAGTACCTGCTGCAGCACTATTCAAGAGCCAACGCAAGCGATTGCTCAATTTGCGTTTGGGCATAAAGACCGTGCCAATATTCTCACCAGCAATTATCTTAGTGATAACATCTTTTATCCTGCCGTTGGCAAGGACAATTCGACAGCCCGCGCTTGAAGCGATTTTTGCTGCCTCAAGTTTGCTTTTCATACCGCCTGCCGCGAACCTGCTGCCACGGCTGCCTGCACTTTTTAAAATCGCATCCGTAATTTCATAAACGGCCTTCACGGGCTTTGCATCATCAAATTTTCGCGGGTCTTTGTCATAAAGAGCGTCTATATCGCTTAACATTATCAGGACATCGGCATCGAGTTTGCTCGCGACAAACGCGCTTAACTTGTCGTTATCGCCAAAGGCTGTGCCGATTTCATCCGTTGCCACACAATCATTTTCGTTCAGAACCGGTATGACAGACAGTTTAAAAAGCGTTTCAATAGCATTTCGCAAATTAAGATAAGTCCGGCGTTTGTTTAGCACTTCTGCGGTTAAAAGCACCTGTGCACAGGTAAGACCGAATTTGTCAAATGCCTTTCTGTACTCAGTCATCAGCAAAGGCTGACCAACCGCGGCACAGGCCTGACGCATCTTTATATCCGTTACGGCATCAGTTATGCCAAGTCTGCCTGCGCCCATCCCGATTGCGCCGGAAGTTATAAGAACGACCTGTCTGCCCGCCTTAATAAGCTCTGCGACCTGAGCAGCAATAAAACGAATATAATTGCTGTCAACGGCACCGTCCTTAATGAGTGTATTTGTGCCAATTTTGATGGTGATTCGTCTGGAATTGCTAAAATTTCTCATTATAAATGAAATCTTTTCTTCAATTTTTTGTGCGTAAATTGTTTTGCGTTCGGACTGACGTAATCTGCGACTATCTGGCCGCTGCCGAGAAGTTTCCATTTATATATAACCAATCCTTCAAGACCGACAGGGCCGCGAGCATGAATTTTGCTGGTGCTTATGCCGACTTCGGCGCCAAGGCCATAGCGGTAGCCATCGCTGAAGCGCGTGCTGGCGTTGAGAAACACATTCGCAGAATCAACAAGCTCCAGAAATTCGGCAGCGGTAGTCTGGCTTTGCGTAACAATCGTGTCCGTATGATGCGAACCGTAAGTATTTATATGTTCTATAGCCTCATCGAGCGAGTCTACCGTTCTTATCGACAGAATTCCGGCAAGATACTCAGTTGACCAGTCTTTTTCTTCGGCGGGTTTTATATCTATTATCTTTCTTGTTTTTTCACAGCCACGAAGCTCAACGCCTTTGGCCCCAAGAGCTGTTTTAACTTCAGGCAGAAATTTTTCGGCGATATCCTTATGGACCAAAAGTGTTTCTGCTGCGTTGCACACGGCGACATACTGAGTTTTGGAATCAACTGTTATTTTGACCGCCATATCAATATCGGCCTGATTATCAACATATACATGGCAGATGCCGTCTGCATGGCCGAGCACCGGTATATTGGTATTATCCATAATGAAACGTACAAACTGGTATGAACCGCGAGGTACTACCAAGTCTATGAACTTATCCAGAGCAAGCATCGCATGGACGTCGGAACGGGTCTGCAAAAGCTGAATCCAGTTTTCAGGCAAAGACGCCTTCACACTTGAATCGTGAATGATTTTGGCAAGAACCTGATTCGTATTTGCCGCTTCAGCGCCACCTTTTAAAATTACAGCGTTGCCGCTCTTGAGACACAGTGTCGAAATCTGCACCAAAGCATCAGGCCGGGATTCAAAAATAACGCCGATTACCCCGATGGGACAGCTAACCTTGTAAAGCTCAAGACCTTTATCCATCTGAATTGCATAAAGCGTCTTTCCAACAGGGTCATCGAGCTTTATCAGGTCTTCAATGCCGTTGCATACGTCATTGATTTTATTTTCGCCGAATATGAGCCTTTTGAGCAAGGGGAGAGCCAATTTTTCATCTTTAGCCTTTTCGATATCCAGCTCATTTGCCCTTATAATATCAGCGGTATTGCGTCTGAGAGCCTGGGCGATAGCCTTAAGGGCATTATTTTTGTGCTCGGTGTTTACTGCTGACAGCCGAATGGCCGATTTCTTGGCCGATTTTGCAAGTGCTGCTAAATCCATATCCTAAACCTTGTTTTACCACAATAGCCAATTAAAAAAGGCATTTTAACAACCTTTTTGTGATTAAACAATGATTTTGCAGTTGGTGACGAAAAGTCTTTATATTTGACAAATCCAATCCCGAGACTAAACTCATAACCATAAAAGCGGGCGTAGCTTAATGGTAAAGCCCCAGCCTTCCAAGCTGGCAATGTGGGTTCGATTCCCATCGCCCGCTTTTTAAACAAATATAGCTGATAACATAGGTAAAATAAAAAAACTTTACTGGGTCGGTATTCTCCAAGTCCCATAACAAAATTTTTACATTTTTTTGAAAAATTTATTTTTGTCTGTTGACTAAAGTGGGAGAGAGTGGTAATAATTGGGACGAATTATTTAACAAAGTGGAACAACATCCATGCTTTTATTAACAGGAGAATACGAAGGCACAGTTGATGAAAAAGGCAGGGTTTTCATCTCTAACAAGCTCCGCAGCCAGATAGATTGCGATGAGCACGGCAACAGTTTCTATCTGACCCTCGGAGCCAATGGAGTATTGTGTCTTTATCCTGAAAAATATTTTCGACAGATTGCCCTTGCCGAGTCGCCAGGGACGGTGGCCCCCGACGAGGCGGTAGTCTTTGAGCGTATGAGCTTCGCTTTGGCCAGCAAGGTCGAGCTGGATCGGCAGGGCAGATTATTAATAACTGAAAAAATCAGAAAACGAGCGAATTTGCAGAACAACCTGACGCTTTTAGGCATTCGCGACCATATCGAACTGTGGAACACCGAAGACTGGAACAAATATTTTTCAGACCATTTCCGGCAGTTCCAGCAGCAGACAATGCAGGCAAGGCAGGCGGTTCTGCAAAAACAAAGTAAAGAACTTTAAGGAGAGGGCTTATGCAAACAACCGAACCGGACCACTTTGAAATCGTGCGTGACAGTCTCACAGGCAACAGAACCATCGACGAACAGACCTTCGCATCAATAAACATCCTTGCAGAAAGGCTCGGGAACGTCCGCAAACAGCACCGCTCGTTCATCGATGTTGAGTTTTCGCCGGATGTTCAGGCTCTTGCCGAACAGGAGTTGAAACTCGCTGTCAGTTAACCGACATAATTATTAAGTTAATTATTATGGATGTTTAAAAGTGAATAATACGCCGGCAGAACATATACCCGTACTCTCTGAATTTATTGCCGGAATAAGCCTCAAAAACAACGCTGTTGTTGTTGACGCCACCATTGGCAGCGGCGGACACAGCAGAATTTTTGCCGGAACTCTGGACAAAGACGCTATCATACTCGGGCTTGATGTTGACAGCAATTGTCTGAAGATTGCCCGGCAGAATCTGGCGGCCCTGCCCTGCAAGGTGCTGCTTGTGCGGGAAAATTTCGCAAACATCGCAGAGGTGATGCGGCAGAACGGAATCGAAAAAGCCGACCTGATTTTCGCAGACCTGGGCGTTTGTTCCGTTCAGCTTGCCGATGAGAGCAAAGGCCTGAGCTTTGATAAAGATATGAGGCTCGATATGCGGCTGGATGACAGACTTGTGATTTCAGCCGCTGATATAGTCAACAGCATGGACGAAAAAGGATTGTCTGACCTGATATACAATTTTGGACAGGAACGGGCGTCAAGGAAGATTGCCCGTTCCATTATTCAGGCCAGACAGAAGAAAAAAATCGATTCAACCACAGAACTTGTTAATATTATATGCCATGCCGTCAAATGTAGTCCAAAATCACGAAAGAGCAGGATTCATCCCGCCACGAAAACTTTTCAGGCACTTAGAATCGCGGTAAACAGCGAACTTGAAAATCTTGAAAAGTTTCTGGCAGCAGGACCGAACTTGTTAAAAGAGAATGGGAAAATAGCGGTTATCAGTTTTCATAGTCTTGAGGACAGAATCGTAAAAACAAATTTCAGACAAAACAAAGCGGCCGGCATTTATGAGATAATTACAAAGAAACCTATAACTGCTTCGCGGGCCGAGCGGCGCGAAAACCCGCGGTCAAGAAGTGCAAAGTTAAGAATGGCTGCCAAATTGTAGAAAAAGGAGTTTCGACAATGACAACTGATGCAAAGATTGGATTACTTTTAGCACTTATCTTTATTGTAGCTATAACATTCGTTATTAACGGCCTGCCCGACTTTCTAAACAAGAACAACAAAGCCCCGGACACTGTCGGGTATGTAAGCCATTACAAAGAGCAACAGCCGGCTCTTGTCGGTCCCAGCAGAAACATCGCCCCTGCCCTGAGCCATAAGCCCGTCATAACCGTGATAACAGAAACCCCAAAAGTCGACTCAAACAATCCTGCAGAAAAGCGCTATCAAACCCTTATGCCTGCTGCTCAGGAGGCCGTAAAAACAACAGATGCGGCTGAGGCCAACACCGTGCAGAAAGAGCTTGTCGAAATAAAACCTGCCGAAAATAAAGCCACAGAACAGCAGCAATCAGCCATAGTCTATGTTGTCTGCCCGGGGGACAGCTTGGCAGAAGTCGCAAAAAAAATGTACGGCCCTGAAAACGGCAACAAACTTGCCTCCGTTGAAAAGATTTATAATGCAAACAAAGACAAGCTCGAATCAATCGACCGGATTCAGGTAGGACAGAAACTGGTTATTCCTCCGCTCGAAAATCAGACAAATGCACTTTTGAAAACGGGTCTTTTTGAGAAGGTCTCAAAAATCCCCTCTCCTCAAACTTCTCAACCATCCAAAGAACAGTTCAGACAATATGTTGTAAAGGAATCCGACACTCTCTGGCGGATAGCCGAAGAATGCCTCGGCAATAGCAACAGATACGAGGAAATTGTTGAATTAAATAAATCCGTGATTACCGACGCCGATACTCTCGTTGTCGGTATGAAACTAAAGCTTCCGGCACGATAGTTAACCTCAGTATTTCACAAATCTTACCAGCAATCTTCTTCAAGGGCATAGTGGCATTCAAGCCAGTGTGCGGCAAGTATCGCAAAATCCTTGAAGTCAAACTTGCAGTCGCTATTAAGGTCGCCGACAACCGCCGGCTCAAGGCAGATGCCATGCTGCGTGTATTTAATCGTGGCGTACATATATGAGCTATCCCAGCTTCCGCCTGTCACATAGACATTGCCCGAATTATCTACTGCCAAGGCATGAGCATCGTCATCCTTATTCCACGGCCCGTTGTAACGTGCCACCCATAACTGGTTGCCGTCAGGGCTATATTTAATCGTGGCGTAATCTGTGCCGCTGCCATAGCTTCCGCCTGTCACATAGACATTGCCCGAATTATCTACTGCCAAGGCATGAGC
>CAZBLD010000006.1:68217-120893 GCA_964492875.1 uncultured Planctomycetaceae bacterium
ACGTGCCACCCATAACTGGTTGCCGTCAGGGCTATATTTAATCGTGGCGTAATCTTCACTTGTGCCGCTGCCATAGCTAAAGCCCGTAACACAGACATTGCCCGAATTATCTACTGCCAAGGCATAAGCATCGTCATCATTATTCCCCGGCCCGTTGTAACGTGCCACCCATAACTCATTGCCGTCGGGGCTATACTTAACCGTGGCGTAGTCGGCACCTGTGCCGCCATAGCTCCAGCCTGTCACATAGACATTGCCCGAATTATCTACTGCCAAGGCAGTAGCCCTGTCATATTGATCCCCCGGCCCGTTGTAACGTGCCACCCAACGCTCAACCGGCGGCTCCTCGCCGAAAACAGAAGGTGAGACTGCGAGAATTAAACCAACCAAAAGTGCATAATTCCTCATTTTTTTGTCCTCCAAAAATCTCGAAATATAATAAGCCCTATAATATAGAGGTTTTGCGGTTATTGTCAACAAAAAACTGGCAAAAATATAGAATGATGTCAGATTTAACCACCATATTGCACTTTCCCAAACCCAATGCTAAAATTTCACGGCTGGTTTTTCTATTTATAAAATATTTACTGATAAAATCAGGATTAAGCGATTTTGACTGTTTTTCGTTACATCTTTATACTTTTTGTTCTGTGTTTCGTTTTACTGGGGGCGATTTATCTGCGCAGGAGCCGGAATAGCGCCTTTTACAGATTCCGCACCTGCCAGGCAAGACAGACAAGACTCAAACAGCAGCTCTGGCAACAACAGCTACAACTCGAACTTCTCATCAATCCTGCTTCTGTTTCGGAGGCACTTAAACACAAGACTAAAATGGAAGAATAGAAGTAAGGAAGTAAAGAAGTAAGGAGGTAAAATCTGAACTGGTTATGCGAAACAAATTTGCTTTATTATTGCTTTTAATTATCGCGGCAGGTTTTCTGGCAGTGGCGGCCCGCTGCTTTTATCTTCAGTATTTCAAGGCAGATTATTACTATCAGGTTTCGGTAAAGGCTCAGAAATCCAGCTTCCTTGAAAAGCCCCGCAGAGGCGCAATACTGGACTGTCGAGGCAGAGTTCTTGCAGCAAGTTATAAGGTCGACACCATATTTGCCGAACCGCGAGCAATCAGCGACCTTAAAAAAACCGCCCAGAACCTATCAGCTATCATCGGCATCGGTCCTGTCGAAATCTCCAAGCTGATTCTCACCGGCCGCAACCAGGGATATGTACCCATAGTTACCGACGCCAAACTCAACGACCAGCAGAGAAAAGAGATACTCAAACTGAACGGCATCGGCATCGAAAGCGGATGGAAAAGATTTTACCCTCTCGGCTCTGCCGCTGCCGGTGTGGCAGGCTTCGTCGGTACAGACCAGCAGGGTCTCGGCGGGCTGGAATTAAAATACGATAAGCACCTGAGTGGTTCTGTCGGCCGAAGCACTTTTTTTGCCGATGCCGCAAGAAGACCCATCCGGCTGGGCCGGTGCGAATCCTTCGCACAGGACGGCTCAGATATAATCCTGACAATCGATGCAACAATCCAGGAATTTACACATTCTGCCCTTCTGAAACAATTTAAAGCCTTTCAGGCCGAATCCGCAGTTGCCCTCGTTATGGACCCGTGCAGCGGCGCGGTCCTTTCAATGGTTTCTCTGCCTGACTTTGACCCGACAGACTTAAAAAACGCAGATGCAAAAAGCCTCGGCAACCATATACTTAGCGACCCTTACGAGCCGGGCAGTGTTTTCAAGCCGGTTGTCGCTGCCTGGGCAATTGAAACAGGTTCAATAAATCCCGATGAGACAATCTTCTGTGAGAACGGTCATTATAGCGGCAAAGGTTTCGGCACAATCGGCGAATACCGTGAAGGTTTTGGAAATCTTACAATCAGCGAAATTCTCGCTCATTCGAGCAATATCGGAATGGCGAAAATCGGTCAGAGAACGGGGGCTGCAAAAATTTACGAAGGGATAAAACTTTTCGGTTTCGGCAGAAAAACGGGCATCGACCTGCCGGGCGAAGAGCCGGGGATTATATGGAATCTCGACAAATGGACAGGATACAGCGTTGCAAGAGTACCGTTCGGACATGAAGTTTCGGTAACTACAATGCAAATGGCTTGTGCCTTCTGTATCCTTGCCAATAACGGCAGGGTAATAAAGCCTCATCTTGTAAAGGGTATTGTCTCCGATGCCGGCAAAAAACTCCAGATAACAGAACCTGCGCAGACCGGCAGTTTCGTCGTTAGCAGCAAAACGGCACAGTGGATGGTTGGAAAGGCAATGGTTGAGGTTGTCAGGAACGGCACCGGGAAAGTTGCTGCACTTGAAAAATGGCAGGTCTGGGGCAAGACGGGTACCGCTAATATTGCAAATGCCAACGGCAGCTACGATGAGGAAAATTACATTGCATCATTTATCGGCGGCGCTCCGGTTGATAATCCGGCAGTTGTCGTTACAGTCTCCATCAGAAAACCAAATAAGAGGCTCGGCAAAGGCTACACCGGCGGCTCGGTCGCAGCACCCGTCGCTAAAGAAATCCTCGAAAAAACATTAACATACCTGAAAATTTAGGATTGAAGAATGAAGATTGAAAATTGTTAAGATAATTCCGCCAAAGGCGGTGCCACAAATGTTCAATCTTCAATGTTCATTTTTCAATTCATTTAAGATATCCTGCTTCAATGCAGAAACTGATTATATCCCGCGCAATTGTTCCTGCGTCGCTTGAGCCGTGCTGGCCGCCTTCAATAAGCACCGCAAGGGCAATTGATTTGCCGCTGGCGTCCTTTGCAAAACCCGCAAACCACGCATTGCAAGGCTTTTCAGTCGAACCGGTCTTGCCGAAAACTTTTATGCCTTTTTCTTCAAAACCGCTGTCGGCAAACTGTTTGTACGCGGTGCCGCCTTCTTCACTGACAACCGCATGCATTCCTTCATAAATCGTAGAAAGAGCGTTTTCGCTCAGGCCAAGCTTGTAACCTGCATCTGCCGTAAGGCATCCCCCAGCGGAGGCCGGCTGCGAAGCTAAAACTTTTGCTCTTTTAAAAATTCCTCCCCTCGCAATTGCCGCAAATGCATTTGCAACCTGCAGCACGCTTGCTCTAAAGTTACCCTGGCCTATACCAAAGAATCTCCTCTCGGCAGGGTCGATACCCGGCAATTGTTCGAAAGGCAAATTATCCGTCTGCGGCACACTGCTCGAGATAATGCCCGCAACCTGTCTGAAACTCCGCACAGAATAATTTCGGCAAGACTCCACTATGTTGGGTTCTGTTACATCCAAGGCACTTTTGCCGAAGCCGAAGTTGTACAGCCACTTTTGAAGATTTTCAGGCGGAATTCTGGCTGCAAGCTGCGAAAAATAAATATTACAGCTCCCCCTTACCGCATTTCTTGCCATATTGCCGCCCTGGTAAGCCCACTTCTCATCGTGTCCGTAGCCGAGGCTTTTTACAATCCAGCAGTTCGGCCAGCCTGCCGGCACAGAATGCGAAGGGCAGGAAATTACCTCCTGGCTGGTGATTTTATTCTCCGCTAAGCCTGTAGCAAGAATAAAAGGCTTTGCAGCCGAGCCGGGAGGATAGTGTTTTTCAATGACACGATTAACAACGGGAGCATTCTCATCGGCAATAAGTTTTGAATATTCCCATCTTGCCATATTCAAATCAAAATCCGGCAGAGACACCGATGCAAGTATATCAGTTGAGTTCACATCAATAACTACCACTGCTGCGGGACTGCCGAAATTCGGGTTGAGATTTCTGTTTTTAAGAAGATTTTCAATCTTCTGCTGCAGGTTAATATCGATAGTTAATTTTACATCGCCGCCAAAATGGGTTTCCGCCCTGCTTACAATTTCTCTGTTAATGTCATAAACAATTTTGCCTCTGCTGCCCCTAAGATACGGCTCGCAGACATATTCAACTCCACAAAAGCCTAAATAATCGCCGTGCATATATCTTCCGAGTTCGTCCTTTAAATCCTGATTATTATCCGCCGGCGTCGCCGGTCTGACCCAGCCGATGAGCTGAGCCGCCGAACTCTTAAACGGATAGAATCTTTCTGCCCGAGGTTGTACCTGGACACCGGGTGTATCGAGAAATTTAAGCTGGGCTGCAAGAACTTCATCATCATCCTGGAGTTTGAGCAGCTCGCCAGACTGATGCATTTCCGCCACGTCAACTTCCGCCGCAAGCAGAAGCCTCTGGTTGGCATCGGGCACTGCTGCAGCAAAATCCTGTGGCGTAAGCCATCCCCTAGCGGACTGCGGATATTTTCGTTTTCCTGCCAGATAATACCGCAACTGCCACATCGGCTCGTTTATCTGCCGGTTGATTTGCGTTTTAACCTGCTCAAAGGTCAGATTCCTGAACTGTGCGCATTTATAAATAATCTCATTTAACGTATTAAAATCATCAGCAAACTTTTCACGTATTTTTTCGCCTGCCTGTTCGGAATCCGAGCCGGCCGGATTTCGCAGCAACTGCACCTTCCAGAACCTTTCATCAGCCAGTCTTGCGAATCGATAATCTATGCACAGGGCAAATTTTGCTTCGTCTATCGCAAGGACTTTGCCGTTTCTGTCGAGGATTTTGCCGCGAAGTGCCCCAAGCTCTTTGCTCATTGCGGCCTGGATTTTCTCAAGCTGACTCTGCCATGCCGAATGAGGATTGAGCTGAATATATGCAAGCCGCCCGATGCACACTACTGCAAAAAAAACACAGAACAACGCAAATATCTTCAACCGCCTGTTATGCATCCCGTTAGAAATCCTTTTTCACGCCGTTAGAAATCTTCTTTCATCCCGTTAGAAACCAGGTTTCTAATGAGATTCATTATAACCTTTTATGATTTCTAACGGGATACATTTCTCCACTATCGTCCGCCGGTTCCTGCTGCAAACCGATGAACGCCTACGCCAAGCCATTTGCCGATTGTCTCCACCGGCCACTTTATCAGAAACCACAGAATCGCCGAATAGGCGCTAGCAGCAAAGATTTCAAATGCTCCGGTCTTTATCAGCTCCGGGGCCTTAAACTGCGTGAGTATTAAGGCAACCATTTCAGTTAAAATTCCCGTTACAAAAACAGCCATCGCCTGCTGGCGGGTGTTTTTCAGAAGGATTATTTTTCTGATATGGGCCGCCGCCGTGCCGATAATGCCATAGCTTATAAAGTGCGGTCCCATAACCGTTCCGGCTATGTCTGCGGCAAAACCGAGGGTAAACGAAATTATAACTGCATCGAAGCTGTTACAGTTGACGGCAAAATAAACAAGCAGTACCAAAAGAACATCGGGCTTGATTCGTAAATTCGTCAGGCTCAATAGGTTCATCGCTGCGCTTGTCTGCAGGACGGCAACGAGTATTATCAGAAATGTAAATCTGGCCCATTTCATTGAATCAGTCCGGCTCAGTCTTGATAACAATTACCGCCACATCCGCTATATCATCAAATTCGTAAGCGGGCTTAACAGTTATATCCCACAATACAGGATTAGTTTCATCGACCACACATCTGGATATCCTGCCGATAATCCGCGGGCTCTGCAGAATGCCGCTCTTTGGTGCGGCATAAACATAGTAACCATCCTTTATTTTATATTTTTTCGGAACATTGAGGATTTTTGCTCTGTCTTTGTCGTCGCCCTGAATGGTGCCGTTGAAATAAGAATTGACATCCGGCGCGGATATCTTTACATACAGTTTGCACGCAGAACTTGTAATCAGTTTAACACTCGATATGTTCGCTGAGACCTGCTCAATACAGCCGATAACGGCGTTATCACCGAGCACGTATTGTCCCTTTTTCAGATTGTCTGCGCTGCCGCGATTTATGATGAATTCATTTTTTCTGCGATTGACAATATTTGCCAGCACAAGTCCCGTAGCGGGGTCCGGCTCAGTCATTCTGACCCGACCAAGCTCTTCGATTTGCCTTTTTTGTTCAAAGACCTGTGCCTGCAGATTTGAGTTGGCAACCCATAGTTTGTTGTACTCGTGCCGTGTCACAAAATCAGCCGAGTCTCTCTGAGAACTCTGATAAGAAGCTGTCGAAGAGCCGATGTTCAAAAAAAATCTGAAAATTTCTATGAAGGCAAAATTCAGTCTGCTGGTTACCTTCTGCGGAATAAGCAACAGGATAAAACCCGTTAAAACCAGACTAACGAAAAGTGTAAGCTTTGACGGTTTGAATTTCGTCCGTGCCATCGGCTTGTCCCGCACCTATTTGTACAGGAGTACCGAAAGTATAAAACGATTTGATAATATCAATACCATTGATTTTTCCAGCAGCCGCCACACAATACAAATAGGTGCGGGACTATTCCCATCCGTAGCCGTTGTGGTCCATTGTATCCTTCCAGAGTTCGAGGTTCTCAAGATACACGCTGGTGCCTCTCGCAACGCACGTCATAGGCTCATCGACCCTTTTTACGGTCAGTCCTGTTGCATTTGCAAGAGTTTTATCTATTCCTCGAAGCAGCGAGCCACCCCCGCAAAGATGCATTCCGTTGTCGATAAGGTCTGCTGCAAGCTCAGGCTCGGCCTTTTCGAGCGTTCTGGTAACCGCTTCGATAATCCCGCTGATAGGTTCCTTGAGAGCTTCGCGGATTTCTTCGCTGGTTATAACAATCTTGCGAGGCAGTCCTGATATGGTATCTCTGCCGGCTATTTCCATTGTAAGCTCCTGCTCAAGCGGAGCAGAGGAGCCGAGCTGAATCTTAACCTGCTCAGCTCTGGGCTCGCCGATAAGGAGATTATACGTGCGCTTGAGATGATTGATTATCCCTTCGTCCATATCGTCGCCGCCCATGCGTATGGATTCGCAGGTGCTTATATCAGCAAGGCTCATTATCGCAACTTCGGTAGTACCGCCGCCGATATCGACTATCATAGAGGCGGTCGGCTCGGTAATCGGCAGTCCTGCTCCGATGCCGGCAGCCATCGGTTCGTCAACAAGATAAACTTTTCGTGCGCCGGCTCTTTCGGCGCTGTCGATAACTGCCCGCCTTTCCACAGCGGTTATACCGCTGGGCACAGCAATAACCACACGAGGCCTTATCCAGCGTCCGCCTTTGCCGTGGACTTTGCGAATAAAATAGCTCAACATCGCCTCGGTAATTTCAAAGTCGCTTATCACACCGTCCTTGAGCGGTCGAATTGCTGAAATGCTTCCCGGTGTTTTCCCGAGCATTTCTCTGGCTACAAGCCCCACCGCTTCGCCGTTGTTGAGAACTATATTTGTCCCCTTGCGAACTGCCACGACACTCGGCTCATTAAGCACTATTCCCTCATTCTTGACACAAACAAGCGTATTACAGGTGCCAAGGTCGATACCCATATCCATGCTAAACCAGCCCAGTATCGTGTCCAGTAACACACCAAATCCTTTCAAAAAATACAGCGACCTCAGTTAAATCTCAACCCTTCCGGTATCATTGATTTAACGAACATTTTCCACAATTTTAAAAAGTGTCTCGTAAACAAACCAGCACTTATAAGCAATAAAGCCGGCAGTTGCCGCAACAGCGCCGCAGGCCAACGCCAACAGAGCCGTGTAAAGATTGCTCGATGCCTTTATTTTACTGCCGTTTGTTTGCAACGCACTCATCAGGCTTTCCATATTATGCCAACAACCGTTTTACCATGTTGTAGAAGCAATATCGCCGACTTTCGGCTGCTGCTGAACAAGCTGAAGCGTCCCTGCCGAAACTTCCGTATCCACGTCGGTTATCCTTATATCGCACACAAAGCTGTCATTACGAATCACATGAAACATCATACCCTTTTCAACACCGTCCGCACTTCCTATTGAAAGCGTTACAAGAGAGCCGTCAACTGCGGTAATCAGTCCCTGCAGTACGGCAGTTGGCGGCGTTTCAACCGCCTTTGTCGCAGAACCCGGTACAACCGTGACGGGCTCGGTAATCACTGACTCCGCCGTCTTTCCAGTAAGCTGCTGTTCCAGTTTTGTTTTTTCCTCAAGCAGCCTTTTCTTTTCTGCATCAAGGGTGTCAAGCTGTGCCATCTTCTCTTCAAGACTTGCCGTTATCTCATTCAGATTCTTGGCAAACTTGATTCCTTCAGCCCTTGCCTGGTCAAGCTCTTCTCTGGTCTTTTTGAGAGAATCTTCCATACCTCCGACCGTCTGCTCAAATTTTAACGCTGCCGCTGCGAGAGTCTGGACCTTTTCATCGAGAGCGGCCTTCGCGCGCTCTGCATCTTTCAAATTCTGCTCAAGCTGCGCCTTTTCTGCCTTGAGTTTTGCCATCTCGGTATCCAGCTTGGTTGAAAGCTCGTCCATCTGCCGTTTTTTCTCCTCAAGCTGCTGCTGGTAGCTCTGGTTTTTTTTCTGCAAAGCTGTCAGTTCGGTTTTCAAATCTTCGTAAGCATTTTTATAATTTTTAGCTGTGCCGACATAAGTTACAACGGTGCCGCATAAAAAAAGAGAAAATAGCGACAACAAAACTATCAAAATCTTTGTAAGAATATTCAAGTTTCATTCCTTTCGTTGCTGGTTGTCAGGCTGATTGCAAAATAGACACAATTGCCCGAAAACTTCAAGATTGCACAACTCGCGGAGATTTTACGAGTTGATAACGTTAAGGTCAAGTTATTTTTACCTTTACCCCCACACCTATTTACACGATGATTGGGCATTTAGAAAACCGGCCAAAACAGCGTTGAGTGCCTTTTTAAGCTTAGCCGCCACAATGTAAATAGGTGTGGGGGCTAATTGTGCCCTGCAAGGATAAAAATGCTCTTTGCCGCTGCAAGCCGCACCGCCGGAGAGTCGTTTTTAAGTAGTTTAGGCAGATATCCTACGAGTTTTTCCGTGCCGATTTGCCCTATTGCCAGTGCTGCAAGGACATTGCATCTGTCAGCCACAACTTTTTCCTGCTGTTGTGGATTTGTTAGATATTCCAGAACAACAAACTGCCCGCTTGTATCGCCTAAGGCACCGAGCTGCTCGGCTGCGGCAAGCCTGACCTGAGGAACATCATCATCGAGCATAGTCAAAATGGTATTGACTCCTTTGTTTCCGCCGAGCGCCCCCATAGCATAAATACCCATACATCTATCGTCTGCATAAACACTTATGAGCATTGTCCAGATTTTCTGATATATCTTTTCATCGCCGATTCTGGCGATAGCTTCCGTGGCGTTAAAGGCCACGGCATCGCTTGAATTTTCGCTGTCTTTAAGGTGATAGAGAATCGGCAGCGATTCAACGCTCTTGAGCTTTCCCAGAAGCATTGCAGCATTTGCCTTGACAGTCTGGTCATCAACCTTAGCCGCTTTTTGAATAACAGCAAGTCGCTGCATTTCTCCCAGTCTGCACAGCGCATAAGCTGCTGCTATTTTTACATTTAAATCAGGGTCTTTCAAAAGCTGCCGTAAGTTTTTTTCACACCCCTTATACTTTAAGTCCCCGATGGCGACCGCTGCCGCAAATCTGACAGGTACTATATCATCCTTTAAAAGCTCAACAATTTTTGGGAAAAACTCGCTTTTTTGGCTTGATGTGATTACCTCAATGGCATTAGTCCGGATTATGCCATCCGGACTCTTCAGACAGCTCGACACAACTTTTTCCGCCTCTGCAACAAGGCCTTTTGCAGCCTCAGAAGCATTACAGTAACTACTTGTAAATAAAGAGGTTAAAACTGAAATAAAAATAAATATTTTTAATCTTTCTTTATTCATCACTTCATTTCTACATTCTGTCTTCTGTATTCTGTATTCTATTTTTATATATCGACACAAAAGCGGCAAAAATCAAACATACAGCACAACTGATTTCCAGGGGCTGACCGAACTGGCTGAAAAACGCAACTCTTTTGTCAATAAGGATTTGATTTACAAACCAGGCTCTTTGACCTGTTCTGGAATTCGCCTCCTTTGCAATGGTACCGGCAAGATAATCATTATGTATCCGGCCAAGCGAATCTATATAGCAGCTTATGCCGGTATTTACGCTGCGAATGACAGGAACGTGGTTCTCCACAGCCCTAAAGACACATATTGCCATATGCTGCGCCAGCTCGACTGTCGGTTCGATTTTGTTTTTCTTCTGTCTTACAAACCAGCCGTCATTGCTTATATTGACCAGCCAGTCGATTTGTTTGTTTTTTTTATTCTTATCAAGCGCTAATTTCCGAGCGATTTTCGGCACGGTATCCTCGTAGCAAATCATCACACCAAATCGATATACTCTGTTCCTGCCCTTTATTTCAAAAACAGTATATTCATCGCCGGCATCTATGGTGTAATCGTAATTATAAGGCGTCAATTTCATCAGGTACCTGCTAAGAAACGGCAGTACATCCTTAAAAGGAATATATTCGCCGAATGGCACAAGGTGTACCTTGTTGTAATGCTGCCGAAGACCGATATTGTTCGGCTCATACAAAAAAGCAGAGTTGTAGCTCGTTTTAAGTTCGATTTTGTCGTTTACCCTTTCGGCATTTCCTGCAAATGCCCCAACAAGAAGATAAACACCCTCGTTTGAATGACGCACAAGGGCATTGTGAAATATTTTTGCCGTATCGTCTTCTGCCACGAGCTTTAGGTAACTGTCATCCAGCACCGCTTCGACCATCGTCTCCGGCCAGATAATAAGCGCAGGCTTAGCACTTAATAAACAATCTCTGCTGTCGATAAGCATATTCAGGAAAGTTTGCTCAACAGGCTCGATTTCCTCGCCTGCCTCGACCGGCACATTTGACTGTACCACGCCGATTCTCGGCCCGCTCTGGAGAAAATCTGCCGTCTGACTGATTCTGTACCGGCCATAAAGAATCGCTGCGATTAGAATGAAAACCGCAAGAAAAAGTCCTGCAAGATTTGCAGGCCTTTGCCACAAAGGCGCAAAGACACCAAGTTTTTTTAAATATATATTATTATTTATTCTTCGTGCCGGAGCCTGTCCGCCGTAGTTTCGACGAAGGCGGATGTCTTTGCGGCTAATAACTACATCGGCAATCAGGCCGTTGACCATTGCTATAAGAAAACTTACCCCTGCTGCGCCGAATATGTCTGCAATCTGAATAATTGTAACACTTTCGTACTGGCTGTGAGCAAGATACCGCCAGCCAAAACCTTTAAAAAGCCAGCCCTGCAGTGCTTCGGCTCCGACGAGCAGTATCGGCAGCGAAAACCACAGCGGCACTCTCCTTATCGCGCAATATCGCAGACATATTGCAATCATCGGCCAATAAATTGCAAGGTAAAAACACAAGACAATCCAACCAGGAATTGTTACAGGCTCAAGCCAGTAAAGATTACCGAGCCAGTAAACGAGTGAAACAAGATATGCAGTTAAAACGGTTGGCCGGATTTTATCATTGATTAGACAACCAATTACAAACGGCACAAGAGCAATCCACGCAAGAAAGGAAAAACCAAACGGCGGCTGAATAACCGTCAGCAGAATGACTGATAAAACAAAACATGCGGTACACAATAAACTTTTTGGCCACAGAGATATGTTTTTAAAAAAATAAAATTCGTGTTTTTTCGTGTTCATTCGTGGTTAATTTCCCCATACTTTCAACTTCGCTTGTCCCAGCTTGTAAAATCCTTAATGACGGACGCTATCTGGCCGGTGTCATATTTTTTATGGTTATTCATTCTAACTGCAAACTGCTTTGCAAAAATTTCCAGCCGTTTATTGCTCTCAACAATCTGTGCAATACCTAATCCCGTCTCAATGAAAAGTCTCTTGATTTCTATAAGTTCCATCGGATTGAAGTACGGGTTTTCAGAAATTTTGATTTCTTTTTTTATCTGGGCAACTCTCTCTATAGCTTTTTTCACATAGCTTTCTGAGATATCAATTCCGCAATAATTCCTGCCGTATTTGACGGCGACGGCAGCAGTAGTGCCTGAACCGATGAAAGGGTCAAGCACACAATCGCCTTTGTTTGAGCTTGCCGCAATAATTCTTGCAAGAAGTAATTCCGGCATCTGGCACGGATGCCAGCCGGTTCGCTCTCTAAACGTGCCGCATACCCGTGAATAACTTGACCAGACATCATCCGGCATCTTGCCAACTAAATTTGCCCTTCTATCATTATAAATTAACTGCCTGTCTGAAGGTGCACGAACAGCAAAGTCATTAAATATGAAATTTTTTTTGTCTTTGACAAAATAAAGTATATGGGTATGAGAGCGAGCAAATTTGTTTTTTGTCTGCTGGCCGAATGTATAATGCCAGATAATCCAGTTCCGACAAAATAAACCAAGTTTATTTTCAGCAATTATTTTTACGTTTGCTGCATAATCATCGCCGATAGCGACATAAAATGAGCCGTGCGGTTTTAAGACCTTATAACAGGCCGTCATCCATTGTCTTGTCCAGTCGATGTAGTGCTGTTTTTTCTGTCTGTCTTCGTAGCTGTCATATTTTCGGCCTATGTTGAAAGGCGGGTCTGCAAAAATCAAATCTGCAAAAGGCTCATTCACCCTGTTGAGTATTTCTATACAATCGCCGCAGACGATTTTATTGAGCAATCCCTTCATTCACTTAAACCTAAAGCCCCCAACTTTATGTTGGGGGTTTTTAACCTACTTCTTCGGATACCCGACGGTTTGTGCAAGGATGATTTTCTGGTCGGCCCGCAGCTTCATCGCTGAATGGCATACCTGTTTGTCAACATATCCGCGAACTACAGTAGCTAATCCTTCGCTGGCGCAGTAGAGGTAAACATTCTGGCTGATGAAACCCGTATCAGTAGCAGCATAGAACTCTTTCTGGTCATCGGGCACACTGCCCATCTTTGCATAGTCCGCTACAAAAACAAGATTAATTGGCGCATCTTTCACGAACGGCTGTTTGCCCGTCGCAGCACGGATGTCCCCTGCCAGAACGGGCAGCAGTATGTGTGCATTGGCATCATAAAGGTAAAGGCCTTGTTCAAGAGCAACGTAAACGTCGATTTCCTGTTTATTCATAGCAGTAGGTGCGGTTCGTTTTCCGTCCGGCCGATTGACTCCGTTTGCCGCCCAGAGCATATTTGAAAGCACCTGCAAGGGTAATTTCTCAGGACTGAACTCTCGCGAAGTCTTTCTGTCTTTCAAAGCCTGCATTAAGGGCTTGCCGCCGTCCGTTTGCGGCTTTGGAAGCTCGATTGGCTTAAGTTCCTGTGCAGGGGGTGGCTTGACCTGCACTGTAGCAGTTGCACTAACATCCTTGGCGGTAGTTGAGTTAACGTCTTCCGCCCAAATTTGCACCGGCCAAACGAGCAGAACGGCCAATAGCATAATGGCTGAAAGCAATTTTGTGTTCATTTCATTCTCCTTTGATTTTGATAATTCGGTTAGCCCTGCCAACACTTTGGCAGGCTTATTACCCCATCATTTTAGCGATGATTGTCCAGATTGCAAGTGGGCTTTAACTATCAGCTATAATTGCCGTTAGCTGGGTCTTTAAGGTTGGAATATCAGTTGACACTATCTGCCAGACAACATCAAAATCAATGTCATAATAGCCGTGAATCAGGCGGTCTCTTGTGCCGGCTATTTCACGCCAGGGAATTTGAGGATACTTTCGCCGAAAATCCGGCGAAACAGCTTTGGCCGCCTCGCCGATAATTTCCAGCAGTCGAACAAGAGCCAACGCAAGCTTTTCATCCCTGTCAAGGTCGTCTCTTTGAATGGGTTCTGTGTACTCGACAATCTTTTTCGCGGCGTCGAGTATATGGCGCAGGCGGACAATATCCTGCTCATTCTGCATATTGCACCTCTGCTTCCCGAACAACCTTGTCGCGAAAATATCTGCTCAGAAATGCCGGTGTGTGTAAATCGACTTTGCGGCCGAGCAATTCTGAAAGCTCGTCCTGCATCCGGAAAAAAGCAAAGCCCGGCGTAAAACCTTTTCGGAATTCAACAAGAATATCAACATCGCTGTCAGATGAAAAATCTCCGCGAAGAGCGGAGCCAAAGACGGCCAATTTAGAGATATGATTCCTGCGGCAGAACTCCGCAATGAGTTGGTTCGGAATTGTGAAATTTTTACTCATGGTTTTATAACCCGCTGTGCCCTCAGGATTTTTCCTGTCAGGTAGTCTGTGAACTCGGCCTTTAGCGTAAGCTCTTTTTCTTTGCTGCCGAGGATAGAGCTTACGTCAAACTGCAATTTGTAGTAGCTTGTAAGGAGCGAGCCTGACCATTTTTTTCTGAGGTCTTTCGGCTCAATCTGCCAGCTCGATAAAAGAGCTTCTGCCGGCTTTGCATTTAAGTTCCAAAGTTCTATTTTTACCGCCCCTGCCGCCTTGGTGCAGTCGCCCATATCGTCTATGGGTCGAAGATAAACGACCAGCGTTTTCTTTTTGGCGGTGTCGTTGCTGTCTTTGTCGTAAATTCCGCAGCGATTGGTAAGCTCGATTGACGAAATCGTCGAAATCGCCTCGATTCTTGCCGGCTTGTCAATGCCCATTAAAGTTTCAAGCTGTTCTTTAAGCTGCTTGTTTTCGGCCTTTAATTCTTCATTTTCGCGTTTAATTGTAACTTCGCTCTGCTCGGCGGATTTGACCCCAACGAGTGGCTTTGAGCCTTTGGATTTTGGCGATTTAGCCTTTTCCTGACACCCGGCCAAAATCAGAATACAGACACAAAGGCACAAGGCTACAAAGAAATTCTGAGTTCTGAGTTTCTTGCCCCGTGAGATGCCGCTTCGACTATCTCTCTGGGGTGAGTTCTGAGTTTTCGCTTTCCTTTGCATTCTTATTTTCCTTTTATCCGTGCCAGTCAGTGTTTCTAATATTACCGCCTAACAGCCCATAACGTCAACTATAAATCTGTGCACTCGTGGCGGGTTCATTTTCGATTAGCCTCGCCAATACCTTGGCGGGGTTCGGTCATTACCCTTCAAGCCAGTTGTCAGCGAGAACGGCAAAATTACCCCAATTCAGCGAGCCATTGAGAAGTAAATTCCGAACTGAGATTCAGTTGTATATTCCGGACTGGAGCCAATAGCTCATAAGTATGATAAGGTCATCGATATCGACAGAGCCGCTAAAGTCCAAATCCGCCCAGTCGCAGTAATAGTTATATATCGCACAATCCTCTCTCATCCAGTACTGCGCAAATATCGTAAAATCCCTGAAGTTGTTCCTGCCATCGGTGTAGATATCCGCAGGCGATATCTGCCATGTTAAAATCGGATACTCATCTATTTGCATAAACCAGTCAGCTTTGTCGCCGTCTGTATAATCAAAATCCCAGCCAGCAGATGTAAACGTATTTATATCCTGCATCTCGGCAGTGGTTTTACCTGTCACCCCATTCGGGTCAGGCTCTATACTCCCTACCCCATCTGTTAATCCAGAACTATTAATGTCCCAGAAGTTACTGACAAACACTGCCGCTGCTTGTGCAAATCCCGCCAATCCGCCGAGATTATTTATGCCGGTAAGGTTACCTATTGAGTAACAGTTGCTGACACTGCCATGATCGTGTATACCTGCTAATCCGCCTATATTATTTTGACCATTAACATCGCCTGTCGAGTAGCAGTTGCTGATATCACCTTTGTTTCCTCCTACCAGACCACCGAGAACGTATGAATCATTCCCGCCTGTGACATTGCCTGTCGCGAAGCAATTATTAATAACACCGCCGTTTCCTCCTGCCAGGCCACCGAGCCAGGACGAATCATTCCCGCCTGTGATATTGCCTGTCGCGAAGCAATTGTTGATAACGCCACTACTGTTGATAACGCCACCACCTGTACCGACCAAGCCCCCGATGCCATTACCTACTGAAGTAGTTACAGAGCAAGTTGAAAAGCAATTGGTGATGTAGCCAGAATACGCTCCTATCAAACCTCCGGAGGAATAAGTGCCGTTACCGCTAAAGATAGACCCTGTTGAATAGCAGTTACTGATATTGCCGGATGTGGTTTCTCCCGCCAGACCACCGAGATAATTGAAGTTGTTGAGATAGGGATTATTGCCATCGATGCCCCTGATATTGACATTTTGCAAGCCGAGGTTCTTGATCTCACCGTGGTCAATTTTTCCAAACAAACCTAAATAATCGTTCGCAACTCCATTGGTATCTATGGTCAGGTTGAGAATTTCGTAACCTGCACCATCGAAAATACCCATAAAGGGACTACCATTGAAACTTAGATTTGCGCTGTCAGTATCCCGTGCAATGACAGCGGTCGTGAAATCATAATCCGCGAGATTGATATTGTTGATAAGTATGAAGCAATCGTTGTAGTCGTTCGTATCAGCTGCCAGTTCAAGCAAGTCATTTGCATTTGCGATTCTGTATGGGTCTGCTTCTGTGCCGCTGCCGCCGGAGTAGGCGAAAACTGATGAAAATAAACAGAAAACAAGGCCACCTGCCCCCAACACTTTTCGATATGTGTGAAACATAATTAAGTCCTCCTTATATTATTTAAACTCCTGCAAAACTTGACTATAACAGGATACCCTGTCAATCCTGAAAATACAAGCCTTTTTTCGACTGCAAAAGAAGGAATATTGGATGATAAAGCAAGGCAAATCCGCTTAATCCGTGCAATCCGCGGTTAAGAATTTTCGTCCAAAACCTCAATGCAAAAATCCTCAGCCTCTCCTCTTATATTCACTATGCTCATATGCAGTATACCGCATATGAGCATAGTGACAGGCGACCAACAACTGACGGCTTTTTTGCTTTAAGGCTTATTGCGCAGCAGGAAAATTCGAAATGATGTGCCGACGGCAAATATATTTGCAAGTAAGGCACGAATTTTGAATTTAATGGTGTTTGCAGAACACCGCCTTAAAGCAAAAAACCTCTGTGCTTTCTGTGAACTCTGTGGCAAATATAATTCGTGTTAATTAGTGTGGATTCGTGGTTAATTAAAATCCGCGTAATCAGCGTTTAAAAAACTTCGTGTCTTTGTGTCGGAGCTTGTCGCGGCGTAGTCTTAACGAAGTTTACCCGCCGTTGGCGGGCAGGATGGCCTTATTCTTCCTTCGGCCGTTCTAAAGGCTGCGGGGCTTTCTGCAGAATTTCATCAGCAAGGCCGTACTCGATGGCTTCTTTCGCTTCGAGCCACAGATTCCTGTCGCAGTCAGCGGTAATTTTTTCGACGTTTCTGCCGGTATGGAATGCAAGTATATCATAAATTCTGCCGCGGAGTCGAATAATTTCCTTTGCCTGTATATCGAGGTCGGTTGCGGGGCCTGTTAGAACGCCTGTAATCAGCGGCTGATGCAGGAGAATCCGGCTGTTATTGAGTACAAATCTTTTACCTTTTTCGCCTGCGGTAAGGAGTATTGCTCCCATACTTGCCGCCTGGCCTATGCAGTAAGTCGCGACAGGACACCGCAGAAACCGCATAGTATCGTAAACGGCAAGTCCTGCCGTAACGTTTCCGCCGGGCGAATTGATATAAAAATTGATATCGCTTTTGCTGTCCTCATTGCTTAAAAACAGCATCTGTGCGATGATAAGGTTTGCCGATTCGTCTTCAATCTGGCCGCCGAGGAAAATTATCCGGTCTTTCAAAAGTCTTGAGTAGATATCATACGCCCGTTCGCCGCGACCGGTCTTTTCTATAACTATCGGTATAAGATTCTGATTTACTGCCATCTGTTTACCTTAATAAATTAACCACGAATTAACACGAATTAACCCGAATTTTATTTTAAAAAATATTTCTCTGCGTTCCCTGTGAACCTTGCCCCGTGAGATGCGCAGCTATCTCATCGGGGTCTGTGGCTAAAAAATATTTTTAATTTTCTCTGTGGCTTTCTTTACTTTTTCTCTTTTCCCTTCTTTCCACCTTCTGCTTCGCGCAGAACCTCGTCAATCAGACCATACTCTTTTGCCTCCTGAGCGGTCATATATCTGTCGCGTTCTGTCTCAGTGGTGATTTTTTCAATCGGCTGTCCCGTATGTTTGGAAAGAATTTCGTTTATCATTTGCTTTATTTTGAGGATTTCCTCAGCCTGAATTTTTATATCTGCTGCCTGACCATAAACTCCTCCCCAAGGCTGATGAAGCATGATTTTTGCGTGAGGCAAAGCATGGCGTCTGCCTTTTTCTCCTGCCGAAAGAATTATCGCTGCACCTGACTCTGCGCGACCCACACAGTAAGTCGCGACAGGTGAGCCGATAAAACACATCGTATCATAAACCGCCATTGTGTCGTCAACACTGCCGCCGGGTGAATTGATGTAAAGACTGATTTCACTGCCGCGCTTCTGATTGTCCAGATAAAGCATCTTCATAATAACGGCCGCTGCCAGGCCGTAAGAGATTTCGCCAATCATAAAGATAATCCTGTTCTCCAACAGCAAATCATCAAGCGTCATCTCGCGGGTCCGCTGATACTGCAAGACCTGGAGTTTTGGCCCTCCGTTGCCAAGGCTTCCAGCCTTCGCAGCCGAAGCTGCTTCGGCGGAGTAGGCATGGAGGGTCTGCGAGTCGAATGGATTTATCGGACTTTTTGGCGGTTCAATAATCATTTTTGTTTCCTTAACCGGCTTTTCCACAATAAGTTACGGCGGTTAAAAATATACAAACACATCCGCCTGCGGCGGACAAGCTCTTTTATCGGCTATTTTGCTGTATTACTTTTCTCCGGCAAACCTGTCCCGAGCGAAGTCGAAGGGGTCGATTTTTTAACTGTTTTTGACGTTTTTTCGGTTCAACTATGCTCACCACAAGCAGGCCTTCATTTTCGAGAAATTCCTTTCGCTGTCAAGAGTTAAAAAGAGTGGGGTAAAAATGGGGTCATAAATTCAAAATTTTTAAAGATTTTTTCAAAAAATGAGCGGATTTATACAGAAAATTTTAAAAAACTTGTGACTTTTCTCAGGAAATTAGCAGTTTTTGGGCTGAGAATTGATACTTGACCCCGCAGGAACGCCCGGCGGGGTTGATAATTATCAAGTGCCGTGAGGCATCCCCTAACGGACAAAGGTGAGGAGAACCGAAACAGTTTTTAATTCTGATTTCTCCGTAAGGAGTCCATAGGACTTAGTTTTGAGTTGAGGAATCCGCCTGCGGACAGACAGGATTTGCTTGGAAATGGGGTTGGAATTTCGGGTTTTTGCGGATTTTTAAGGATTTTTTCAAAAAAAGACACGAATTTATACGGATTTTCACTGTTTTTTAAGAAAAATCCGAAGTTTGATGCGGCTGGCAGAGTAAGTAATGACCATTTCAAATTTACCACTACTGTTTTGAGTGCTGAAAACTTCTTCCAGATAGCTTAAACCTGATAATTTTTTCTGTTCATTTTAATTAGTTTGTATTGCAATCCTAGTGTACACCCTAGGACAGCTATAGTGCTTAGTCCAGCACAAAGAGCCGCACGATTCATGTCTTCCCCAAGATAGTGTAAGCCAAGGCATAACGCAGTATAGATACCACTAGCAGTATATCCTACTTTGACACCATGATTCTTGAAGCTCTCCCATACTGGTCGGGTTGTTGTGGTGTTCAAGTCCATGAGATCGTTCTCCCTATAACCTTTCTACAACCAAAGATTTATAAGCATTTCGGTAGTTCCAAACAACAAGGTAAGATGCAAAACTTTCTACCATTCTTTCTTTATCGGCCAATTCGGGCAAAAACTCAAATAATTGCCGTAGGTTTGTACCTAGTCGAGAAGATACGGCATTAGGCACATTCCTATCTATTCGTACTTGTTTCGTGGCAGGATCGACCGAAGAATTTGTCGACCCACCCTGCGCCACATCTTGGACCAAATCGTAACTGTCAAGACCAAGTAGAGCCCATCTCGTTCTATGCCCTTTCCATACCATTTTCAAGTTATATGAAGAAGTGGAAAAACTATTTGACTATCATAAGAAATTTGCGATAATCTTGGTGAGGTAAATTTATTATAAGAGATGTTAACCATGGGATCGAAGATTCTAAATTTCCCAGGCGAAAAAGAAGAAGTTCTTAGGAAAAAGATTACAATTGCGTTGTTTTCCATATGCCTTCTTGCATCAGGTGCATTACTTGAATATTTCACATGGAATAACAAGTCAGAAACTTCAGAGCGGCTACGTAATCTGAAGACCGATTTACAGTCTATTGCAGATGAGTTCCCCTCTGTTGCCAACAACGGTCAGGCAGAACTTGGGAAAATCCAATTGGCTGAAAAGGCTTTTCTAATGCGTGTTACAAGGAATACTAGCCGTAAGATTGGTTTATCCACCGAGGAAAAAACATCATTAGAGAAATGGCTGCGCGATTTTGCCCTCCATTCAATATCGAAAGAAGAGGCCAAAATTAGCAGTGACATCGCTGAGGCAACACTCATGGCGAGGAAAGTAATTGAGGCACAATTTTTGCTCGTTAGAAACCGCCTCTTTGTGTTAAGTTGGTACATCTCAGGGCTTGTTTACCTGATTATTGTATATACCCTTTATAAAAAGGGGCTCACACTTCTTGTGGGCGAGCCAATCTTCAACGTCATAGATGTGGGCTTCATCAGCATTATTGTTCAATACACAGGTGGCCCAAAAAGTTTAGCACAGTTATTATATACAGTATCAATTGTTGCCGCTGTGTACAATTATGAAAGTGCTAAAAGCACCTCACGATCCTATGCGGTTCTCACTAGCATTCCATATCTTTTTGCACTATTTTTTGCTTATTTCTGGGCATGTGCAGAGGGGATTATCTTTAGGAAATATGATTTGGATACCTTTCTTACCCCATCGATATTAGCAAGCACCTGTGTGATAGTAACTTATCTTCTAGCACTATATTACAAATTTTTTCTGATTAAGGAGAAAAAAACATGAATAAGCGAAGATTTCATATTGCACTCATTGCTATTGTCTCGATCCTTGTTATAGTCGCAGTCCTCATATGGCTCCGGAGAGAGGCAATCACGCCGCCATTTAGAGTGGGTTTCAACACATGGGTTGGTTATGGGCCGCTTTATATAGCCCAGGACAAAGGGTTTTTTAAGTCAGCAGGCCTCAACGTACAACTTGAGCGGATTGAGGGAACAGGTGAGAGACGAGCAGCTATTCTGGCAGGTCGTCTCGAAGCCATGGGTTCAACTGTTGACGACCTCATTGTTGGTGCCTCGCAGGGATTAAAGGCCAAATGCATACTGGTCGTCGATGAGTCAAATGGAGCCGACGGGATTCTATCGGATAAAAGTATCCAGAATACAAAGGACCTAAAAGGAAAACGCATCGCTGTTCAGCCCGGATTTGTAAATCACTTTTTCTTACTGTATATCCTAGATAAAGCCGGTATCGAACCAAACGAAGTTACTATTGTGCCAATGGAGCCGGACAAAGCCGGTCCAGCATTTATCCACGGTGACATAGACGTTGCAGTAACTTGGGAACCTTGGCTGTCGAAAGCCAAAAACGAGAGAAGCGACGCCCATGTGCTTATAGATACGCAAAAAGAGAGAGGTATTATCGTAGACATCTTTGCAGTACGAGATGATATTTTACAAAATCGAAAGGAAGATGCGCAAAAGTTCGTTCTATGTTGGAATCAAGCTGTTGATTTCCTCCGGTCGAATCCCAAGGAGGGCAATATGATTATTGCCAAAGCCATGAGGTTATCGGTCGAGGAAGCAGAAGAAATGCTGAGCGGTGTAATCTTTCTTGCACAAGAAGAAAACCGACAGTTTGTTACCTCCGGACGCCTTAAAGAAGTAACTTCAAAGGCCAATATACTTTGGCATAAGGCAGGATTTATCAAGGAACTGCAGGACATAGACTCGCTTCTCGATACGAGATTTATTCAGCAGGCTCCTTAAATGCTTGAAGAAGAACAATGAAGTTGATAGCAAAAACGATTTCCCGGCAACGGTATACCCGTCTGGCGGTACTTAGCGGGGTAATTTCAGTCTCCATATGGTCCCTACTGACGTATGGAGGGTTCGTACCTCATTTATTCTTACCTTCACCAACCGATGTGGTCTTTGGCGTGGTGGATTTGTTTGTTAACTACAACTTCGCGGGAGACATTCTCGTCAGCATCTATAGAATTCTTCTTGGTTTTCTGGTATCAGCACTTCTAGCCATCCCAATCGGGATACTCCTTGGAACATCAAGGTCAATCGAAGCTTTTCTTGAGCCAGTGAATGATTTTGTAAGGTATTTGCCAGTAGTTGCTTTCATTCCACTATGCATTCTATGGGTTGGCATTGGTAACGCGGAGAAAGTACTTGTGATATTCATAGGCACATACTTCCAACTTGTTCTCTTGGTAGCCGCAGAAACAGAGAAAGTGCCGAAAGACTATATAGACATGGCTTTGACAGTGGGCGCAAGTGAAAAGGACATAATTATTCACGTTATTCTACCCGCTGCATTACCCGGAATATTTGATAGCCTTAGAATAGCTATGGGGTGGGCTTGGTCATATCTCGTTGTCGCTGAGATTGTCGCAGCTGAGAATGGCATAGGCTTTACGATAATGCAAGGTCTTCGATTCCTAAAGACTGAGCACGTAATGGCTGCAATGCTTATCCTAGGTTTTCTGGGCTTAGGTTTTGACCTTGCATTCAAGGTTACATCCAAGATTTTATTTCGCTGGAGGACGGAAGAATAACATGTCCAACGTTAAAATAAACATTGCCAACGTCTCAAAGGTGTTCCAAGAGGGCAAAAACAAGGTGGTCGCTATTCAAGACCTATCAATAGAAATTCAGGAAGGCGAATTTGCCGTTGTTTTGGGACCATCTGGGTGTGGAAAGACAACACTACTCAGGCTGATTGCCGGCTTAGACTCTCCTAGTTCTGGGTCGATTTTCGTAGACAGCAAACTTGTCAACAGCCCCGGGCCGGACAGAGGAATGGTTTTTCAAGCCTATACATCACTGCCTTGGCTGTCAGTTCGAGAAAACATAATGTTCGCTGAAAGATTTCGAAAGTCACCAAATAGTAAGGCTGCGAATGAGAAGGTAAATGAGCTTATTCGTCTAATGGGACTAGAGAACTTCCAGAATGCTTACCCAAGGATTTTGTCCGGTGGTATGAAACAGAGAGTAGCCCTCGCAAGAATGATTTTAGCTGATCCTGATGTAATGCTCTTAGACGAGCCGTTTGGTGCTCTGGACTCACAGACGAGAGGGATTCTTCAGGAAGAATTGGTCAAATTGTGGGATAGGTTGAACAAGACTATTGTGTTTGTTACCCACGATATCGAAGAAGCGATCTTCCTTGCAGACAGGATTTTTGTACTTTCAGCGAGGCCGGGGTACTTGAAGGAAGCAATCGACGTTAGATTGGAACGCCCCAGACAACGCGAGCAAAGGTTCTCAGACACTTTTATGAATCTTCGAAGAGAAATCATGCTTAAAACAAGGGATGACGCTCTGCGTGCATCGGTAGACTTATACAGGCTAATGGGGAGAGGTAAAAGCAGACGATGACATCGAAGAGTCGATATCGGCTATTTTTTCTTGTCACTTTTCTTTGCTGAAGGCGGCTTTCTAACAGGTTTAACGGCCTTTTTAGGTTCTTCTTTTTCTTGTTTCTTTTCGTGTTTTTCTTCTTTTCCCCGATCCCCGCCTTCGCGAGGACGGTCGAGGACAAGTTTTGGAGCGGCTTTCTTTGCCGGTTTGGCTTCTGCCTTCTTTGGTTTTTCCGTCACCTTCTTCGATTCTACTTCTGTAATTTTTGCAGATTCGAGAATTTTGTCAATGCACTTGATTTCGCGTATTTCCAGCGCTACCTGAGCAAGCGAGCCATCGCGCGACATCTGCTCTCGCAGCTTTTCAGGCCGAACCTGTCTGTAAACGGCAGCCTGCGCGATATAGCCGTTAATTTCCTCCTCGGTAGTCTTAATATCGAGCTTCTTTGCAACCGCATCCATAACAAAAAAGCTCTTGAGCTGCTCTTTAGCCTGCTCATCGCTTGCAGCTTTTAACTGCTCCATCTGCTGCTGAATTTCTTCCGTTTTGACACCCTGCATAAGAAGCCTTGTATACTGCCTCTGCAACAGATGCTTTGACTGGTCTGCCACAATATCGGCAGGCAGGTCGAAATCGACCCTGTCAAGCAGATACTGACGAACGACTTGACGCATCGCTTCTTTCTGCTGTCTTTCGATGTTTGCCTCATTCCTCTGGCGGAGCATTTTTACAAGCTCATCCTTATTTGCCGTGCCGAACCTCCTGAAGAAATTCTCATCGAGCGGCGCCGGCTGGAGCTCTTTTATATCATTGATTTTAATTTCGACGTCAACCTTTTTGCCGCGATACTTTTCGTCAAAGAACGTTGAAGGTACTTCCGTTGCTGTGGTCCTGACATCGCCGGCCTTTGCACCAATCAGAAGGTCATCGAGCTTATCGACCGGCACTTTGCCGACAAAGGCGCGATGTCTTACATAGATTTCAGTATTTTCGATTTTTTCTGTTTCGCCTTCCTGAGGCTTGAGAACGACATCTGCAATGAGCTGGTCGTCTGCCGCAATTTTGCCGTCCTTCGGTTTCCACGTTCCCAGCTTTTTCTGAAGCTGGACTATTTCCTGCTCGATTGCTTCGTCGGTAACTTCGAACCACGGCTTTTCAACGGGTATGCCTTCGAGACCGGGCAACTGGAATTCCGGCCGGACCTCAATCTCAAAATCAAATTTCAAGGAACCGCTCAGGGGCAGCTCTATTTTTTCATAATCAATATCCGGGTCGCCCAGCATATCAAGATTGCTCTCTTTTATCGCTGCCTCGCCGGCACTGGAAAGTAATTTCAGTTTTGTCTGCTCGCTGATTTCCTTTCCGAATCGCTTTTCAAGCAGTCTTCGCGGCGCTCTGCCTTTACGAAAGCCGGGCACAACGGTATCCCTTCCGAACTCTTCGTACCGCTCATCGAGAACCTTGTTGATTTTCTCGGGAGGAATTTCAATGCTGATTTTCTTTTTGCAGGGCCCTGCATCCTCGATGTTAACGATATTTTTTATCTCTTCTTTGGTTTCGGTGCCAGTTGCATCCGTTTCTTTTGCCATTTGCAACTCCTATTTTTTTACAAGTTCCTATAAAACAAAAAACTTCAGGTCGAATACGTCCTGAAGCCTCTGACTGGGCCTTATGACATATCAGCGACCATCGCCGGGCTAACAGTTCCGCCTCCGCCAAGGCTACGGCGGACAAGTTAGCCGATACCTCACTGATACTATTTCAAAGCGGGTGATGAGGCTCGAACTCACGACATTCACGTTGGCAACGTGACGCTCTACCACTGAGCTACACCCGCGATTTATTCTAAATAAGAGTATATACAGGATTCTAAGGGCTTTCAAGAGGTTTTTCTTTGGTTTTCGGCTCCTGAAGCGGACCAAAAACATCCCTGTTAAGGACTGCGAATTGGCCGCGATACTGTTCGGCGGCGTTGTCATAAGCACGAGCGGCCTCAATCTCAGTTTCAAACATACCAAGATGTACCTTTCGGCCATTGTGCCTTATAGTAGCAAACCATCTGCCGCTGCGTTTATCAAGCCTGACTCCCTTATACTTTGAAGTGCCGGTATTAAAGCCCCTGTCGCTGTTCCAGCAGTTCTGCTGGTTTGTCACAATTCGAAGGTTTGTTTTGCGGTTATCAAGGCCGTTGCGATTTTCGTGGTCAACGATATCGCCGAGAAGAGCATTCATAATCCTGCGGTGCATAAACACGTTTTTGCGGCCTTCGGTACGGACAGCGTAATAATTACTTTTATTTCTGTTTTCAAAGAGACGCCATTTATCTTTGGCCAATTTGTCGTAATCTTCCGGGTCAACTATAGCGTATTTCCCCTGAGTGAGTGTAATCCTGCGAAAAGCAAAGCCATAGTGCTTTTTCCTGTAGCGCAGCAAAAGCCGTATGCAGATGCGCTCAAGAAACGCCGGCACAAAATAAGGAACAGGCGGGATGTGAAGGTAGAATTTGGGCATAGGGGACTCCAAGATTGAAGATTGAAAATTGAAGATTTGAACTCAACGCTCAGTTAAGTCGCGGAACCGCTCTTTGCAGTAGAAGATTCTATCTAAAATATTAACTTTTTATCTAATAATATGGGTATTTTACCATATTATCTAACAAAAGTCAAGAAAAAAATATAGATAGTCAATAAGACGTTAAGGCACAAAGAGTTATAATTATAAAAATTTTGGCCAAATAAGGACAGAAAGAATCCTTTTTTCAGGGAAGCGGCGGGTAAGCTCCAATAAACCGGGCATCCTTTTTGGATAGGTCGAGAAGCTTGCTGATTTCAGATGGAAGGTGGGCTGCCGCTTTGGACGCTGGAAATGCCTGTAACAATTGGTAATTGCCCAGTTCGGGACTCTTGAATAAGGGCCCGTGAAAATTTACGAAATTCCGGCTGTTAGCTGAAAATTCCGGATACATTTTCCGCAAACCCTCCGGCGACTCAAAAGACAGCCGGCAATTAGGGTCAGGTGCGGGACTCCAGAAAATCAATGGTACAGATGTATTTGAGCGTCGCACATACACATTATAATCGAGCTGTTTGACCTGCGGCTTATTGAGCCGTTCACACAAGAAGGGCGGCTGTGAAAAAGCCAAAAGCGGCCTGTGAAAATTTTCGTCCCCAGTTAGCAGGTTATTGACAAATACGTGTCCGTCCCGTTCGTTAACATCCGGGCCGGTACTGGCATGCCAGCCGAAGTGGTCGCCGGCCGCACTTCTATCAGTGCGCCCAATGCACACAGTGCTGTTTACTAATGTGTTGTTGTAGATTTGAACATCCGAACTGTTGAGCACTAAAATGCCCTGGTCACAATTGACAAAGACGTTGCCGGCGCAAATCGCTCCTTTCGAGATTTCAAAGAAGAATCCATTATCGCTCGGCCAGAACCGCTCACTGGAGAACCGTCTGCCGATATTGCCTATCCCCTCGACCCAGTTGTTGATAAATCGGCCATCAACATTGCCTACGTCATACCAGATACCGTTTGAATTCGGATGGTCGATAACCAGGTTATCCCGGCAGGTGACACGATAGCATTGATTAAATATCTTTACCGCCGCAGGAAAGTATCCGGTGATATTCTCGATATTGTTACGTCTGAAGATGTTTTTTTCCAATAGAACATCGGACGAGCTCAGGATGAAGATACCTTCCGTACTGGTGTCGCTGACGAGGCAATGCCGCAGCGTTAAATTATCTCCCCGCAGGTAAGCGCCGACCCGTGAGCAGAAAGAAAGGGTACAATTCTCCAGGGTCGTACCTGTCACATCCTTGCCATGCTTGGACTCATCGGACAAGCCCTCCGGATCCGTTCCTTCAATTTCAATCGCTCGGTAGGCATACTGGGTGAACGTGATTCCCCGAATCAAAGGCCCCTTGCCGTCCGACTTTTTGCCGTGACAGTCTTTGACTGTTCGTGTAAGAGCGTTGTCAAAAGCGGTGATTTCGACCAATCGGTTTGTCGGGTCAATGCCGAGGAAAACCAGTCCGGCGTCATAGTCGATGAAATAGGAATTGGCGTCAATTTCTCCTTCCCAGCCTACCGATTGTAAAAACTTACCATCCACGAACACCATGTCATTGTTAAAACGGTGAAGCGGAGTTTCTCTGCCAAAACTTTGACGCTGCCACCAGTCGGCGGGTTTGGCGGGGAATAAACTGGGCCAAGAGGTTTTCCATAATCCATTTCTCAAATGCTCCCATTGGCCGGCTACCTGAGTTCCCTTCAAAACGGGCTGTTCATCGGCATAAGGCTGTATAGTGATTTGCTGGTTCAATTGCAGGCCGCCGGTACGATAAGTGCCGCCTCGCATCACGATTGCGTCGCCGGTTACTACCCGCTCTATGGCCGCCGCCAGGGTAGTGGGCTTGGCAAGCGTTTGGCCTGATTCCTCGGCCCGTCCATCGGGTGCTACATAGTAAATTTTACCCGCATCCTTGGGCAAATCACAGGTTTGCTGAATCGGGCCGTAAGGCCCACCCGAGGGTTGTGCTGCTATAGGCAATGAACAAAAGATTATGCACATAAGAACGCAGCCAACATAATATGGCTGATGCCATTTCTCTGTTTGAGCATGCCAACGAGTGCGATTTCGCCATGTATGGGCGGATTGTTCAGGACCGCTTGACTTCATTTCATTTTCCTTTCAAATAACGGTTAATCACGTAATTGTACTCTTTTGGCCAAAAACTGAAAGATTTAATCCGCGTCTGAATCGAAAAAGCAGGGAGGAAAAGGTATCAGTGAACTCAGCCACGCCTCACGGCGGAACCTTTTTTGCCATTCTGAAAAATCTTATGTTCGGTGCCGACAAGAAGGCGTTTTACATTGGCACGATGAAGAAATATCACGAGCGAACATAAAATTATCGCTGCTACAATCAGCGGCCAAAGGACATTGAAATACCAATCTTTTAAAATAATTGTCAAAGCAATCATTATTAAGGGAAAAACGGCGGTGGCGATGACTGAACCGAGAGAGATATACCGCCAGATGAGAACTATTATTGCCCAGACGACAAAAACGATAAGGCCGGGGATTGTACAATAAGGCCAGATACCAAGAACAACGCCGAAACCCGTCGCGATGCCCTTGCCACCCTTGAATTTAAGATAGAACGGAAAAATATGACCCAAAATCGCCGCGACGCCTACAGCCAGCCACAGGGCAAGAGCAGAGGCATCGGCGGAATCCGGAAGGATGAAAAATTTCGCAGCAAAGCTCGGCACAAAGCCCTTAAAAAAGTCGAGCAGAAAACAGAAGTATGCCCACTTTTTGCCGCAGGCACGCGCAAGATTTGTCGCACCGAGATTGCCTGAGCCGATTTGGCGAAGGTCTATGCCCCGTACCCTCGCGATAACAAGAGCAAAAGAGATTGAGCCGATAAGATAAGAAACCACAATCAGCAGAACGACTTTCATTTTTGTGTCCTGTTTTTAATTATCGTTTCATAGAGCGTCAGCAGCGCTCTGCAGTGGGTTTCGATGGAAATTTTTAATTTAATACCATCATCCTGGATTGCCTTTTTTGCAGCGGCAAGGTTTTCGGCGCTGCAAAAGAATCTGATTGCCTCGGCCAGCGAATCAATGTCATCGGGCGAATCAAAGACTTTGCCGTGTTTATCAGCGGTAAATAAATCGATTGCGCCGTTGTATTTTGTTGTTATCACAGGTCTTCCAACAGCAAGCGATTCGAGTATAAATCTGCTCGAAGGGTCATAATATGTGGGCAGAACAGCAACATCGGCACAGGAAAGCAGACTTTGGATACTGCCTGTAGGGCCGAAAAAGATTACCTTGCCAGTTACACCCATCTTTCGAGCAAGGCGGCGGTATCTTCGAGTCCGTCCCCTGCCGACAACAATCAGAAAGGCCGGCCGTTTCGTGAACTTACTGTCCACAAGTGCCATCGCCTTTATCAGATTTGCAAGACCTTTGAGTCTGAAGTTATGAGCAGCGAAAAGGAAAAACACCGGCTCATCCGCCTCCCTTGTATTGAGTTCAGCCAGAATCTGTGCACGAAGCTTGTCGGTTTTGAGCTTTTGAGCCGAAGCAGGCAGACGTATTCCATTCGGTATAACGCGGATTCTTTCATCCGGCAGACTATAATGTTTCTTAAATTGAGTTTTGACATACTCACTCAATGCAGCAATAACGGGGCCCTTTTCTTTGTTACAAAGTTTCTTTTCTGCATGTGCAAGTGATGTTCTTCTGAGGTTTGCAAAACTCGTCAGGAGTTTAAAAATCCTTAAAACAGTATTTTGATAGCTTGCAGCGTTGCGGATGGCTGCCTCCGGATAGCTTCCGCCCCTTGGCTGATAGACATCAGCAAAATCAAAGGGAAGTGTGCTGTGAATTATGTCGTAATGATTTTCCTTAAGGTGCTGCAAAAGAGCCTTTTTAAAATCTCTCAGGGCAACACGCTTTTCAGAACCGCTGCACAGAACTTTAACTCTGCGGGATTGCGTGGTGCCCGTCGCGGCGAGAATTTTGACATCGACATCGAGCAGGGCCATTCTTGCAGCAAGCTCAAAAACACTCCTTTCCGCCCCGCCTAATGTTATGTTCGCTCGTTCTGTAATTATCGCAATTTTCATCCCGCACCTTCTTTTAATTCCTTTTTTTTTAAATCTTTCTTAATCATATAATCTTTCAATTTTTAAAAAATATTCATAACTCACTAAATATTTAGAAGGTGCGGGATTCATATTCAACTCTCAAATGGCGCGCTTCTGCCGTGCTTTCTATCGTGTTTTGCCATTCGCTGTGCCTTTGATTTAATCTTCCTTATAAGGATTTTATCCTTTTTTGAAAGTTTGTTTTTTTGCAGATAAGCCAAAAAGAAACGCAACTTGTCTGCCTTTGTAAAAATTTTGCCCGGCGCCGAGTAGTAAAGCTGTGCGAGGTCTTTTATACGGTACTTTCGAGAGAAAACAAAAGGCTTAAATACCCTGTTCAAATCAATCAGCGTAAACTGCCCCTGGAGATTACAGAATATATGGCAAAGATACAAATCGCGGTGACGATAGCCTGTTTTGTGAAACTTCCGAACAAATTCAGCAAGACTTTCAATGAAATTTTTTCTGCGGCGACTAAATCCATCCGGCAGTTTTTCTTCAAGACTGGCAGAATCAGGTATTTTTTCCGTTATGATAAAGCTTCGCTTTTCAAATAAGTCGCTCCAATCCTGACCAAAGGCAACAATTCCCGGTGTGTTTATGCCGAGCTTTCTCAAATCTTCAGCCGGCTCAAGGTCGCAGGCCATTGTTGATATTCTTTTTCCTCTGCTCAGCCAGTTTTCGATTTGTCTTGATTTGGGGACATTTTGATATCGCTTTAAGAACAAGACAGCTTTGGGATTATCCGTATCAAACATTATTCTCTGACGAAATTCAGCAAGATTGTCTTTGGTCAGGTTTTTCCCCCTGTCAAATAAAAATACATCGTCCATACTTTCCAAGCCATATTTTTTGAAGCAATCAACAAAATCACTTCGGACGTAAAAGTCAGGAGCGATTTTTACAAATTCATCCCGCACCTTCTTTTCACTCAATTTTTTTAAATCTTTTTTAATTTTACAACCTTTCGATTCTTAAAAAAATATGCATAATTCACTTAATATTTAGAAGGTGCGGGATTCATTCATAATTTATCCAGCAAGAACTTTTTCAACAGCTCTGCAGATGGTTTCGATGGTTATTGATTCCATACAGTAGAGCCTATCCTTTTTGCATACGGATTTATCGCATGGAGCACAGGATACATTGGCAACGATTTTTATTTCATCTGAGTAATCATTTTCGGTCCAGACAGGATTATTCGGCCCGAAAAGGCTTATAACCTTCCGATTAAGGGCAATTGCTATATGCCGCGGGCCGGTATCATTGGTAATTACAAGCCGGGCAAACGAAAAAAGTGCCTTTAACTGTCCCAGCGTAACAGGATTTTGCGCCAGATTAATAACAGGGTATTTCGCCTCAGAGCAGATTTTTTCTGCAATCCGCTTCTCCTGTTTGTTGGGACTTACGGAGATAAAGACATTAGCTGAAAATTTTTCGACCAGAAAATCGACAACTTTCGCAAACCTTTCCTCCGGCCAGAATTTGCTGGTTCCGAATGCCCCGCCGGGCACAAGAATAACGACAGGTTTTTTGCCATTAAGGTATTGGCTGAATCTTTCGAAAACTTTCTTTCGGTCATTTTCGTCAATTTCGAGCTGCATTTTTCTGTCAGCTGTGTCGCAGCCGAATCGCCAAGCAATCGCAAGATAATAGTCAATGGCTGAGAGCGGTTTGTATTCAAACAGAGAAATTTTCGAAGGGCAAAGCTTTTCGGTCAGGAAAATACCTCTGCCTTCTCTTGCGTAGCCAACTCGTTTTTCGATGCCTGCCAGAAAGACCGCAAGTGCCGAAGCGAATGAATTTTTTAAAAGAATCGCAGCATCGAAGTTATATTTCTTCAGTCTTTCAGCAATCGCAAGGGGGTTACTTTTTTTAAGGATTATCCACTCATCGGTAAACCGACAGGGTTTCAAAATTTCGGCAACGGTTCTGTTTGCACAGAAGGAGATTTTGGCGTTTTCAAAGAGATTTCTGATGGCGGCAAGCGTCGGGGTCGCCATAAGGCAATCGCCCATAGGCGATGGCAGCCAGACTAATATGTTTTGACAGCTCATAGTGTGATAATTCCATCACTTCTCATTGTGCATTATGTAGAGCGTAAGAGCCATGAGCTGAAAAACTATCGCGAAGCCCAGAGCAGTAAATACTGCGCCATCCCGACCCGTCGGAGACATCCTGTACCATAGCGCTATAACAAGGCAGAACAGAACAACTATCTGCAGAACGCCCGCAAAGAGCTTAAGTGCGGAAAAATCGCTGTACAACTCTTCGCGACGGCGGCTTTTGAGCAAAAGCTTAATCTCTTCAAGCAATTGTTCGGTTCTCGTGCCTGAATTATCAGAAACGGAAGAGGCTGTAAAAACAGGTTGTTGTGTTTTTTGTTCTGCTGTTTCAATCGCCTCGGTCTCCCGTATCTGCTCGGCAACTTGAACTTCGTTATGTTGTACTGTCTGCGGCTGAGGTTCCACAGCAGCCGGCCGCTCCAGTTCCGCTACAGGTTCGGCAGGTACAGTATTCTGTTCTGCAGCAGTTTCTCTTTTGACTATATTGACGGCTTCCCTGAGGTTTATCGCCTCAAAGTCGGCATCGGGCTCGTCGAGCTGTTTGACCGGCATATTGGTATGTGACTTTATAAGAATTGTACGACAGCCTGCGACTTTTCCTGCTGCAACATCCTTGTAGTCGTTGCCAATCATCCATGAGCCCGTCAAATCGATGTTCATCTCCCTGGCTGCTGCAAGCAGCATTCCGGGTTTTGGTTTTCGCCAGTCGCTGTCTCTGCGGAACCTCTGAATAACTCCGTCAGGATGATAAGGACAATAATAAATTCTGTCAAGATAAGCATTTTGTTCGGCCAGAAGCTGTTTGAATCTTTCGTGAACCTGTGTGATTGCCTGTTCCGTGATGATGCCGCGAGCGATACCCGACTGGTTCGAGACAATAATGATTTTGTAGCCTATCTTTCGCAGGTCGACAAGAGCACTCGCCACACCGGCTACGAGCTTGACTTGTTCAGGACTGTTAATGTAGCCCGAATCTTCAATGATTGTGTCGTCTCTGTCGAGAAATATAGCTTTCTGGCTCATATCTTTTTCCCCCATACAAAGTGCTGTTCGACAAGGCCGCAGATAATATGATACGCAATCTGGTGCATTTCCTGAACTGCAAAGGTTTTTTCATTTTCGCTGCAAAGACATACGTCAGCGATTTTTTCAAGCCGGCTGTTTTTTCTGCCGGTAAATGCAATGACCTTTGCGCCGCGTTTCTTTGCGAGGTTAGCTGCTTTTACAACGTTGGGGCTGCTGCCGCTGGTTGACAGCGCCCAGAGACAGTCGCCCTTTTTGACAAGCCCCTCAACCTGCTTTGCAAAGATATTTTCAAAACCGCTGTCATTGGCGATGGAAGTCATAACGGAAGTATCTGTTGAAAGCGCTACGGCAGGCAGCGCCTTTCGCTCCTTCAAAAACCTGCCTACGAGTTCTCCTGCAATATGCTGGGCATCGGCAGCAGAACCGCCGTTGCCGCAAATATAGATTACCCCACCTTTCTCAATGCAATTGATAATCGTTTTTGCAGCTTTCTCGATTACTCCGAGGCCGCTTGTCTCAAGACTATCGAGCATTTTTCTGTGCATCGCGATTGTCTGGGCAATTTGTTTCCTCATTTGCCATACTTCCATAACGATTTTACCTTTTCTACGATGCCAGTGGTGCTTTTTCCTTCGACGATTGGGGCCAGAACTACTTTTCCGCCGATTGACTCGACAAATTCTCTGCCGACAACACCTTTTTCGGCCCAGTCCTGACCCTTGACAAGCACATCCGGCCTTACCTTTTTGACAATCTCAAGCGGGTCAGGCTCATCAAAAATCACGATATAGTCAACACTTTCAAGGGCAGAAAGAACGGCAGCCCTGTCGAGCTGGTTATTCAAAGGCCTGTCAGGTCCTTTAATCATTTTGACGCTCTTGTCGCTGTTAAGTGCGAGCACAACGATATCGCCCTGCTTTTTGCAAAAGCTCAAAAATTCAATATGTCCTCTATGCAGCACGTCAAAACAGCCGTTGGTAAAGACTATTTTCTGATTATGTACTCTGTGCCATTTGAGCTGCTGGGCGAGCTGGTCGATGCTTTTGATTTTTGAGCTGCTTTTTCGTTTTCGACTCATCAGTTCGTTTACTATTTCCTCAATTGAAACCGTAGCAGTTCCGAATTTTTCAACTTCTATGCCTCCTGCTATATTGGCAATTTGGACGGCCGTTTTGCAGTCGACCCCTGCCGCCAGCACTGCCGCAAACGCTGCAAGAACCATATCGCCAGCACCTGTAACATCATAGACATTCCTGACAACGGTCGGTATATGCTCTTCAACTCGGTCGGTTTTCAGATATGCTCCCTCCTTGTCGAGAGTTATTACCATAGTTTCAATATGAAACTTATCGGCCAGAACTCGTGCCGCTTTTGCAGCATCGTCAATCGTTTTAATTTCGATGCCGGAGGCAATTGAAGCTTCCATACGGTTCGGCGTAATGGCAAAGGCGTGTGAGTATTTTGTAAAATCTACTTTTGGAGCAGGGTCAATCAGAACTTTTTCCCCTGCGGATGCGGCAAGTTTAATCAAAGACTTGCAGAAATTTTCTTCGAAAAGCCCTTTATTGTAATCCTGCAGACAGACAATATCGACCTGTGAAAGTTTATTTTTGTACAGGTCGAGAAGTTTTTGATAGAACTCGTTATTCAGAAGCTCATCTTTTTCCTCGTCCACTCTCAAGAGCTGCTGAGGATGGATATGTTGAGCAAGACCGACAAATCTTTGTTTTGTGATTGTGCATCTGTCGTCAACTTCAATGAGACCAGAAATATCAGCGCCAACATTCTGAAGCAACTTTCGCAGGGTTTGGGCGTTTAAGTCTTTTCCGACCGTACCGAGGCAGAAGACCTTTGCGCCCAGTGCGGCAAGGTCGGCTGCGACGGACGCTGCCCCGCCCGGCCGGTATTCCTTGTTGACAACTTTCAGAACCGGCACAGGAGCTTCCGGGCTTATTCTCAATGCGTCGCCATAAACATAAATATCCAACAGAAAGTCTCCTACCAGCAGCACCTTCGGCGAGCCGAGATTCTGAACAATATCCATAAGCCTGTCATACATATTTATCCGCCTCCGGCGGACTTTTTCATTGCGCTTTCAACAAGAGCAATAATTTCCTGCTGCCCATCAATAAATTCAAGCTCCACCGCCAGCCAAGCAATCGGGGTATCGAATCTTTCGATGCACAGCAGAGCCGTTTTTATCCAGTCTTTTTGAGTAGTAATTATCATTTCAGCCTGTTTATATCTAGCGTCTTCGCAGATTGCGGTAATGTCGGATTCGGAGAATCTATGGTGGTCATTATACACTTTTGTACCAACGATGTTAAGAGCAAGTTCTGCCAGTATCTGGAAAAATGCGTCGGGGTTGCCGATGCCGCAAAAGGCGTATAATCTTTTGCCTGCAAGTTCATCTATGGATATTTGTTCGTCTTTCATGAGCATGGCACAGACCGGCTTGTGAATTGCGGCGGCAAAAACGATATTCGGGTTTAAGCTATAGATTCTTTTCTTGATTTCTTCGATTTTCTCCGGCTGGGCCTGATTAATACGCGTTATTACAACAGCATCTGCTCTTTTTAATGAGCTGACAGGCTCTCTCAAAAATCCCGCAGGTAAAAGTTTTTCACGGCCGAAAGGCTCTGTTGCGTCGATTGCAACAATATCGACATCTCTTGCAAGTTTTCTATGCTGAAAGCCGTCGTCCATAATCAAAAATTTTGCGTTGTATTCGGCTATCGCTCTCTTTGCGCCTGCCACCCTGTCGGCGTTAACTACTATTTCTGCTTTTGGGCAGTTCTTTGCGAGCATTACAGGCTCATCCGCAAGGTCTGAGTCCTTAAGCTTGTAGCCTCGCGTGAGCACCGCAGTTGTAATATTTTTTTCGGCAAAGTAATTGCAAAGCCAGGCAACCAGCGGCGTTTTGCCCGTTCCGCCGGCAGTGATATTGCCAACGCTCACCACAGCAGTATCAACTTTTGTTTTTCTAAAAATTGAAATATCATAAAACAGGTTTCGCAAAACAACCGCAACACGATAGAAAAATGAGCAGACAAGCAGAACCGCTCGCAGCAGCTTACAGCCGAGCGATGCTCTCTCTGAAGTAACCAGTTTTCTCCAGAAAATTCTATCCAAGTCAGGCTCCTCAGATAAGGCTTTAGCCTTTTTTGACTCTGCGGATAATGGCGTCGGCCATTTCGCTTGTGCTAACAGCGGTCGGGTCATCTCTGTCAGATTTCATATCATACGTTACATATTTACCTTCTGCTATCACATCGGCGACAGCTTTTTCGAGCTTTTCAGCCTCGGCAGTTTTGCCCAGATGGCGAAGCATCAGAACACCGGAGAGAATTAAAGCGGCGGGATTGACCTTGTTCTGGCCGGCATATTTCGGCGCGCTTCCATGAGTAGCTTCAAAAATCGCGCCTTTATCACCGATATTTGCTCCTGGCGCCACACCCAGACCGCCGACAAGACCGGCACAAAGGTCGCTGATTATATCGCCGTAGAGATTCGGCAGAACAATCACATCGTAAAGTTCCGGTTTTTGTATAAGCTGCATACACATATTGTCAACAATGCGGTCCTCGAATTCGATATCGGCATAATTTTTTGCTACCTGTCTGCTAACTTCAAGCCACAGACCGTCGGTGTATTTCATTATGTTTGCCTTGTGAACGGAAGTTACTTTCTTCCTTTTGTATTTTCTGGCATATTCGAAGGCGAATCGAACTATCTTTTCAGTAGCCTTTATCGAGATGGGCTTTATGCTTATTCCTGAATCAGAACTAATCTGCCGTTTGCTGTGTTTGTTGAGCCAGTTGATAAGTTCTGTGGCATCGTCCCTGCCCTTTTCAAATTCGATACCGGCATAGAGGTCTTCCGTACTTTCACGTACGACAACAAGGTCGATATCAGAGTATTTGCTTCTCACTCCTTTATAGCTTTTGCAGGGACGAAGACAGGCGTACAGTTCCAGTTCTTGTCGCAAGAAAACGTTTATACTTCTAAAGCCAGTGCCTACCGGCGTGGTGATGGGCGCTTTTAGTGCGATGCCGTTTTTTCTAATTGAGTCAATGGTAGCCAGTGGCAGCGGCGAACCGGTTTTAGCGAAACAATCGGCACCTGCCTCGGCAACTTCCCATTTAATGCCGGCACCGGCTGCGTCAATACATCTTCTTGCCGCCTGTGCAATTTCCGGCCCGACGCCGTCGCCGGTAATTAGCGTTACTATCGTCATTTTAAAGTATCTCCATAAATTAAACTACAGAAACGTGGTATGTTAAGGCAAAAGGCAGGTATTGTCAACAATGACTTGAAGTGTCTCGTGAAACATGAAGCGTGAAGCGAAATGCGATACACGCCTCTAAACGAGCGCCGGCGCGGTCCTTTCAGCTTCTATAAGTTTTCTAACCTGTAAGAAATCCTCGTGTCTTGTAATGAATGCATCGACGATAACAGGGTCGAAGTGTTTGCCGCTCTCCTGGCATATCATCATATAAGCAATTTCAGGACGAAAAGCCGGCTTGTAAACCCTTGAGCTTGTAAGGGCGTCATAAACATCGGCAAGAGCCACAATCCTTGCCGACAGCGGTATCAGGGCGCCTTTGAGACCGTCAGGATAACCGGTGCCGTCGAATCTTTCGTGATGGTAGCGTGCAATGTCGGCAGCCATTTCCAGAAAGTCTGCACTGGTAACGCTTTTTATGGTCCTTGAGAGTGCTTCTGCGCCGATGGCGGAGTGCTGCTTCATAACTTCGAATTCTTCGTCTGTGAGGCTGCCCGACTTGAGGAGGATACAGTCGGGTATTCCGACTTTCCCAATGTCGTGCAGCGGACTTGAACGATAGAGGTCTTCGATGAATTTATCATCTATCCACTCGGAATATGGACTGTTGTTTCTGAGTTCTTCAGCGAGTATATGGCAGTAGCTCCGCATTCTTTCAAGGTGTTCGCCTGTCTCAGGGTCGCGCGATTCGGCAAGCGACGCAAGCACAAACATTGCCACGTCCCGAGTTTCGGTGATTTGAGATGTTCTTTCCTGCACGAGTTCGTCGAGCCGATTTAAAAGCTCCCATTTTTCCGTAAGTGACACAGCCAATTGCCGGACCTCGACATTATCGAACGGTTTTTTGAGGATTAACAATCTTTCAGTTGTTCCAAGCCGTTCGATTATATCTGTCCAGGAATAATCCGAATATGCGGTGCAGATGACAATCTGGAGCTGCGGCTGGACTTTCCAGAGATGCTCAATTGTTTCTATTCCATCCCAGTCAGACTCCATTCGAAGGTCGACAAATGCCATTGCGTAAGGTCTGCCCTGCCGCTGAGCATTGACAACTTTTTCCAGGCCCGCTCGACCATTCAAGGCACAATCAACCTCAAAACTGGTATAGTCGTTTTCACTATCAGAACCGAAGACCGCCGCCCTGGCGGCATTGAGTGATGTATCAGTCAGACCTTCAGAAAGTATCTGTCTGAAATCCTCATGTATTGACTCCTTGTCATCGATTACAAGGATTCTTCGATTTTTTGTTTCGGCTCGACTGTCCTTGGGACTCCTGACGGAGAGCTTGTCGAAGTCAACTATACTTTCCATTTTTCACCTCTGCCTTTTTTAATGGAAGTTCGAGAATAAACGTTGCCCCCTGATTGAGGCCGGGACTTTCTGCGGTAAGCGTTGCCTGCATGTCCTTTGCAGCCAGCAAACTGCTGTGCAATCCGAATCCGTGCCCGGCTTGTTTGGTTGTGTAGCCCTTCTCAAATATTGCATCCAGGTCGGCAGGATTTATTCCGATGCCGTTGTCTGCAACTTCTATTCTCACTTTTGTGTCGCCGTTTTTTGCAGTTCTGATTTTCAGCAGCTTCGGCTCTTTATCGCTTTTTGACAGCGCGTACTCGGCATTGTCGATTAGATTTACGAGTATCTGCAGGGTTCTCTGCCTGTCGATAAGGATATTTCCGATATCGTCGTATTCTCGTATGACCTCAATGTTTTGCCTTTCGAGTCCTGCGTTATTGATTTCAATTGCGTTTTCAATAAGTTCGTTCAGCGATACGCTGTCCTGCTGCGCACCGGCTCTTGCGTACAACTGCTGCATTTGAACAATGCTTTTGACGTGCTCGACATTTTTCATAAGAGAGCATAGTTTTTCAATCGTTTCAGCCTGCTGGACTGAAAGATGGCTGCTGACTTCTGTAAGATAGGTCGGGATGTGTTTTCCCTGCGGGTCGTTCGTAAGAAATTCCGCAAGGTCGGCGCTGTGTTCGCCGAGAAGCTGGGCCAGTCTGGACAAGTTGGCGATTTCCGAATTTGTTATTCTTTCAGTAACAATCGCAGCCGAAACGTTTATGCTGTTAAGGGCATTTCCAACATTGTGCAGAACATTGGCTGCAACTTCAGCCATGCCGGCGCTGTGTGCTGTTTCCATAAGTTTTTTGTACGTAATTTCGAGCTGGAGGTTAAGTCTTTCGAGTTTCGCCTGGGCTTCTTGGGCCTTTTCCTTGGCGATTCTCAGTTCGTTTTCGTAATTGATTGTTCTTGCACCGACAGCCATTCTGCTTTTCAATACATTTTTGTCGAAGGGTTTGCACAAATAATCGTCTGCTCCGGCATCGAGAGCAGTAACGATATCTTCGCTTTCTATTTTTGAGGTCAAAAAAATTATGTAAGTGTATCCGTGCTCCTGTTCGCTGCGGATTTTTCTGCAAAGTTCAAGTCCGTCCATCGACGGCATTATCCAGTCGACAAGCACGATTTGAGGCTGCTCTCGCCGGATAATCTCCCAAGCCTGGCTGCCGTCCTGAGCGGCAAGAACTTCATAACCCCAGCTATTCAGGTGTTTTTCAAGCACAATTCTCGATGCAGTATCGTCTTCTGCTATAAGTACTTTCATCTTAATCCCCCAAAAGCAATTTTTCTCACCAGGGTCTTTGTTAAATCGGCACGATAAGCAATGGACTTGTTTTACATACGCTTCTTTGGGGGATTGGAGAAAAATATGCGATTATTTCCTCTTAAGCCTCTTTTTATCGGAACTTAAAACTGGTTGTGGTTTTAATTCAAGAAATCACGTTAAAAAGTCCGAAAATATAGGTAGTTGGAAGTCTTTTTGACGGAACAAGTTTGTGGAGCAGCAAAGTACTCTGCATAAGCTGAACGAACCGATTTTCAGCAGGAAAAAATCACTGTTAACGGTCGGCCAGTACGCGGCCCGGCAGGGAGTCTCTGCAGGTATTGTGCAGGAATGTGCCCGGCTTGGCGTAGTGCAGGTCAGGAAGCACAAGGATAAAACCTTCATAGTCGACCTTCCGCTTGATATATACAAAATCATAAAGCAGCAGGACTCGCAATCATCCGACTTCGGCGAGCCCAGTCGAGCCGAGGAGGTTGATGTTTCATCCCGCCTGCTGCGACAGTGCGCCAGCACGGCGAGTGTGGATAAAATCACCGACCTTGTAAACAGAATTTTTCAATCGGACAACGAAAGAACCCCAGGCAAAAAAAACAGCGGACCAAACTTGTTTGAAATAAAACCCGTCCCCGGCGAATCGTCGTTTCCGCAGCCGCAGCATAAAGAGCCGGATACAGTACCGAGTTTAAAGCCGTTTGCCGAAGTTGCCGACGCTCCAAAGCTACAGCAACGGAGCGAAGAAGCCAGATTTCGTATCCCGCTTCTGCGCAGTATTGCGGAATCTGTAAGAACCGTTTCGGTCTGGAAACTGTCTTTCGTTCTTGCGGCGGCAGCATTTGTCGTAAGCTTATGTGCTTATGCGTGGGTAAGTATGGACAGAAAAATCCAGCAGGAAAAACTTCAGCAGACTTATGAAAATATTAACAAGCTGATGACTAAATACGAAGATACAAGACAGCAGGCCAGATTGTATGAGTTTGATATGATGAACTGGCGGGCGGAGGCCGAAAGGTCAAAAAATGCGATGATGAATTCTGAAGCCGAACTTCATAATGCAAGAAAGAGCCTTTATGAAGCCAGAAAAGACCTCGAAAATACGCGGCAGTACAATACGGAAGCGATAAAAGAGCTCAACGAGAAAATAACCGGAATCAGGTCTCATATCCCGAATATCGGCGAACAACCAAAGTAATTTGTTTTCCTTTTTCCTTTCTTTTTCTTGCCATATCCTATTATTCCGGCTATATTAAGCGTCTGTCTTTCTGGAGTTTTTATGGCGCATATTTTTATAAATCAGATTGAGCCAGGCCAGCAAATTAATGACATCTACCTGATAAGTCAGCCTGTACTGCGAAGCACAACTCGCGGCGATTTATATATCGCTATGTACGCAAGCGACAAGACGGGCAAACTGAACTGCAGGGTCTGGCAGGCAACGGAGGAGCTTTTTAATTCGCTGCCGAAGGAAGGCTTTGTTCAAATAAAGGGCAGAAGCGAGTTATACCAGAACACGCTGCAGATTATTGCCGACCAGCTAATACCCGTCTCCGCTGAGAAGGTAAAGGTTGACGATTATCTGCCGAAGACCGAGAAAAATATCCTACAAATGTTCGAGGAGATAATACAGGTTCTGGCTGCAATAAAAAATCCTTTTATAAAAGCTCTCATTGATGAGTTCGTAAAAGATAAGGAGCTGATGAGGAAATTCTGTACAGCACCTGCAGCAACGCAGAACCACCACAGCTATATCGGCGGCCTTCTTGAACACACGCACAATATGCTCAACGTTGCAAAGGCCGTAATGCCTTACTATCCTCAGCTTCAGAACGACCTTGTCCTTGCGGGAATATTTCTGCACGATATGGGCAAGACAGAGGAGCTTTCTTATGATATGGCTTTCAGCTATACCGACAGCGGCCAGTTAATCGGCCATATCGTTCAGACTATTCTGATGGTTAACAATAAGACTAAGGCACTTGAAAAAACCGGCCTGACCGTTGATAGGCAGATACTGGAGAATCTTGAGCATATAATTCTTTCGCATCACGGCCAGTATGAGTTCGGCTCACCAAAATTGCCGATGACTGCCGAGGCATTCTTAATAAGTTACCTCGACAACATAGATGCCAAAATTAATCAGGTAACAAGCAAGATAGAGAACGAGCCGGGCGAGTCAAGCTGGACAAGCTACGTAAAAGCTTTAGAAGCAAAGCTTTACAGAAAAAGGGTTGTAGAGTAGAGATTGAAGAGTGAAGATTTGTCCAACAATTTTCAATCTTCAATTATTCAATTTTCAACTTAGGTTTCCTATCGGGCTGCCCCCCGGCTTTTGTCTGTGGCAAAAAGCCCGACAGGGTAACGTTTGACTCTGCATCCAGCTTCATTTAGATTTATCAGCATAAATGCGCAAAAATCTTTACAGGTATGTGGTCTTCAGTGTCAACGGTGCGGCACTCGTAATAAAAATAGTTGTCAGTTTTTAGTTGAGGCGGGAATAGGGAAAGTTTGTTTTAAGTACACACACTCGTGACCCGCAGGGGGCGAATTTCTTCAAATCGCTTCTGGAAGGTCTAAAAAAGCTGATTTAATCCTTTCTTTTACTGATGACGCCCAGTTCAACAAGTGCATTATAGGCGGCGTTCTGCTGAGCTTCTTTTTTTGTAGTGCCCCAGGCACTTGGGTATCTTTTATGGTCGATGACAACGGCGCTTTCGAAGCATTTATTATGGTCCGGCCCTTTCTCATCGAGGATTTCATAGGTAACCTGCCGATTTAAGTTCTGCTGTGCGTACTGCTGAAGGAGCGATTTGTAATTTTCCTGATGCTGGGCGGCATCAGCCTGATTTATCAAGGGGCCGAAAAATCTCAGGATAAACTCCTTTGCCGACTCAAATCCGCCGTCGAGATATATCGCAGCTATTACCGCCTCCAGCGTCGCCGCGGCGACGGAGCCTTTCAGCGCCCCGCTTTTCTTCATACCCGGCCCGATATTCAGGACGGAATCGAGGTCAAGCACACCTGCGATAAGCGAACAGGTCTTTCGTGAGACGAGTTTGCTTTTGATTTTTGTAAGGTCGCCTTCGAGGTAATCCGGAAACTTTTCGTACAACGCCTGGCATATAACCAATCCGAGGATTGAATCGCCGAGGAATTCGAGTCTTTCATTGCTCTCAAGCTTTTGGGCTGATGATGAATGAGTCAGTGCCTTTTTCAGAAGGGTACGATTGGAAAAATGATATTGAAATTTTTTTTCGAGCTGCTCGGCGAATTCAGCTTTCATAATCTTTTCCTGATTAGTAAAGCCACAAAGACACGAAGGCACAAAGTTTCTAAATAATTTATGTGCCCTGGTGTCTTAGCGGCTAATGAGTATTAAACAACGTCATCACCGCCTGATGGTATCATTTTACAATCACAATGTCAACCCCGCACCTATTGTACCATACTAACACCAAAAAAGAAACGATTCAAAAGGCACCCGGCTCATATGATTTTACTACCAGACAGCCCGGGACAATAGGTGCGGGGTCAACTGATAACAGTTCAGCGGGCAAGTTGCATTCCGGCCAGTGCCGTAAATTTATCCTCGACAAACTCAAAGACCTTGTCTAATCCTGTAACCTCGAAGACCCCCTTTGTCCGCGGACTTGTGCCGCAGAGAACCAATTGCTGATTGTGGTCGTCGAGGACCTTCTGAAGTCTAAGCAGTTGAGCAAGGCTCGAGCTTGTTACAAGTTCAGCCTCGGAAAAATCGACAACCACACTGCACTTGTCCCGTTGACGAACTATTTCCGTGACCGTCTTGAGCTCATCGGTCATATCAGGTTCCGGCGCAACCGTTACAAGTATAACACTATCTGACCAATCCTGAATCCCCATTTTTCAACTCTCCTTATATTATCGGGTTTAACTCATATCAAATATCGGCTCTTATTCAGGGTCGATTAACTTAAAAAAAACGGCAATTGACAATAAAAAATGTTGATATTAATCTTAAACTTATTGGCGAAACGTGTTAAAATTATTGTTGTCAAATTATAACTCTTTTCAATAAAATAAGTTATGTCCCAAATCGCAACAGAAAATATCTTTGCCGATATAAAAACCGCTGCGGTAATAGTAGCCCATCCGGATGATGAGACTCTATGGGCGGGCGGTACCATCCTGGCACATCCTCAAATCGACTGGACTATAATGACCCTATGTCGAAAATCCGACCCTCACAGGGCTCCGAAATTTTTTAAGGTAACCGAACACCTTAACGCCAGAGGTTTTATGGCTGACCTTGACGATAGTCCCGACCCCAAGCCTCTGGAGCTGACAGAGGTTAAAACAGTCATTTTAAATACACTGTCCGAAAGGAGTTTTGATATAATCCTTACCCACAGTCCAAAGGGTGAATATACCAGCCATCGTCGTCATGAAGGAACCTCACAGGCAGTTTTTTCACTCTGGAACGAGGGGGCACTAAAGGCTAAGCAGCTTTTGCTCTTCGCCTATGAAGACGGTGGCGGAAAATACCTGCCCCAGCCGATTGAAGGGGCGGATATTGTGATTAAGCTGGCGAAAAATGTTTGGCAAAGGAAAAAAGATATTATAATTAACAGCTACGGCTTTTCGCCGGACAGCTTCGAGGCAAAGACCGTCTCAAAAATCGAGGCTTTCTGGCTCATTGAAAAATCCGATGATGCTAAAAGATTTTTAAACGGGAGTTGAAGAAATGAAAGTGCTTATGCTCTACGATTATCCGCCTTCGCCGGGAGGTCTTGCAACGCAGGGAGATTTACTTTACAAAGGACTGAGGGAAATGGGCGTTGAAGCTCACGCGGTAAACTTTGAATCTGCACAGGAAAAGGAATGGTACTACCGCTGGTTCGAGCCTGACATTGTGGTTGGCGTAGGTTATTGGGGACACACGCCTCATCTCGTTCTGCATCCGCAAAGGTATGGCGCAACAGCGGTACCCTGGCTTGTCGCTGACGGCTACATCGCCAATTACAGAGAGATTCTCGAAGATTTGCCTCTCATACTCGTAACCTCCAGCTGGGTCAAGAAGGTTTACATCCGTGACGGTCTGAGCGGTAAAAACATCGAGGTTCTGCCCGTAGGCTGCGATACGGATTCGTTCTGTCCCCGTGATAAAAAAGACCCCAAGATAATCACCGTTCGCGAGGCCCTCGGAGTAGCTGAAGACCAGCTTATGATACTCACCATCGGCGGCGATGCGGCCTCAAAGGGCGCGCAGGAAGTAATGCAGGCTCTCGCAATCAACGATATAAAAGCTCCGGACTGGAAATACGTCTGCAAGGTTTGGCCGCAGCCGCGCACCGACCAGCAGAACCTCGCAGATTCGCAGCTTGCGACGCATCTGGGCATCGAAAAAAATGTCGTTTACACTACCAGCAGAATGTCGAGAAACTTTATGCCGTATTTAATAGCCGCCTGCGATATCTATGCAGCGCCTTCAAGGCTTGAAGGTTTCGGAATGACTCAGGTTGAAGCCAATGCCTGCGGCAAGCCCGTAATAGGCATAAAGGCGATGGGAATGCTCGATACGATGGTTCACGGCGAAACGGCATTTTTAGCCGAAGTGGCACAGGAGATACGTCTGCGGGAAACAATTGTCGGCAGCGAATCAGGCTATGAGCCCGGCAGCAAGGTTGTCTTCAAAAAGCCGCGTATCGTCGACTACCGTGCAAGCATTCACGATATTGCAAAATACTTGATGGAGCTTATGACCAACCCGAAGCTTAGGGAAGCGATGGGACAGGCTGGCAGAAAAAGAGCCGTCGAAAACTACGATTACAGAGTTGTCGCCAAAAAATTTATAAAAATTATCTCCGAAAGGCTCGGCATCGACTGATGGAGAGAAAAGACGAAAGACTCATAACTCAGGCCAGGCAGGCAGCACTAAAGGTAATGCTGCACAACAATCACGGTCCTTATCACGGCCTGCCGCGGACTGCCGGCTGGGGCTATCCTGAACCTTATACCCGCGATTTGATGGTCTGCTCGCTTGGAGTACTGGTATCGGGAGAAGCAAAGCTTTTAAAAACTTTCAGGCGGGTGCTCGAAACACTTGCGGCCAACCAGGGCCAACACGGTCATATTCCATCACTTGTTCACGATAAAGAAGACCGCGGCGCAAGCGACACCACGCCATTATTTCTGATGGCTGTCGGTCTTTACCGCAGGGCGACCGGCGACCAGACTTTTCTCGAAGACGCCGTTGCAAAATCGCTGCAATGGATGGAATATCAGAGCCCGTCGGACCGCACAATGGTCGCCCAGCTTCCGACAAGCGACTGGCGCGATGAGCAGTGGGTTGTCGGCTATGGCCTTTATGTCAACACAATTGTTTATACTTATATGAGACTTTTCGGCCTGCACGAAAAGGCCGACGAGCTTGGCGAAGCGATGGGCCGCTTTGCCGTCACTGCTGAACGTCAGCAGCGGCACGTCCATGAAGGTCTTGTTCTGAAACACAAGCCTTATTATGCAATGTGGTCGTACAAAGTTTACAGAAGCGAACGATTCGACCTTCTCGGCAACAGTCTCGCAATACTTTCCGGCATAGCATCGAAGACCCGTGCAAAGGAGCTTGTTATATGGATAGAGACAGAGTATAAAAATTTAAAAGCCAACCAGAACCTTGCCGTTGATTTGCCGCCGTGTCTGTTTCCGTATATCAAGCCGGGCGACCCTGACTGGATGAACCGCTATGAAAAATACAATCGGCCGGGCGAATATCATAACGGCGGAATCTGGCCCTCCGCCTGCGGTTTTTATATCGCTGCTCTCGTCGCCGCAGGCCGATACAGACTCGCCGAAAAAAATCTGATTGCACTTACTCATCTTATACGTCAGACCAAGGAGGCAAAGGCGGATTTTGGTTTTAATGAATGGCACAAAGCGCAGGATGGCGCACCGGCCGGCGAAGACTGGCAGAGCTGGTCGGCTGCAATGTATCTTTACGCGGCTTACTGTGTCGAACACAGAAGAACGCCATTCTTTGACGAAATAAGATTAACAACTAATGTGAAGGTTTAATTATGCCATACAATATCAGGTTCGTCAGTACATATCCGCCCAGAAGGTGTGGCGTCGGAACATTCAGCAGAGACCTTGCAAATGCGCTCGAACATTTCACAGGCGAAGTGGGCCATATAAGAGTAGCTGCAATCGACAAGGAAAGACTGCCCTATGATATACCGGTCGATTTGATTATCGACCAGTACAACCCACAGGCGTGGCGAAATGCTGCAAACGACATCGTAACCCGTGCAAAGGAAGGCTCAAATAAAACAGCCGTGCTTCTTCAGCACGAATATGGCCTTGACCCGGATGACTGCGGCAGGGACGGCGAAGGCACAAATTTTGTCAGTATGGCAAAGACCTTTGCCGAAAAGGGTCTGACAACGCTTGTTTATCTGCACACGGTTCTGGATAACCCGGACCAGCACGAGCGAAAAGTAATGCAGGACCTCGCACACTACAGTCAAAGTCTTATCGTTACGACGGAAAGTGCGATTCAGATTCTCGAATCGCCCATTTATGAAATTGAGCACGACAAGTTAAAGCTCATCGACCACGGCATACGGATGCACCATCCTTCTCATTTTGACCGTCTTTCAATAAAGGAAAAATACGGCCTCAAAAACCGTTTTTTGATAACTACTGTCGGCCTCCTGTCTCCTGACAAAGGCCTGGTGTTTGGCATAAGAGGTTTTGGCAGATTTCTCGCCGAATCCTGCACACCGGCTCAGCGAGACTCAATCGTCTATCTGATAGCAGGCCAGTGTCATCCTGAGTTTGTCAAATCCGGCAATGGCGCCGCTTTCAGGGAATTCCAGCAATTGCTCAATTACGCACTCGATGAAGCAAAAGTCAGATGGTGCAGAGTAACCTCTCTTTACGGCGTTGAATTCGATAAGTTTGACGTTGTTTTTCTCGATAATTTTCTTGAGGAAAAAGCACTGCTCGAACTTTACGGCGCCACAAATATAATGTTATTGCCGTATCTCAATATGCAGCAGATTTCCAGCGGTATCCTTGCCGATACGTTAGGTTCCGGCAGAGTCGCAATAGCGACAAAGTTTCGTTATGCGCTCGAGCTTATTCACTCAAACCAGAAATGCCCGCCAGGCCCGGTTATGGGCAGACACGCAAGAGGAATCCTGATAGACCCCGGCGAGCCGAGCGTCGAGCAGATAGCCGAAGCGATTGATTACCTTGTCTTCAACGAGCCCAAGAGGCTGCTTATGGAAAAACAGGCGCATCAGAGAGGCTATCAGATGAGCTGGCAAAACACCGCCTGGGGCCTGCTGCAGCATATTGACTTCTTATCCGAAGAAGACCAGATTCACACAGGCAGAGGGCTAAAATTCAAAAGAGAAAAACCTTCAATCTACCAGCAAACCGAAAATATTAAATATTCCGACCTGTCTGATACCAGCGGTGACAGGGAGAAAAACGAATGATTAGAAATATCCTGCTGTCTTTTATACCGCTTTTCGTAGCTGTCGACGCCTTCGGCGTACTGCCGATTTTTGTCGGTCTTACCGAAGGTCTGAGCGAAAAGGAAAAAAATCGGATTATAATTCAGTCTATATGGACGGCTTCGATTGTCGCCGTTGTTTTTGTACTGGTCGGCAAACTGATTTTCCAATTCCTCGGCATAACCATCGCCGATTTTATGATAGCAGGTGGCGCAATTCTTTTCTGTATTTCAATAACCGACATAATCAATCCGACCCAAAAAAGGCACCTGTCCGGCGGCAATCTCGGCTCGGTTCCGCTCGGCATTCCGTTAATCGTCGGCCCTGCCGTTCTGACTATATCGCTGGTTCTTGAATCTCAATACGGCTTGTTGCCTACGATTATTTCAATACTTCTCAATATCCTGATTGCCGCTGCTGTCTTTAGAGGTTCGTTCCGTTTAATAACGGTTCTCGGCGAGGCCGGCACAAAGGCTTTATCGAAGGTAATGCACCTCCTGCTGGCGGCTATTGCCGTTATGCTGATTCGTCACGGCATACAGGAGTTCCTGAAGTAAAAACTCCAAGCACTAAATCCGAAAGTGGAATAAGAAGTAAAGAGAAAATATTGGTCGCGTATTTCGTTTACCCCCACACCAATGTATTGGTGTGCGGGGTTTATCGGTTGCGCTGCTCGCCCCGTTAGAAAAAAGAACAATATGAAGTTTTCTGACGAGCCGAAGCTTTCCAAGGGGGCTTGTTTCGTCTATCAGAAGGACGTCATACGATTAACGCAACCGTAAGGAGTTGCGCAATCGTCAAGATGGCTTACGCCACCGCAACCGTTTAACGCAAATATTCTAATACGGAATATAGATTTTCTCATTTTCTTCAAGGTCGATTTTCAAAGCCAGGAACTGTAATAAATCCTTGAGGGTAACGATTCCCGCAAGTTTATCGCCGTCCAGAACCATCAGTCGGCTGTTTCCTGTGCTGTTCATAAGTGCCAGTACTTTGATGGCATCGGCGTGTAACGAAACAGTGTTTTCTCTTGAGCACGGCTTTACTAAATCTGCGATTTTGTAGTTACTCCATTGGTCATGAGGGATTTGCTTTACCTCGCGGGTGCTTATACATCCTTTGACCCGACCGTTTTCCAGAACAGGAAACATCTTGTAATGATATTTATAAAAGTAGTCCTGGACAAGCTCTGATACAGTCAGTGTCGGCCAAACGGTTACAGGTTCGGATTTCATAAACCTCCCGACGTGTTCGCCTGCCAGTGCTTTTCTGATTATAAGCTGTCTGTAAGACATCTGCGAAGCTCCCCGGACGAACATCCCGATAAGGAAGTACCACAGGCCGCCGATAAAATTGCCTGTAATGAAGCTGATTATTCCCACAACGATTAGAAACATCCCGAAGGCCGAACCGAGGGATGAGGCTATGTGTGTGGCCCATCGCAAGTTGTGTTTTACTGCCCAGAGAATCGAGCGTAGTATGCGGCCGCCGTCGAGCGGAAAGGCAGGTACAAGGTTGAAGCCGGCCAGGATGAGGTTAATCCACGATAGATATACCAGAACGCCGTTTACTGATGTCGGTAATCCCGCGTTTTTACCTGCCATTCCGAGCAGGTAAAAAACGCCGCTCAGCAGTACGCTGGATGCCGGCCCGGCAAGTGCCATTAAAAATTCAACCCTTGGGCTTTGCGGCTCATCTTCCATTTCAGCTACGCCCCCGAAGATAAAGAGCGTAATGCCCTTCATTGACAGTCCATAATATCTGGCAATAATTGAGTGACAAAACTCATGAAAAACAATGGACACAAAAAGGCCTACGGCGCCGGCAACTCCCATCCACCAGTACGTTGCTGTTCGAAGGCCGGAAAAGTAGTTAGGAAAGACACCTGTCGCTAAAGACCACGCTATAAGAATTGCCAGAATAAACCAGCTGATGTCTAATTTAACCTTGAACCCAAACAGACTGAATAGTGAAATCCGTCTCTCAAACATCTTTCGGTACCTCCGAATTATAATATAATAATGTTATATTTTATATAATTTTATGCAATAAGGATATTCCTTAATTTGAAACTTATTTGGCTGATGTAAACAGGTACGGTATAATAACAACAAAACAAAAGGCTAAAATTTATGTTCTGGCTCAAAAAATTGCGGCGAAATCGAATTGCCGCTCGGCAATTTCCCAGCCAATGGCTGCAAACCATCGAAAAGAATGTGCCGCTCTATAATCACCTGCCGGCCGAGGACAAAGCCGAATTGCAGCGGCACATACTTATCTTTATCGCCGAAAAGCGGTTCGAAGGCTGCGGCGGGCTTAAGATAACCGACGAAATAAAAGTTATCATCGCTGCCCAGTCCTGTGTGCTTCTTCTTCATCGAAAAACCGATTACTATCCCGGCCTTTCTTCGATACTCGTATATCCTCACGCCTTTATAGTTCATCGGGCTCAATTCTTGTCTGACGGAATAGTAACCGAAGGCCCGCAGGTTCTCCTTGGCGAGTCTCATCACGCCGGTTCGGTTGTTCTCTCATGGGATGATGTTAAACACGACGCCGCTGACATCTACGACGGCCACAATCTTATATTTCACGAATTCGCGCATCAGCTTGACAGTTCCAGCGGAAAAGGCGACAGCAGTAGCGTTCTCAAAAATACTTCCAGTTACATTGCCTGGGCTCGTGTATTGCAAAAAGATTATGAAAGACTCAAGATAGCGGCTCAGCAGAATCACCCAACTTTTTTGGATAAATACGGTGCGACCGACCCAGCCGAATTTTTCGCCGTTGCCACAGAATTCTTCTTTGAAAAACCTCACGAACTGAAACAAATCCATCCAAATTTGTATAATGAATTGAAACGCTTCTACCAGCAAGACCCCGCCGGCTTTAAGTAAACTTCTTTACTATAAATTTCCCTTTTCCTTTTTCGGTGGTATAATTTGTCTGTATGGCTAAATTTTAATTTCCTTTTACAAAAATCCGGAGAGAGCTATGAAAAGCAAAAATATTTTTCTTATGTCTGCCATATTGGTAGTCTTGTCACTTTGTGTAGCAACACCATATAAATTTAATTCTGAGCTTCCTATTTTCGGGAAAATCACACTTTCCAGCCTGCCTTCTTATCAGGTCGTTCGAGTTATTGCCGGCGATACAATTGTTATTGATATGAACAATCAGGACGTGAAGGTCAGACTGATAGGCGTAAAGCCGGCTGAAAGATATAGTGTGGAAATGGCCTCATTCACCAAAAATCTTTTAAGAGGAGAAAATGTCTATATTGTCGATGACCCCAACCGGAATGAGCCGGATAAATACGGCTATACCCTGAAGTATATATATCGTGCCCCCGATGGTTTATTCGTAAATGCAGAAGTTATCCGGCAGGGCTACGGTTTGGCAGATACGACAGTCCCTTTTAAATATATGGCAGAATTTGAGCAACTTGGAAAATTTGCCAAAGAGCGAAGCAAGGGTATTTGGGATATCAGCCAGTTGGAAAGTGTTTCGCAGCCTGCACCAATTGCACCAACTGTGTCAACTGAACCAACAATATCACCAAAGACCTCGACACAAGGAGAGGATATAGTTGTGTACGTAACAAAGACAGGCAAAAAATACCATCTTGGTAGTTGCAGTTATCTAAGCAAAAGTTCTGTCCCTATAAAGCTTCAGGATGCGAAAGCTCGTGGTTATAGCCCTTGTAGCAAATGCAATCCGCCATAAAACCCAATTCTTCTACCCGAAAGATAGATGACTATTGCTGCCATACTTCGGGATGGTCGCTGAATTTTTCAATGGCCTTATATCTCTTGGCAGTCCAGCTGGCATTTTACAAGTTGTTCTTCACGTATATGCACCCGTACATCGTGACCGGCATTGACCAGGGCTTTCGCAATGTAAGCAATGCCGCTTGGTATTGACCCGGAGCGAAAAAAGCCCTGAGGCCAATATTTCTTGGGTGGCGTGGGATATACAAGTAATATCTTCATCTTCTTTTTAACATCTCACGAAAAAGATTACGCCTGGGCGAATCTATACCGCCATGACCTCTCATTACCATAGAAGGTGATAGTATAATATTCTCTAAGAACATACAAGGAATGTCCATACGTTTCCTAAGTTTTCTGCAAAGCGGTTCTTTAAATATTTTTC
>CAZBLD010000007.1:0-120235 GCA_964492875.1 uncultured Planctomycetaceae bacterium
AGAAAAAATTGGGTTGGAAAGATAATATAATTATTATTATGAATAGGAACTTTTACCCAATCTATGGGATAGATTATTTTATAAAAGCCTTACCAGAAGTTATTAGGACTTGTCCAGAGGTCAGAGCATTGTTTATTGGAAGAGGTCCTTTGGAAAAAGAATTATATCAAATGGTTAAAGAATATAGAGTTGACAACTATGTTCATTTTATCGGTTGGATACCTCTCAGAGAAATGCCTAAATATCTGAATGCTTCAGATATATATATATCTAGTTCTTTGACTGATGGGGCGTCAATGTGTTTACTGGAGGCCATGGCCTGTGGTTTGCCAGTTGTGGTCACTGATATACCGGCAATATTAGAATGGGTAAAAGATGGATATAATGGTTATGTTGTCCCAAAGAAAAATGTAGATATATTGGCTGATAGGATAATTCAGTTAGCAAAAAATATTTCTATCAGACAAAAAATGTCCAAAGAAAATTTGAACATAGCTCAGGAAAGACTAAACTGGGATAAAAATTTTGATAAATTAGAGGGAATGTATACAAAACTATATGCTGAGAGAAATAAATAGGAATTGTTATTATGAGATTTAGAGAGATTTCAGCGAATTATGGGTGGATTTGAAGCATTTATGAGGAAATAGCTCCTCGATCAGCTCAAGGAGGTCGTGAAATAACTGTTTAGGTGGTAAATGTAAGAGTTGATACCCCATATATTTTTTGACATGGAAGGATAACGGATGAAAATAGCAATTATTGGTACGAGGGGAATTCCAGCCCGATACGGTGGGTTTGAAACATGTGCAGAAGAATTAAGTATAGGGCTTGTAAGGAGGGGACATGAAGTAACGGTTTACTGTCGGAATTATCTTTATCCGGAGAAGCTTAAAAAATATAAAGGTATAGAATTAGTTTATTTACCAGCTATAAAAACTAAAATTTTAAATACTTTTTCTCACACATTTTTTTCTGTAATTCATCTTCTTTTCGTTAAAGTGGATATTATTATGGTTTTTAATGCGGCTAATAGTTTTTCTTGTATTTTGCTCAGACTATTAGGAGCAAAATTAGTCATAAATGTGGATGGCCTAGACCGGAAAAGAAAAAAATGGGGTCCAGTGGCGAAAATATATTATCGACTCAGTGAGTTTATTTCTACTGTAATTGCTAACCGTATGGTATCTGATTCAAAAGCAATTCAGAAATATTATATGGACACATTTCATACGCCATCAACCTTCATTGCTTATGGCGCTCGTATTGAAACTTCGAGTCAACCAGAGATGCTTGACCAATATAAAGTAAAAAAAGGAGAATATTTTTTTGTTCTTTGTCGTCTAGAACCCGAGAATAATACCGATTTGGTTATAAAATCTTTTGAAAAGGTAAAAACTGATAAAAAGCTTTTAATTGTTGGTGGAGTAGGTTATAAAAGCGCGTTTGTCGAGAATTTAAAAAAGACTAAAGATAAAAGAATAATATTTTTTGATCCGGTTTATAACAAAGAACATATTAAGGAATTGTTTTGCAACGCTTACGCCTATGTGCATGGCCATGAAGTAGGAGGGACCAATCCTGCCTTGCTTCAAGCAATGGGATGTGGAAATTGTATATTGGCACTTAATGTTTCTTTTAATGTGGAAGTAGTTGCTTCATCAGCTATCCTCTGGGAAGACTCGGATGAGGATCTAAGGAGAAAAATGCAATATATTGTTGATCATCCTGAGGAAGTTGAGAACTACCGTAAAAAGGCGATAGAAAGAATCAAAGAATGTTATACTTGGGATAGAATTATTGATGGGTATGAGCGACTGTTTAAAAATGTATTGAAGGGGCATTATCGAATTCACAAGGAATTAGATTAAAAAGGTAATTATAGCTAAAAAATTATTAGAACGCATTTCATAACCTCTGTCAGTAATAACTTGGCAAGGGTTTTTTCTTGGACGGCCCCACTCGGGCGTCGTACAGCTATGTTGTTCAATGTCTTTTTGAGCAGCGTAACTTTATTTGGGAACGCAGAACATAGGAGGAATACCTTCGCCGTCAACCACCACCATCCACTTCATACCTTTGCCCCTTTTGGTCTTTCCAACACATTTGCCCCTTTTTTAACAGGTGCGAAACTACAGTTGCCGCCCCAAGGTCTGCCACCGAGTTTTGACATTTTGGGTTTTGGCAGTAACGGTTCAATTCTTTCCCATTGTGTTTGTGTTAATTTCCATCATTCCTTGGCCATAGAAAAAACTTCTTTCTACAGCCAAGTTTACATGGGTCTTTGCGATGCGCAAGTTTAAGGTAGATAAAATTTTAGGTTATGAAATAGCTTTTAGTGATACCCCTCAAAATAAAGAAGTTGTCTCAGGTCAAAGGTATTGTTATCCTATTGGAGATATTGATATATTGACTGAGAAATTAAATTTTTTTATAATGGTAGGAGAACTATCGGATGCGCCAGATTCATTTGATTATCAGTTGTTTCAACAAAAATATAATTGGGGCAATGCAGCCAAAGAAGTGCTGAAAATTTACCAGAATATATAATACACTTAGTCAGCCGGAAAAATGTTAATAATATGATTAAGTATAAGCGAAAAACGAGTCCGATATATATGGCCATAGATTTATTTCTGATGGCCGTTAATTTCTCCTTCTTTTACATCATACGATATAATAATTTGAATGATGTACTTACTGGCATTAATCTGCCTAATCTTAAGGAGAGTTGCTTTATTTTTGCACTTTGGGCTGTGCTGATAGTCATTGCCTTCAAATCTAAAAGACTATACAGCACCGACAGAGATATGAGTATTCCTAAAGAAATGCTGAATGTTGTTACGCGTTTACTTTATGTGGCTGTTATTATAGGTTCAATTATATTTTACATGAAGTATAAGTTCTTCTCGCGGTATGTTTTCTGTGCCAGCTTTATCTCTCTGTGCGTGTGCTTAGAGGGATGGAGACTCATAAAAAGGCTTGTCTTGAGAAAGCTTATTAGCAGCGGATTCCGCAATATATATATACTGATTGTGGGGGCAAATAAGAACAGCCAGGTATTATTGGAAGAGATTAAAAAAAGATCGCATTTAGGGTATAAGATAGCAGGTTTTCTGGATGATGACGAAGTGGGTTTCGTGGGTGATAAGCCGATATTGGGTAAGATTGCAGATTTTGTTATGGTTGCCCAGCGGCAATTTATAGATGAGGTTATTGTTACAATGCCTACCGAGAATAAGGCTATTTCTGAATTAATGATGCAGGCCAAAAATCTGGGATTAGGGATAAGGGTGGTGCCGGAACAATTGGAAATGCCGTTGCAGATTATAAGTATAGGTCGGCTTGGAATCATTCCTTTGCTCACATACCAGCCGAATAAACCACAGTTGTCAGAAACAACAGGCAAAAATTTTTTCGACTTTATTATGTCTGCTGTTTTGGTAATTCTTTTGTCCCCTTTGTTTTTAATTGTGGCCATTATAATAAAAATCAGCTCCTCTGGCCCGGTATTTTATACCCAGAAGAGGCTTGGGGTCAAGGGTAGAGTTTTCAACCTTTATAAATTTCGCTCAATGACCAGATACGCCGACGAATTTAAGGAACAGTTATTAGACAGAAATGAGATAAAAGGCGGAGTTATGTTCAAAATTAAGAAAGACCCTCGCGTAACGAAAATAGGAAGGTTTTTGAGGAAATACAGTCTGGATGAGCTTCCTCAGCTTTTTAATGTTTTAAAAGGTGATATGAGCTTAGTCGGCCCTCGCCCGCCTCTGCCAAGTGAGGTTGTAGAGTATGAAAGCTCGCATATGAGCAGGCTTTCTATAAAACCTGGTATTACTGGTCTTTCGCAGGTAAGGGGACGATCGGATTTGCCTTTTTCGCGATGGGTTAGATGGGATCTATGGTATATTAACAACTGGTCATTCTGGCTTGATATAAAAATAATTCTATGGACAATACCGATAGTAATAAAAGGCCAAGGTGCATATTAAGTTGTATATAGTCGAATAGAATGGTTGGTGATTATATCTCTGGATACGCTTTTAGATATCGCCGAGTGCCTGTTTTAGTGAAAACAAGGGGACCTGATAGATAATAAGCCTGGAGTTTTCTTTTTTGTTTTTTATATCAAGCGTGTATTTTACAGGACAGACAGGATCTGGAGAATTGCTTGCAGCTGAATATAAATTAAAAACTTCGGTAGTGGATAATCCTTTTGTAAACAGCCTCAGATTTTTAACGCTTCCGTACCAATATGACTGAGTTGGGTTTAATTGAGCGTGTCCTATCTGAAAATTATTTTGCGATTGGTTTGTGCTTTCGAACGTTGCGCTTTCGAGAAATTTCCCGTTGATATAGACCATAAGTTCTGAGGATTTATGCACTACCGTGATGTGGTACCACTTATTCTTATTTGTTGTGGTTATATTTTTGATGGCCCCTATATGATTATGTCTGGAACCATCCCCAAAACTAAGTCTTAAGAAACCGTCAGGAGAAATTCTGACCACAATACCTTCTATGGCGACGCCTGACCACTTGGCGGCGCCGAAGGCGGTTGCATATTCGTCTGTGTCTCCATCCAGATTTCCTTGGCAATAAATCCATGCGGAGATAGTGAAATCGGCCGCTAAAGCAATGGCGTCAGGACCTAGGTCTATTTGGTCGCTGGTTCCATTGAAATTAAAGGCACCGTCGCTGTATAAAGGCTTGATGTTATTTTTGTATAACTTGACATTAAAATTTGCTTTTTGTGTAATTGCTCGGTTTCTGGATAGAATCATATTACGCCCTGCATAGAAACTTATACGCGAATCCGGAACTGCAATTACGCTGTCTACCGGCGTGTTTGTTTTTAGCCACTCTGCTGCTAATCGGTAACCTTTCTTTTCAATACGTATTGGCCTAAGCAGCTTTGGTACACAGATAACCAAGCCAATTATCAGTAAAACAAAAAACCACCGTTGTGACTCTTTTTGTGAAACCTCATTCTGACTTGTTCCTCTGTAAAGCTTCCTTCCGAGCCATCTGCCTACAATCTGTAGTCCTATTGGAACAAAGAAAATAGTAAATGCTATAAAGGGTAATATGTATCTTCTACTAAGAGCTGGCCCACTGCAACAATACCGCAAAACTACAACCGCAATATTTAATAATAAAAGTGCTGTTATAAGAAATACTGAATCGTTTTCAGGCTTTCTTCGGAAGTAGTAGTACATACCAATAACCAAAGCAGGCGCAAAGTAATACATCAGTTGTTCGGTGATCCTGCGGATTAGCATAGCGAAAGCCTTTGCAACAGCACCTTTCTCTGCTAATAACCCTGCCATATATTTGGAATTAACCGTTCTAAAGTTTTTTTGTTGCTGAAGCTTGTTTTGTTTGGAATTCGACGAGAGGGATTTTATAATTTCTTGCAGTCTTTCGGGTAGTATTTCTCCCCTGATTTTCATATAGGGTGCTGCTACAACAGCAAATCCTATTATGAGCAAGACTAACCCACCAGCAAGCTTTGCTCTACTCATATTGCATTTACGCTTCTGTCTCAACATGCTGAAGATTAGCCACAAAATGCCATATACAACCAATTGTGCGCATTCTGGCCGAACCATGTATCCAAGACCAGCAACTAAACCTACTACCGCAAACATCAGCCACTTTCTGTTTTTAGCACCCCGAAGCAAAAACAGAAAACCTGTGACCAAAAACAGGAGGTGCGGCCAATCTCGAAGCGTATCACTTCCAGACCTTGCAGGGTAAGGCAGCATTGTAAGAATAAGAATTGCCCAAAAACTCAGTTTGTCACCAACGAACTCTTTCCCTACAAAATACAATGAAATCAGAGCAAATATTCTGCAAAAAAGAGCTGCTGCTTGTGCTGAATATATCCAGCTCAATACTGATGACCCATCGCTGAGCAAATCGACAAGTTTATGAGTCATCAAAATTAAAAAAGGGTAACCCGGCGTGTATGACTGTGGGGCATATTCTGAACAGTCGCGGATAATCTTCAGAGGGGTAGTTGTCAGCCCTTTTGCATAGTTTATATAGCTAACCCCATCCTCTGCAATCAGAGTTGTTGTGGCAATTAGGTACACGCCAATCACAAAAGCGATTGTTACTAAAATTGCTATATGGATAATATCTTGCCTTTCGACTAATTGAGTCTTCTCGCCGAAAGCCCACTCAGACTGTCTAACATTAGAGGTTTTATTCATCATTCTGTCCTTTATTTTAGAATATGTGTTGCTTATCTGCGATAAAAAAGTGGGTCAGAAAGTGGGCCAGTCCTCACTTGACAGCTACTTGTTAATCATTTGCTATTCACTTGTCAACCATTTATAATCCTAATTTTTAGTTCAAAAACGCGACTTAAGCCTTTGTCAAAGCAGCACTTGCAATCACAACGTTGGACTGTCGATCCGAAGATTGAGGGTTTGAGCCCCTTCGAGATCAAGGGCTTATTCAAAAATGTGTGAAAGATTCTTGACACTACCGTTCACGTTGTCAGCTTTTGAAATATTCGAGACATCCAAGGAGCATCAAAGAGGCGCCAGCTGCCAGCATTTACCCTGTTTTTTTGTCAAAATCGGTCATAGAGAGAATATGGGCTGTCGGTTCAATCAGTGTTACGGAACCGCTGGCCGCGGCAGGCACTGTTGGGCTTTAATAGTTATACCGGTCTGCGGTAACCCATCACTCTGGGCGGTGAGTTTTATATCGCCAGGGGTCTTTTTCGCCTGGATAATTACCTGGCAGAGGCCATTAAACGCCTTTCGCTGAGAAGCCTTGTCCGGTTCGTGACTGCTCGGGTCACCATTGCCGACGCCGATGATTTGTCCATTTTCATTTATTTCAAATTTCACGAGGTTGTCGGCCAGCGGACAAAGCCTGTCCTGTGAATCACGTATCTCGCCCCGAACTATTGCTGTATCTTCGCCGTCCGCCTTAATTGACGCACAATCCGGAATTAGAGCTATTTTTGCCGGTGTGCCGGCAGTCTCAATCTTAGCCTGAGCAATTTCTTTGCCGTTCCTATATCCTTTCGCAAGGAGTATGCCCGGCTCATATTTGACCTTCCATCGCACATCGCCATATTCGGCAACAGATTGTCTGCCAAGGCTTTTTCCGTTAAGGAACAGCTCAACTTCGCTGCAGTTTGTCAGACACCGCACATCGATATCCTGTCCTTCTTTGCCTGCCCAGTTCCAGTGCGGCAGTATATGCAGGACGGTTTTGTCACTCCACCAGGCCTGATAGTAGAAGAAATTATCTTTCGGATAGCCGCAAGTATCGAGAATGCCGAAATGTGAGCTGATGCACGGCCATTTGTAAGGCGTTGGTTCGCCGCGATAATCAAATCCCGTCCAAATAAATGTGCCCATAATCCACGGCCGCTGCGCATAGAATTTGAAGCAGTTCATCGCCGTGTAGCCCCATCTCGGAGAAGTATCATCGTAAGCGGTGAGGTAACCTTTGGCCTCGTCAATCTGATATATGCCCCGCGTGCATAGCGTGCTGGCGTCTTCTGACATAATGAAAGGCATTTTTGGATGGTTTTTCCTGAATTCGTCTATGTTTCCGTGATTATAGTTAAATCCCTGAATATCAACAACATATGTCATTCCTTTACCATAGCCGCTACTCATCGCCGTTGTTACAGGCCTGGTGGAATCGAGATTTTTAATGGTTCTTGCCATTGTTTTTCCGATTCGCAGGCCGTAATCGTTGCCTTGGATATCCCATTCTTCATTACCCAGCGACCACATAATTATGCAGGGATGATTACGGTCGCGCAAAACCATACTTTCGAGCTGCTGGAGCACTTCTGGGGATGAGCCCATCGTCCTGGTCTCATCCATCACCAGCATTCCCAGCCGGTCGCAGGCCTCGAGAAGTTCCGGTGTGGGGGCGTTATGCGAAGTACGGTAGGCATTGCAGCCCATTTCTTTGAGTCGTTCGATACGATAATACTGGATGCGGTCCGGCAGAGCCGAACCGACACCGGCATGGTCCTGGTGGTTGCAAGTCCCTTTGATAAAAATGCGTTTGCCATTGAGGAAGAAACCGCTGTCAGGGTCGAAGCGAAGTGTACGTACGCCAAATGGTGTTTCGTACCGGTCCAGTGTTTTGCCGTTTTGTTTTACGATTGATATGAGCTTATACAGATATGGTGACTCGAGCGACCATAATTTTGCGCCTTTAATCATCATTTTGCAGGGCAGTTGGCTCTGATTCCACGGCTCAATAGTATTGCCTGCGACGATTTTTTTGGCGACGATTTTCCAATTGGCGTCTTCAATATGTGATTCCAGTTCGATAATCGCCTTTTCATCACTTTCATTGACGATTTTAGTTTGTGCAGTTATAGTCACATAGTCGCCCTTTACATCCGAAGTTACGAACGTTCCCCAGTGTGCCACGTGTACTGGATTGGTTTTTACCAGCCAGACATGCCGGTAGATGCCCCCGCCCTCATAAAACCAGCCCTCCTGATGTGTTATGTCCACACGCACTACGAGCACGTTCCTGCCGCCATAATTGACGTAGTCCGTAATATCATAACTGAAGCTGCTGTAGCCGCTCTGGTTGCGCCCAAGGAGAAAACCGTTAAGCCATACGAAACAGTCGCGGAACACACCGTCAAATTCCAGCAACATCCGCCTGCCAAGCTCATCTGCAGGAATGTTAAAGCTCTTACGATACCATCCGATAGTGTTTGCAGGGAATGTTCTTCCGGTTGGTTTAAACCCGTGGTACATTTCTGCGTTGGGGTCAAACGGCAATTCTACCACCCAGTCGTGCGGCAGATTAATTTTCTGCCAGTCGCTGTCATTAAAGTCAGCCTTAAGCACTTTAAGCAGCTGTATGGTTTTTGCGAACATTGAAGCTTCGCCGAAATCGAAATCCAACTGCTGCTCTGTGAGGTGACCGGGATGGAATCGCCAGTTAAAATCCATCAGTAAACGCTCGCGTGGATTTTCCGCAGCAGCATCGGTTTTTCCCCAGCCTGCCGCCGTGCAGGCAAAACATAAAGTCAGTAGAATAATCGGTTTGCCGATAATTGATTGCGTTTTCATAATTAAATTTTTCTCCTTTATCTTTTTGCTGTATCTGATATCAGGGTATTTTAGACGAATCGGTATTTTATAATCTTATAACTGCCAGGCAACAATTCTTTTAAAGTTTTTTCATTTTTTATGACGCCTAAAACGAGACTTGAAAAGTTTCTGAAAAATCTGTAGAAGGTGCAGTTCGTATGGTTGTGAAAAAACTTAAAAGCATTGTGCTGACTTTCAACAGAGACGATGATATCTTTCGGACTCGTCAGATTCAGGAAAATGAGCTTCCATGGTAACGCCGCAGGGACAGTATGATATGCTTCACATAATTACAAAGACGGTACTCAAAACCCCTGATAAACGCGGTTGCGGAGTATGTTACTGGTTCCCGGAATCGGTGCCGATTGCCAAACATAGTTGGCTGGGAGGGTCTGCCGCTCTGTTTGACTCTGACGGAAATACGCTGCCCGGTATCAATGCCTTTGCCGATGCGGCTGGTTCAAGAAAATTCAGAAAAAAACAGTGAGTAGAAGACCGTATCCCGGAAGTAAACTGTTAACAAATTAAAATCCCGAGTTGATGGGTAAATGCCTACTATGAAAAAAACTCTCGTTGTTATGGCTGCAGGAATAGGAAGCAGATATAAAGGATTTAAACAAATAGATTCGGTCGGCTCTAATGGTGAATTTATTATTGATTATTCAGTATATGATGCTATTAGAGCCGGATTCAATAAAGTTATTTTTATTATCCTGCGTGATATTGAAGCGGAATTCAAAGCCACCATTGGCAAACGTATTGCAGGCCATATTGAGATTGTTTATAGCTTTCAAGAACTTGAGGATTTGCCTAAGGGAGTAGAAATTAATCCAGAGCGAACAAAACCTTGGGGAACTGTACAAGCCGTTTTAACATGCCGCAGACTTATAGATAACCCTTTCGCAGTTATTAATGCGGATGATTTTTATGGTAAGGACTCGTATAAAAACCTGTCTCAGTTTTTGGATACTGTCCCGTCGGATAAAAATATTTATGGTATGGTAGGATTTAAACTTGGTAATACTCTATCTAAATACGGCAATGTTACGCGAGGTATATGTAAGTCAAGCGAAAATAATATGTTAGATAATATTGTAGAAACTTCGGGGATCAGTTATAAGGAGGATAAAATCTATTTAGAAGATTTGGCTGGAAATAAGAGAGAATTGAGCAGAGATACTTTGGTGTCGATGAATATGTGGGGGTTCACTCCCTCAATATTAGGATTATTAGAAGAAGATTTTCAAATTTTTCTACAATCTTATGCAAAAGACTTAAAACAAGAGCTGGTTATACCAACAGCAGTGAATAACTTAATTACTAAAGGTAAGGTTTTAGTTAAAGTGTTAAGTACTTCAAGTGATTGGTTTGGAATTACATATCGTAGCGACAGGGATGAAGTTAAAACGAGAATTCGTCAATTAATACAAGCCGGGGAATATCCAAATAATCTTTGGAAAGAGGGTATTCATATTATTGTTGAAAATTGAATGAAAAATCGTGCAATACCTATACTTTTAAATCTCGTTATAACCCTATTCCCGCATTCTGAACAATAGTTTACCTTGCCAAACCAAGACCCCTATCGTTAATGCCTCCTGTCGGCTATACTGCTAAGAAGTGATTAACTGCGTCTCATACAAACTGCAGTACACCGTACAGTTCTTCATTAACTCCTCGTGTTTGCCCTGCGCAATTACGCGGCCCTTATCCATCACTACTATAATATCGGCTGATATTATAGTGCTGAAACGATGCGCTATCACAAAACTGGTTCTGTCCCGCATCAACTCCTCCAATACCTTATGTATCTTGGCCTCACTATCGGCGTCAACCTGACTCATCGCCTCGTCAAAAATAAGTATCGATGGATTCTTCACTATTGCGCGAGCTATAACTATGCGCTGCAACTGGCCGCCGCTAAGTCCGCTGCCATGCTCGCCTATAACCGTGTTATAACCGTCTGGCAGCGGCTCTATGAATTCATGCACATACGAACGCTTCGCAGCCGTAATAATATCCTCCATTGTCGCATCAGGATTGCCGTAGCCGATATTTGCCGCTACGGTATCGTTAAATGTAATAACATTCTGAGTAACCATTGCTATCTGATTACGCAAACTTCTGAGTGTACAATCCATTATGTCTACGTTGTCTATCAGAATCCTGCCGCTGTCCGGATTGAAAAAACGAGGCAACAAATTCACAAGCGTCGTTTTGCCGGCACCGTTAGGACCCACTATCGCTACATTATGGCCGGCTTTGATCGTCAAATTGACCCTCTTTAACACAGGCCCATCGCCATTTGGATAGGTAAATACAACGTCCTTAAACTCTATCTTGTCCTTCAACGGGCCGATTTTCACTGAGCCGGGCTTTTCATATTCAACCGCATAATCCAAGAGTTGAAAAACCCTGTCGGAGGCTGCATTACAATCCTGTATCTGATTCCATACATCGCTTGTCTTTCGAACTGACTCTGCAGTTACACCAAGCGCAAGTAATAGGCCGAAAAATGTACTGGCCTGCATATTGGCATTTGTAACCCAGATTATGCCCAAAAGAAGGGCGGCTGAGCCGGCAAACATACCGAGAACATCCAGCAAAGGGACTGCCGCAGAATCAACTTTGGCCAAACGAAGAGACTGCCTGAGAAGCTTTTGACTTATACTATTGTAAACATCAGATTCGTGCTTCTGCCGATTATATACCTTGACCACAGGAAGAGACGACATTGCCTCCTGCAGCTTGCCGAGCATAATGGCCGAGCTGCGAAGAGATTTGCCGGCATATTTGCGTATCTTTTTGCCAAGACTGGAAAAAACAAATAACACTACAGGCGCCGCTAAAAGAAATATCAGCGTCAGCTTATAATTCAATGCCATCGCACAGGCCAGCATAAAAAACGCTTTCATCGGCTCCTGAAGACTTTTGCCGAGCAATACACGGATACCTTTGCCTATGCCGTTAACATCGCCCATCATCCTGCTTATGGCATCGCTGGTGCCGTATACCATAAAATATCCGACAGGCATATACATAGCATGATGAAACAGCTCCTCCCGAAGCTGAGCGGTGGCGACCTGTATAATCTTTGCGCCCATATACTTTTGAATAAATGTGCCAAGACAACGAAATATCGTTACACCTATCATCGCAAGAATTATAAAAATCATGGCATCCTTGCGAGCTTTCTTTGTATCATCACGAGGCAAAAGATTGACTATCTTCTGCGTATTGTCCATCACAGCCCACTTCATCCCCCAACCGGCGCGAGCAACAAAACCGGCACTATCATACATTGAACCTTCGGGCTTTCTAAGCCTAAGCTGCACCGGTATAATATCGCCTTTGCCGAGTCGTCGAACATCCACCCTTAGAAAACCTCCTCCCGGTGTTAATGCCAGCCGTTCGAGCATTTTGGTCGATAACTCCTTTGATGCAACAACATTATTTGAATCATCACTGACAGAAACTATCAGGTCGTCAACTTTAAAACCTGCCTGCTTGGCAAGACCGCCACTTTCAACTTTATGAACCTTCAAACCATAAAGCATCTGTTCGCTGTGAATAATATCCGTCGTATCAGGAACATAAAAATCTATTCCATAACGCCACTGACAGGTCATGCGGTCTATCCAGCCGTGAAGACCTTCTTCGCCCATCATCACCTTTAACAGCGGTATCACTGTCATAAAACTCAATGCAAATAATGAGCTAACCAGAAATACCGACAGTAATACCACCAGTACCCTGCCCCACTGCGGCCAGACATATTTCCATATACGCCAAAATGAATCCATCAAATACTCCGAGTTATTAACTTGTGCAATACGTGCAAACAGGAATTCCAGATACTAAGGAAACGTCAGGTAACTGTCAAGAAATTTTAAAAACGCCCTTATTATAACAGAATATAACCGGTTAAGACAGGCAAAAACAATTGACATTATCCACCTTTCGGCTATCATTAGCGGCAACGATAGGTGCAAACTATTTATTATATTTAGTCAGAAATCAACCGTATGAAAGCTGTTATTTTGGCCGGCGGGTTCGGCACAAGAATTACTGAAGAAAGCTTCTTAAAACCAAAACCGATGGTCGAAATCGGCGAAAAGCCCATTCTCTGGCATATTATGAAAATTTACTCCCACTACGGCATAAATGAGTTCATCATATGCTGCGGATACAAGGGATATATGATTAAAGAATACTTTGCAAATTACTTCCTTCATATGTCAGACATTACCTTCGATATGCAGTCAAACAAAATGCAGGTACATCAGAAATACTCCGAACCGTGGAAAGTTACTCTGGTTGATACCGGCATTGACACTATGACCGGCGGCAGATTAAAACGCGTTGCAGAATATATCGGCAACGAAGCTTTCTGCTTTACCTACGGAGACGGTCTTGGTGATATCGACATAAATAAACTTATTAATTTTCACCATCAACATAAAACTCTCGCTACCGTAACCGGTATTCAAACGCTCGGCAGATTCGGGGCGCTGGACATAAAAAATGACCGGGTCGTAAAATTTAAGGAAAAACCGGACGGAGCATGGGTCAGCGGTGGATTCTTTGTCCTTGAACCTGGAGTAATCGACCTCATAGAAAATGACCAGACCGTCTGGGAAAAAGAACCTCTCGAACACCTTGCAAAAACAAAACAATTGGCTGTCTATATGCACAGCGGCTTCTGGGCGGCTATGGACACACTCAGAGATAAAAACCACCTCGAATCGCTCTGGCAAAGCGAAAAGGCTCCCTGGAAAATATGGCAATAAATAAAACATTCTGGGGGGAAAAGACCGTCTTCATAACCGGCCATACGGGATTCAAAGGCTCGTGGCTGTCAATATGGCTCGATATGCTCGGAGCAAATCTGCACGGATATGCCCTCGAACCGGCTACCTGGCCAAGTATGTTTGAGATAGCAGGCGTTAAAAAAATAATAAAATCAAATATTAGCGATATCCGTGATTACAATAAACTCCTGGCTGTGATGAAAAAATGCCAGCCGCAGATTATCTTCCATCTGGCAGCTCAGTCGCTTGTCCGCCAGTCCTACAAGGAACCGCTCGAAACCTACCAGACAAATGTCCTCGGCACAGCGAACCTGCTCGAAGCTGCAAGACACGTCAAATCCGTCCGAGCCGTAATCATCGTAACAAGCGACAAATGTTACGAAAACAAAGAATCGAATCATGCTTACAAGGAATCCGACCCTCTTGGCGGATATGACCCTTACAGCTCAAGCAAGGCCTGTGCCGAAATAGTAACGGCTGCATACAGAAATTCATTTTTCGCGGACTCTAATGTCGCCATCGTATCGGCAAGGGCTGGAAACGTTATCGGCGGCGGAGACTGGGCAGCCGACAGGCTCGTTCCGGACTGTGTCAAGGCATGGATAAAAAACAAAACTGTTGAAATAAGATATCCTAAAGCCGTCCGACCCTGGCAGCACGTGCTCGAACCATTGGCCGGTTATATAATTCTCGCTGAAAACCTCTACAAACACGGCAAAAAATTCGCCCAGGCGTGGAATTTCGGGCCGAATGAAAATAATATAAAAAATGTCGCCTTTATCGTTGACAACATAGCCAAACTATGGGGCAGAAAGGCAAAATGGAAAATAACAACTAAAAAACAGCCGCACGAGGCGATGCTGCTCAAACTTAACTGCTCTATGGCCAAAACCAAACTGCCGTGGAAGCCCTGCTGGAACATCGAAACCACACTTGAAAAAACCGTGCAATGGTATAAAACTTATCTGGAAAATCCGCAAAATATTACAGATACTACAATTGAACAAATAGACCAATATATGAAAGATTCAAGATGAGTCAAGATAAAACCTCAAAAAAACTAAAGGCTCAAATATTTACGCTAACCAAAAAATACTATCAGGTTGTTCATAAACCGCAGCAGAAAAAAGATTTTATACCCGGTAAATCGCGCGTAAATTATGGTGGACGATTCTATAATGAAAAGGAACTAATAAACCTCATCGACAGCAGTCTTGATTTCTGGCTTACTGCCGGACCATACACCGAAAAATTTGAAAAACTGCTGGCTAAAAAGCTCGGCGTTAAACACTGCTGCTTTGTAAACTCAGGCTCCAGCGCAAATCTTCTGGCCGTTATGGCTTTAACTTCGCCTCTGCTGGGCAACAAGCGGCTTTGTCCCAAAGATGAGGTAATAACCGTTGCCGCAGGATTCCCAACCACAGTAACCCCAATTATACAAGCCGGCGCAATACCCGTATTCATCGATATAACCATACCGCAGTATAATATCGACGTTAAAATGCTCCAAAAAGCTCTGTCAAAAAAAACAAAAGCGGTCGTAGTCGCACATACCCTCGGCAATCCATTTGATATTGATACCGTCGTTGCTTTTTGTAAAAAACACGGTCTTTGGCTGATTGAAGATAACTGTGATTCGCTTGGTTCAATCTATAAAAATAAATTCACTGGCACATTTGGAGATATCGCAACAAGCAGTTTTTATCCGCCTCACCATATAACCACCGGCGAAGGCGGAGCAGTCTATACAAATAATCCCACATTAAACCGAATAGTCCTATCCCTCCGAGACTGGGGACGGGATTGCTTCTGCCCAAGCGGCAAAGACAACACCTGTAAAAAGAGATTCTCACAGCAGCTTGGCGACCTGCCTTTTGGATATGACCACAAATATATTTACAGCCATTTTGGCTATAACCTCAAGGCAACCGACCTGCAGGCAGCTATCGGCTGCGCCCAGCTTGAAAAACTCGATAATTTCGTAAAGACACGAAGGGATAACTGGCAAATTCTCCACAATGGCCTTAAAGACCTTGAAAAATTCTTCATACTGCCGCAACCGCAGAAAAACTCAAAACCCAGCTGGTTCGGCTTTATGCTTACGGTCAGGCAAGATGCGCCTTTCAGCCGCGATGAAATCGTTTACTATCTTGAAAAAAATAATATTCAGACCAGAATGCTCTTTGCGGGAAATTTCCTCCGCCAACCTGCCTTTGACCGGATGCGCAAGCAAAAAAATGCCTATAAAATCATCGGCAAACTTGCAAACACTGACATTATAATGAATAATAGTTTCTGGCTCGGAGTCTATCCGGGTCTGAGCAAGCCGATGCTCAAATATATTATTGAGTGTGCTCATAAGTTTATTTGCAAACAAATTAGTTTGTAAATGCATTGCATTTCTGTAAAAGGATTCGGCTGTATCAATCAGCCAAAGCAAATATGGAAAGGTGTCAGCTTGATGAAAGCCTGTGACTTTATAATTAAATACCTTGCCGAGAAGGCCGGGATAAACCATATATTTACATACGCCGGTGGTACAAATTCGATGCTTTTGGACTCAGCTCACCGCTTCGGCACCCCCAAGTTGATCCCTGTACGGCATGAACAGAATGCTGCCCTCGCTGCTGACGGGTATGCCAAGGCTAAATCGGGCTTGGCTTGTGCGCTTGCTATGTCCGGTCCCGGCGCAACTAATATGATTACAGGCATAGCTCAGTCATTCTTTGATTCTACCCCCGTTTTCTATCTTACCGGCAATGTAACTACATCGACTTACAAATATGATCGGCCGGTACGCCAGCTTGGATACCAGGAGGCTGATATAGTTTCGCTGGCCAGGCCGATTACCAAGCAATCTTATTTTGTTGACAAGATACAGCGAGTTCCCACAGCATTGCGTTCAGCCCTTCAGCAGTGCACAATTAATCGTCCCGGTCCGGTTCTTTACGACATTCCTTTTGATATCCAAAAACTTGATGTTGACGATTCTCAACTGGCGGTGGATTTTTCTCTTAATATAGAAACTAAACTGTCAAAGTACCAATATTCCGAGTTTATTAATCTTTTAAGCTCAGCTCAAAAACCTCTCATACTTGCTGGCGGCGGCATTCAACTTTCAAAAACTAAGCACCACCTCCACGATTTTGCCCACAGGTTTAATCTTCCTGTGGTATCTTCGCTTTTGGGTCGTGATGCTTTCGACAATACTGATTCTTTTTATGTCGGTTATATCGGCTCATATGGTAATCGGTCGGCCAACAAAATACTGGCCGCTTCCGACTTGGTAATAGCTCTTGGCTCTCGAATAGACTCTCGCCAAACTGCCAATATACAAGAGTTTGTCAGCAACAAGAAAATTATTCATATCGACATCGACCCTGATGTTATAGGCAGTACACTTGAGCCAACTCTTGGTATAAATATGCACTTGGCCGATTTCTTCGAAGATTTTAACGACTTTGAAACTCAGAAACCTTCGAATTATCAAACGTCTGGTGTATGGCTCGATGCAATTGACAAGGTCTGTAAACTACTCAGCCAGGACACAATGCAGGATGTCGGTCCCTTGAATCCCAAAAAGTTTTTGCGAGACTTATCGCTTGCGATGCCCAATGGCACCATCTATACCGCTGATGTCGGTAACAATCAAATGTGGACAGCGCAGTGTTTTGTTCTCAAAGCTAATGACCGTATCCTTTATTCCGGCGGTCTTGGCACAATGGGCTACGCTGTACCTGCTGCTATTGGAGCATATTTTGCCTGTCCGGACAAACCTCTCGTTGCTATCGCAGGCGATGGTGGTTTCCAGATGTCCATCGCCGAATTACAAACTATTCGCGAATTCAATGTTCCGGTGAAACTAATAGTGCTGAACAACAATATGCTGGGCTTAATGAAAAACTTCCAGGATGAAAACTTTAACGGTCGATATCCGGCTACTGTTATCGGCTATAGCGTTCCTGATATCGAAAAAATCGCTGCTGCTTATGGTATTCCGAGCCATACCCTTTCTGTTGACCAAAAACGTTCGGACGCTATCGATTGGCTTAAATTACAACCGGGCCCGGCTTTGCTGCAAATCAAAGTGCCGAACACCTGGGGGCCATATCCTAAGGTTTTGCCTGGCTCAGGTCTTGGTAAACAGCACCCGGATTTATCTCCGGAACTGTCGAACCAGGTGGCTAAACTACTTAAATAAAAATCCTGCGGAGATTTTTAAGCAGGTAGTATGTGAATGCTATCTTCCTGTTATTCAAGCACGAATAGCCTATTCTGACCATATCGATTTTCGGCTTTATTCCTTTTGTGCCAAACCCTTCGCGCACTAACCTCTCCAGCAAATGATTAAGTATCTGCCTTTGCTCTTTCTTTGCAAACTCTCCATATATGTGTTCAAACATAAACGCAATTTTCGCCAGCATCAGCCTTTCTTTGATAAGGCGAAATCCAATGCCGTGTATCGTGCTTTCTGACTTGTCGTGTATCCTTAGAAAACTCAAAATCTCAGGCACAACATAAGCATCGCCGATACCCAAAAGTCTCATCCACATATCAAGGTCAATAAGCCAGTATCTCCACATATGGTTAAATAACCCAATATGTAAATCTCTCCGCCGAAACATCACGCTGCTCGGACTGCCTGGCCAATTACCGTCAAAAAACAAACTCTTCTGAGCTATCTTCCCATCCATCAAACCTGTACCCGGGAAAAATTTTTCATCACGAACCGAGTCGCTTTTGCCAAATGCCTTGGTAAAAGACGTTATAAGCGAAACGCTGGGGTTTTTATTCATCACATCTGCAAAAATTTCAAGACAGCGAGGTGTAAGTAAATCATCTGAACAAATCGGCTTGATATACTCTCCTCTGCCAAGCAAAATACCTTTGTTAAGATTGCCTGTTACGCCAAGATTGCTGTCATTAACATAAAAACGTACACGGCTATCTTTCGATACGTATTTCTTAATTATTTCAACCGTTCCATCTGTCGAACAATTGTCCGTGATTATCAGTTCAAAATCACCGAAACTTTGGGCAAGAACGCTCTCTATGGATTCGCCGATATAATCCTGCCGATTGAAACAGGGCATACATACACTTACTTTCGGGTTGGTCATTTCCTTTGCCCCAAAAGACCTAAAATTTGGTTGCTCAAATCAGTCATTACAATATAATGTTTGTCATTATTTAGCAACCGAAATTTATGCCCTTAACTGAAACGGATTTAGACCATATTCTCAAAAACACTCAGCCGCTATGGCAACGGGTGGCAAATAAACGTTTTTTCATCACTGGCGGCACAGGTTTTATCGGCAAATGGCTGCTCGAAAGTTTTGCATACATAAACCGAAAACTGGGCCTTAACTGCCAAATGTTGGTTCTGTCACGCTCACCTGAAAAATTCGTCCAGCAGTATCCCAATTTTCAGCAGTTTAATGAAATTGCCTTTCAAAAAACTAATGTCCAAAATTTCAAATTTCCCAATGAGAAATTTGACTATGTTATTTATGCCGCTGGCGACGTTATCGCAACACTCAATGCTGAAAAATCTCTCGAGATGATAGATACTATTGTCAATGGTACAAAAAGAACTCTTGATTTCGCAAGACGGTGCGATGCAAAACGTTTTCTTTTTCTGAGCTCAGGCGCCGTTTATGGAAAACAGCCGGACAATATGCCAAACATACCTGAAAGCTATAACGGTGCACCGGACCCGCTGGATACACTTAGTGCTTATGGACAGGCTAAACGAACTGCTGAAATGTTTTGTGGTATTTATCACAAACATTATGGAATAGAAACTGTTATTGCCCGCTGTTTTGCCCTTGTCGGGCCATATCTGAATCTGAACATCCATTACGCAATCGGTAATTTTATCCGGGATGCTATAAAAGGTGGACCAATAATTGTAAGTGGCGATGGAACTCCCCTCCGTTCTTATTTTTATGCTGCCGACCTTGCAATATGGCTTTGGACAATTCTTTTCAAGGGCGCCGCCGCAACAGCTTATAATGTTGGTTCAGATATTCCAATAAGCATCGCCGAACTGGCATATAAAGTAGCAGTTATTGCATCTGACAAATGCGAAGTGCAAATTGCAAAAAAACCTGGCTTGATTACAGAAAGACAACGATATGTTCCCTCCATAGATAAAGCCAGAACTGAGCTTGGACTTGACTGCCGGATTGGACTTGAAGATTCGATAAAACGCACAATACAGTTCTATAGAGGAAAAAATCAGAATGATTTCTATGAATAAGCGAATTGTCCTGTGTACAGGAGCTGAAATCTTTTTGCAAAATCGAATATTCGACCCCGAATGGGCTGCAAAATTCCCCGGTGCAGAAACAATGTCAGAACTGGCAAAACTGGCAAAAAGAGAAAATATAGACATCGTTACCAGCGATATAGCTCTGTCGCATATAAAAACCGGATACTGGCAGCCGAATGAAGTCCTCCTTATTATGGAAGCGGATAACTTAAAGGGACTTGAACTCATCAGACTCGGATGCAGGCCGAAAATACTTCTCTGTTTTGAATCGCCCATCTTTGCTTGGCCGTTCTATGATATGCTCGACCGGCTTGCCCCGAAATTTGACCATAGAATCCTCTTCAGAGGCGCTTTTGAAAAATTTCACACAAATTCCGGCTTTAATTATCCTGCTCGATTTCCAATATTTCACAGGAACACAAAATTCACAACAAAACCCTGGAAAGAAAGAAAAAACATCGTCCTCGTTGCAGCCAACAAACACTGGAAAAGGGACACTCGTTTTCCTCTTTTCCTGAAACCGGGAAAATATCTCAAATGGTGGCGAAAACTAAAAACCGAAAAAAATTCGCCTACATTAAAAGGCATCATCCATAACGAACTACAAAGCAAAAGGCTTGAAACAATTGAATTCTTCGCAGCGCAAAATAAAATTGATATTTTCGGTCACGAGTGGCAAAACCTCTCCAAGCTGCCGCCTCAATGGCAAAAACGATTAACTCCTGTTATTCGTCGGCTTAATCCTCAACCTTGCGAAGATAAAATCGAAACTATGAGCGACTATAAATTCGCCGTCTGTTTTGAAAACGTCGCTTATCCCGGCTATGTGACGGAAAAAATCATCGATTGCTTGGTTGCCGGAGTTATTCCTTTGTATTTAGGCGCACCGGATGTCGCCGACTTTATTCCTCAGGATACCTTTATCAACGTAAGAAATTTCAATAGTTTACAGCAGCTTAATGAATATACGGAAAACATTAGCGAACCAGCAGCAACAAAAATGATAAACGCTGGTCGCGATTTTCTTTACAGCCCGGCCGGGCAAAAACACAGCTTCGAAGGGTTTGCTGAGTTTCTGCTCGAACTGCTCAAAAAGGATTGAAAAAAATGAAAAAAATCATCAAGAGATGGCTCAGGCCGCTGATTAAAACCAATATTATTAGAGGAATCATACAATATCAACGGTTTATCAACGACTGGCACAAATACAAAAAACTCCAAGGTGCTGAACCAGTAAAATTAAAGGATTCTTATCCCTGCCTGTTCGACAGAAGCGAAACCTTTTCGCCCGGCAGTCACTACTTTTATCAGGATATCTGGGCCTTTACGAGAATATATAACTCAAAAACCTCTCTACACGTCGATGTCGGCTCAAAAGCCGAATTCGTATCATTTTTGACGGTAATTACAAATGTTGAGTTTATCGATATACGTCCCCTCGATGCGCCGTATCTCAAAAATCTCAAAAGCATCGCAGGCTCTATCCTGCAAATGCCATACAATGATAACTCCGTAAAGTCCCTCTCTTGTCTCCACGTTGCAGAGCATATTGGCTTGGGCAGATACGGCGACCCACTTGACTCCAAAGGAACAATAAAAGCTGCCCGCCAGCTTGCACGCGTACTTGCACCGGCCGGAAATCTGTATTTTTCACTGCCCGTCGGAAAACCAAAGGTCTGCTTCAATGCACACAGAATACATTCGCCTAAACAGATACTTGAATACTTCTCAGATTTAAAACTTGTCGAGTTCAGTGTCTATGACGACCAGAAAAGGTTCATTGAAAACACGGACCCTGCATCAGTGGAAAACAACAAATTCGCATGTGGAATGTTCTGGTTTACAAAATAAACTTTATCCCTGTAGAGATATAAATGAGTCAAAAAAACGGAATCACATCAAGAAAATAAGAAAAAATGCAGGAAATTATGAAATTTCAGTACACGGCGTTTAGTCCTTGTTTTATAGCTAAATGAAAGGCCGGTTATTTCGGTCGGCCTTTTTGTCTTTATTGGAGGGACTACTTGTCAGAGGATGCGATGTTCTTTTCCTTCCATCTCACAAAGTATTAAATTCATTCTTGCTTGGCATTTTTTTGTGTGTATAATATTTGAAAATATCTGTCGGGGACCGGAAATGACAAATTCTGATGATGATGTGGAAGAAATTTTGTATTATGCTGTCGGCAGGGAGGTAGAGGCCAATATCTTTTATAATCTTCTTTCTCAGTATATCGATGATGCTCAGGTTCGTGCCATCTGCAATGAGTTCGCCGCTGAAGAGCTTGAGCACAAGGCCCGGCTGGAACTTGAGATAATGAAGCTTGGCAGGATTGTCAAATCCTCTGTTGCTGTTGAACAAGGCGATAGGGCAGCTCCCAGACCTCTTGATTATATGCTGGATATGGCCAAAGTTATGCGGATGAATCTGCCGGACCTTTTACTTTTTGCGATGGAAAAGGAGAAGGTCTCTTTCCGGCTTTACATCGATTTGCTCAGATTGGTAGAAGACAAGGAGTCTCGTCAGGTACTTCTGGAGCTTGCCGAAGAAGAGGCTCGTCATAAAATGAGATTTGAGATTGAATACGACAGGCTTTTGGCCGGCCGGCGGGAGCCACCGGCTCAGATATAAGTTCTCAGTTTCGCAGGTCGATTATACTCGCGTTTTTTACATAGCTTCTTATGACAAATTCTGCCAGGTTTACCCATAGTTTTGCCTTGTCTAACACGTCTCCGTCGCTTGTAGCGACGATTTGCTCCGATTGAATAAGCTCGGCATCAGGGTTATTGAGTAGTTTTACTTGTGTGGGGGGTGTGGGAGTTTTTGTCGCTGTCGATTCTATAATACCCTTGAGTCTTCCGCTGTTTGAGACAGGTTTGTCTAAAAGCCAGCAGGCGTTTTTTACCTTCAATTCGGTCAGAGCGTCGTTAATCAGTTCTATTGCAGGTATTGTCTCATCGACCTTTCTGTACGTCCCATGCATACCTGCCAGGTCTCTGACACAGCCGTCTCTGCCGATAAAGAGGAATCCTCCGCTCATTGCTGACTCGATGGTTATCAGGACGTTATATCCGTCGATAAGAATATCCCGGCCGGCAAGGTCGCCCGGCTGTAGTTGTCGAATCAGTCGTCCTGCAAGTTGCGTATCCGAGCAGCTGCTTCTCATAACTGCAAGTCTTTGTCTTTCGGTAAGTTCGAATTTGTCGCCGACTAATTTGAGGGCAGCGTTTTGAGGATATTCTTTTGTCAAAAGCATCGAGTAATCAGCCACAGCCTGCCGCAGAGCGGGGATATTTTCCCGGCAGAACAGGACACTATCCTGCGGATGAGCGCCTCTGTGTTTTCTTTTGTCCGGCATAACTTGTATTATATCATTTTTTACTATTGATATTGAATAAAATCGTTTGTTAAAATAGGCCCCTATGACATTGGAGCAGTTATTGAAGCTGATGGATAGGCCCTTGCTTGAGCGGCCGCGCGTATGTGCCGACTCTCGCAAGCTTCGGCAGGGCGATATCTTTGTAGCGGTAAAAGGTACGCGTATGGACGGCCATGACTTTATCGGCCAGGCAGTTGTAACAGGCGCCAGATACGTTGTTTCGCAAAAACCGGTTACTGTTGCGTCAGCCGAAGTTATACAAGTTGACGATACAGCCGAAGCGCTTGGCCTGCTCTCTCAGGCATATTTTGACCAGCCCAACAGCAGGCTTGTTAATCTTGCTGTTACCGGCACAAACGGCAAGACGACGACGACTTATCTGGTTCGTTCGGTAATTGCCGATGCCGGCAAAAAATGCGGCCTGATAGGAACTGTGGTGATTGACTTTGGCAGCGGTGCAGACGACATCGAAGCTTCGATGACGACTCCGGACGCGTTTGAGCTTGCGTCCATTTCAGACAAGATGGTACAAGCAGGCGACCAGTTCCTTGTTATGGAGGCCAGCAGTCATGCGATTGAGCAGAACCGTCTTGCGGGGATAAATTTCAAGGCCGCTGCTTTTACGAATCTTACAGGCGAACATCTGGATTATCACAAAACGATGGATGCGTATCTGGCCGCCAAGCTGAAGCTCTTTGAGAAGCTTTCACCTGATGCAACGGCAGTGATAAATATCGATGACCCTGTTTGGGAAAAAGTCGCTGCTGTAACAAAAGCTAATAAGCTCTTTTACTCACTCGAAAGACAGGCAGACATAACGGCAGATATCATCTCGATGGATATTAGTGGTACGGTATTTGATTTGAATTTCAGAGGCCGGATTATTCGGATAGAAACACCTCTTATAGGCAGACATAATATGAGCAATCATCTCGCTGCAGCGGGTCTGACGATTGCCTGTGGTTTTGACCTTAAGACAGTTGCAGAAGGTTTGAGTAAGCTCGGTAAGGTGCCCGGCAGACTTCAGAAAGTGCCTTTTTCAGGTGATTTTACGGTAATTGTGGATTATGCCCATACGGACGATGCGTTAAAAAATGTCCTTTCAACCTTAAAACCTCTTTGTAAAAATCGCCTGACGCTGGTTTTCGGCTGTGGCGGCGACAGGGACAAAACCAAACGTCCCCGGATGGCACAGGTTGCCGAACAGTTTGCCGACAATATTTTTGTTACCAGCGATAATCCCAGAACGGAAAGACCCGCCGCCATAATAGAGGATATTCTCCAGGGTTTTTCAAACCCTTCTGCCGGTAACATAACTGTTCAGCCCGACAGGAAGCTGGCGATTGAGGCAGCGGTCAAAAATGCAAAGGCGGGCGATATTGTTCTTATCGCTGGCAAGGGTCACGAAAATTATCAGATTATCGGCACGGAAAAGCTTCACTTCAGCGATATGGAGACCGCCGCAGAAATTTTGCGATGAATCCCGCACCTTCTAAATATTCAGTGTATCACGTATATCTTTTGAAGAGTCGTAAGGATGATAGCTTGTATATTGGATATACCAACGGGAAAATTGAACAGAAAGAAGGTGCGGGATGAAGCCTTTAAGCATAAGGAAACTCGCTGAAGTTATAAAAGCTCAAACCGTCTCCGGCAGCACAGAAATAGTAAGCAGTGTAAGTATAGACTCTCGTATAGTTCGCCAAGGTAGCGTATTTTTTGCGGTTAAGGGGGCAAATCACGACGGCCACGATTTTGTCAATCAGGCCTTTGAAAACGGCGCAGCCTGTGCGGTTGTGCAGAAGAAAATTGCTGTTACGACCGATTCGCCGCGGTGCGACCGCCTCGCAACAGGCAAGCTTGTCCTGCTTGTCAGCGATACGATAAAGGCTCTTGGCGAACTGGCAAAGTATGTGCGAAGTATCTCAGCCTGGAAGGTTATCGCAGTTACCGGCTCGGTGGGCAAGACTACGACAAAGGATATGCTTCATCATGTTTTAAGCAGTAAGTTTAGATGTTTTGCCGCCCAGAAAAGCTACAATAACAATATCGGCGTGCCTTTGACGGTTTTCGATGCTCCGGATGATTGTGAATTTATTATAGCAGAGCTCGGCAGCAATCATCCCGGCGAGATTGAATATCTTTCCCGTATAATTGCTCCTGACATAGCTTTGATAACCACGATATGCCCCGCACATCTGGAGGGTTTTGGCTCGATTGAAGGTATAATAAAGGAAAAGGTTTCCATCACGGCAGGTCTGAAGCAGGATGGAAAACTTTTTATCAACGGCGATAAAAAAGAGCTTGTTGATTATTGCAAAGAGAGTCGTTTGGATTTTACCACTTTCGGCACAGCGAAAACCTGCGACATACAGGTAAAGGATATTGAGTTTTTTGGCGATAAAAGTAAGTTTGTTATTGATGACGTTTTGGTGGAGCTTCCGCTTGCCGGCAGAGCTAACGTGGAGAATGCGGCAGCGGTCTGGGCGATGTGTAAATATCTTGGCATTCCAGCGGCTCAGCTTGCCCGCTTGATTGCTGACATAAAACCTGTCGGTATGAGGCTGGAGATTATCGAGTGCCGTCAGGCATCCCTTAGCGGACTTGGTTCGGTAACGGTTATTAACGACTGTTACAATGCAAATCCCGGCTCGATGGAAAATGCCCTTCAGACCCTTTCTCTGCTGGCGGAGCAGAAGAAGAAAAGACCTGTTTTTATTTTTGGCCGGATGGGTGAACTTGGCGCCCAAAGCGAAAGGCTGCACGCCGAGCTGGGCCAAAGAATTGCTCATTACAAAATCCCGCTTGTTCTGACGACGAAAGGCGATAGTGCCGTGGCTGCCCAAATGGCGGATAAAAGCGCTGATTTTCATATCTGTGTGAGGATTTTTGAAAATGTGCGCGAGCTTACCGCTAACCTGCACAAATTTATTGAACCTGACGATATAATATTAGTCAAGGCTTCTCGCAGTGAAAGCTTTGAAATAATTGTGGATAAACTGAAAGGACTTTTTACCAGATAGTAAAAAAAATTCCACAGTTTTGGGTTTTTACTTTTAAGTTTTAAGTTTCTTTTATGCTGTATCATCTGTTTTCATTTTTGCAGGATTTTGTAACTCGCTCGCTGGGTTTTTACGCCTGGCAGGAGGTGATGTTCCGTTGCATAATGGCGGCGCTCACAAGTCTTTTTGTGGCATGGCTTTCCGGCCCGAAGATAATTCGCTGGCTGATGCGCAAAAAAATAGGCGACCGGCCGGAATTTCATCACGAGACGCTTAATGAGCTTAACAAAGAAAAGGCCAATACCCCGACTATGGGTGGTCTGATAATTCTTGCTGCGGTGCTGGTAGGTACTCTGCTATGGGCAAAGCTGAACAATTCGTTTATCCAAAAAGCGATTATTTTGATATTATGGTTTGGCGGCATAGGAGCGGTTGACGACTGGCTCAAGCTTACAAGTAAAATTCGCCATCGCAGCCGCAACGGCTTAAAGCCGTGGGAGAAGCTGGCGTTTCAGTTTGGCGGTGCGGTGCTGATAGCGACGTTCCTGTATTTTGATATTAAAAATGTGCCGGATGCAACGAGGTTTTGGCTGCCTTTTTACAAGTATGGCATACCCATCACCGGCTGGTTGTTTGTATTGATTGCGATACTTTATATTTCAGCGACGAGCAATGCGGTCAATTTAACTGATGGTATGGATGGCCTGGCAGCTGGTTGTGTTGCGATAGCAAGTCTGACTCTGGCTATTCTCTGTTATGTTGCTTCTGAGTCGATGACGAGGACCTCAACGATGACATGGGCCGGCTATCTGCTTTTGCCGCATATACCGCAGTCCGGCGAGCTTAGTATATTTTTCTCGTCTATTCTCGGCGCTTCGCTGGGGTTTTTATGGTTTAACTGTCATCCGGCGCAAACGTTTATGGGGGATATTGGCTCGCTTCCGCTGGGCGCTGCGATGGGTTATGGCGCTCTGGTTACGAGGAATGAAATCCTGCTTTTGGTAATTGGCGGCGTATTTATGGTTGAGCTCTTCAGTGTGGTTTTGCAAATACTGTATTTCCGCTATACCGGCGGAAAGAGACTATTCCGCTGTGCGCCGATTCATCATCATTTTCATCTTGCCGGCTGGTCTGAGCCGCAGGTGGTGGTAAGATTCTGGCTTTTGGCCGCCGCCTTTGCAACATTAGCCCTCGCAACTCTAAAAATCCGCTGACAGGTTAGCTGCCGATTTGATATCCTGTAGGTACGGATTATGTTTGACAGCGTTTAACAGTCTGTCTTTTATTTCCTGTCTTGTCATACTCGACAGTTTAAGTCGGCAATTGAAATTTGTCAATATCTATCATTTTCTACCTCAAAAACACACTTTTCTACTTGACAACATCTCGCCAATCGGCTATAATCTATTTAAGAATAGACTGCCTTCAGTTGAGTATGTGTTCTGGAGGGAAAGAACAGTGAATCATCCCCGTGTGCTTATCAGGAACCAGAGTAACGAGATGTTGGAGTGCGAATCTCTGGAAAAGTTCGCCGCTCCCTTTGCCGATGTCTTAATCGTATGCGGTCAGGGGGTGTATGAAGATGGGATATACTATGGGGAATTTCATGACAGAGATGTCTGCTTCGAGCATTCTCTCAAGTTTCCAGAAATAGCAGGTCGCTTTCGGTATAACATCATAGTTTTGTCAGGCGGCTTCACGCAGGAACGCGCTCCATGGCTTTCAGAGGCTGAAAGCTTCTTGAATATTATGAGGGATGCGGGTGTCGAGATTCCCCCCGTACCGCTCATTTTGGATGAATATGCACTTGATAGCGCTGAGAACATCCTATTAGGACTTATGACGACCAGGCTCGCGTTGTCGAAAACCCCTATTCGGCGAGTAGGCATTTGGGTGGCTTGGAAGTTCAAGAAATGGAGGTTCAATAGGAATGCGGAGGCTCTTGGTATCGTTGAGCAAACCTATGTTCATGGCTTTGCTCACGTCTCGGATACTAACATTCAGGTGCCGATAGACGACGCGAAGCAGAGGGATTATAACGAATATATGCAAGACACTGTAGAACATTATCTGCTGCGAGCAAGCGACAAAGAGGATGAACGACGAAAGAAATGGCAGAATAACCGAAGCGACAAAGACCGAGACCAGGTCTTTAGTCCTTTTATGCGATTTCCGAACGACCCGAAGCGGTGGTTTCGCTCCCTCGACCGAAGTGGAGAGCCTCAAATGGTCTGTGATACAAGACCTTTTTCATTCTACAAAAATCGGTTAGACCTTTTTGCACCTTTCGTGCAGACATGGCAAAGCTTACACTCAATTGAGAGAGGAGTTAAGTTAGAGGACTCGGGTTTAAAAGATGCGTTTAAAGAGGAAGTAATGAAGCTGTGATGGGATGCCGAACATTGGCATCCAGACTCGTAGTTGGCATTGCTGTCCCAGCGGCATACAACGCATTATACATGACGAGTATCTATTTTATCATTCAGACAGAAATGAGCCGTATTGAGCGGTCTCGCCGAGTTCTTCATAAATTCTCAAAAGCTGATTGTACTTGCAGATTCTGTCCGTTCTGCAGGCTGAGCCTGTCTTGATTTGGCCTACGCCTGTTGCGACTGCCAAATCCGCGATTGTTGAATCTTCCGTTTCGCCGCTGCGATGGCTTATAACAGCAGTATAGCCGTTTCTCTTTGCAAGGTTAATTGCTTCGATGGTCTCGGTAAGCGTGCCAATCTGGTTTACCTTGATGAGAATTGAATTTGCGGCACCCAGTTTAATCCCCTTTGCGAGTCTTTCCGTATTTGTAACAAATAAATCATCGCCGACAAGCTGGCATTTATCGCCGAGCGTCTCGGTTAGTTTTTTCCAGCCTGACCAGTCATCCTCAGCAAGTCCGTCTTCGAGGCTGACAATCGGATATTTATTTATCCATTCGGTCCAGTGCTTAATCATTTCGTCTGATGAGACTTTTTTGTTCGGGTCTGATTTGAAGAATTTATATTTCTTTGTTCCATCATCCCACATTTCTGTTGCTGCCGGGTCGAGTGCGATTGCTATTTGTTTGCCCGCCTTATAGCCTGCCTTTTCGATTGCGTCCAGTATAACCTCAAGCGCTTCGTCATTTGTTTTTAGAGAAGGAGCAAATCCGCCTTCATCGCCGACAGAAGTGTTGTAGCCTTTTTCCTTGAGAACGCTTTTGAGTGTATGGAACACCTCGACACCCATCCGCAAACCTTCGGGGAAATTCTCTGCCCCGATTGGCATAACCATAAATTCCTGAAAATCGACATTGTTGTCTGCGTGTTTTCCGCCGTTGAGTATGTTCATCATCGGCACCGGCAGCAGTCTTGCATTGGGTCCGCCCAGATGGCGGTACAGCGGCTCGCCAGCCGAATCTGCCGCAGCCTTTGCCGCAGCCAGTGACACGCCAAGTATGGCATTTGCGCCCAGTTTGCCCTTGTTTTTCGTGCCGTCTAATTCAATCATAAGCTTGTCTATTTTTTCCTGTGCCTTGGCATCCATTCCGATGAGCTTAGGAGCGATTTTTTTATTAACGTTTTTTACGGCACCCAGCGTCCCTTTTCCCATATATCTTTTTGAATCGGCATCTCGCAGTTCTACCGCCTCATGAGCGCCTGTGCTTGCCCCTGAAGGCACGGCCGCTCTGCCGAATGAGCCGTCATCGAGTCTGACATCGACTTCTACGGTTGGGTTTCCGCGTGAATCGAGTATCTCTCTTGCCTTTACATCAACAATAGCCGTAGACATTCTTATTCCTTTCGTTAATATGATTTATTCTGGCTTTTGGGATGAAAAAGATAACGTCTGTATGGCATTAAGTCAAGACCTAAAGAGAAATGTCTTTTTCTGCTCAAAATTTGCTGATCAAAGGTGCTACTTGGAGCCAAATGTTATCAGTTTGCTTTTGAATAAAAGCAACCAAATTAAGTGGAACTGCATTTTGCGTGAAAGCCCCTTGGAGATTATATGCCATCCGTTCTAATGGGCTATTCTTGTAACCAAACTGTAATAGACCAATACCGTATGCAAAAAGAAAATTATCTACTCCTAATCTTTTCCACTGTACTACATGAACCAATTCATGAAAATAAAGACTCTCCGTTTGATAAAGATGATGAACAAAGAATGTGTCCATATATGTTATCCCATCAAGTGGCATTCGCTCCATTTCTGATAGTTCTGGGAGACCCATTTGCCCAATTGGAGGAAATGGCACCTTAGAAACTGTCACTACCTTTGCTTGTTCTAATAAGTCAGAAGGAAAATGTTTTGCTATATTGGAAAAACCAAGGCTATTTACATTGACAGTTTCATTTTTATGCTTTTCTAATAACTCTTCAATCCATTTTCGGATCGTTGGTAGAGCAACATGAAATTTGTTGATTGTTTCTGCTACATTCACAATTTATTCCAACAATGATTATGCAGTTTTATACGTCTCTGGCATACTGCATAAAACGCTAAACACACACATTAGAATACATTCCATCTTCCCCAAAAATCAAGATGAAAAATGTTATAAGTTGTCGTAACTCAGTTATCTATTCCGTCTTATTTTCGCGGCAGCCAGACTCTCATAGTTCCTGCACCGCGATTCGACCAGGCATAATAAGGAATTGCGGTCAGCTTTAATACTGTCTGACTGTTATTGGCTGGAACATCACCTGTAATTATATTGACCCCATTGAGCAAATCAGTTCGTTTTTCCAGCTTTAATGCGGCATTGTCGGGCAATGTGAGCTCATCCAATCGGTTATTGTTATCTATGCCTTCGACACAATAAACAATAGGACCATATTCGAGAGCCGCCATATTCAGGTCGTCCTTTACTTTTTCGTTAGCTATTACATGGCGTATAACCATAGGAAAGTTAACTTTAACCCTGTCTCCGACCTTCCATTTTCGAGTAATTGCTGCATAACCAAGACGTGTGCGATATTTTATTTCCCGGCCGTTTATTGTAATAACGACTTTGTCGCTTATTTTATCCGTATAAATATATAAGTCACTTGGGATAACCTGGTTTTGTGCCCAGCCGGGTATGCGGAGTTTCAGAGTGAATTGCCCAGCTTTTTCAGGATTAATTACTATACTGACGTCTCCCTGCCAGGGATAATCCGTTTGTTGTTCAATAGTTACCTGCCTGTTTTCTAAATTCACTTTTGCCTTATTGGATGCATAAAGGTTGACATACAACGTGTCTTTTTGTGCAGCATAAATCAAGCCCGGCAGTGAAGGAATAAAGCGAATGAGATTTGTCGGGCAGCATGAGCAGTCAAACCAGCTCTGGCGTGTTCCTGTCCCCTGATTGAAATTAAATTTACCATCGGCTTCTAAGGGGTTTACGTAAAAGAAGTTTTTTCCATCGAGTGATATACCCGCAATCAAACCATTGTATAAGGTGCGTTCAATAATATCATAATATTTTGCATCGCCCGAGAGCAGAAACAAACGATGATTCCAATATACATCGCCTATAGATGCACAGGTTTCGCTGTATGAAGTCAGGTTGCCAAGTTCATAATCTCTGCCTAATGATTCGCCTTCGTGTTTGGCTCCGATACCGCCGGTAATATACATCTTGCGCTCTACCAGATTGTTCCAGATATTTTTCACCGCTTTAAGATACGCCGAATTGTTATAGATTGCCGCTATATCGGTCATACCAGCATACATATACACTGCCCGCACAGCGTGGCCGACAATTTCGGTTTGCTTTGTAACCGGTATATGGTCTTGGCTGTATTCGCCGTAGAGATGATGCGTGTTTGGGTCTCCACGCCAATCGAGGAAACATTTGGCCAGTTGAAGGTATTTTTCATTACCGGTAATGCGGTAAAGTTTTACAAGTCCCGTTTCGACAATTTGATGTCCCGGCGGAATTGTAAGTTTGCCCGGGCCGAAACTACGAACCAGTAAGTCAGCGTTTTTGATTGCGATATCAAGAAAATTGCGTTTGCCGGTGGCGATATAATGAGCCGCGGCGGCTTCGAACAGATGGCCGCTGTTATATAGTTCATGATTGCTTGCTTCGCCTGTCCATCGTTTGCCTGTTTTTTGTGCCCAGGGAGCAGGAGGATTATTGGGGTCGATAGTAAACCATGTCGTAATATAGCCATCAGGCTCCTGACCGATTTTGATAATGGCAATAACCGAATCAAGGTAAGCATCCAGTTCTTTGTTGGGAGCGATTATCAATGAGTTGGATGCTCCTTCGATAATTTTATACACATCTGAATCGTCAAAAGGCATCTTTCCGCGTACTTTACCTTTTCTTTTACCTCCGGCAATAAGGAAGTTCTCCATTCGGCCTTCTTTCTCGCATTTATCAAAGCCAAAAGCAATAGTCGTGTTTTGCACCGTCCTGATTTTTGGCAGCCAGAAGCTGTCGGTTATCTCTACATTGTTAGGCCCAATCATAGAAATGGGATAATCTTTGTAATTTTTATGCTGCCCATAACTTTGAACAGAAATTAAACATAAAAGCATAAACGAACAAAAAGCGTGTTTTTTCATTTTTTTGCCTTTCATATTGAGAAACCTTTATATAGCTTCCGTCCAACCCAAAATCAAGATGAAAATTGGTCTAAAAAATCCGTGAAATCTGTGTAATCCGCGGTTAAAATAAACTTGTGAGAATTCCAATAACAAAATATGGTTTGCCGGAGGTTGTGATTTATCCCGGCCTATGTGTCCTTGCGATGGTGATAGCTGTTTTTGCTGTACCGGCTGGTGTATTACTTTGTGTTTTTGAGGCTGTTTTGGCAATTGTTTTGGTCTGGCTTTTATCTTTTTTCCGTGACCCTAAGCGCAATATCCCGGCGGGGGATAATTTAATTCTTTCGCCTGCTGATGGAACGGTAACTGATATTGAAGAGGTTGACGAATCTGACTTTATCGGCGGCAGGGTGGTCAGAATTGGAATTTTTTTGAGTATATTTGATGTCCATATAAACCGGACACCTTGCGGCGTCAGGATTGAAAAAATCACTTATCGCAGGGGGAAGTTTAAAAATGCCTTAAATCCTGCCAGCGGCGGAGTTAATGAAAGCAATGACATAGCGATGACTCGGATTGTCGAGCCGTCTGATAAACTTCTTGTCCGTCAGATAGCTGGTGCCATCGCCCGCAGGATTGTCTGTGATGCAGCGGAAGGTCAGGAATTTTCTGGCGGAGCGGTTTTGGGTATGATAAAATTTGGTTCCAGGACTGAGCTTTACCTGCTGGCCGGAAGTTCAGCAAAAATAATCGCTAAAAAAGGCGACAAGGTAAAAGCCGGCATTACGGTGCTTGCAAAATATGACAGAGCTGGTTAGCAGATCGGAACGTGCCAAGCGAAGCCTTTTGCGAACCGTTCGCAGACAAAGGCTCAAGTACATTACCGTTCTTCCCTCGCTGGTAACGCTTATCAATGGTGCCTGCGGTTTCGCTGCGATTGTTTTTGCCTCCAGGGCCGGCCAGGCTGACCTTGATGGTCTTAACGTTTATCATCATCAGTTCCCGTTCTTTTCTATGGCCTGCTATATGATTTTTTTTGCGATGCTTGCCGATATGCTGGACGGCCATTTGGCCAGGATTAGTCAGAACACCAGCAGTTTTGGTGGTCAGCTCGACAGTCTTTGTGATGTAATCAGCTTCGGCGTTGCTCCTGCCTTTTTAATGTTGCGTGTGGTTGAGAGCAGTGTTACGTTCAGTCCGGCCTTCGATGTTTTTATATATCGTTTTCTCTGGCTCACCGCCGCCATATATATCAGTTGTGCCGCCATACGTCTTGCAAGGTTCAACGTTGAAAACGAGGAGGATGAGGCGAGCCATATGAATTTCTCGGGTCTTCCGACTCCTGTCGCCGCAGGCGTGATTACCAGTCTTATTATTCTCAATCAGGACATTGTCAAAAAAATCGACGTCACCCAGACTTTCTTTTCTTATATGGGGCACAATATTATTATTGCCGTTTTGCCTTTTGTTGCGCTGGGCGTGTCGGTTCTTATGGTCAGTAGAATTCGTTATCCGCACATCCTGAATCAGTATCTTCACGGCAGAAAGCCTTTTGCATATCTTATAAGGGCGATAGCTTTTCTTGTGATAATCATTTTCAGTTTTGAAGTTGCCCTTGTTCTGGTCTTCTGTAGTTTTGCCGCAAGCGGCTTTTTGAGATGGTTTTATTATCGTGTAATTGCTCACAGGGACGCCCCTGGTGAAGCCCAGGAGCCGCCGCTGCTTACGATTTCGCACTGATAGCTGAGTTTTGCGTTCTTCTTTATTTTTCCTTGCCGTTTTCCTTCAAAATATTATCATTGTTAGTTTATCTTTATTTATTCGGGCCGGCATAGCCGACATTAAAAGGGGCATAACTTGAAGGAAAGCAAAAAACATATTTCGCGTGAGTTAGGTCTTGAAATCGGCCATATTCTCGGCAAAGGCGTGCTCAAACTTGAGCATCTGCATTACGGCCTGTGGAAAAAGGGCTTGGAGCCGGACCTTCTCAATCTTCACACCGCTCAGGAAGAGTACTGCAGGTTTGTAGTTTCGCACATTCCTGCAGAGGTAAAGTCAATTCTTGATGTGGGCTGCGGCACAGGTGCATTTTCAAAGCGGCTTATAGATTTGGGTTATAAGGTGGACTGTGTTTGTCCTACTGAGTATCAGAATGAGCTTGTCGAAGGGCTGCTCGGCGGCAGCAGCGAAATCTTCAAGTGCAAATTTGAGGATATTCAAACCGGCAAAAAATACGATATGGTGATGTTCTGCGAGAGCTTTCAGTATATCGACCTTGACCGCGTAATTGATATAGCAGCGTCTCTTGTAAGGCAGGGTGGTTTTCTGTTAATCTGTGATTTTTTCAAAAAGCATTCTGCTGTCCCCGGCGGTCTCAAGGGCGGCCACAAGCTCGACAAATTTATGAATCTTCTCGGACAGTCGCCTTTTAAAATAATTGAGGATATTGATATCACCGAACAAACCGCTCCGAATATGGACATTTTGGACAGAGCCACAAAAGAGGTAATGATACCGGTTGTCAACGCTGCAGAGCGATTCTTTAAAAGTCGTCATCCGATTGTTTTGAAGATTTTAAAATGGAGATACAAAAAGAAGATTGAAAAGACCGAGCAAAAGTATCTCAGGGGCAGCCGCACCGGCAAAGACTTTGCAGAACACAAAACCTACAGACTCTTTGTCTGCCGCAAAGCAAAATAGAGGAATTTATTCAAATTGAATATCGTTTAAGACAAGCTGGACGGAATTTTGGCCGTAGAAGTTGTCTATTTGCGGCTCAAAAGCGATACTGAAAAATTCATTTTCCAAAAGCTTTTTTTCCAGATGAGCCATATTAAAGCCGATACATCGTGCATTTGCGCCGCTGTCGCAGACGGCTAATTGCAGATGTTCGCCGCCCTGGCCTACTCTTCTCGGCGAGGCAATCAATCTTATGCCTCTTGCTGCGAAAGTCGGTGAAGGATTGCCTCTTCCGAACGGGCCGAGCATCGCCAGCGATTTTATAAGAGGCACGCTCAAATCCGAAAGTCGGCAGACCGCGTCGATTTCGAGTCTATTGACGAATTCGTCGGCGTTCCAGTTTTCAGCGGCATAGTTTTCGAAGGCTGCTGCGAAGCTGCTTATTTTATCGACATCGATTGTCAGTCCTGCCGCCATAGTATGTCCGCCGAATGAAATTAGTTCGTTGCTGCAGGCGGTAATAGCTTCGAGGATGTCGAATCCTTCGATTGAGCGTGCCGAGCCTTGGGCTTTGTCGTTTGCAATGTTGAACAGGATGGCGGGTTTGTAGTATTTATCGACGAGTCTTGATGCGACTATGCCGATTACGCCGGTATGCCAGTCGCTGCTTGCAAGGACGATTGTCTTCTTGTCGGCTTGGTCGAGGCCGGCGCTGCTTATCATATCGCAGGCATGTTTGTATATTTTCTTTTCGAGCAGTTGTCGTTGTTTGTTCTGCTGTTTAAGGTATTCTGCAATTCGGATTGCCCTGATATCATTATCGCACGTTAGCAGCTCGACGGCCAGTCTGGCGTGTCCCATTCTGCCGGCTGCGTTGAGCATCGGCGCAAGGCAGAAGCCTATATGGAAGCTGTCGATTGTCTGGGTTGTGAGATTTGCGGCATTGACTAATGCCTTCATTCCCGGCAGGTTGGACTCGGCGAAGGCCCGCAGGCCGAAGCTGCTGATGATTCTGTTTTCGCCGCGCATATCGATTACGTCTGCGATTGTGCCCATCGCGGCGAAAATCGTGGCGTTAATCAGGAATTGCCTGAGATGTTGCGGCGTAGTGCCGCTGCCTTTGAAGCGGTTGATAACAGCCCATGCAAGCTTAAAGGCCACAGTAGAACCGGCACTTAATTGTGCAGGATAGTTTTCATCAAGGTTCGGATGCACAATCGCAATCGCCTGCGGCAATGAGCCGTCCGGAGATAATCTATGATGGTCTGTGATAATCAGGTCGATATTATTAGCTTTGGCAGCCAGTGCCGATTCAAAGGCTGTTATGCCGCAATCGACGCTGATAATCAGTTTTGCGCCTGACTGAGCGATTTGCTCAACCGCCTCGATATTCAGGCCGTAACCTTCATCTATTCTGTGCGGGATGTAATAATCTACGTCAGCCGCCAGCAACTTAAAAAGTCCCAGCAGAATTGTAACAGCAGTTATTCCGTCAACGTCATAATCGCCGTAGATGGTGATTTTTTGTTTGTCTTTTATTGCTTTTTCAATTCGCTCGATAGCCGTGCCGATGCCGGGCATCAATTCAGGTTCGACAAGTTCATTGAGTTTGGGGTTGAGGAAGTTTTTCGCTTCATCGGGATTTTTGACGCCGCGGTTTATAAGCACCTGTGCAAGCAGGGGCGGTATTTTCAGTTCGTTCGCCAGTTGCCCCGCCAAACTGTCAGCGGGTAAAATGTGCCATTGTTTCTTTTGCATCCTTGCCGCCAGACGCATTTGTATGCCTTAAATACGATAAGCTTTTTATCCGTTTCAGTGATAGATTATAACAGAGAGTCAGGCTTTGTCAAAGTCTGTCATTGGCGCAAAGGGTTTGTTTAGCCCCGAAGCCTGTCTTCGGGGTTATTTCTCACTAATTCTTGACCCTCAGAACTGGTTTTACTTGGCTGTTGTATTTGGTGTCGGCACTGCTGGTGCTGCCGGTGCTGTGGCTGGTTGTGGTACATAGTGCAGCATAATATCATTGTTGCCTGTGCCGCCTTTATAGGTCAGCGTATAATTATAGTTATTTCCACCAAAATTCAGAACCACACCAGTGCCTTCCGGTGCAGGATTGCCGTTGACCGTATCGAAAGTGCCGTTAACGGGACTGCTGCCCTGATTCTCGATAAGAAGAATATCAGCCTTTGGCGGTTCGCCGATGGCACTGACAATCAGCCTGGCTGTAACATCTGCGTTGGCTAAGTCAATGGAAATACCGTCCGAAACCCGAATCGGGCTTACGCCTGTTGGACCAATCTTGAATTCAAGGGTACCTTTGCAGCCAATGCTGCCATTGCTTGCGACACAGAGTCTTTTAAGGTTAATATTGGCGGCACTGCCTGCTATGGTAAATGTTCCTTCGGTTGGCCCTCTGCCTCCGATTCCCGCTATATACAGGCCTGCATTGTCGTTTGTAGGATTATACGTAATGGTCCCGCCGCTGATGGTATAAAAGCCTTTGCCCTCATTGGGGTTTTTCTCGCTGGTTCCGTAGCGTCCTACTACAAGATTATCAGACAGATTTACCGTTCCTCCTGTCTGGTTTACGCGCCCGTAAGGGCCGCCGGTTGTAGAGCCGCCGCAGCCGACGCGGAATTCACCTATGCCGAGGATTCCGCCGGGTGCGATTTCCAGTCTTGGTGCGTTTGACTCTTCGGACCCGCCGGCTATACTGAGTTTGCACAGGTAATTTCCTGCGTTGCTGTCAAGTGTGCACACCGTTTTAGCTCTGATGATTTTTATTTCATCTTTACTTATGCTTGGCCCCGGCGGAAGATGGACTGGCGGGCTATTCCAGTAGGCTTCTTTCCATGGGCCTGTCCCTGGGGTACATGCAGGCCGGTTCGCATCCGTTGGCAGGTTGGGGTCTGGTGCGGGACAGCCGTACCAGTTGCCGATAGTAACCGAAAATCCATTCCCAGCCGTGAAGATGGTTATTATGGCAATTACAATTAGCAGCATTTTGAGTCTCATTTTTTGTCTCCTTAAAACTTAACTAATTTAAATAATTATAAATCTTTGTGTCTTTGTCCTTAGGACTCCTAACGGAGTGTCTTCGTGGCTAATTTTCGTACGCTTGCAGGCAAAAGGCAAGACAATTCTATCCGCCGTAGCCTTGGCGAAGGAGGATTTTACGCAATATGATAGTTTGTTTTGCGCAAGCCTGTCCTGAGATACTAATTTTGAATTTATTCAAAATTAAGCGCTGCGAACCTCCCTCTGTACTTCTTTGCCGCTTCATCGTATGCCCTTGCTGCCTCTTCCTCGCTGTCGAAATAGCCTAAATGTTTTGGTTTTAAGTCGGTATGGATATACGCACGCCATTTCCCGCGTTTTTCATCCCTGCAGACTCCTCTGTATTTTGACCCGCTTGGCCTTCCTCTTTTTGTGCAGTTTAGCGCGTTTTGTCTATGGTCAGCGAATTGCAGATTAGCTTTTCTGTTATCAAGGCCGTTGCGGTTTTTATGGTCAACGATAGTTCCCGCCGTTGCCTGCATTATTTCCCTGTGCATATATATAATCTTCCATTTCCCGTCTTCCAGCAGCATCCGCCACGCATAACAGGTATTTTTGCATTCTTTAAGCAGCCACTCGCACCGGCAGAGTTGCGCATAATCTTCAGGGTCAACTATTGCGTACTGTCCGCCGACAAGTCTGATTTTACGAAACGCAAATCCATATTGTTTCCGCCGGTACCAAAGCAGTATCGCCGCGCCGATGGTTTCTAACCAATTCGGAACAGCAATAGGAATATGAAGATGATGTATTTTCATCGGAATTTAAAAATTATTTAGGTATTTTTAATTAGTTTTGAACTTGTCTGCCGATATCGTTTTTGACATTTGAATTTTGGTTATTCGAATTTGTTTAGGATTTAGAAATTAGGATTTAGGATTTTTCTTTCTGTCTTTGTCCTTAGGACTCCTAACGGAGTGCCTTTGTGGCTAAATTTATTCACTTTTCACTTAATAATACCGGTATTTTACCATATTTACAACAAAAAGTCAAGGAAAATCCGCTTTTTTTACTTAAAAAAGTGGTTTTTCTTTCACCGTTTCACGCTTGTCCTGAACAATGTTGAAGGGGCGGGTTTTGAACTTTTGGTAATTGGTATTTAGGATTTGTTTAGAATTTAGGATTTAGTGCTTAGGATTTTCTTCTCTCTACTCTCGATTTTCGATTATCTCGCCCTTGGCGCGGTTTAGCCCCGCCTGCCCCGCACATATTTAATATTCTTATTCTACTCATTTTTATACTTATTGAATGAATAGGTGCGGGGTCGATTTTCTGCCCTTGCAGGGGCAAGGGCGGGGATAGGTGCGGGGTTCCGGTCTGTCTTTTGCCATTTACCGCAACACCTCATAGTATCAATATATAAAATTCTTAATCTATATCTGCGTTAACAAGTTTTTCCGGCAAACCAAGATGTTCTTTAATCTCTTTCTGTCTCAGACCGTCTACAAAATCACCTATTTTACCAAAGTCAAGTTGCCACATTTCTCGTACACCTGTACTGTACTTGTCGGCAAAAAACCCCTGTACTGTCGGGTACTCGATATGTATATCATCGTGGATTGAACGGAGTAAGTAGCTTCCAATTGTCTGCATTTTGCTTCCGGTAGGTGCAAGAATTATACGATGAGTACCTGAAAATTTCCAATATAAACTAGTAAGAAGTTCATAAGTTTCATTATAGTAAAGGGTGCTAGTTACTTTGATGGGATTGTTATCATCTTCGATAGTCCATTCTCGGCGCAAAAACTGATGAACATAGGCTGTAGCCTCTTCTCGCCATTTTAATTCTCCTCGTGGTGGACGGCCATTGATAAGTATGAAACGTGATGGCTTGATAACATTAACTAAAGCCTGGCATAAAGCTTCATTGAAAGAGTCAAAGGCTATTAGCAATGTTGCCTGATTTTGCATTCGAATACTTGAGAGTCTGGAAACATGCAGCACATCGTAAACACCGGTATGTATGAAAGATGTAGGTAAATGTTGCTCTTCTTTTGATTTTGCTGTCTCAAACTGGGCTTGGCTTGGCGCGTATTCACAAGCTTCAGCATACACTATACGTAATGGCAAATTCAATTCGCGTACTACGTCAAGGATAATCATAATTGCCAGTCTTGACATGCCGGATATATCAAGGCATACCGCCTTGGCTTGAGAATTAATCAGAATATCCTTAAAACAAATATCAAAGTCAAAAGGTAAATGCAAATTGTATTCCACAGGCACAACCTTGCAACCTTTCTTATTTAGTAAAGACATAATCTCTTCAAATCTATTTTCTGGTTTATAGGGCAAGTAGTTCAGAAGTACCGCAATATTGTTGGTTGAGCTGGAAAATTCGAGAATTTCAGAAAACTTGCATGCGCGTTCCTCAAATCCTCCTGCTGCCACAAATAATTCATCATTATGAAGCACAAGTTTATCGATAGATGTGAGTTTAGGTATGATCATGGCTACTTTCATCAAACAATCTCATTTGTTTAGTGTTAAACCGCTCTCTATCTTTTTTCCACTTTTGGGCAAAATCTGCTGGGTTTAAAAGTAAATCCCTAAAATCTACTGCTTTCATAAAAATGCTATCAATTTTGGAAAATGTCAATGTACAAAACGGAATAAGTAATCGCCGTAAATATAGTCTGGGAATTATAGCCCCTCTAATACTTTTTCCTCTGTCATCCCTCAGGAACACTCCATAACGTACAAGATCTTCATATATTTCCCTACAGACACCTTCCAAGGAAAACTTATCTACTATTTCTATTCGAAAAGCCTGTTTAGGTTCATTCTGTCGATCTTTTCTGCCGCTATTCAGTTTTCGTAAATCATATAAACTAACTTCCTTAAAAGCTTCAGCAATCTTAACCAAATGTTCACCCCATGAAACTATATGGCGAGGAAGGGGAGTTTTACCATCTCTTGCTGTTCTGGCACAGGCTTTAAGAAAATGCAGAAATTCCCCTCCTGCACGCCTGAATTCCTTGTTTTGTATATCTGGTTGTATTGGAAGATTCAAAGGTTGTTTATCTGGAATTTGTTCCAAGAGATTCTGAGCAAGTTTAACCATTGATCTTGTGTCTCCAGACCACATGCTCACAAAAACTTCTCGACCATAATAAAGAACCTGAGGTTTTGGTTTTTGTATAGGTTGCAAGTCATCATTCTCCGGCCCTACCTCTTTCCGAATTCCTCTTGCAAGTTCTGCCCAGGATTTATCAAATCTGCCAAGCACCTCAATGAGATTTTTGCCTTGAAACTTGTCTTCTCTTGCGAGACGACGACAAAACACATCATCAAGAAATGTTTCGCGTTTTTCGTCTGGCAAATCGATTGTTACAGAACCTAAATCTGTAAGTTCAAAGTCGTGAGGCTCATCGAGGACCTTTTTAGTATAATCTTCGCGATATAAAGTTGAAGGTGATTCTGTGGAAATTTTGAAGAAAAAACAATCTGATCTTTGAAAAATAACCGAATTGAGAATTTTCTGAAGTGATTTGCCAACCTTGGGAAGAGAATAGTCATCAAGAAAAAAATATAATGGTCTATCGCCTATCCAAGGTACTATTTGCTGCAATTTTGGAACAAAACGTTTAAGCCAATCATTTTGCGCCATTTCCGAAAGACAAGAGATGGGCTCTTTTGCATTTCGTACTCTGTCTTTAGCAGTCTCTACTAACGAGGCTGCAACCTGCATTTCAAGCCTGGGGCCTGGATATAAAGTCTTAGGATCAATTTTCGTGATAATCAAATTAAATAACTGACGGTTTGATTCATCAAGTACAGTTTGTTGTCCATCCGCACCTTTTTCTCTGGCAGTTGATGCAATCCGTATAATCTCTGACAACAGCGAAAGATGAAAAAACTGAATTATACGCATAGCAAGGTTTTTATCTGGCGACTTCTCTTGGTCAAACAGAAACGCATCAGCAATATCGTTCATATTAAGATATATGCCAACCAACTCTCCTGCCGCACCATCATCTACAGGACCAACCTCAAGAGTAAGAAGCTTTGAAAGACGTCTGAATACCATTGTTTTGCCACAACCTCTTGTTCCAGTCAAGACCGTGATATTTCGACTGACGATATCTTCGTAGCCGGGAAAACTTGAAACAAAAAGTTCTTTCCATTCTTTCCATCTATTCCCTAATTGTTCGCCTACCAAATAGTCACCAAATCTGGAATGACCCATTTGTGTAATTTGTGGCATGCTTGTTCGTTGACGTATACGAATCAATTCCCCTACTATATTTTCAACGACATTTTTTTCATCCCCTCTTTCCAATGGCGATTGCTCTCTGAGACTCTTTATGGCAGATCCGCCGCAAATTTCATCATAAAAAAATCTATCACCTTGCGTTAATTGTTCTCGAGTAATTGACTGAAGCATCAATGTGGTTATCAGGCCAATTTGCTCTATATCTTTTTTAGGTTGTAATATAGCCCCAGTATCACCCATCCCAAAATCTGTTATCATAACCTCGTATGCACGAGGACCTCCCATCTCAGGTTTTCTCAGAATAATATTTCCCGGATGTAAGTCTCCATGCTGTAAGTTCTTTTTTTGCAGACAATCTCGACGAAAAAATAATAAGTTTTCCAATATGTGTTGAACGTCGCTGATGGTTAACTTGCGATTTATAACATGTTCTTTAAGTGTTTGGCCTTCGATGAAATCAAAGACCATCACAGCATAATCTTTATACCAAAAAAGTCCATGAAATCTTACGGTGTTTGGTTGCTGTTCAAGTTGATGCGCTTTGAGAGCTTCTTGTTCCCAACCATGTTTTAATTTGTTTTGAGATATAAATTTTAAAGCTCGCTCACGCCCGTATTGATTTTTAGCTTTAAAAACATGCGCTCTTTTTCCACTTCCAATATAACTTATTATCTCGTATTCGTATTCTTTGTCCTTGTTAACTGTATTACCTACTAAATCTTTTAATTGGTCTGGTAGAGAAAGAGTCATGACATTAACTCTTCTTTCGTAGCACTATAATAGTTTCTTCACGAGTTGAATGGCAGTTGACTCGTGCGCGGCGAATGTCAGGAATAGCATTTTTGCATATAGCAGTGGGTTTTAAATAACAATCTTTGCGTGAAGTAATTCTCAATATTTCTTCCGGTAAACGATGATACTTACCATTTCGACGTACTGCTCCCAACACAAGAATACACACACCATTCCGCACTAAAAGCTTTGACCATATATCCATCAATGCTTCCATCATATTTAGAAATTGTGTCTTGTGTGGCGAAAGCACAGGTTCCAATATTGTGTGATCCTTAATTCCTAAGAACCATAGTCTCAAACGATTATCACGAGCATAAGAAAGCGAATTCATATATGGCGGACTTGTTATAATAGCTGAAACCTTCTGACAAACCAACTTTGAGTCTGGCTTCATTGCGTCCGACTGTACAACATTCCTAATCAATTGCCGATCCACCTCAGACGTTCTTTTGTAAGCACGGCGTACTTTAGCAAGCAATCGTGGATACACCGCTCTATAAGCATATAGTTCAGGGTATTTTGTACGTGGATAAAGCTTATCTTTCAAATATGGAACTGTATGGGAGGATGGATATGACAAAAAACCTGGTCTCCAATGATGAAGTATTCCGAGCAGACAGCTGAGCAAAAAATATTGACGGTGACGTAGCATAACATTTCTAATTGCAAGAGTATCCCGAAGAGTCTCCGGTTGGAAAAAATTGCGTACCCACTCTGGAATTTTTCTGAGATCAATCGTTTTACGTTCTTTAGTTGCTTCTTGCCAACATTCATTGAGTCTATTCTCGGCATCTTTAAAATTTTTAGGAGGATTCATTTTGGCTTTTGAAAGCACATAAGCATAAGGACTGAGATCTCCTGCAAACACGTGTCTCTTGGTAAGCCATCCTTCTAATGCTATCGTTCCTGCTCCCGAGAAGGGATCGTATATGGTATCCCCCGGCTCAGTAAACTGTGTGATTAAACTTCTGGCCATTGAGGATTTCATCCTACCAATGTATGGAGACAGTTGGTGCCAGCTACATTCTGAATTAAGAGTACCTTTTCTCCAATCAATCCGTATTTTATCCATTTCAGCATCTTATTTTTGAATATACTTTGGTTCAGACGTAGTGAGAAATTATACTATTCGTAAGTTAACAGGCAAGCCATTTCCCAGTGAAGCCGGTTCATAAAATCTTCATTCTTCAATTTTGCGACAGTAGTTCTCCGCTTCGCAAAAACGCGCAAGCACAAGTTGCGCAAATTCATCGAAAACTTGCCAAAAACTCAAAAAAACCCCTCATTTTTTTTAATTTCCGTGTAATCTGTGTAATCTGTGGTTAATTTCCACCCCATTTTTACCCCCTTTTTTGAAGTTTACCCGCCACCGGCGGTCGGTTAGCCCTGCCAACGAAGTTTACCCTCGCGCAGTGCCTGCCCTCGAGTAGTCGGGGGCGGGGGGCAGGGTTTTCATTGCGACCCCTTAGGCCGTAGCAATCCGTCGTAAGGCGTCCCGAGCGAAGTAATGTCACCCCTGCGCAGGCAGGGGCGAGGGTTCTATTTAAATTTCTAATCTGCAATCTCAAATCCCGAATTTCTCCCTCACCTTGATTGATAATTATCAAGTATCGATTTTCAGCCCCAAAAACTCATAAAAACAGTGTAAATCTGCGAAATCTGCGGTTAAAAACAGCAACTTTAACTTGTCCGCCTATGGCGGACGGCAACGCCGTCTCCGCCCCCCGCCGCTTCTCAATTTTTAACTTTTCACTTTTGGCTTTGAGCTTTTAGCTTTAACTTTTAAACTCTTGTCTCTCCCTCACCTTGATTGATAATTATCAACTACCGATTTTCAGCACAAAAACTTGTAAAAACCTGTAAAAAGTCGTCAAAAAATTGTAATTTGTGTCAATTCGTGTTCATTCTCCGTAAGGAGTCCCAAGGACGTGGTTAATTAAAATCAATTTAATCTGCGTAATCTGTGATTAAAAGTACCCTCATTTTTAGCGTAATCCGCTGGGGGATGCCTGACGGCATTTTTAAAACTCTTGTCCGTTCGACTTGTCCGCTCGTAGCCTTGGCGGAGACGGAAGCCTTAGCGACCTGTCCTCCGTAGTCCATCTTGGTGGACGAAGGATGGAAGACGGATGCCCGCTTTTGACGAATTTTTTATCTCCTCAAATTACCTAAAAATCGTTTATCCCGCACCTACTTGCCCCGTTAGATGCGTTAGTTAGCTGCTTGGGGACACTTTAGCTATCTAACCGGGGTTTGCTATTCAATCGTTTACTTGGTGCGGGGTCAATCCCGCACCAAACTTATTATTCTTTACTCGGTGCGGGGTTCATAACTCCTTATTTTTCATTGCCGGTTTTTACCTGTTCTACTATTCACTGTTCACTATTCACTGTCCCCCTTTTTCTACTTCCCCTGATTTGCCTTTCAGTCTTTTATTTCGTATATATTTATATGGAGTCGATTAAAGAAGGCCGAGGGGCCTATAAGTATTTAATTTGGGGGGGTTTAAGGAGTTTTTTTATGGGTTGGAGAAGCAAATTCATATTTTTGTTGATTGTTTATTTCGCGGGTTTTGCGACCGCGATTTACTATCTTGCTCCTTCTGATAGGGGCCAGTGCCAGGCCGCCAGTTTCTTAAGTAGTTTAGACAGCGGTTCGCAGGGCAATGCAAGTGCTTTATGTAAAGGGTATTACGACAAGGCCTATGCGAAGGCTTCTGAGAGTTTTTCTCAGGTAGATTGGCAGGATTTGAAGGAAAGGTTTAATCGTGGCCTGCAGAAGCTGATGGAAATGGCTAATAAAAACAGCCAGAATGCAGCTGAAGGAGCTGAAGATAAGTAACGCATCCACCGAGGGATAGGGATAGGTCTCTTTGCTGGAGCTTGTGGAGTTGAGCTGTTTTTGGGGGGGTGTTTACTATAGAATATCAGAAAATAGGACTTGACAAAACTGTAAAGATAGAGGTAAAATAACAGGTTAGATAAAATTTGGAATAGCTGAAGGGCTGGCAAAGGAAGTCTTAGCGCGTGCCTTTGCAGAAAGTGGTAGATGCGCATGAGCGACACTTTATTGCCTGAGGGACTGTTAGCCTGCCTGACAGAACCGATTGAAATTCGGTGCTGTGCTCGTGTGCATTGATATATAGACGGGCAAAGAGTATCCGTAAAGGTACAAAGGGTTTTAATTTTTCATAGTGGCTGACCGAAAGTGGGCAGCCTTTTTTATTGAGTTGTCCAGCTGTCTCTTTACTCCTTTCTCATTTGTCGGCAGCGAAAATATGTCGTTTGCCATGAACACGCGAAAGCGATACATCCGGAACCCGGTGGTTTGCTGCCCAAAAACTCAAGGAGCTTGTGGAAAGACGACGGCTGAATTATAATCACAGACGGCAGCATAGTTCGCCTGGCTGTATGACCGCCGGCGTGTTTCCGCTGCGATGTAATTCTTCGGCTTCGCTTATGGCTCAGCCTCAGGAATACGGAACGGGAAAGATGGATAGTTCTCTAATTCAGAGTGGTACATAAAGCGGCATCAAGGCAGACTGTTTTGAAGATTCAGATTTAGGATTTCGGATTTTTTCTTTTTTATTGGATATTACTGTAGGTTCAAATGGTATTTTCTTCAGAAAACAGTCTGTTTGACATTTCGGGAAACGAGAAAATTCCCTGCGGGAAAATTGTAACTGTTGCTCCGGATACGGGTGTTGATAATGTCTTTGATTATCTTCTGCCCGACCGATTAGGGGAAGTTCGACCCGGCCGACGCCTTGAAGCGCCTTTCGGCAGGGCAAATAAGCTTATAACAGGATTCTGTATAGAAATAAAAAATGCCGAAGCAGATGAAATACAAAAAAGAAAATTGAAATTTGTGAAAAAGGTGCTCGATACTGAACCACTGCTCGACAGCAGACAGCTTGAGTTCGGCAAATGGATAAGCGATTTCTATGTTTGTCCATTGGGGCAGGTTTTAAGTGCGATGGTTCCTGCTGCCGTCAAAAAAGGTGCGGGTGTGAAAAAGCTCAAACACGTTTTTCTTGCGGCTGATGAAAAAAACCTCGGTGAACCGCGCGGCAAAAAACAAAAGCAGATTATTCAAGCTCTGAGGGAGACAGGCGCATTTGACGCCAAATCAGCAGTTGAGTTGAAGGGCCTTCTTGGGCGGTTAAGCATTGGCGGTTCACCTTTGAACAAACTTGTTCAGGCAGGCATCGTCAAATTAACAAGCCAAACTTTCCTGCGAGAACTGCCGGTTGTTCCGAAAGGATTATTATTAAAAACAGATGCCGTGATATTGAATAACGACCAGCAGAAGGTCCTGGCCGAGATTGAAAAGAGAGTAAATTCCAACAGCTTTTCCGTTGTGCTTTTGCACGGCGTAACTGACAGCGGCAAGACCGAAGTGTATATCAGGGCAATTGAAAAGGCTGTCGAAAAGGGCAAAAGCGCAATAGTACTTCTGCCCGAAATTACACTGACCGCTCAGACTGTTCAGCGTTTCGGCAGCAGATTCAAAAATGTCGCTGTTATGCATTCTCAGCTTACCGCCTCGCAGCGAAATGCACAGTGGCAGAAGATAAAAACCACATCGCCGATAGTTGTTATCGGTGCCAGAAGCGCGATTTTTGCGCCGGTTTCAAATCCCGGAATAATTGTAGTAGATGAAGAACACGAGCCGAGCTACAAACAGGATACGGTCCCCAGATATAACGGCAGAGATGCTGCAATAAAACTTGCACAAATGGCAAATGCCGTCTGCGTTCTGGGCAGCGCAACTCCTTCGCTTGAAACGCTTTACAATTGCAGGACAAAAAAACATTTTACACGCCTGACTTTGCCGAATCGCGTGATGAACCTTCCAAGACCGGAAATGAAAATCATCGACATGGCACAGCAGCATTTCGAAGGTCGCGGCATAAATCTCATCAGTTCCGAACTTCTTGGGGCACTGGTGCAAACCCTGCAGAAAAAGGAACAGGCGATTCTACTCCTGAATCGCAGAGGCTACAGTAATTTTATTTATTGTCCGAGCTGCAGATATTCGCTCAAGTGTAAAAACTGTGATGTAACTCTGACTTTTCACAAGTCCGAAAAACATCAGAAGACGACGGACCTGACGGGCAGACTCAAAGGCGGTTTTGCAATGTGCCATTATTGTCTGGCGCAGACACTTGTGTCTAAGAATTGTCCGCTGTGCGGCAAGGCGGTTACGATGATTGGTCTTGGCTCGCAGCGACTCGAAGACGAACTTGAAGCGAAACTTCCCGATACACGTGTAGTCAGGGTTGACAGCGACTCGATGCAGCACCACGATTATTACCGCTTGCTATCGGATTTCGATGCGGGCAGAATCGACATTCTTGCCGGCACACAGATACTTGCAAAGGGACTGCATTTTCCAAATGTTACGCTTGTCGGAATAATAAGCGCAGATACATCGCTGCAGCTTCCAGATTTCCGTTCCAATGAAAGAACCTATCAGCTTATCTGTCAGGTCGCAGGCAGAGCCGGCAGAAGCAGCAAAGGCGGAAAAGTTTACATTCAGACATTTTTGTCGAACCAGCCGGCCATTAAATTTGCGGTTAATGACGATTTTGAAGGTTTTATAAAAGAAGAGCTAAAACACCGACAGGCCTGTCTGCTGCCGCCTTTCGGCAGAGTGGCTCTGGTACGAATGAGAGATACAAAATATGACCGGTTGATGGGAGCTGCCGATGTTATTGCACAGCAGTTAAACAATATTATTTCTTCGCTCAAGCTGGATATAAAACTTACCGGCCCGATGCCAGCTGTTATCGGGCGTATTCAGCGTTTTTACAGGATGCAGATTATATTGCGGACCGGCAATCCCAATAACTTTGCGGAGCTTTTCAGGACATTTCGCCGACTCAAAATAGCGGTTTCTACCGTTGAAGTGCAGGTTGATGTCGACCCCGTTAATTTATTATAAGTTGCAAAAAGAATAAAAATTTCGTAAAATAGCATTTTTCGGCGGGGTGTAGCTCAGCTTGGATTAGAGCGCTTGGTTCGGGACCAAGAGGCCGCTGGTTCAAATCCAGTCACCCCGATTTTTTGCGACAAAGTCGCAAAAAATAGAGCAGTGGAGCAGGTGATAAGATGATATGCGGTCAGTTTTCTTATAATTTGCTTTCAAAAATTTATGTCTAAGTATATGAAGAGATTTGGGCGGTTTCTGACTAGAAAATGGCTGGTAAGAGGAGTAGCCATAGTCATTGTTGTATTTATTGGGATTAAGGCAGTTCACTTTTTTACCGCCAAACCTGTACCACAAATAGATTATGTGGCAATGTTTAACGAATTAAGCTGCCCCGGCAATTTCATAAATTACCAGGAAGACCCGAACAATGCGTATAAGGAATATCAAAATGCCTTCGATTATTTTGTGGAGTTTCCCAGGATTTTCCAGGATATCCCTTGTCCTTATATAGACTGGCCGGGTGATTTTAACGAAGTCCAGCAAAAACGACTTGAAAGCTGGTTGGTATTGAACGAAGTTAGCTTTGAAGCATTTCAAAGAGCAGTGCATAAGCCATATTACTGGCGGCATTACTATTCAGGGAATAGTAATATGATGGGTATTGGACTCTATGGATTATCAGAATTAAGAGAGCTTATCAAAGCGGAATGCTGGCAGGCAAAATGGCAGGCTTGGCGAGGAAATTATACCGGAGCTGTAGATATTATTCTTGACTGTTATAAAGCAGCAAAACATCTTACAGATGGCAGAAGAATGCTATGTGAGACCCTTAATGGATGTGAACTGAGGAATTTGGCTGTTTCAAGCGGTTTTTTGATTATATCTCAGAGCCATATTGATAGTCGGTCTCTCGAAATTTTTCAGCAACGGTTGGAAAAACTCCTTAAAAATGATTCGGTGAAAATAGATTTTGGAGTAGAAAAACTCTTTCTCTATGATGTTGTCCAGCGAATGTTTCACCAGAATAAAGACGATGATGGGAAACTTGCATTTCGCTATTTCCCTAGTATGGACTGTTTGTGTGATGAGGGGAAATACCGGATGCGTCGTTATATTATACAGAGTTTTCTGGGACCGACCAGTAGCGAGACGAAGCAGAAAATCAGCGAATATCTAAGCAAGTTTAAATGCGTGGCTGATTTGACTCCATACCAAGTTTTTGCCAAAGCCCCGCAATATTTTGAAAAGCTCGAATCTGAACGAAAAAGGGATTTGCTCCTTGACTTGGTGGCAACTAATTATGAAAAAAGTTCAGCACAGATATATGAAACCAAATTAAGGGCGGAGGCTCTTATTACGACAATAGGTATTTTGCGGTTTAAGAAAGATAAAGGGCATTTACCGAAAAGCCTGGAAGAGTTAAAGGAGAAAAATTATATCAGCGAAATATATCTTGACCCTTTCAGTGACAAGACGTTGGTTTACAAACTACTTGATAGTGATTTTGCTCTATACAGCGTGGGTAAAAATTTCAAAGATGACGAAGGTGAACCAGGTTTTAGGCCGAGTATCTATCCGGCATCCTGTTTTCCATTAGGGCAGAAAGGTGATGATATAGTGCTCTGGCCGATAAAGACATCATATACTTATTATGAGGAAAGAAAAAATAATTTTAAATCCCAACCCCCTTTATTTCGCAACTTACCCCAACACGAAATCCCTGAGCAGTAAAACAGGTAAGCAGATATGAAAGAAATTAAAAAGGTTATCTGCGTATTAATAATGATTGCTATGCTAGCTTTTTTACAAACACTCTTTTCTCAATCTGATTCAGAAAATGCGCGACAAATCAGTTTCAGAGACCGGCTATTGCCTGCTCCGCTCGATGGCGGATTCAAGATGGAAGGTTACTGGGTCTGGTGTGGTTCGGTTATCAAGGGAGAAGACGGGAAATATCATATGTTCGCGTCACGCTGGCCGAAGGGGCTGCCGTTTAGTCCACACTGGTTGACGAATTCCGAAGTTGTCAGAGCGGTTTCCGATAAGCCAGCCGGCCCATACAAATTTGAGGAGGTGGTTTTGCCGCCGCGAGGTGAAGAATACTGGGACGGGAAAATGACCCACAATCCGGTTATCTGCAAATCCGGCGATACCTATTTACTGTATTACACCGGAACAACTTATCACGGCGATATGCCGACGCCGGAAAATCCGACCAAAGAGGATTCGCCGTTGAAACTGGAAGCCCATCAACATGAGAGAGTAGGATTGGCTACTTCAAAGTCTGTCTATGGTCCCTGGGAAAGAAGAGACAAGCCGATTTTAGATGTCCGGCCGAACAGCTGGGAGCAGTATTTAATAAGCAATCCAGCTCCCATTGTAATGCCGGACGGCAGGATTTATTTATTTTATAAAGGAGTGGAGAGACTCAAGAAACATGCCATTGGACTTGCGGCGGCGAAAAGTTACGAGGGGCCTTATGTGCGTGTTTTTGATAAGCCCTTTGAACTTGGAGTGGATGCCGAGGACCCGACTATCTGGTTTGAAAATGGGAAATATCATATGCTGCTGCTTGATTGGGCGCATAAATATTCTGATAAGGAAATATATTATATTGTTTCGGATGATATTTTGCATTGGAAAGCCCAGCCGAATCCGGTGGCAATCACCAAAAATATTCTTTGGCAGGATGGCAAGTACAGAAAAATGGATAGTACCGAACGGCCACAGATTTTAATGGAAAATGGAAGAGCAACATACGTGTTTTTTGCTACCGGACAAACAATTAATGGAGAGAAATCAACCTGGTGTATGTCGATTCCATTGAAGCCCCAAGAGGAGGTTAAGAGTTCTCCTGCCGTTAAGAATTGATACAATCTTTTATTTTTGCCGGAGAGCGTTAAGCGTTGCTTTGCGAAGAATTTCCATAGGACAGTCTTTGTGTGTAAATAATTTGAACTGTTCAGCGGCCTGGTTGATAAACATCTCGGCTCCGCTGACGGTTTTTGCGCCGACCTGTTTTGCCCCCTTTAAAAGGGGAGTTTCCATCGGGTTATAAACCGTATCAAATACGACCATTGATGATTTCAGGCACTTTATCGGCACAGGACTTGCATCGGTTTTGGGATACATCCCGATACTCGTGCAGTTAATAATAATTTCCGCGTCCATTTGCTCAATTGCATCGAGGCCGGCAGAATGACAGCCAAATTCCAGAGCAAGATTGTGAGCCTTCGAGACAGTGCGATTATATATCGTAACCTTTGCTCCGGCATCGGCCAGGCCGGCAACGATTGCTCTTGCCGCGCCGCCTGCGCCGATAACAGCCACAGTTCTATTGTGAAGCTGCTTTCTCCTGATACCTAAAGCTGTTGTTAATGCGTCCATCGCACCGGCATAATCGGTGTTGTAGCCGGTTATTCTTTCGTTAAATCCAATTGTCAGCGTATTAACCGCGCCGATTTTTACCGCTAAAGGCTCGATATATTCGCCTTTTGCCCTTGCATATTCGAGAGCATCGGTCTTGTGCGGAATTGTTACGCTGAAACCTCTGAAATCAAGCCAGGGCCTTGCAGTTACATTATCGAGAAATTCATTGAATTCTCTTTGCCCACCCGATACGAGCAGAGGCAGAAAAAGGCTGTTCATTTTTTCAGCCTCAAAACAAGCATTATGTACAGCGGGGCTGATTGAGTGTTTCACCGGGTCGGCAATTACGCCGAAAAGTTCGGTTTTGCTGTTTATTGTGTCGAACCGGTATAGTTCCTTCATTTTTTTTATTGTCAACTGTCCTGGTGCAGTAGAGTCATTTTCCTCGATGTTCGCAAAAGTCAGGAATGCGTCGAGTTTTTTTGCAATTATTCTGCTGATAACGCCGGCCTGGCCCATACAGATTGCAATTGCCTTTTTGCCATGCTTTTTGAGGATGTCGAATGCCGCAAAGCAATCGTTTATATGGCCAGCCTGGTATGCGGTTTTGGCTATTGCTGAGGGGAAAGCAGCAAAAATCTGTTCATAGATACTGCTTAAATCTTCAAACGTGCCGGTAAAATTATGTGCTGAAAGTATGAGTTTTGTTTTATTATTTTCCGGCAGCGTTTTTCTCAAGCAATCGCTGAAATCGTTTTTTTGAAAATTTACATATTCACAGTCGATGAAATCCGCACCGAGTTTGACAGCTTCAGTCAGAATCTGTCTGCGAACAGAAGAATTTAGGTTGTTTTGTCCGCCTTCTGCGGCATCTCGGCAGGTAACAATTATCGGCAGGCTGGTTTTTTTTGCAAATCCGATGACTTCCCGCAGTGGCATAAGCCATCTTGACGAATTATCGGCATTAAGCCCTTCTCCGTTAGGAGTCCCAAGGACGAGGTAATCTGTCCGCAATTCGAGCATTTCCGCACCAGCTCTATGAGCTGTGGTTATTTGCTCCTTACAGTCTTCCAAATTTTTTCCTGAGATTGGAATGGCCAGATAGGTCATAAAATCAACTCAAAACTTTTCATTCGAGCTGCTGATAGATTCTGTCCAGTACAATGTTGATTGCTGTCAGGTATGCCTTTGCCGTTGCCTCGAACATATCAATTGAACAGGCCGTTGTTCTGACCTGTTTGTTGTGATATTCGATTGTCATACTTGCCTGTCCGAGGGAACTTGCGCCGCTGCTTATCATACTGAAATTAAAATCCTTTAGAAAGACCCTTATACCTGTTGCCTGGCTGATTGCCGAAAATATTGCGTCAGTAGAGCTGTAGCTGGCCGCTTCGGATGTTATTTGTTTTCCGTCCAGCGTCCTGAGCACTACTATTGCCGCCGGCAGGATGCTTGGCCCAATGGTGGTTTTAAGCGACACAAGGCTCCATCCCTCCCCGGGTTGGATATGGATTTCCTCCACAATAGCTGCAATTTCCTCGGTAAAGATTCTTGCTTTCAGCTCATAGAGGTCGTAAATCCGCTGAAAAAGCTGCTCGAATTGTTTGGCCGTAAGCTCCCTGCCCATTGCAGCAATCTGCGCGTGTACGATTTCGCGGATTGGAGGGTTATTGTCGTTAAATACCGGATTGTCTGGGTTTTGCAAAACCATATTTAGAATCTCGAATTCCGGAAGATAATCTATCAAAAGAATTCTGCAATTGCGACTAAAAAACCATATCTTTTTGTTGTCCTTAAATTTCTTGCCCGAATTGCCATTCAATCGTAAAATGGAATTATTAGAATATAGAAGTTAAATAATCCGTGTAAATCTGTGCCTGCCCCGTGAGATGCCGTTTCTGCTATCTCATCGGGGTTAATCCGTGTCTTAAAAAGGTTTACAAGTGCAGATTATAGAAACACTTGAAAAAATCGATAGTGAACTTAAGGGCTGTTGTCTGACGATAGGCAATTTTGATGGCGTCCATCTGGGCCATAAGAAAATTATTGCTGCTGCCCGCCGAACCGCTAAAAAATTCGGCAATTGTCCCGTTACAGCTATGACTTTTGACCCGCATCCGGTGGTCATTCTGCATCCGGAAAAGATTCCTCAGGTTTTAACACCTCTGCCGTTAAAAACCGCTCTGCTCGAAGCAGCAGGCATTGATTATCTGATTATCCTGAAGGACAGTTACAAACTCCTGACTCTTTCGCCGACAGATTTTATCGATGATTTCCTGATAAAAACCATTGCACCAAAGGTTGTAGTTGAAGGCGATGACTTCCATTTCGGCTACGGCCGCAGCGGCAACGCTCAATTTCTCCGCCAGCTCGGAAAACAGCTGGGCTTTGATGTTGTTATTATCGAACCAGAAATTATAAATCTTGGAGGCAATGCCGCAAAGGTTTCGAGCACGCTCATCCGTCATTTGCTCCAGGCCGGCAATGTTGCTGGTGCTGCAAAGGTGCTCGGCAGACCTTATCGTCTTATGGGCAGGGTTATCAAAGGCAGAGGCAAAGGCACTCAGCTTGGTTTTCCGACAGCAAATATTGACCCGCATGAGCAGATAATACCTGCTGAAGGCGTTTATGCGGGTTTTGTTTCTATTGCGGAAAGTATCGAAAAACTCTGTAAGCTTAATCAACAAATCCCTGCTGTATTCAGTCTCGGCAGGGCAAAGACGTTTATTTCCGCTCATCCTCTGATGATTGAAGCTCATATACTCGACGGCAAAGTTGAAGATTTGTATAATAGCTATCTGGCAATGGATTTTGTTGATTTTATCCGCCATCAACAGCGGTTTGAAACTGAAGAAAAATTGAAGGAACAAATCGAAAAAGATTGTAGGAAGGCGAAAGGTGCTTTAGAAACTCACAGAGCCTGAAGCGAAAACGACAGGAGGAATTCCCCCCTGTGCTATCGCTTGGGCTCTGATAACTGATTAAGAAGGATTTATATGATTACAGCCGATGATTTTAAAAAAGCAATTGATTTAATCAACCGCACAAACAATTGGCTTGTAACTTCGCACACAAGACCTGATGGGGACAGCATCGGGTGTATGAAAGTATTTTGTGAAGTTGCCAAACAGCTTGGCAAAAAGGCAAAGCCGCTTTTGCTTTCGCCGATGGCAGAATGGTATAAATTTATTTTTGCTGAACCGGTGCCTGTGCTTGGAAACGATGTAAAACTTGACCAGCTCAAAGCCGGCTCGTTCGGCTCACTTGACCTCGTCGTAATAGTTGATACCAATAGCTATGTTCAGCTTGTCGAATTTGATAAATGGCTCAAGGCATCAAACGTTCCTGTGCTTGTTATCGACCATCATCTGATAGGAGACAGACTTGGTACTGTTGAAATTATCGATTCAACCGCAGCAGCCACCGGCGAAATAGTCCTTGACCTGCTCGAGTTTGCCGGCTGGGAAATTACCGAACAGATTGCCGAGGCTCTTTATATCGCTATTTCAACCGATACAGGCTGGTTCAGATTCGATAATACCGACGCCAGAGTGATGCGCAACGCATCGAAACTTATCGAACTCGGGGCCAGGCCATCCGAAATTTATCACAAAATGTACCAAAGTTATTCACCTGCGAGACTTAAACTCCTCGGCAAAATGCTCGAAAGTCTCGAACTTCATCACGCTGACAGAATCGCTTTGATGTTTATTTTACGCTGCGATTTTGATGCGACCGGTGCAACAGGGACGGATACCGAAGAATTTGTCAATGAATCGCAGCGTATCAGCTCCGTTGAGGCATCAGCCTTGTTTGTTGAATTGAAGGACGGCGGTTTTCGATGCTCGCTGCGGAGCAACGGCAAAGTTGATGTTCAGAGAATCGCCGCCAAACTCGGCGGCGGCGGCCATAAGGTCGCTGCAGGCGTGAACCTCAAAGGCCCACTGGCGCAGGCAAAGAAACTTATCCTCGACGAACTGGAAAAAGCGTTATCGGAGGCTTGAAGGTTTTTATTTTGATTCGGCCGGTCCGGTTTATCGAAACGGTTATAGCACCGTCTTTACAGGTATAATAACTTTGTCCAAAATCCGTTATTTCCCTGCTGATACTGCCAAGCCGGGCCTCTGAACAACTTGTTATTAAAAATTCGGGTTTAAAGGCGTTCAAAAAGAGCGGTTCAAGGGTTCTACCTGAGCCGTGATGAGGGGTAACAATCAAATCAACATCCAATTGCGGATATAAATTCATTAACTGTCTCTGTGCCTCGGCGGTTATGTCGGAACACAGCAGAATTTTTCTGCCGGCATATTCGAGCAAAAGCACAAGCGAAGCCTCGTTATCTGACAATGGGATTTCGGTTGAGGTTTCCTTCGGCCATAAATGAGTAATTACGGTTTTGCCGAGCGAGATTTTTTCAGGTGTAATACAAAGAGGAAGATTCTTCGACCTGATAAACTCACTTAACTTCGCGTCAGTTGCTGAAGTTGCAGCACTTTGTATAAACTGCGGGGTTGAATAAACATTTTGGCAGTTGTGCTTGTTCAGGATTTCAGGCAGGCCATTATAATGGTCAATATCATCGTGGCTGATGAATATGGAATGAATTTTATCGGCTGCGGTATAGTCGAGGAAGGGATTTACAATCCTATCTCCAACATCGTTTTTTGACATTGAGCCGGCGTCGATAATGAAATTCCTGTTATCAGGTGTCTTGACATAAATTGCCTGGCCGTGGCCGACCGACAAAATAGTCAATTGCAGATTATTAAATTTTTCGAGTCTGTTTACAAATACGGCGAGGAGAAGCAGAAATATCATTACTGTGGGATAAACGAAATTTAAAACAGGTTTTTTCCGAAAAGGAAAGAATCGCCACAGGAAAATCAGCAGGTAAAAGAGTACAACAAAATGAATTCCCGGTTTGCCGATGATTATATAAGTAAACGAGACTTTGGCGAAGATTGTTACAAGATACGAAAGAATTTTCGCTGAAAAATCGAGTATAACTGCCAAACCGGCAGCAAGGGTCGGCAGGAGGGGATTTAATAGAATTTTAAGTGTGCCGAGGATGAGGATAACCGCTACGGGAATAGAGGCGGGGACCGTCCATAGGGCGGTAAGCAACTGGAATTGATAGAAATGGTAGGCAATTATAGGCACAACGGCTATCCACGCAGCAAGACCTAACGCAAACATATCGAGAGGCATTCGCAGAGGCGAATACAAAAAGGTTTTCTTAAGAGGTTCGATGGGCTGACTGATAAATATGCTTATTGGATACATAAAAAACAGCATCCCCAGCACTGCCGCAAAGGATAACTGAAAACCGGGATTTAAAAAATCCATCGGTCTTATGAGCAAAAGCAAAATCGCTGAAACGGCAAGACTGTTTACGGCCTTTGATTGGCGGCTCAGCAGCGGACCCAGACAAAAAATGATAAACATTATTCCTGCACGAAGGGTCGATGATGTGGCGGGGACTACCAGAAGAAAAATAATCGTCGCAATAATGCAGGCAATGGAGCGGCCTTGATGCAGGAGGCCGAACTTTTTTGAAAGCCACCAGAAAAAACCGGCTAAAATTCCGACATTCAGGCCGGAGAGGGCGACCAAATGAACAAGGCCTGTTTTTATAAAGTCATCATAGAGTTTTCTGTCAATTTTAGTCCGGCTGCCTAATACGAGAGCTTCAACAAGGCGCATATTATCATATTGCTCGGTATCTTCGAGCAAAGCAGCAATGGCAAGCTGGCGCAGTTTTGCTTTTATGTCAAATGGTGATTTTAGTTTTTCAGAACTAAGCACTGTTATAGCATTTGCGGATTTGATGGAAGCTGAAAGGAAGACACCATTGCGGTTCATATATCTGGCGGTGTTAAACTGGCCGGGGTTATCGGCAGCAGAAAATTTTCCCAGTCGACAAAAAGCCTGAATTTCATAGCCGGCATTTACATCCTTGACAGCTTCTAAGATGTAAAATTTTATTGTGCCTGTTGCTTTTGTCCAGCCTGCAGCGGTTTTTACATCAGTAACCTTTGCATAAAAGCTTGTATAAGGCAGAGATTGAGAAAATTTTGAAAAGAGCCAGTCATTTTCGTCTGCAACTACGACCACAGGTTTGGAAATAATTTTGGCTTTTATATGGGCAAAAGTGAAATTTTCAAGTGCGATATTGCGAATATCATTCGAAGCCGGCCTGTTATACGCTATCAGTCTGATTCCGCCGAGACAGGCAAAACATAAGAAAATAATAACGAGTATGAGATTTGTGGGGACTTTTTTGGGAAATTGTTGTATCAGATATACAATCGTACACAGGATTAAAATAGCAAGCCAGATAAGCAGTGAAAGAGCGAAATAGAACTGTACGACAAGGCCGATGATTAAGCCGATGGCGGGCAAAAGAGCAGGGCAGGTCAATAGGGTTTGTTTCAGCAGTGTTTGTTTCGGTATGAGCTGACTTTGGAGATCCTCGATTTTTTGCTGTATTTCGTCCACGATAATAAACCCCGCCAAAGTGTTGGCGGGGCTAACCAACCAAATATTATTTTGTGATTTTTTCCATACCGTTCATATAAGACTGCAAAACCTTCGGTATATTGACTGAGCCGTCTTTGTTCTGATTAAGTTCGAGAATCGGTATCAAAATCCGCGGCGAAGCAATAACAGTATTATTAAGTGTATGGCAGAAAAGGTTCTTTTTTGTTTTGCTATCTTTGTAGCGAAGATTTAATCTCCTTGCCTGAAAATCATAAAATTTGCTTGCGCTGTGCGTCTCGCCGAAGCTGTTTCGGGATGGCATCCAGGCTTCGATATCGTATTTTTTCGCCTGCCCTCTGCCGAGGTCGCCTGTGCAGACCTTCACAACACGATGGGGGATACCAATCGCCTGCATAACGGCTTCGGCATTTGCGAGGATTTCCTCGTGAAATTTTGCACTTCGTTCAGGGTCGTTTTCGCAGATGACTACCTGCTCGACCTTGTCGAACTGGTGAATTCTATAAAGGCCATAGGTATCCTTGCCTGCCGCGCCGGCCTCTCTGCGATAACAGGTGCTAAGACCGACGAATTTCTGCGGCAGAGTTTCCTGCGGGATGATTTCGCCCATAAGATAGGCGGTCAGAGGCACTTCGGCAGTGCCGGCAAGATTCAATTCATCCTGCTCCATACGGTAGGTCTGCTCTTCAAAACCCGGGAAAAAACCTGTGCCGACCATTGCCTCGTTGCGAATGAGCATCGGCACGGAAAAAGGCACATAGCCTTTTTGAATCATAAAATCCATCGCAAAACGAAGGACAGCCCAATGCAGCATTGCCCCTGCGCCCTTTAGAAAATAATTTCTTGTTCCGGCAAGTCTGACGGCTCTTTCAATGTCGATTATGTTGAGTGCGAGACCGAGCTGGACATGGTCTTTTAGTTCAAAGTCGAATTTGCGGATTTTACCCCAGCGGGAAATTTCGACATTTTCCGTCTCGTCTTTGCCTTCCGGCACATCCTCATCCGGCGGCTGAGGAACGGCAAGCATCAGCGCATCAAATTCGGGCTGAAGATTTTTAAGCTGCTCGCTAAGGGTGATTTCTTCGTTTTTAAGTTCAGTGAGCTTGTTGAGAGTCTTTTGTTTTTCGTCGACGGAAAGTTTCGGGATTGATTTACCCAGAGAATTTTTTTCAGTTGTTATTTCCTGCAGGCGAGTTTTTGCCTTTCGCAGGTCTGAATCGAGCTGGAGTAATTTATCGATATCGACGCAAAAGCCTTTTGTTTTGCAGGCTTTTTTGAAGATTTCGGGATTTTCGCGAATAATTTTTATATCTATCATTGGTTAAATCTTTTCACTATAACCACGTTATTTTGGCCGCCAAAGCCGAAAGACTCATTTAACGCAATATCGACCTGTGCCTTTCGAGGCTTGTTCGGCACATAATCCAAATCGAGGTTCGGGTCAGGGTCGTTGAGATTTATTGTCGGCGGTAATATATTATCACGAATCGCAAGGATACAGGTAATCAATTCTGCAGTGCCGGCTGCGCCGATTAAATGCCCCATCATACTTTTAACGCTGCTTGCGGGAATATTTTTCGCTTCTTCCTTAAAGACCTTTTTTAAAGCAAGAGTTTCAATCGAGTCATTTTCAGCAGTGCTTGTGCCGTGTGTGCTCACATAGTCTATATCCTTATAGGATAATTTTGCATCTTTCAAGGCAGCTTCAATGGCCTGAATTGCGCCGCGAGCTTCTTCGTGCATATCGGTTACGCGAAAGGCATCGTTGCTGCTGCCGTAGCCGATGATTTCAGCGAGGATTTCAACGCTGCGTTTCTTTGCTGATTCGAGCGTTTCAAGAATAACAATCGCTGCGCCTTCGCCAATGACGAAGCCATCCCGGCTCGCAGTGAAAGGACGTGATGCTGTCTGCGGACTGCCGTTTCTTGTTGAAAGGGCTGTAAGACGATTAAAACCGGTGATGCCTAATGGATGTATCATCGAATGAGCGCCGCCGGCAATCATTATGTCGGCCTGTCCGCTCTGGAGCATTTTAAATGCTTCGCCGACAGCCTGTGTGCTTGCGGCACAGGCTGTAAGGCAGCTTCTTACCGGTCCGCGGGCGCTGGTAAAAATCGCGATGTGTGCTGCCGGCATATTCGGCTCCTGCTCAAGCTCGCAATATGGCTGCATTCTGCCAAAAGCAACCGAAGCCCATTTCTTCCAGTCCATTTTTGCTGCAGTGTCGTCCCAGCCCTGAACTATCGCGTTAAAGAAATTTTCATTGTCAACAGAGCCCTCGCCTGCACCGAGATATATGCCCATTCTTCTGCGGTCTATGCCGTTTTCAGGATTTTCCGTTTCAACTTCGATTTTTGCCTGTCTGCAAGCTTCGGCAGCTGCACCTATTACAAAACCACTATGGCGGTTGCTGTGTTTATGCAGTTCAGGATGTTTTGTATATTTTGTGATGTCGTAATTTTTGACTTCGGCGCAGAATTTCGTCGGGTATCCGGAAGCGTCGAATATTGTGGTCGCGGCCATTCCACTGCGGCAATTGAGGATGTTATCCCACATTGTTTTGACATCATTGCCGAGCGGGCAAACGATGCCCATACCGGTTATGACAACGCGATTTTTAGTTTTCTCGTTCATATTTTTTCAGTACCAATGCCGCTGTCTGGCCGCCATAAGTATAACTGCAGCAAAGGATATAATTGATGTTTTTTTTTATCTGTTTAGTAATAATATTCAATTTACAATCTTTATTTTTTCTTTCGCAGTTTTTGGCTGCGGGAATGACGGCGTCTTTCATTGCACAGCAGGCGGCAACGACATCAACAGCGCCTGCTGCGGCGCCGGTATTGCTCGTCATACTCTTTGTCGGAAGTACAGGTACCTTATCAATAGCGCCGCCGAGAGCTTTTTCAATTCCTCTTGCCTCAGCAATATCGTCAGACGGCACTCCTGTACCGTGAGGAATAATCAAATCAATTTGTTCTGGTTTTATCTTTGCCTCGTCTAAAGCCATTTCGATTGCGTACCGGACGCCTTTGCCGTCCGGTTCGAGATATTCATATTTGGGATTTATGCTGCAGCTTTGGCCGAAACCCGCAATCTGTGCGTAGACTTTTGCGCCGCGCTGTTTTGCGTTTTCAGGATTTTCCATAATCAGACAAGCTGCCGCTTCACCGAAGACCGAGCTTTTTGCATCAGCATCGAATGGACGGCAGGCGTCTTTAGGGTTATCGTTGTAATCTGCCGTAGCTCTTTTGAGCAGGCATTGTCTGAGATGAACAATCGGATTTACCTTTGCCTCTCCGCCGCCGGCAAGCGCGGTGTCTGCGTCGCCGCGGGCGATTATCTGCATAGCTTCGCCGATGGCAAGATGGCCGGCCGCTTCGGCACAGGTTATCGAATTGCTCGGCCCCTGAATATCGTGAATTATGCCGATATGGCAGGCGAGCATATTAGGCAGATATTTGAGCAGCCACAGAGGAGTGAGCAGTTCTATGCCCTGCGAACCCCATTTTTTTATGTCAAACTTTCCATCTGTAATACTTTTTGCAACGGCAGGGGCAAGCTCGACAAGGTCGCAGCTTATCAAACCTGCTCCAAGAATTATTGCTGTCCGTTCGGGATTTATGGAAATGTCTTGTTCTTCTGATGCCTTAGTCTTCAGACCTGCATCTTTAAAGGCTTCATTTGCGGCGACAACGGCAAGTTCTATATCACGCGACATCAGCTTGGTTGTTTTACGCATTGATTTGGGGACATAATCTCGAATGTTGAATTCCGGCACCTGTCCTGCAATCTGACAGGTAAAACCTGAAGGGTCGAAGGCGGTGATTTTGTCAATTCCGCATCTGCCCTGACAAAGTCCCGACCATAAGTCTTTATAACTTAATCCCAGAGGGGTGATTGCTCCCAGACCTGTTATGACCGGCAAGGCAACCGTCATTGTGTTTGCTCCGGTGCAGGAGCGGGAATACCCGAAGCTCTTAAGACAACGCCGAACAAGTCGGTAAATACAAAATTCTCTTTAGGAAACCGCTTTCCTGCAAGGTTCTGGTCGATATGGCTGAACATCAAATCAATTTCAGCGATTGTTTCATCATTGAGTGTGATTTTGCCTGTCGTTGAAGCGGCTTCGTCAGTGATTGATTCAATTTTGGCGTGAATCTTGATTGTATCGCCGGGACGGACGAAATTGAAAAAAACAGCCTTGTTGATTTTTGCGAGGATTACCTTTTCTTTATAATTTCTGGCCTGTCCGACAAGTATTCCTGCGGTCTGGGCCATTGCCTCAATCATCAGACATTCCGGCATAATGGGAAAGCCGGGGAAATTATCGTGCAGATACTCCTCGGCCATAGTGATATTTTTTATGGCAACGGCGTTCGAGCCGCTGTTGAACTCGATAAATTTATCAATCCATATCCAACGCATAAGTAAATTAAAAATCAAAAATAAAAAATCAAAATTGTGGAGTCCCGCACCTGTTTGCCCGGTTTTACCGATGGATTTTTTATCTGTTGCCACAGTGCAAACAGGTGCGGGACGGTTTTATTTTGTTTTATGAATTAAGTTTTGCATCAACGTAGTTAACCAGAACATCGACAGTAAACAAGTCGCCGATTTTGTTGACGTTTGGGTCGTTAGCAAATTCAGAAAAGTCGGTATGCGGCATACGTTTTTTGAGCTCTTCCAGACCCTTTTGTGTAAGTTTTCCGTTGCTGACGTAGTCTTTGCTGCTTAGAAGATTTTCAGCGGGGAAGAGCTCCTCGCGGGGGATTTTTATTCCAAAGGTTTTTTCCAGTCGGAAGACGATGTCGAGAAAGTCTATGCTTTCAGCGCCAAGGTCGGTCATAAGAGTTGCATCCGGCGTAACCTCATCCTCATCGACTCCGAGAGCGTCGGTAAGCACGCCCTGAACTTCCTGTAAAATCTGCTGTCGTGTCATAGCCATAAATAAGACCTCCGGTTACAAAAAAATTGCAATCCTTTAAAAATTATTACGTAAAAGTTTCCAGCGCTCTTTTAATTTTTCAATAATATAGGCATCTTCGGCAGCAAGTTTTGAATCCTTCTCGGCAAGATTAAAGTGTCTGAGACTAAATCTTGCTTCGACAATAGTATCCGAGCCGCAGGTGCCTGTGCCTGAAAACGAACTTATGCTTTCTTCTATTGTTTTTGCCGTTACGGCATATTGAATGTTCATACCCGGTGCGGCAAAACTTTTGTATTTTACATTTTTTGCCTGAGCAAGCAACACCATACTGTGGGCAAAATTTTCAGTCTCTCTGACAAGCCAGCAGGCCGATTCTACCAGCCCTTGAAGCAAAAAAACGCCCGGCAGGACAGGAAAAGTCGGAAAATGGTCCGCCAAGTATTCCTCAGAAAGAGATACATTCTTGACAGTAATTATCTCTTTGCCGGGCTCTATTTTAACTATCTTATCAATCAATATAAATCTCATAATGGCCGGTATTGTAGTGATTAGATTCCGGTTTTCCAGCTTTTTTTCTGTAAATTAGCCACAAAGGCACCAGGACACAAAGATTTTTTTCTGGACAAAAATAGGACTTTTTATATAATGAGAAAATAGGAAATACAGGAGGATATAAAGTTGATTTATACTGAAGAGGTTTTGAAGAATTGCCTTGTTAAGCTCCTTTTCATTGGCCTGTTAGTTTCAACGGCTTTTGCCTACTCCGGCGGAAGCGGCACAGAATCTGACCCATACCAGATTGCCGCAGTCTCCGATTGGAACGATTTAATGAATACCGTATCAGATTGGAACAAGCATTTCATTATGACTGCTGATGTAAACTTGCAGGGCGTTGCGCTGACGCCGGTCGGCATTGACTACGTGGTAGGCTTCACTGGTGTATTTGACGGCAACAGCCATATTATCCGCAATGTGTATATAAATAACCCAACCGGTCATTTTATTGGCCTGTTTGGTACTATTATTGACGGCCAGGTCCGCAATTTAGGCGTGGAGAATGTCAATATAGTCAATGTAAATATAAGCGACTACAGTTGTGTTGGCGGCCTGGTTGGATGGAATTATGGTTATACCGGCACCATCAGCAACTGTTACGTCACAGGTTCAGTCTGCGGAGATGACATGGCCGGCGGTTTAGCAGGGGAAAATAACGGCTTCATTACTGATTGTTTCGCCACTGGCGATGTCAACGGAATCACTGATGTAGGCGGTCTGGTAGGTGGCAACACTGGCACAATTGAAACATGTTACGCTACCGGCTCAGTCAACGGCAGCAATTATGTCGGTGGTTTGGCGGGAAGTCAGTATCAAGGCTCTGAAACCATTATCGCAAGTTACGCTACCGGCACAGTTACAGGCAACACTTGCGTCGGCGGCCTGGTAGGATGGAATTCCTATTCCGCTATCAATGGCTGTTACTCCGTCGGCCAAGTCATTGGAGACACCGATGTCGGCGGCTTGGTGGGATATAGTTATAATGGAACTATCGACGCCTCTTTCTGGGATGTCAACACATCCGGCCAGCCGACCAGTGCCGGCGGGACGGGAAAAACCACAGTTGAAATGAAAACACTTTCGACATTTACATCAGCAGGCTGGGATTTTGTCAGTGAGACCGCCAATGGATATTTAGATACCTGGCAGATGTGTGTCGATGGGCTGTATTATCCAAAACTTTCCTGGCAATTTCCACTGGGTGATTTTGTCTGTCCGGATGGAGTCGATTTTTATGATTTTGCTGTTTTTGCAGGCCAGTGGTTACTTGAGAAACTGTCTTATGACGTTGCTTCCGGCAAAGGCGATGGCATTGTGAACTTTCTGGACTGGGCGGTCTTTGCGAACAACTGGCAGGGCGATATGGCCCAGTTATCGGAATTTACTTCTCAGTGGCTAAAATCGAGTGCTTATAATGCAGATATTGCCCCTGAACCTGACGGCGACGGCGTGGTCAATTTTATAGATTTTGCGCTATTTGCCGAAAACTGGCTGCAAAACTGCGGTCCGTATGTGCGTCAGCTTAATGTTCAGCCGTGCGATATGAACGACAGCCTGTTAACTCTGGATTCAAATGGTACCCGCTTCAGCATAATAGTGCAGGGCAATAACCTTTATTTTGAGGATATGATTGAAGCGAACTGCTGCAAGGATGAAATCAGGCTGGATATGTCGGTTGAAGGCAATAAGATTAACATTTATGAGATAGAGATAACTACAAATCCCTGCTATTGTTTGTGTGATTTCCCGACCACCGCTTTGCTGGGCCCATTTGAATCTGGCGATTATATTGTTGAAGTTTTTGATGTTGGGGGAAATTCTCTCGGAACAGTTGAAGTTTCTATACCATCACAATAATAGATGTTTTTGTTGCAAAAACGCTTGATGGGGTTATATTTCATATTATGATTGTCAGAAATGCTACAGTTAAAGATGTTGAAGTAATTTATGCGCTGATAAGCCGTTATGCCCAGCTTGACAAGATGCTGTTCAGGTCAAAGGCATATATATTTGACAATCTGCAGATGTTCGGTGTAGCAGAAGTTGACGGCAAAGTTGTCGGCTGCTGTGCATTGCAGGTAATCTGGTCCGACCTTGCAGAGATAAAATCCCTTGCCGTTATGGATGGGTATAAAAATATCGGGATAGGTAAGGCACTACTCGAAAATGCTATCCGGCAGGCTAAAGACCTTGGAGTTAATAAAGTTTTTGCTTTGACTCTCGAACCGGCTTTTTTCGAAAAACGGGGTTTTGTAGTTGTGGATAAAAAAACGCTTCCTATGAAGGTCTGGAGCGATTGTGCCCGCTGTCCAAAACAGGAAAACTGTGACGAAACGGCGGTAGAGAAAGTATTTGATATTGAAAATCGATAATCGAAATTAGACCGCAATCGAGAATTTGCCGACCTTAATTTTCGACTTTCGACTCTCGATTGCTCTGTTGGCCTACGGCCAACTACCCGACTTGTCTTCTTTCAAAGAGGGCTATTGCAATCAGGATAAAGGCGGTAGTGTAAATCAACCCATAAATGCCGCAGGAGGCTATGTAGCTGGCTGTTATTCTACTGCTCTGCTCGTAAATGGCATCGCTAATCCAGAATACCTGAAGGCTGGGGATTATTATTTTGCCTATTTTCGCCCACAGGTGGCTTTCGGCAAATCTTCCAAACACATAATCGCTTATAAGGCCGAGGAGAAACAGGCCTATACAACAGCTGAGGGTTACAAGGACATTGAAGCGTGCCGAGAACATCAGGGCCGCTGCTGTTAAAATAAAAAGTGCAATCAGGAGTAATATTGAGCCAGATATGTCAAATAAATAAATCCCGTTTCCAGCAGGATTGAATTTCCAGTTCCTGTCGATAAAGGAAAGAAACACGACAGTCCCAGTCGCAAAAATCGAAATCAAGACTATTGCCGTTGAGGTGAATTTCCAGTCATAAGAGTAGTTTAGGAAAGCGGTTATAGCAAGTGGAAGACATATAGTGATAGCAGCCGATATAATAACAGTCATATCATGAGTGTCAGAGGCTGTCGATAATACACCGTGGCGTATTGTCATCAGCATAGCGATAGTGAAGATGTAATGAGCCAGGATAACGGCGGCGATTACACCTATGAATTTTCCGAGGATAAAAACGTATCGTGGAATTGGTTTGGAAAGGGTGGTCAGGATAGTTTTTGTTTCAATTTCCTCTGTGATTGCCGCAGCAGCGGAAAAAGTTGCTATGAACAAACCGGCAATAAAAAGCGTAGATAACCCTAATTCTCTCAAGAGTTTGTTGTCATCTTCCATTGTGTACATCGTCAATGACGGACTGATAAAGAACAGAAGCACAGCGGCGACAACAATAACCGCATAAACCGGCTGTCGAATTGTCTCAGTGAAAGTGTTTTTCGCTATTGAAAACAGTTTATAGAACATTTTTCTATACCATAGCCACGAAGGCACCAAGGCACGAAGAAAAAGATGAATTATTTTAAATCTTTGTGTCTTTGTGGCAGAAAGTTTGCCGATTATATTAACTTCTTTTATACTTGTAGTAAAGCAACTTTCTTGTATACTTTGGGTGCGGGCGGAGGTTCATAATGCAAAAGCCTGTTAAGGTTTCTATGAGACAACATAAATAAGGAATATCAGGAAACAATAAATGCAGACAGAGGTGAAAAAGGCGGGGATTGTAAGCCTTTCGGCACTTGTTTTAAGCGCAATATTTTTTCTCGGCAGTTTGATTTTAAGCAAGGTAACGGGGGTTTTTGCCGTATATGCGCTTAGCTGGCAGATACTCGCCGCGGCAGTAATCTGGGCTGTTCTTGCAATACAGTTCTATCAAATGGCGCTGGCCCAGCAGGAAAAACTCGATATGGCTGTACTTGGGCGCAGCAGCGGCGATACGATATTTGAGGCGCAAAAAAGCCATAGCGAGCTTTTTGCGGTCGCCCAGAACAGATTAAGAATCTTTGAAAAGTGGATTCTGCCTGTTTTTTCCGTATCTTTGGCCGCATACGAGATGACGATGGGTGCGGTGTTTATAAGGTATCTTCTGCGGCGTCAGGAGGCTGGTGAGCCGGGCCATTTGCTTGTTGGTGCGGTGCTAACCGTCTCTATTGCTTTTTTAAGTTTTCTGTTTTCTCTATTTGCCACGGGGATGTCGAGCCAGCAGCAGTGGCGGCCATTGCGAGCGGGGGGAAGTTATTTACTTGCCACGGCGATTTTGTCGTTTGCCGCTGCTTCAGGGATGGCTTTTGCTCAATTTAAGATGCTGGTGCTTATAGCGGTTCTCGATTGGGTTGTGCCGATAGTGATTCTTGTTCTCGGACTCGAAACCGCTCTTAATTTTGTGCTTGATATATACCGGCCGAGATTAAAGGGACAGTACAGCAGCAGTGCTTTTGACAGCAGGCTGCTGGCGATAATAGCATCGCCCGGAGATATTTTACGGACTGCCGCAAGCGCCATCGACTATCAGTTCGGCTTTAAGGTATCGCAGACGTGGTTTTACAGGATAATGGAGCAGGCGGTAGTGCCGTTGATAATTGCCTCGGCGGTAATACTTTATCTTTTGAGCTGTATTGTAATTGTCGGGCCAGGGTCGGAAGCGATAATTGAGCATTTCGGCTCAGCGTTTGATTCGCAGGGCGATGTGCGGCTCATCGGACCGGGACTTACATTCAAGCTGCCTTGGCCTTTCGAGACGGCAAGAAAATTTCCAACAAAGGAAATTCAGGAGATACATATAGGTTATGTGCCCGAAGATGACCCTGATAAACAAAAGGCCGCTCTGCTGTGGGGTAAAGAACATTACAAAGCGGAGTATAATCTTCTGGTTGCCACTGAAAGTATCAGCTCACAGGAAAAAGGCGCGGTGCCTGTAAGCATTATAAGAGCGGCTATTCCCGTTCAGTATCGTGTGGTGGATTTATACAAATATCTTTACGGACACGGCGACAGCCGCAAGGTTCTTGAGGCTTTATGTTATCGCGAGGTAATAAAATTTGCCGCAGGAGCCAGAATTGAGCCTGAATCTGAGAGCGGAGGCGGCCAGGAAAGTCTGCTGGGGGCAGGCAGGGCAAAGGCTGCCGCAGAACTTGTAGAGATAATCCAGAAGCAGGCCGACCAGATGGGCCTTGGAGTCGAGATAGTCTTTATGGGTCTGCAGGGTTTTCATCCTCCACCCGGTGTCTCGCCGGATTTTCAGGCTGTTACAGGCGCCGTGCAGAAAAAACAGGCTGTTGTCCTTGAAGCCATCGCCCAGCGGGATAAACTTTTTACTACCAATGTTGGTTCGGTCAAACAGGCCGAGACTCTTTACGAACTTGCGGAAAAGTATATGCAGACAGAGCAGTCCGGTAGGCAGAAGCAACCGGACAAAATCAAGATAGAGCTTGATAGTGCCTTTTCACAAGCCAGTGGCGAATTGTTTGCCAAGCTTCGCCAGGCACAGAGTTACGCCTATGAGAAAGCCACGCTTGCCAAAGCGACCGGCAAAAGGTTTGGCCAACAGCTTGAGGCTTATCGAGCTTCAAAGCAGATTTATAGACATGAATTGAAAATGGATATGCTGGAGGAGGCCCTTGAAAAAATCAGAAAATATATCGTTGTGGCCGAAGGTGATAAGCAGGTAACGATAATAGACCTTCAGGAAAAACTTGTGCCGAGCCTGTATGATATTGAGCCGGTAAAAGAACGATAAGAAATAGAATATAAAATTAAGGATAGAGCGAAATGAAAAATATTGCGGTAGTGGTTCTTGTTGTTTTGATTGTTGCCGTTATGCTGCTTTATCTTGTATCGTTTCAGGTTCGCCAGACGGAATCAGCACTGGTTTTGACGTTTGGTGAGCCAACGAAACAGATTACAGAACCGGGCTGGAACTGGAAATGGCCCGCGCCGGTTCAGACGCTGGTAAAATACGATTCAAGGCCGACAATCTTTGAAGGCGTGGAGGAAGAGACGACAACAAAAGGCGGCGAGCCGATAATTGTGCAGAGTTATCTTATCTGGCGAATAGCTGAACCTAAGAAGTTTCGTGAAGCCGTAAGGGATGCCGAGGGAGCCGAGAAACTTCTCAGAAGCCGGCTTCGAGACGCTCAGAATAAAGTGGTAGGCAGACACTATTTCAGTGAGTTTGTAAATACCGACCGTTCACAGATAAAGTTCGGCGAGATTGAAGATGAAATGGTTTCGGTTATTGGCGAGCCTGTAAAAGAAGCCTACGGCATAAAGGTTGAATCTGTCGGTATAAAGATGCTCAAGGTAAGCGAGAAGGTTACCGAGGATGTCTTTGCGAGGATGAGGGCCGACAGGAAGCGCAAAACCGAGGCAATTTTAGCGCAGGGAAATGCTGAGGCGATGCGAATTAAGAGCGATGCAGACTCGAAGATTACCGAACTTCTGGCAGCAGCGGAAGCGAGGGCGAAGGCGATACGCGGCAGCGGCGATGCCGAAGCCGCGCAGTATTACAAGATGCTCGATGCTGACCCGGAATTTGCAATGTTCCTTCGTGAGATTGAAACTCTGAAAAAGACGTTAAAGGAACGTACAACGGTAGTTCTGCCTGCCGATGCGGAGCCGTTTAAGCTTCTTAAGCAGATGCCGCAGATTGAGCCTAAATAATAACCGGGAATAATTATGAGTGCGATTCAAAATGACGATAAAACAGATTTGCAGGCTGATATTCCAGCCGGCGAACTCGATGCGGGCAGTAAAAGCCTTGCTGATGCTCTGCGAATCAGCTTTTTTGTTTTGAAGATTGTAATGGCTGTGCTTGTGATACTGTTTTTCAGCTCAGGTGTTTTTACGGTTGGGCCTGACGAGCGGGCGATGGTTTTAAGATTCGGTCGAATACGCGGTGATACCGGCGAGAGAAGGATACTTGGCCCTGGTCTGCACTGGGCAGTGCCTTATCCGATAGAAGAAGTGATAAAGTTTCCCGGCAAAAATACCGTCCAGCGGGTCTCTGTGGATGCCTTCTGGTACGATGAGACGAAAAAAAGTGCTTCGCCGTCGCTCGACCCTGTGATGGATGGCTATTGTATTACGCGAAATGATACCGTTGCAGATTTGAAAGGAGGCAGCGATTACAACATCGTACATTCAAAATGGCTTCTGACCTACAAGATTTCCGACTGTGAGCTGTTTTTCAAAAATGTTTATGTAAAACCCGCCCCGGCCGGTCAGAATTATATTGATGTGATATCACAGAGTGTTGAACCTTTTTTAAAAGCTCTTGCCTGTGATGCGATTGTTGCCACGATGGTTCAGTTCAGCATTGACGAGGCGATAAAGAGTGATGTCCGGATAAGCCGACAGGCCCAGAAACTTCTGCAGGAAAAACTTGATGAAATAGAAGGCGGCATAGAAATTGATTCGATGCAGATTACGCAGATTACCTGGCCGCGGCAGGTGGAAGATGCCTTCGTTGCCTCGATAAAGGCGAGCAATGAGGCCGACAAGCACATCCGCGAAGCAAAAGGCTATGCCGAGAGCAAAATCAATGAGGCCGGCGGCATCGAAATAATCAATGCACTAACCGAGCCGAATATAACAGAACAGCAGATGGAGAATTTGCTGGTAAATGCTTCAGGACAGGTTCGCCAGACAATATCGCAGGCGCGAGCTTATCGAACAAAGGTGGTTGAATCCGCAAAGGCAAGCGCCGATTATCTTGCAAAACTTCTGCCTGAATACCGTAAAAGGCCAAAGCTTGTGCTTGAAAGGATTTATCAGGAGGCAATGGAAGATATTCTGAGCCATACTCAGGAGACTATAATTGCCCAGCCCGGTTCAGGCGTAAAAAGCACGGAGTTCAGAGTTATGGTAAACAGAGACCCGATGCTCGAAAAGGAAAAAAGTAAAAAATAAAAAGTAAAAAAGCATCCGCCGAAGGCGGGTTCAATAATTTTTAATTTTTAATTTCCTATATGGCACATAGAGCATTGCAGTTGACGGCACATGAGGTCGATGTTGAAAAAACACATCGAAAGCAGGTAACGGTCAGTCTGGCGCTGGTAGGCACGCTTCTTGGCGGGACGCTTCTTTTAAATAGTTTGCTTTCGCCGATTTTTTACGGCAGGACAGCGGAAGTCGGACAGATACTTGCTATGCTTGCAGCGATACTGCTGGGAGCGCCGGTTGTTATCCATTCGATAAAATCCGTCATAAAAAACCAGATGCATATGGATGAGCTGGTGGCACTGGCCATAATCGCCGCCTTTGCTACCGGCAATTATGTTGCGGCCAGCATTGTAGCGTTTTTCCTGCTGCTCAGCGAACTTGTTGAAACAAGGACCGCACTGGGTGCAAGGGCTGCTATTGAGACGCTGATAAAACTTACTCCAACAAAGGCTTGTCTTGTTGAGCGCAGCGGTGAGGAAAAGGAGATTGATGTCGGCCGCTTAAACAGGGGCGATATAATTCGTGTAAGACCCGGTGATAACATTGCAGCCGACGGCGAAGTCGTAACTGGTTTGAGTTCTGTAAACGAAGCGACAATAACGGGTGAGTCTCTTCCTGTGGACAAGATGCCTGGAACGCGGGTTTTTGCCGGTACCAGTAACCTTACCGGCGCTCTCGATATCAGGGTAACCCGCGTCGGAGAGGATACGACGCTGGGTAAAGTGCAGGCCCTTATCCTGCAGGCTGAACAAACCAAAATACCAATAATGCGGATTATCGACAGGTATGTGAAGTGGTACATACCGACAATATTGATGATATCTGCGATAATATGGTTTTTTACGCGGGACATAAATCGTGCGATAGGTGCGATTGTTGTTTCCTGCCCCTGTGCGCTGATACTTGCTACGCCAACGGCAATGGTAGCGGCATTGTCGGCTTCTGCGAGACTCGGTATTCTGATAAAGAAGGTTGCCGACCTTGAACTTGCCGGCAGGATAACTGCAATGGTCTTTGACAAGACCGGCACTCTTACCACCGGCCAGCTTTATGTGACTAAACTAACGCCTGCCAAAGATACTGAACCGGCAGAGCTTTTGAAACTTGCGGCCTCAGCAGAACAGATGAGTAAGCACCCGGCCGCACGAGCTCTGCAAATGGTTGCAAAAGAAGCAAAACTGACACTTTCGAATGCAGATAATTTTGCTGAGACGCCGGGGAAAGGCGTTTCTGCTAAAGTTAATGGTATAAAAGTTCTGGTAGGCAGAGATACATTTTTGCACGAGCAGAATATCGATACATCTGTTGTGCCTGACCCCGCACTGCACGAGGAGCAGGGTTTCAGCACTCTGTACGTTGCTTCCGGCACGAAATGTATCGGCTGGATAGGTTTACAGGACAAAACCCGGCCGGAAGCCAGACAGGCAGTTGACCAGTTGCTTGATGCGGGCATAAAGCGTTTGACTATGCTCACCGGCGACAGGGAAGAAGTTGCCCACAGAGTTGCGGCGGAGCTCGGCTGTACGGATGTGAAAGCCAAATGTTTTCCGCAGGATAAACTTGCGATAGTGGAACGAATGAAAAAAGACGGCCATATTGTGGCAGTGATTGGCGACGGCATTAATGATGCGCCTGCCCTTGCAAGCGGCGACCTCGGAATAGCGATGGGAGCGGCAGGCAGCGATGTGGCCATAAATTCTGCATCTATAGCGCTGATGAGCAATGATTTGAAAAGACTGCCGTTTTTGGTCAGGCTGTCGCGAAAAACAAGGGCTGTAATCAATCAAAACCTTCTTTTCGGCATTCTTTTTATAATTCTCGGCGTCTCAGCATCGGCTGCGGGCTGGCTGCCGTTGATTTACGCTGCCGTGCTGCACTTTACCGGTTCGCTTGTCGTGGTTTTCAACAGTGCAAGATTAGTGCGTTTCGGCGAGGAGCTTGAGCCGCACGGCGAAACAGAATAGATGAGCACCCCGATGAGATAACTAAAGTATCTCACGGGGTAAAGATGAGCCCCGATGAGATAGCCTAAGAGACATCTGGCGGGGTAAACAGGGGATAAAAGGGATTTAGGAACATTGCTAATTAGTCCAGAATTTCTCTGCCCCCTTTAATTCCTCTAATTCCTCTAAGTGTAAGAACACCGGTTATTGCAGCAGTTTATTTTCTTCGAATCAGCAATCCTGCAATTGCGAACAGGACTAACGTGGCTGGTTCCGGAATATAATTTTGCGACATATTGCCTGTAGTGATACCGGCCATTGTGAAGACTACAGGTTCTCCTGTCCGGAAGTTAAAAATCCCGACGCTGTTGTTGGTTTGCAGATTGGCGATGTCGTTCGCGTCAAGGGCAAACTTGTACAGATAGCCTGTGCCGGTAGCGGTGTGGTCGGCTACACTAAGAAAGGCCAGCGGCTCGTTATTCAATACTACGGCCAGGTCCGCCAACAGGTCCGGAGCGATGACCAGAAAGTCGGGTTCTCCACTAATAACATAATTAATAAAGTCAACCGTTAGGTTTATTGTTCCAGGGTTAGGATACTGTATGCCTTCGAGCGCCATGCCGTGACAAATATTGCTCCAATAGTAAACCTGGGTGTTGGCATCGGTTTGGTTCTTCATCCAGTTCCAGGCATCTTTCATATCCTGATATGTGGTGCCATCATCGACTACCCAATCGTCAGGAAGAGGAGTAATGCCGTCCGGCATTTTCTTGGCTGGATCCGGATACATCAGATAGATTTCGCTATCGTCATATCCGCGGGCTTTGAGGTTACTATAAATCCGAGAGAGGCTGTTGTAATTAGCCCAAGCATCAGGTTCGACGGCAGAATATATAACAGAACCTCCAAAAAGAATGGCTCGGTATTTATCCGGGGTATCGCCACCTCCCTGGTTTGTGCGATACAGTGTTACGTCGGTTTTGTCCGTTCCCTCGTAGGTAAATTTGTACTGCGGGTGCTCCTTCAGCGGATTGTTAACTACCGGGCCTACCAAGTCTTTGTTGTATCCGTACTCGGCGGCTTCGGCGTGCGTGTTGACATCTGTGCCTCCGGCCCTTTGTGCATAAGGGAAGTTGTAATAAGATTCCGATAGGTTGCCGGTTGTTCCACCGATAGGACCATACCAAGCTAACTCATAGTACCGCGAGGCCGAAGTGAACGAGGATACGTCTGAACTTGTGCCGACGGAATATGTCAGTTGGTCAATCATTCCGCCGCCGTAACATTCCATAAATGCAAAGGCAGTTTCCGCGTAATTTTTCTGCCCCTGAGCATTTATCAAAGCATTTTTGACCATCTGGGCAAATTCACCATCCAAGATGAACTTGCCGTCACTGGTGCAAATACCAGAGAGCCTGATTGTGGGACCGCTGTTTTGATTGGCATCATATTCTGGGAATTCTGCCCGGCTTTGCCCGCCGAAAACAGCGATGAACACTATCGCCCCCAGTATTATTGAAAGAGACTTAACCGGTTTCATTTTCTCCCTTCTCCATTTATAACTATACCAGTTTATTTTTTTCGAATCAGCAATCCTGCAATTGCGAACAGGACTAACGTGGCTGGTTCCGGAATAGGGTTGGCCATATCACCTGTGGTGACGCCGGCCATCGTAAAATCTACAGGCCCCCCTGTCCAGTTGAACTCGAAACTATTACTGGTTATCTGCAGATTGGCGATGTCAATCTCATCAAGAGCAAACTTGTACAGATAGTCTGAGCCTACGCCGGCAAGGTCTGTTACCTCGAGAAAAGTCAGCGGTTTGTGATTCAATATTACGGCCAGGTCCGTGAGCATATCCGGAGCAATGACCTGAAAGTAGGGTGTTCCGGAGATTGCACCAGTTCCCTCACCATAGAAGTAAAACAGGTCTCTAACCTGATCAATAAATTCGCCTGTCAGGCCAAAGTCATATTCTACTCCGACCTCGATGAGCTCATTGAGGTCGTCCCAGACCGCCCCGACGATATCATACGTCCGGTTGCCATGACAAATACTGCTCCAATAGTAAATCTGAGTGGTGGCAGTGCTTTGGTTCTGCATCCAAGTCCAGGCACTGAGCATATCCCTGTATGTAGTGCCATCGTCAACTGTCCAACTGGCAGGAAGTGCAGCACCGTTCGGCTTCGTATTGGCCGGATACATCAGGTAGATTTCAGCGTCGGTATATCCACGGGCTTTAAGGTCGCCATAAATCCGGGACACGCTGTTGTAATTGGCCCATTGGTTGGTGGAACCTCCAAAAACAATGGCTCGATATGCGTCCGGCGTATCGCCGCTTATGTTTGCACGATGCAGTGTTACATCGGTTTTGTTCGGCAGCAGGCAGGGAAATTTATATTGGGGGTGCTCCCAGACCACATTTCCATCCTGATTTTTCACTACGGGGCCTACAAAGTCATTGTCGTATCCATACTGACCGGCTGCGCCATGATTGTAGACAGTTGCGCCTCCGGCCCTCTGAGAATAGTATTTGTTGTAATAAGATTCATTGTTGTTGGATGCATCATAACTACTCCAATAGTAGGCCGGCTTATCGTGCTTCGAGGCCGAAGTGAACGAGGTTACGTCTGAACTTTTGCCGATAACGGGCAGGAGTTCGTCAATCATACCGCCGCCAAAACATTCCATAAACGCAAAGGCAGCTTCCTGATTAGTGAGACCCAAAGGATTTGTAACCATCCAGGCAAATGCCGAGTCCCAGACAACCTTGCTGTCGCTGGTGCAAATACCGGAATGCCAGTTTGTGGAACAGCTGTCCTGACTGGTATATTCCGGGAATTCTGCACGGCTTTGCTCGCTGAAAACAGCGATAAACACTATCACCCCGAGTGTGATTGAGAAAAACTTAACCGCTCTCATCTTCTTCCTACCTCCCTTGTCCATTTATACTTACTACCCCATTATAGACATTTCCTACTGACTGTCAAGTAAAAAAAGTCTGCCAAATCGGAGAACAGGAGAAATGGAGTATAGAATAATGTAGAACAGGCACAGAGGGGAAAGAATAAAAGAATATCGAATACTGAATAGTGAAGTTAAATAATCCGTGAAATCCGTGAAATCAGTGGTTAATATTAGAAATATGGCGAAATTTAAGTTAGTAAGCAGTTTTGTGCCGAAGGGTGACCAGCCGGAGGCGATAAAAACTCTTGCCGACGGACTAAAAGCCGGCAGGCAATACCAGGTACTCTACGGCGTTACCGGCAGCGGAAAAACTTTCACTATGGCTAACGCCATCGCTCAATACCAAAGACCTACCCTCGTAATCAGCCATAATAAGACATTAGCCGCTCAACTCTACGAGGAATTCAGAGAGCTTTTTCCAAACAACGCTGTTGAGTACTTCGTCAGCTATTATGATTATTACCAGCCGGAGGCGTATATCCCGCAGCGAGATATATATATCGAAAAAGACGCTTCGCGGAACGATGAATTAGACAGGCTCCGCCTTGCTGCTACAACAAGTCTTACGAGCAGGGATGATGTGATAATCGTTGCATCGGTTTCGTGCATTTTCGGATTAGGTTCGCCTGAGGATTACAAGGCAAGCGTTGTTGCCGTCAAAATCGGCGATACTGTTGAACGCAACGAACTTTTAGGCAGATTTGCTGATTTGCAGTATGCAAGAAACGACATTGATTTTCATCGCGGCACTTTCCGTGTTCGCGGCGATGTCGTGGAGTTGTGGCCGAGCTATGAATCTTTTGCCGTGAGATTAGAATTTTTCGGCGATGAAATAGAAAAAATAAATTATATTAACCCGACAAGCGGGGAAATCCTGGCGACCGAGCAGCAATTGTTTGTTTATCCGGCAGGTCATTATGTAATGCCTGCCGACAGGATTGAGCTGGCAATTGGGAGTATAAAAATCGAACTCCAGCAGCAGCTTATGAAACTAAGGCAGGAAGGGAAACTGTTAGAAGCACAACGATTACAAGCGAGGACGCTCTACGATATAGAAATGCTCAAGGAAGTCGGGTTTTGCAGCGGGATTGAAAATTATTCAAGGCATTTGAGCGGACTGCCGGCAGGGGCGAGGCCTTATACGCTGATTGATTATTTTCCTGACGATTTTCTTTTGTTTATTGACGAATCGCATGCAACAATACCACAGATTCGGGCGATGCCCGCAGGAGACAGGAGCAGAAAAGAGGTTCTGGTTGAACACGGATTCAGGCTGCCGAGCGCACTTGATAACAGGCCGCTAAGGTTCGATGAATTTCAGCAGGATTGGCGGAATGTAATATTTGTTTCGGCAACGCCGGCGGAATTTGAACTGAACCTGAGCAAAGGAGCGGTTGTAGAGCAGATTGTAAGGCCGACGGGGCTGCTCGACCCGGAGATTTTTGTCCATCCTGCTTCAAATCAGGTGCCTCATCTGCTCGATTTGATTGACAGGCACGTCCAGGTAAAGCAGCGGGTGCTTGTTATAACACTCACAAAGAGGCTTGCAGAGGATTTGTCTTCATATATAACGAAAAAAGGCTACCGCTGCAGATACCTGCACAGTGAAATCAAGACGCTTGAACGTGTGGATATTCTGCGCGATTTGCGCAGGGGCGAATTTGACGTGCTGGTGGGCATAAACCTTCTCCGTGAGGGGCTTGATTTGCCTGAGGTTTCACTTGTTGCGATTCTCGATGCCGACAAGGAAGGCTTCCTGAGAAGCCAGACCTCACTGATTCAGACCATCGGCAGAACCGCAAGAAACGTTGACGCAAAGGTCTTTCTGTATGCCGATAAGGTTACCGAATCGATGCAAAAAGCAATTGACGAAACGAACCGGCGGCGTAAAATACAGATGCAGTACAATAAAGAGCATAACATTACGCCTGAGACGATAAAAAAGCAGATTTATACAGGCCTGCAGGATAAATTAAAGGCAAGAGAGGTTGCCCGCCAGGCAATCAGCCTGAGCGATGACGAATATGATGCTGCTGAAATCGCTGCACAAATTGAGAAAGAGATGTTGGAAGCTGCCCAGAGGCTTGATTTTGAACGAGCAGCTTATTTAAGAGACCAGCTAAAAGAATTAAAAGAAATGCCGCAGATTACACAATCTCAAAAAAGCAGATAAGGAATCAAAAATGAAAAGTCTGAACCTTAGAAGTATAAACAAGCTTATAGATATGGCGATTGAGGAAGATTACGGCGGGAAAGACCCATCGAGTGAGCTTATGATACCTGCACGCGCAAGGGGCAAGGCGTATATTGTAACGCGCGAGGAAATCGTTGTTGGAGGTATGGCTATTGCAAAAATGGTTCTGAAAAGATATGACGGGCGGCTTAAATTAAAGATTCTCAAACACGATGGTCAGCAGGCCAAAGTCGCCGACAGACTCGCCGTGATTGAAGGACCTATACGGTCGATGTTGACAGCTGAACGCGTTGTGCTCAATTTTCTTCAGAGGCTCTGTGGAATAGCAACTATGACTTATAAATATGTTCACGCCGTCCGCGGCACAAAGGCCAAAATATATGACACAAGAAAAACTATTCCCGGCTGGCGCGAGCTTGAAAAATATGCCGTCCGCTGCGGGAAAGGGTATAACCACCGCTACAGCCTCAGCGAAGCGGTGATGTTCAAGGACAATCATATTGCACAGTTAGGTAAAAATTTGACGCCGAAACTTAAAAAGTTCGTCGAAAAGGCAAGAAAAATCGAGGGTGTAAAATTTATCTGTGTCGAGGTTGACCATGTGGACGACCAGCTTAATTATGTTCTGAAAGTGCCCGGCATTGACGTTGTGCTGCTCGATAATATGGGCCAGTGGCAGTATAAACACGCTGTCGAGATGAGAAACAGGATGTGCGGCAATAAACCTCTGCTTGAGGCAAGCGGCGGGATTACGCTTAACAATGTAAGACAAATCGCACTTTGCGGTGTTGACAGGATTTCCATAGGAGCAATAACCCACAGTGCAGTTTCGGTAGATATTGGTCTCGATAGAGAATTTTAGACAGATGCCCGGAAAACATGTTTCGCTTGACGCTGATTTTATAAAAGCAAATCTCGGTACAATCCGAATCGGCAACAGAATAGTCATTTACAAAAGCACTTCAAGCACGAATGATATTGCTGCAGAATATGCCAAAGGCGGCAGAAAAAACGATGGACTTGTTATCTTTGCTGAGTACCAGGCCGCAGGCAGAGGCAGAAGAGCAAATAAATGGCTCAGCCCTGCCGGAAAAAGCATTCTCTGTTCAATCCTTTTGTACGAACCTGATATTAAACCTGATGCACTTATCCTCGCCTGCGCTGTTGCTGCTGCCGAGACTATAGGTCGATGCGGCAAAACTGATGCAAAAATCAAATGGCCCAATGACATCCTGTTGAATGATAAAAAAGTTGCAGGAATTCTTGTCGAAGGCATATCAGTAAAAAAACAAAAATTTTTCATTATCGGCATCGGCATCAACTGTCATCAGAAAAAAAAAGATTTTCCCGATGAGCTGAGCCGAACAGCCACAAGCATTGATGTTCAAAGCGGTACTGTTTGCGACAGAAACAGAATTGCCAAAAGACTGCTCGTAAATCTTGACCACTGTCTTGCTATCGAACTGAAAAATCCCGACGAAATCGTTGAAAAGTGGCGCAGTCAGAGCATCCTTTTGGGAAAGCACATTACCGTGGAGCATAACGGCAGAGAGTTTACGGGAAATTGTATCGGCATCGAACCAACCGAAGGACTTATCGTTCAACTTGAGCGCGGCGGAGTCAGAATCTTTGATGCAGCCTCTACTACTATAGTGCAAAATCAGTTCAAATAAATTATACTGCTGCCTGTGTGGAGATAAAAAAATGGTGGAAAAGTTTGATATTGCTGTAATCGGTTCAGGCCCCGGAGGGTATGCTGCTGCGATAAGATGCGCACAAAGAGGCGCCGCGGTTGCAATTATTGAGAAAGATAATGTCGGCGGCGTATGTCTTAACCGCGGATGTATTCCGTCAAAGGCTCTTCTTGCCTCGGCTCATATTTTGACAATCACAAGAAATGCAAGATTTTTAGGCGTTGAAGTCGAAAACCCGAAAGTAAACTGGCCGAAGATGCAGAACCGCAAGGATGTGGTTGTTGCAGGATTCAGAAAGGGGCTGACCGACCTGATTCAGAGCAACAAAATAAAAATCATTCAGGGCACAGGTATTGCTACAGCAAAAAATAAAATCGCTGTTCAAAGCGATGATTCTGAGGAAATTGAAGCTGGAAAAGTCATTATCGCTACCGGCTCAGTGCCGATTGAAATTCCATCTGTTCCATTTGACGGGAAAGATATAATAAGCAGCACCGAGGCGTTAAACCTCAATCATATACCCGAATCAATGGTTGTAATCGGCGGCGGCGTTATCGGTTGTGAGATGGCTTGTATCTATGCGACTGTCGGCTCAAAGATTACTATTGTCGAGGCATTGCCAAGTATCCTGCCGTTTGAAGACGAATGGGTCGGACGATTATTAACAAGAGAATTCAAAAAACTTTGTATAGATGTCATTACAGGCAATAAAGTCATCGCTTCTGCAAAATCAGACTCAAAGATAAAACTTTCTCTCGAAGATGGCGAATCAATTGAGACTGAAAAGGTTCTGGTTTCTGTCGGCAGAAAGGCCTTTTGCGACAGCCAGACTATTAAGGCTCTTTCACTCCAGATGAATGGCTCAGCGATAAAGGTCAACGAAAAAATGCAGACAAATGTTGCCGGCGTTTATGCGATTGGAGATGTTGTCGGGACAACCTATCTTGCTCACGGTGCATTTCTTGAAGCCCAAGTCGCTGCTGAAAATGCAACAGGTGGTGATGTCTGTATAAAAGATTATTCGCTTGTGCCCAGAGCGGTCTATACGTTTCCTGAAGTTACTTCGGTTGGGAAAAACGAAACCAGATGTAAGCAGATGGGCATTGATTACACAATCGGCAGGGCGTTCTTCAGGGCAAACGGCAGGAGTCTTGCGTATAATGAAACGGCTGGTGAAGTAAGAGTTGTGCGGGACAAAAAAACAAATAAAGTTCTCGGCGTAACAATGGTTGGAGCCGCTGTTACTGAAATGATTGCTTCAGCAAGGGCTCTTTTAGGCAGCCAGGAACCAATCTGTGAGATTTCGTTTGCTCATCCAACTGTTTCTGAGGTGCTAAAAGAAGCCTGGGAAGATACCTTCGGTTTCGCCTTGCATGTTCCGCCAAAAGCTTAAACAGCTCATCGGTTTGATAGGATAATCGCAGGTTACTTTTTTGTTGACGGGCAATGCTGCATAAAGTACAGTGGCTGGCAGATTTGACTAAATTTTGTCCGGTTTTTAAGGTTTTTACGAAGTTAACGGCCGATTACGGGTCGAAGCAAAAATAATAAAAGGATTGTAAGTCAGGGGAAATGCAGGTTTTACGAAATTTTAAAACCTACTTTTTCAGGGGTTTGGCCGCACTTTTGCCGACTATTTTGACGGTCTGGATTTTTGTCCAGCTATACCTGTTTATCCAACATAACATAAGTGCACATATTAACCGCGGAGTAGTCAGAATTCTGGTGTATGCTGTCCCACACTATCCATACATAAGTGAGGACAATTTGTCGGCTTATGTCAAAGAAAATTATCCTGCCGCGGCTGATAACCCACAGATGCTGGCTGAAAAGATGAATGACCCTAATGTGAAAAGAACGGCCAGAATTGAAAAGGCTGAGAGTTTCTGGGTTCATGGCAAAGGACAAATAACAGGTTTTATAGCAGCATTTCTGATAGTGATTTTTGTCGGGGCTTTTCTGGCCAGCGTTATCGGCAGAGCAGTATGGCGGATGTTTGAACATACGTTTATGAAGACGCCGCTGCTTCGAAGTATTTATCCATATATTAAACAGGTAACGGATTTTTTTCTTGCCAGCAAAAAAATATCATTCAGCAAGGTAGTTGCAGTTGAGTTTCCCCGAAAGGGTATGTGGGCCGTAGGAATGGTTACCGGACCAGGACTGAAGAAACTGGCTCCGGAGGGAACGGAATTATTAACTGTTTTTGTTCCCACGGCACCATCGCCGATTACCGGCTTTGTGCTTATTGTTCCCAAATCGGAAGTTGTCGAACTGGATATTTCCATTGAAGAAATTTTGAGATTTATCATGAGCGGAGGCGTAATAGCTCCCGGGGATATTGTTAGCGGGAAATTGTCGGAAGATGAAAGCCATACATTGAAAAGCGAATGAATATTTTTTAAGGAGCGGAAAGTTGGACGTAAGAATCATTGGTAAACACATGGATATGACGGATGCCATCAAGGCAAAAATTGAAGGGGAAATCTCCCGGCTTCCCAAGTTTTACAACATCATAGAAAATGTGGAGGTTATCGTCGAAGGCAGCAAAGACGGGGCAACAAGCAGCGTAGAGATAATCGTAAGGGCCCGGCATAATCATATATTTGTTGCCAAGCAGGTCGGTCAGGATATATATGGATGTGTGGATGAAGTCATAAGAAAAGTTGAACGTCAGCTTAAAAAACAGAAACAGAAAGAACGGGACAACAAGCATACAGACAAAGCAGGAACATGATGAGTTTATGCTTTTGCTGTTTGTTTTGTTCTGCATAAATAAAGAGACAGGAATGGTTAAAAACTGATATAGCTATGTTTTAGGATGTTCGGGAGCCAATATGAAAATAGCTGATTTTGTTTGTGCCAAGGCTATTATACCGAGGCTTGAAGCGGTGAAGAGAGATGATGCAATAAGGGAACTTATCGGGGCCCTTGACAGGGCCGGAAAACTTGGCAAGGACAATGCTGCGGATGTTGCGAAGGCTGTTATCAAGAGAGAAAATGAGGCCAGCACAGGCATCGGAAAAGGAGTAGCTGTGCCGCATGTCAAGCACAAGGCTGCAAAAAAAGTCGTTGCCGCTATCGGAATAAGCGCAACAGGAATTGATTTTTCCGCCCTCGACAAGCAGCCGGTTTATACCGTCATTCTGCTTATCAGCCCAACCGAAGGCGACCAGCATCTGCAGGCTATGGAGGCCGTCTTTGAACATTTGCAGAATGATAATTTCAGAAAGTTTCTCAGACAAAGTGAAACTGTCGAACAGATAAAAGAATTACTGGTTGAAGCCGACCAGAATCCTTCGTGGTAGGCCGGATTGGAAGACTTGGCAGAAGGTAGCTTTAAAAAATATGGGAGTTGAACCATTGTCTGATTCAGTCAGTCAGACCGAGGTCGAGATCAAAAATGCCAACGGCCTGCACTTGAGGCCGGCGATGCAGCTTGTCGATACCGCCAGCCGATTTATAAGCGATGTCAAAATCAGCAACGGCAAAACCACGGTCGACGGGAAAAGCATTATGCAGGTTACAATGCTTGCCGCCTCGGCAGGTACAAAACTAACTATAACTGCCACGGGCTCTGATGCTCAGATGGCAACCGAAGCCTTGAAAGACCTTATTGAAAATAAACTTTTTGGCGAACAGGACCGGCAGGTAGAGAAAAGAACTGCCGGCTGATTGGCGTAAAACAGATGGAAATAAAAAAAGGAATAGCTGTTTCGCCGGGCATTGCGATAGCAAAACCCATTGTTATTGATGCGGAAGATTACCGGATACCCAGACGCTCCATTTTGCCTTCGGCAAAAGTTGCAGAGGTCAAAAAGGTAAGGGATGCTTTTCGCAAAGCAGTGGCAGAGCTTGAAAAGATTGACTCGGATGACAAGATTGCTGAAGGTAATATCAAGGATATTTTTGCCGTTCATCTGCGGTTTCTAAAGGACAAAAATCTGAGAAAAAAAATCACCGACCTTGTTTATAACGACCTTCTGACTGCCGAATATGCCGTTTCCACGACTTTGAGAGATATCGCTAACCATTTCGCCTCTGTGCAGGACAGATATATCAGCGAGCGAGCAACGGACATCTATGACATTGAAAAACGCTTATTGCGGCATCTGCTCGGTAGAAAAAGGGAGGATATTGAACATATCAGTTATGAGGTGGTGATAGTTGCTCATGAGCTTGGTCCTACTCAGACCGCCAGTTTCGACCGCAAGTTTATAAGAGGTTTTGCTACTGATGCCGGCGGGAGAACCAGTCACACCGCAATCGTTGCGCGCTCGCTCGGTATTCCCGCGGTGGTCGGTCTTGAAGATGTTACGAGAAATGTTGACCCGACCGCCACCGTGATAATCGACGGCAATCGCGGCGTGGTTGTAATCGACCCTGATGAGCCTACCCTCAAGCAATACCGGCAGTTCGCAATTGAGTTTGACAAGCTTGAAGGAGAACTTGATGCGATTCGCGACTTGGACGCGGTTACCCGCGACGGCGTGGCGGTAGAGCTGCTGGGCAATATTGAATTTCCGCATGAAGCTGAAATTGTGCTCGACAAAGGCGGAGGCGGTATCGGTCTTTATCGAACCGAGTTCTTGTACCTTTACAGTCAGACCGAACCTACCGAGGAAGACCATTATAATGCTTACAGCGAGGTTATAAGAGTCTTTGGTGATATGCCTGTGATAATAAGGACAATAGACCTCGGGGCGGATAAATTCACGCAGAGCCGCCGGTTTGTACGCGAGCCGAACCCGTTTCTCGGACTTCGCTCAATCCGTTTCTGTCTGCAGAATCTTGTTATGTTCAAAACGCAGCTGCGGGCTATCTTGAGAGCTTCGGTTCACGGCGATGTACGCGTGATGTTTCCGCTGATAAGCAGTCTGCACGAACTGCGGCAGGCAAAAATGATAATCCGTGATGTAATGGAAGACCTTGACGAGAATTCCATCGAGTACAAGCCGGACGTGCCGATAGGGATTATGATAGAGACACCTTCAGCGGCGCTGACTGCTTCGATACTTGCCAGCGAGTGTGATTTCTTCAGCATAGGAACCAACGACCTTATTCAGTATACTCTTGCGGTTGACCGTGGTAATGAACGGGTTTCCACTCTCTACTCCGGTGCTGACCCTGCGGTGATAAGCCTTCTTCGCAGTGTGGTTCACGAGGCAAACAAGGCCCGGATAAGCGTCGGCATCTGCGGCGAAATGGCTTCGGAGCCGGAATTTATGATGCTGCTTCTGGGGCTGGGATTTCGATCCTTTTCGCTCGCTCCGCCGATGATACCGGAAATAAAAAAACTTATACGTTCGGTAACAATAGAATCCTGCAACAGTCTTGCCCGAAAAGTGCTTTTAATGAACTCCGAACGCGAAGTGATAAATTATCTCCGCAGTGCCGCGATGAAAGTTCTACCGGAAGTATTTTAAAGTAGAATATAGAATAAGGAGTCTGAAATATAAACACTGCCTCGCTGACTCTGGTTGGAAGATATAAGATACACGGCAATGCCAGGTTTTTGTCGCATCAGGAAACTATGCGGGTTATTGCCAGAGCGATTATTCGCAGCGGAATTGTCCCGATTTACAGTCAGGGCTATAATCCGCATCTGAGACTTTCGCTGTCGCTGCCGAGAAATGTCGGACTTGCTTCGGATGATGAACTTTTCTGTGTGAGAATTCAGGTGTCTGAAAGTTTTTTATTTAAAGATTCAATTGCTGAACAACTGCCTGCTGGTTTTGAGCTTGTTAGGGTTGAAGTTATAGAAAAGTCGGTTACATATCAGCCGATAGAAGTCGAGTATCTGGTAAAAGTAAACCTGTCAGGAAAAACACAACAGTTTTTTTCAGATATCCAAAGGCTTAATGAGCAGATTCAAGCTGGCAGTGAACTTCTGATTGAAAGGACTATAAATCGAAAAGGCAATGTGAAAACTGTCGATGTCGGGAAATTTCTGAAATTTTTTGAGATTGTTCAGCAGGGCATCAGAGTGTTTTGCAAAATTTTGCCGGCAGGAACAATAAGACCTGATGAGATATTGAAACTTCTCGGTATGGAACCGTGCGAAATCAGCAGCTCGATTATCAGAAAACAGATAACTTGGCGGATAGATGAATAATATTTTAAGCGGGTAAGCAAACAAGGATAAAAAATATATGGCAAGAGAGATGCTCATAAACTTTGCCGAGGCGGACGAATGCAGAATTGCGGTCGTTCAGAATGGTAGTCTCGAGGAGCTTTATATCGAAAGGCCGTCGTTGGCAAGTCGTGTCGGAAACATTTATAAGGGCAAAGTAGTCAATATCGAGCCTGCGATACAGGCGGCTTTTGTTGATTTCGGTCTCGGCAAGAACGGCTTTCTCCACATCAGCGACCTGCATCCGAGGTACTATATGCGAAAGGGTAACGAATATACCGAGCATATCGGCAAGAGAAAGGCGCTGCGGGAAAGGCCGCCTATTCAGCAGTGTCTTAAAAAGGGCCAGGATATCGTCGTTCAGGTTACCAAAGAGGGAATAAATACCAAAGGACCAACGCTGTCGACTTATCTGTCTCTGCCGGGAAAATATCTTGTAATGATGCCGTGGATGCACAACCTCGGCGTTTCACAGAAAATTGAGGATGAACAGGAACGCGCAAGACTCAGGGCGATTCTTGAGGAAGTCCAGCTGCCCCAGAAGGCGGGCTTTATTCTCCGTACTGCAAGTGCCGGCTGCTCGAAGAGAGACGTCCAGAAGGACCTCGGATATATAAGCAGGTTGTTCAGGGCGATTCAGAAAAGAATCGACACTGCAGCGGCGCCGGCCGAATTGTATAGAGAGTCCGACCTCATTATTCGCGTAATCAGAGACGTCTTCAACACCAACATCAGCAGGATTATCTGTGACAGCGAAACCGTGGCTCGCAGGATAAGAGATTTTCTTGGTATTATTCAGCCCCGACTGAAAAACCGCATAACATATTATGACGGCAGAGTTCCGCTGTTCCACAAATATAAAATTGAAGATGAAATTCGCAGAATTCATGCAAAACGTGTTGAGCTTAAAAGCGGAGGTTCAGTCGTTATTGAACAGACCGAGGCACTTGTCGCGATTGATGTAAATAGCGGTAAATACAGAAGGCATGAAAGTGCCGAGCAGACTGCGCTGAAGATCAATCTCGAAGCTGCAAGGGAAATTGCACGGCAGTTAAAGCTTCGCGACCTTGGCGGTTTGATTATCTGCGACTTCATTGATATGCGAGACAATGAGAACAGAAGAGAGGTTGAAAAGGCCTTCCGTGCCACTTTGAGGGATGACCGTGCCCGCAGCAGAATACTCAGAATAAGCGCATTCGGAATTATCGAGATGACAAGACAGAGAGTAAGGCCCTCTCTGCAGTTGAGCACTTATCTCAAGTGTCCGCACTGTGCGGGAACAGGTATGGTCAAAAACCCGGAATCGGCAGCGATAGAAATTATAAGAACCCTCAATATGGCTGCAGCGAGAAGTGATGTCAGAAGAATTGAACTGTCCGTCCCGCCTCCTGTGGCCGATTTTCTGCTCAATCGACGCAGAACTGCCATTGCCGAAATAGAAGCCGATGAGCAAAAACGGATAATAATCCGGCCGGATGAAGCTTGTCCCCCTGAGGGGTATAATATAATATGTTTTGACGACCGTGAAGGAATCGTAAAAATTTAGTCTTTGTCGGATGTTAATGGAGCGATTTAATGACCTTCGACCTTGAATATGCAAGGCAGGTGATAAATGCCGAAGCGAAAGGCGTGGTGCAAATGGCAAATCTTGTTGATGATTCCTTTGCGCGTGCTGCGGAGCTTATATATGGCTGTAAAGGCTCCGTTATAGTTGCGGGTATTGGAAAGGCAGGCATTATCGGCCAGAAAATCAGTGCTACGCTTGCCTCGACCGGTACGCCGAGTCATTTTCTTCATCCTGCCGAGGCCGTGCACGGCGACTTGGGAAGGTTGAGAAAAAGCGATGTCGTAATTGTATTAAGTTACGGCGGTGAAACGGACGAAATTATCCGTCTGATAAATATTGTCAAACAGCTTGAAATAAAGCTGATAGCAATCACAGGCAATAGTCAATCACGTCTTGCTGCTCACAGCGATATCGTTCTGTGCATGGGTGAACTTGACGAAGCCTGTCCTTTGGGCGTTGCTCCCAGCGTATCTACCACCTGTATGCTCGCTGTCGGCGATGCGCTGGCTCTTACTGTTATGAAGGCAAGGAACTTCAGCGTCGAAGATTACGCGCGTTTTCATCCCGCAGGCTCGCTGGGTGCAAAACTTATCACGGTAGAACAGTCTATGATGTTCAAAGCCGGCGAAAAGCTGCCTCTCGCAAAAACCACCGATATCGTTAGCCAAATGCTGAAAAAAAACAGCGACGTAAAAAGACACGGTGCGGTGATGATTGTCGATTCCGACGGCAAACTTGCCGGTATCGTTACCGATGCGGACCTGCGAAGGCTTATGGCACAAAAAGGGGCTGAAGTTTTTGGTTATGCCGCAAAGGATATAATGACCGCGAACTGCAAAAAAATCAGAGCCAGCGCCCTTGCTTCGGAAGCAATGGCGATATTCCATAAGCACAGAATTGACGATTTGCCCGTTGTCGATGAAGAAGACAAGCCGGTCGGTCTGATTGACGTGCAGGACATAGTTGCGATAAAGATTGTCGGTTAAGCGAAATGGCAGAGATTAAGAAAGCAGACCTCAAGCAGATAAAGCTGCTTGCGATGGATGTCGACGGTGTTCTGACAGACGGCGAGATAACAGTTGGTTCTGATGGAACGGAATTCAAGACTTTCAATCTGCTTGACGGACACGGAATAAGGATGTGGCGCAGGGCCGGGCTTAAAACGGCTCTGATAAGCGGCAGGGACAGTGTCGTAACAAAGCAGCGAGCTGGCGAGATGGAAATCGATTTTGTATATCAGCCGTGCCAGCAAAAACTCGATTGCTTTGAGAAGCTTCTTTCTGATTCGCAGCTCGGACCAAAAAACATAGCATACATCGGCGATGATGTGCTCGACATTCCGCTGATGAGACGGGCAGGTTTCGGCATTGCCGTGGCAAATGCGGTCGATGAGCTTAAAAGCTATGCTCATTACATAACCTCAAGGCCGGGCGGAAAGGGAGCTGTGCGGGAAGTTATTGAGTATATCCTAAAAAATACCGGCAGATGGGCCGAACTTATGGAACGCTATCTTGTTTAGAGTTAAAATGGTTTTGTTATGGTTTTAGGCAGAAAATTTATAATCTGGCTCGTTTCTTTTGTTGTTGTGCTGGCTGTTTTTCTGTTGTACAGAAGCGCGAGCGATACCGGCATAGTAGAGATTACCGGCTTGGGGCACGGTCTTGAACGGACGGGCTCAAATCAGTTTATCGGCGATTCCAACGCCGGCCAGGTGGGACAAGCAAAAGTTGAGTATGTGGAACGCGCTCGTTTTGAAACCGTCGATGCGAAGACAAGAAAATTGAAACGTGTCGTCGGCTTTGAAAAAGTATTGCACAAAACCGGTAACGAATGGGCGCTCGACAAGCCCTATATGAATATTTTTCAGGACAGGCTGCGCTGCGATATTACAGCCGATACAGGAACTATCGAGCTTGAAAATGTCGAAGGCTCGGACCCTTCGCCCAAGTCGGCAGTTCTGAAGGGAAACGTTGTCATACATATTCTTCCTAAAATGGTCGCAAGCCCGTCAGACAGCTTTGTATATCTGAACCAGGTTACTTTTGACTCCGACCGTGCGATGTTCTATTCAGACGATGACGTCAATTTTGTCTCTGCCGATGCGCATCTTGTGGGCAAAGGGCTGGAAGTCGTATATAACAGTATTACAAATAAGCTGAAGTACCTGAAGGTCAGGAAGATTGACTTTTTAAATGTAAAGGGTTTCGCACAGGTAAGCCGGGCAAAGGAAACACATCCGCAAAACGCTCCTGTTGCAAGTTTTTCAGCCAACTCTGTCGAAATCAAACCTGTCGAAGCCAAACCTGTTGCTGCACGGACTGGGGAAGACAAAGAAAGTTTTCAGTGTCTCTTTCGGGATAATGCCGTGCTTGAGTACCGAGACGAGGTTGTGCTTGCTGATGAAATTGCAATTACAAATATTTTACAACCTTCTTCAGAGCAGTCTGAACAGCCGCAGAGTGTCGGTGAGAATAGTGCTGTGCAGATACCCGCCGGGCAAACGCCTGCCGGACAAATATCTGCTGAACAGCAGCAGGATACAAAAGCAGCGGTTCCTGATGAGAAAGAGTCGGTTATTGCGACGGTTAAATGCGACGGACCTATGATAATAAGACCTACTCCTGCTGCTGAATCTGATGATTATAGACCGACGCTATTTAGAAAGTTTCGTGATTTGCCTGACAGGGTTTTCTCCTGGCTCGGCAGGAGAAACGTCCTTCTGGCTCAGCGGGTGAGCTATGACTATACAAACCAGATTGCGAAAGCACACGGCCAGGTCGAGCTGGTCTTCTATCCTGAAATGGAAGCGTACGCCAGACGAAAGGACAAGCCATTTATAATAAATGCCAAAAGCGGCGCCGAATTCATATCGGAGCTGGACCAGGCGATTTTTTACGGCAACGTAAAGGGGAGCTTCAACAAGCAGACCGACTACTACGATGAGGAAAATATATTCTATGGCGATAAACTCATTGTTGACCTGACCGCCGGCATGGACAAGCCGGAATCTGCTGAGTCGGCTAATATCGCACATGTAACCGTTACAGGCCCAGGCGTCCGCCTTGAGTCGATAAGGACTCTTGGCGAAACCAAATTAAGCCACGTAAGACTCAAATCCGAGAGAATCGATTACGACAGAATTACCGAAGATATTATTGCAACAGGAAAAGGAATAATCGAATATGGAAATACGGCGGTCGAGAATTTCAGAGAATCATCTTCAAAAGCAGCTTTGGACAGACCCTGCTATGCGCTTGTTGAAGGCTTTGACAAGCTTGTCTGGGATACCAATTCGCTGCAGGTAAAGGCCTTCAGTGAAAAAAGCAAAGGTGTTCACATCGGCTATTTGCCTATTGAGAAAACTGGTTTCGGCAATAGGATTACCGTCGATACGCGGCAGATAGACATTGATTATTTTGAGCCAACAAAGGGCAGGGCCCAGCTAAAGCAGCTTTACGCAACAGGCGGAATCGTTTATTACGAACAGCCGCGGTATGAATTTGTCGGCAGAGACCTTTACTATAACGCACAGGAAGATTTTCTCACCGTTTCCGGCACTAAAGATATGCCGTGTTTGCTCAATGGCGTATTTGCAGACGCTATAGAGTACAACCTCAAGACAGGCTCTGCAAGTGCAGTTCTCGGTAGCGGCGTCGGAATTATGCCGGTCAGAAAATAGTCTGTCCTGTTTGTCGGAAAGCTCACTTTTGGGTTGACTTGTTCTCGAATTTAGCTACACTATTTGGTCTTTACAGTTTTTGAAATCCCCGATGCAAGGAGGTCAAATTGGCTTATAACTGTGTTGTACCGATAAAGCAGGTGCCTGATACCAAGAAGATTACGGGCGATGCTATGAATGATGACGGCACCGTTAATCGAGGTGCGCTGCCGGCAATTTTTAATCCGGAAGACCTTAATGCCCTTGAGTTGGCCCTGCAGATAAAGGACAAATTCGGTGGAAAAGTAACTGTAATAACAATGGGATTGCCTGCCGCAAGTGCGATTCTGCGCGAGTCGCTCTATCGCGGTGCCGACGATACGATACTTATAACAGACAAGCGATGTGCTGCCAGCGATACTCTTGCCACCAGTTATATTCTGAGCTGTGCCATTAAAAAACTTGAGTTTGATATTCTTCTGTGCGGAAGACAGGCTATTGATGGCGATACCGCTCAGGTTGGTCCCCAGCTCGCTGAAAAACTTTCAGTACCGCAGATTACCTATGTCGAGGAACTTATTAGTCTTGAAAATCGCTCTATAGTTGCGAAACGCAATATCGGCAGCGGCTGGCAGGAAGTAAGGTGCAAGCTGCCTGTGCTGCTTACCGTCATTGGTGAGGCAAACGAACCGAGGTTGCCCGTGGCAAGAAGGCTGATGAAATATAAAAGGGCCCGAACTCCAATTGAGATTGAGATGCAGCTTATGCAGGAAAATCCCGGTGCAGACGAAAAGAAGGTAAAGCAGCTTGCACAGAAACGAATCGATGAGCTTAAGGAAAAAGGTCTTTTGATAAAGCAATGGGACCTTGATTTTCTTGGCGCCGATTTACAGTGGTGCGGCAGGGACGGTTCGCCAACAAAAGTGCATCGCATTCAAAGTGTTATCTTGACTGCCCGCGAAAGCAAAACGGTTGAGCCGACCGAGCAGGGCGTTGCGGATGTGATTCACGAACTGATAAGCGATAAAACCATAAGTTAATATCAGGACGGTATCTATGATTTCAGTCAACAGAAAAGGAGAAGTCTGGGTTTTTGCCGAGCAACATGGCGGCAAACTTGAGGATATCGGCCTTGAGCTTCTTGGGAGGGCAAGGATGCTTGCCGACAGTCTCGGCGTTAGAGCAGCAGCAGTGCTTATCGGCGACGATATTAAGGCTCTTGCGGAAAAGCTCTGTCATTACGGAGCGGATAAAGTTTACGTCCTTGAGCATCCGTTGCTTGAACATTACCAGGCCAATAGCTACAGCAGGGCAATTTATGACCTTGTCCACAAATACGAGCCGCAAATAATGATTTACGGCGCCAGTCCCTGCGGCAGAGACCTTGCACCAAGAGTCGCAAGCGCGACAAAAGCAGGACTCACCGCTGATTGCACCGATTTACAGATTGGCGACCATGAAAATAAAGATGTGGTGCATAAGAATCTGCTTTTGCAAATCAGGCCGGCATTTGGCGGAAATATTATCGCGACGATTATCAACTATGACCGCTGGCCGCAGATGGCAACGGTTCGCGAAGGTGTTATGCCGATGCCCGAGCCGGTTGCCTCCAGAAAGGGTCAAGTTATTGTCGAGAAGGTCCACGTTGCACATAATGATTTGCCGCTGGAAATTCTTAGTGAACACAAGCGGGAAAAGAAGGTCAATCTCAAAGCTTCGAGGATAGTCGTCTCCGGCGGGGCGGGTGTAGGCAGCAAGGAGAACTTTCGTCTTATTTGGGACCTCGCAAATGCGCTTGGCGCTGCGCCGGGCGCTACAAGAGCAGCAGTTGATTTGGGTTTTATCGACCGCGACCATCAGGTAGGCCAGACCGGCACGACTGTAAGGCCGAGCCTCTATATCGCTGTCGGCATCAGCGGTGCTATCCAGCATCAGGCGGGAATGAGCGGCAGTCAGAAAATTGTCGCTATCAACAATGACCCCGAAGCACCAATCTTCGATATTGCTCATTACAAAATTGTCGGCGACCTGAATGAAGTAATTCCGAGAATGATAAAAGCCATAAAGGCAAGAGTTTAAAATTTAAATGAATTTTAAAAATGGCGAATTTTTACAGAGATAACGACGATATACAGTTTTTGTTCAGACAAATTGATATCGGCAGTATTGCCGGGATTATGGAAGAAGGTTTTAAATTCGCAAAGGAATTTGACTATGCCCCCGCAGATACAGCCGAGGCGATGGAAAATTACGACCTTGTGCTTGAGTCTCTGGGGCAACTGAGTGGAGATTTTGTTGCTCCGCGTTCCGAGGATGTTGACAGGCAGGGCAGCAGGCTCAACGAGGACGGCACGGTAAGTTACGCCGACGGGATAAAAGAGTCGCTTGATATGCTCGCAAAGGCAAACGTGATGGGCTTTACGTTGCCGCACAGGTTCGGCGGGCTGAATTTTCCGAACCTGATTTATTCAATTGCTATTGAGATTGTCTCGCGTGGCGATGCTTCGCTTATGAATCTGTTCGGACTTCAGGGTATTGCCGAAACCATAAATGCCTTTGCCTCTGAAGAAATAAAGCAGAAATACCTGCACGAATTTGCAGCGGGCAAAGTAACCGGTGCAATGGTTCTGACTGAACCCGATGCCGGCAGCGACCTGCAGAGCTGCAAGTTAAGGGCCTTTCAGGATGACAGCGGTCAATGGTATCTGCACGGCGTAAAACGGTTCATAACCAACGGCTGCGGTGAAGTACTGCTTGTTCTCGCCCGCAGCGAGCCGGACAGGAGCGGCGGGCTGGGCCTTAGTCTTTTTATCTGTGAAAGAGGCCCGACGGTGCATGTCCGCAGAATAGAGGACAAGCTCGGCATTCACGGCTCGCCTACCTGCGAATTGTTTTTCGACAATACGCCGTGCGAGCTTATCGGTGAAAGAAAACGCGGACTTGCTCTCTATGTGATGAGTCTGATGAACGGTGCAAGAATCGGTATATCGGCTCAGTCAGTCGGGATTGCAGAAGCTGCGTACAGGGTGGCAAGAGATTATGCGGCAAGCAGAAAGCAGTTCGGCGGTCCGATTGAAAAACTGCCCGCGGTGCGGGATATGGTTATTGATATGAAAATAGACATCGAGGCAGCAAGGGCGCTGCTTTATGAAACGGGCAGAGTGGTTGACTATGATATTAGTTATACGAAAAAACTGGAGCTTAATCCGCCTACCGATAAAGAACAGTTTAAAAATCTCAAAGAGGCTTCGAGGCGTTATGGGCGATACGCAGGTATGCTTACGCCGATGACGAAGTATTTCAGCTCGGAGATGTGCAACAGGGTTACGTACAATGCGATACAGATTCTTGGCGGAAGCGGCTTTATGAGAGATTATCCTTGTGAGAGGTTTGCACGGGATGCGAGAATTACGACGATTTATGAAGGCACAAGCCAGTTACAGATAGTTGCGGCAGTTCGAGGTGTATGCAGCGGCACGGCTGAAAAATATCTCGAAGAACTTGCGGCAGCTGATTACGAGCCGCAGCTTAAAGACCTGCTCGATATTCTAAAGCAGGATACGGAACTTATGCTCAAGGTAATTGCCTTTGTGAAAGAGAAGGGTGTCGATTATATGGACCTTTACGGCAGGGCGATTGTCGATGTGGCGATTTATATTATTTGCGGCTATCTTTTCTGCAGCCAGACGAGCAGCAAAAATGATATGCAGGTTGAGGTTGCCGACGGCAAAAACAACGGCCAGGGAGAAACAATCAGTATGAAAAAACGCAAGGAAGTGATTGCCCGCAGATATGTAACAAAGAACGCTGCCGTTATAAAATCGCTTGTCGAGGGGATTTGCAGCGGCGATAAATCGACATTCGAACAGTACGGAGCCCTTGCAGGTCCTGTACCAGAGGAGAAATAGCGGCGGTGCTCAAGGCTGTAATATTTGATTTTGACGGAGTGATATCGGATTCCGAACCCTGTCATTTTGCAGCCTATAACAAGGTACTTATCGATTTCGGGATTCAAATCAGCAAACAGGAATACTATGCCGACTATCTTGGCTTTACGGATTATGAGCTGTTTGAAATAGTCGAAAAGAAATACAAAACCGATTTCGAGGGCGCATCTCTTGAACAGCTTGTTGAGCGAAAGGCAGAAGTTTTTCAGGAGCTTATCAGGCAGGCCGACCATCTGATTGACGGCATTGTAGAGTTGATTGAGGAGCTTAAAGAAAACAATATAAAAGTTGCCATCAACTCCGGCGCCATCGCTGCTGATATAAAAATCATGCTCGCTGGTTCAGCCATCGAAGATTCCTTTGATGTTATCGTTTCTGCTGATGATATTACAAAAGGCAAACCTGACCCACAGGGTTACAAGCTCGCCCTTGAAAAACTCAATGCTGTTTCGGATTCTCCGATTTCTGCAAAGCAGTGTGTGGTTATCGAGGATTCGCGCTGGGGCATCACCTCTGCAAAAAAAGCCGGTATGCACGTAATTGCCGTAACGAACAGCTATACTGCCGACGAATTAAAGGATGCAGAAATGATAATCAATTCTGTAAGGCAGCTTAAAATCAGCGATATGCAGAAACTATGCGCCGATTGACCCCGCACCTATTGTACCGTACTAAAACAAAAAAACCGATTTAAAAAGTGCCTGGTTCAGATGATTTTATTACTGGATAGCACTGAACAATAGGTGCGGGGTTGACGCAGCTACAATCTTTCAATAATATAGTCGATAATCTCCTGAGCCGGCCTGCTGTCGAAGACCACCTTTGCCCAGACGCTTCCGATTAAAGTATTTATGATAACATCGACCTGCTGCTGAACGGAAAGTTTATTGCCCATCAGGTTCAGGTCTCTGCATTGCGTTATCAATTCACGATATCGGTCCGTATACCATTTCCAGAAGGCGTCCAGTTTTTGTTTTACCGGCGCCTGCAGAAGCTGGGCCTGACAGCTGAGACGCAGCAAAAGTTTGCAGTTGACCCACTGACCTGAATTGTTTAGTTCGAGCAGTTGTTTGATTAGGGCATTTAATTTTTCGAGCGGATTTGCTTCTTTCGGCAGGGATTCGAAAATATTCTGATATTCGCCTTGTATCGAGTCGATTATTTCGCCGCAAACGGTTTCTTTACTTTTGAAGTAATGATAAAAAGCGCCTTTGGTAACGCCCGCAGCGGTTATTATATCATCGATTGTGGTTTCGCTGTATCCGTGTGTGCTGAAGAGATTTTTTGCAGCAGCGGTGATTTTCTGTCTTGTTGTTATTTTGTCAGCAGTCATTTCGGCAAATCCTGCAGGCTGTGTTCAATGGCTTCGTAAAGAGTTCGGCGGTTTTTGTCTATCCAGGAGCATTTGCGCTGAATCATCTTCAGAAAATCTGCCCCTGAAAGATTTACGAAGAATCCTGTTGCCGCTATCGGCAGAACGGCCTCGGCGATAAGAGTTTCAATCATCAAATCCGGCAGTGTTTTCAGTTCGCTGTTCTGGAGTTTTTTCACTTCACAGTAGCCGTAAATAAAATGCACAAGCCTTGACTGGTCGAGATAATCCGGCCAGTCAGCAGGATTCGGTCGACCGGCGACGATTGAGAACTGCAGAGCTCCATTCGCAAGGTCGGTCAGCGCGGAAGAGACCTTCAGCGAGTCAAAATCAACGACAGCAGCGATTTTACCACCGGCAAACAGCATATTGCCCGGATGCCAGTCGCCGTGGACAATCTGGTCGGGCCAGTCGTCAAAACCAAGCTGATTAACGTTTACGCTTGAGTTGTTGTACATTGTCATCAGTGATTCTATTGTTTTTCGCAGCGAGCTGTCGGTCCGGCCGTTGTTTTTTTCCGAGCCGATTTTTTTAATATGCCCCCGCACCGCACGCGAGTCGTGAAAGCTGCCTTTCAGAGGCATCGGTTGATATGAAAAATCGCTCATAAACTTATGGAATTTTGCAAGGACGGCGCCTGCATCGATGATGGATTCGGTTTTTCCCTCGAAACGGACGCCGCTGACAAACTCAAAGAGTTCATAGAGGTGACCGGCCAGCTCAAGAAACGTGTTATTTTCATCACGTGTGTGTATCAGCCTTGGGACGGGGAAATTTTTCTCTTTCAGGTGTTGCTGAACCGCATGTGCAAAAGCGACGCGATAACGGTCATCCTTGCCTTTGGGGCGTCTTTTAAGCAGGTGACTGCCGGTGTCGGATACGATAATCTGTTTTGGGGAGCGTCTGTTGCCGGCAACGAGCGGTTTTATCTGCTGGATAATACCGATATCGTAATGGCTCAAAACGAGAGCCAGCTCCTGCGACGTAAAATGGGCGCCGCCTTTAGGCATAAAAACTCCGCAAAAGTTTACCCGCCTGTGACGGGTCAATCCAATCAGTAATATTATAATGAGGTCAAAACACCAATTAGTCAATGCAAATTGCGGTTTACTTTTGCCACAAAGGCACAAAGACACCAAGAATATTATATTTCAATAAATATTTATCATATTAAAACCTTTGTGCCTTGGTGTCTTCGTGGCTATTTTCTTTGAGGGGTTATTTTGAAGCAAAGAGGAATATAACCAGCAGCACAAGCACGGCGATAACCGAAATCAGAACGGTTATAATTGCCTTATAGTTGCTGATGGATTGTTCGTAATGGATTTTTTCTTCTGAATCGGGTTCAATCGACCGACCCTGCTGAAGCTGCCCAAGCTCACCGAGGTCGAATTTTTTTCTCGCTCTCAGCGGCGGTTCGCCTCTGCTGACCGCCTCAAGGTCCATCAGGAGTTCTTCAGCAGATGCATATCTGTCTTGTTTTCGCTTGGCCATCATAACCTCGATAACCTCAGACACTCCTGCTGAAAGCGACGTGTTGATATGGTCGGGCGGTATCAGCAGTTCTTTCAGATGCTTTTTCATTACCTCCGCAGGACTTGAAGCATCGAAGGGCACTCTGCCGGTTACCATATGGTAGAAAGTCGCGCCGAGCGAATAGATATCGCTTCGGGCGTCGATATCGATTTCACCTCTTATTTGTTCCGGCGAAATATAGTATGGTGTTCCGAAGGCCTTACCTGCCTCGCTCTTGGCCATCTGAACATCGGAGGCATCGCGGGCAAGACCGAGGTCTGCCAGCTTGACTATTCCTGCGGTGTTAATCATTATGTTTTTGGGCTTAACGTCCCTGTGAATAAGCCCACGCGCATGAGCATGTGCCAGCGCTTTTGCTACCTGAGTGATAATGTTTATCGCCTCTTCTTCGGAGAAGATTTTGCCTTTTGACAGGTCTTCGTAGAAGGTTTTGCCCTCGACATATTCCATCACAAAGTAATGATAGCCGCCGGCTTCGCCTACGTCATAGGCTGTTACGATATTGTTGTGATTGAGTTTGGCCGCCGCCTTGCCTTCCTTGTAGAACCGCTGAACGTAGTCCGGATTCTCGCTGAATCTGCGAGGCAGAATTTTTATGGCTACAATACGGTCGAGGCTGAGTTGTTTTGCCTTGTAGACAATAGCCATAGCGCCTGCGCCGAGTTTGCCGAGAATTTTATAGCCCGGAATTTGCTCAGCAACGTCCTTGCTCTCCTTTGTCGTCTCCCTTATCCTCTTTGCTTGGCTTGGGGTGATAAAGCGGTTGGATATCAAGAGTTGCTCAAGTGTAGTTGGATTTTCCTCAGACTGGTTCTTGAGCTGCTTTTTGCAGCGGACTAATTCTTCTTCGGTACAAAATCCCTGCTCGAGAGCCAGCTTGCCGAAAATAGAGTCATAATTCGTTTCGCTCATTACACTTCCGTAAGGTTCTTATGTATAACAATCTTTCGGGCTAATTATCTGCCCCAGTAGGCCTTTGTCAAAGAAAAATTGGCGTAAATCAGTGCATAAATGGCACTTATTAGCATATAATCGGCATTTTTTGTATCCTAATTTAGTCGCTTTTTCCAGTAAACCTACAGGGCCGTTGTTAAATAATACGTCCAAGAACTCTTCATTGGCGGGATTAAAGGTCTGCCAGAGTGCATCCAATGGCTTTTCGCCGATGTTTCCGATGATAATTCCGCTGCAGACGCTGTTAAAAACATTGCCGAAGGGGTCGATATGAACTGATTTTGAGTCTAAAAAAGCCTTTCTACAGTTTTCTGCTGAAATTTGCTCAAATTTTTTATCTGAAACGGCTTGCGCTAATCTGCCTGCTGCTCTTCCGGTAAATCTGAAGGGGTATTGTCTGTAAGAATCTAAAAACAGGCTTAATTTCTGTTCCTCTGAGAGGCTGGCGATTTGAGGTGGGTTTTTGAGATATTGCTGCCAGCGGAACCGTACCCTGTCGGTGCCAAGGGTTTGGCAGGCAATTTCATAAAGCAGCTTAACTTTATTGTAATCCACGAATTCGGCATGAAAGGGGTCGTAGCTGATTTTGAGCCTGTGAACGTTATGGGAATTCAGAAAGTCGAGCCTTTCGATTATTTCCGTTCTGTTTATAGCCCAGTAACCATTCGTTTCTATCATATCTACCGGTCCAAGATTAAGTTTTGCCGCTGTTGAGAGTAACTGTTGGAGGTGCTCCCAATATAAAAATGGCTCACCGCCGGTTATATGGATTTTAGCGTGTTCGCCTGCAAGGCGAATCAGTCCCTGCCAGGCAGCGATGGCGTTTTCAATGCTCATAAGCCCTGACTTTTCGGGGCTGCAGTTGTAATAACAAAATTCACACTGGGCAGGACATCGGTATGTCAGCAAAAGACCCATCGAAGTCCATAGTTTCAGTTTGGGCTCGTTCGGGGCCGTGGTTTTGTTGTACGTATTGTCGTTTAGCCCAAACATTTTCTGTCGAAAGATGATTTTTTGAAAAAAATTGTCTTTGCTGGTTAACTTCAAGTGCTGTTTTTATGGGACAAATATACTGTCCGGTCAGGCCCCGGTTACGTGACAACAATATAATGTAATTCTTGCCGTAATGCAAGCAATATATAGTAGTATTTGTTATAGGTCCTTAAGTTTCTATTTTTAACTGCCTTAAAGAAAAGCTCCTTCTTGTTCCGATATTCTTACTTGTCTGCCTCAGGCGGAAAGACTCGATAAGGTGGACTGCTTTCTGATGGTGAGCCTGTCGAACTATTGGAGATACAAAAATGAGCAAGCGAGAAATAATAGATTTTATCTGCCAGATTAACCGTAGTGCAAGGCCCGAATTTTTGGCTCGTTTCCCCGTTTCGGAGTTGAGCAAGTATCTCGACCACCTTATGGAGATTGATACCAAAGAAATAGAACTTGCGGAGTGTTAGCCCGCTGTGGTTTTGAGGAGAGGAGAAAATTTCGTCCCTTCGACAGACTTAGGGCAGGCAAAATCGCGCATTTTTTTGTAACTTGTTTCATATAAAGAGGTTATTCAGTTTTGTGAATTTTGAAATATTTTCGGCAGTTTTGCCATTTTTTTCTTTTTTTTTGGGGAGGGCTTAAAATATGGTATAATTCAATAAATAACAGCTTGAGGATTAGCATTTCACCTTTTGGAAAAGGAGTGAGAAGATATGAAAAAGAGGTTATTGAAAACGATTTTTGCAATTTTGTTTCTGCCGGTATGCGCTCACGCGACAACAAAGGATTTTTACACTGACGGAGGTGAAAAATGAAAACAAAGACATTTTTACTAATTGCGGTTTTGTTATTGGCGGGTGTAAATCGGTGTTATGGCACCAGTTTGGTTATTATTGATGTCAATATAATCCCACAGCAGCCTTCGACGGCCGATGCGATTACGTTCTATATTTCTGGCGTTGCCGCCCAAAGGCCGAGTCAAGTGGACCCTAACTATGACCAGTTTACGCAGAATGGAACATCTCTTGAGTTAGACTTACTCGTTCATGTGGGATACATGGACGAAATGAGCTTCTGGACATACTCTAAGGAAATAGGAACTCTTTCTGCCGAAACGTACACACTTACGGTAAAGGCCTTCAGGTATCTATCATCAGAAGACCCTTATATTTATACAAAAGAATTTACGGTTACGCCGGAGCCTGGCACACTAATTTTTCTTACTTTAGGGTTGCCTGTCTTTAGAATTTTTATGAGAAGAAAAGTCTAATCTGTAATAATTGAGGAAAAAACGGATGTAATTTAATTTTTAAGGAGGAACTTTCATGCGTGCCAAATCTGCCTTTTGTATCATCATCATTTATTTTATGCTCATTTCCAACTGTATCGCGGCCTCCGATTCCAATCTGCCTTATAAAGAAGGCGAACTTCTTGTGCGTTTTGCCCCTAAAATCAATGCCCTCCAGTATTCCACCAATGAGCGCAACCAGATATTGTCCTCATTTAACGCAGGCGAAGTTAAACATTCGTTTCAGAGAGTCCCTGGTTTGGCTCTTGTAAAACTCCCAGAAGACGTCAACGTCCGGGGTGCCATCGAAAATCTGAAAACGAAAAGTGAATTCCTTTATGTTGAGCCAAATTGGAAAATCAAACTGCGTTCTACAATTCCTAATGATACAAGATTCTCCGAACTTTGGGGCTTGAACAATACGGGTCAAAGCGGCGGAACGCCGAACGCTGATATAAATGCACCCGAAGCGTGGAATATAAATACAGACAGTGATATTATCGTTGCCGTTCTTGATAGCGGCATTGATTTTAATCATCTCGATTTAGCCGCGAATATCTGGACTGATGCAAATGGCCATCACGGCATTGTTTCATAATGCGTCTAATATAAAGTACTTATGTTAAAAAGATAAACATTGACAAAAGATGATATAATTGATATATTAGATAATGAAAAATGGAGGTGAAAAATGAAAACAAAAACTTTTTTACTAATTGCGGTTTTGTTATTGGCGGGTGCAAATTATTGCAATGGTGTCAGCATTATTGATGTCAATGTAATCCCACAGCAGCCTTCGACTGCCGACGCGATTACGTTCTATATTTCCGGCTGGGCCAGCCAAAGGCCGAGTCAAGTGGATGCCAATCAGGACCAGTTTTCGCAAGATGGAACATCTCTTGAGTTAGACTTACTCGTTCATGTGGGCTACTTCACCGAAATAAGCTACTGGACATATTCTAAGGAAATCGGGACTCTTCCTGCCGAAACTTACCAGCTTACAGTGCGGGCTTTTGATTCGAGGTTTCCTACTAACGACCCTTATGTCTATACAAAACAGTTTACGGTTACTCCTGAGCCAGCGACCATTGTTTTTATTACAGCAGGGCTGCCGGTCTTCAGGATTTTTATGAGAAGAAAAGTCTAATCTGTAATAATTGAGGAAAAAACGGATGTAATTTAATTTTTAAGGAGGAACTTTCATGCGTGCCAAATCTGCCTTTTGTATCATCATCATTTATTTTATGCTCATTTCCAACTGTATCGCGGCCTCCGATTCCAATCTGCCTTATAAAGAAGGCGAACTGCTTGTGCGGTTTGCTCCAAAGTCAAACGGCCTCCAATGTTCTGCTGTTGAGCGTAATCAGATTTTGGCCTCATTTAATGCAGGCGAAGTTATACATTCATACAAAAGGGTATCGGGCCTTACGCTTGTAAAACTGCCCGAAGGAATAAAGGTCCGGGATGCAATCGAAAATTTGAAATCGAAAAGCGAATTTCTCTATGTCGAGCCTAACTGGAAAATCAAACTGCGTTCTACAATTCCAAATGATACAAGATTCTCCGAACTTTGGGGCTTGAACAATACCGGCCAGAGCGGCGGAACGCCGAATGCCGATATTAACGCGCCCGAAGCGTGGGACATTATTACAGACAGTGATATTATCGTTGCCGTTCTTGATAGCGGCATTGATTTTAATCATCTCGATTTAGCCGCGAATATCTGGACTGATGCAAATGGCCATCACGGCCATGATTTTTATGGTAATGACCCTGACCCGACGGATTATGATGGTCACGGGACAATGGTGGCAGGAGGAATCGGCGCTGTCGGCGATAATAATGAAGGCGTTACGGGTGTCTGCTGGAATGTCAAGATTATGAATTTGAGAATAACTGGAGATTATATAGAAGGAATGGTAAGTGATGCAATTGAAGCAATTCAGTATGCAATTATAAATGGCGCAAAAGTCCTTAACTGCTCATGGGGATTTTATAAAGACGATACGATTCCTGCTGTCGCCCAGGCCTTAAAAGATGCTATAGAAGATGCAGATGCTGCGGGTGTTCTTATTGTGGCGGCGGCAGCCAACGATGGCCTTAATAATGATGAGTGGCTTTTATATCCTGCCAGTTATGATTGTAACAACATTATTTCAGCAATGGCGACTGACGACCACGACGGAGTGGCATCAGAATATGGAGTAAGTTCCAATTATGGTCCTAATACCGTTGACCTTGGTGCGCCGGGCAGTCGTATCCTTACCTGCTCTCGCAATAATAATTATGATTGGTCATCCGGCAACTCTACATCGATGGCTGCGCCTTATGTATCGGGAGCCTGCGCGCTTGTCTGGTCGGCACATTCGAATTGGACGCACCTGCAGGTCAAAGAGGCAATTTTAAATTCTGTTGACCGTTTGCCATCTCTTGAGGGCTTATGCGTAACTGAGGGCAGGCTTAATCTTTATAAAGCGCTAAATTATTGTCCGGTTCCGCCGCCTGTCTGCGAAGTTAACCTCATCGTTACGGACGATGTTGCCGGCTGTATCGCACCCGATGATTTCTTTAATTATACAATCTGCTGGTCAACTCCCTGTGATATAAACGATGTAAATATTATTGATTATTTGCCTGCTTATGTTGATTTTAATTCCTGCAGCGACGGCGGGGTTTATAATGAACTGAATCACACCGTAACATGGAATTTAGGCCACCGCCAGGCAAACGACTCAAATTGTTTCACGCTTCAAGTCAAAGTCGCCCAGGACGCTCCGCAGGGCGGCACCCTTACAAACAAAACAAGATTATATAGCGGCAGGCGCATCTTTAAAATTGTTTTGGAGCAAACTCCTGTCTGTTGTATGCATCCTGTTGTTTATGTTGACGCAAATAGACCTGCCGATGGAAATGGCGGAAACTGGCAAACCGCATATAAAGAGCTTCGCAATGCGCTGTCGGCTGTCAGAGACGGCAATTGTGGCTGTGCAGACCAAATCTGGGTTGCAAAAGGGACTTATAAGCCTGCTAATGATGTAAATTATTTTGCAACATTTGCAATGCTTGACGGCATAGATATGTACGGCCATTTTGAAGGCTGGGAAGATAGCATAGAACAGCGAAATTTGGCGGATTCAAATAATGAGACAATCCTTTCCGGCGATATAAACGATGATAATAATGGTGATGTTGAGAACATCGTGACTGCTGCTGACGCGCTGCTTGATGGCTTTACTATCAAAAAGAGCCAATCGAGTGGTATCTTTTGCAGTGGCAGCACAACAACAATTGCAAACTGCGTCTTTAAAAACAATGGCAATGGCATATACTGCACATACAACTCAGATGTGACAATTACTAATACTTTTGTAAATGAAAACGGCTATGGCGGCATATTCTGTAATGATGCCAATATAGTCGATATTGACCACTGTACCGTCGGACCGAACAACGTCACTTATGGCCTTTATGCATCCTCCTGTACGGTAAATGCGACAGACAGTATATTCAGCGGAAATACATACTACGGCGGCATTTTAGCAAGCAGCTCTAATCTTACTGTCGAGAGGTGCGATATCAGCGACAATTCTTGTGGTATTACCTGCACAGGTAGCACATATGCAGATATTCAAAGATGTACCATACAGCGTAATGGCGCTTCTGGATTGTTAGTAAATGACAGTGGTTCTATAGTTAATGCTGCACTGAATATAATTTCTGATAATAGTTCAGATGGCGTAAGTATATCATATTCCAGTTCCAGTAACTGTCGCCTGCTAAGCAATCTTATTTATCGCAATAATAATTATGGTATGTATGTTGGTAGTCCTGCCGAGATTCGCAATAATACGATTGTTTGCAATGACAGTTGCGGCATATATGGCTACGGCGACCCGAATATCAACAGTAACATCATCTGGGGCAACGGCAGCAGTTTTGGCGGTGGCACATTTACGAAGGTAAATTATAATTGCATTGAAGGCAACCATCCCGGCACGGGCAATATAGACCAGTATCCACAGTTCAGGGACATTGACGCAAATGATTATCATTTGACGGATGATTCAAATTGCATTGATGCTGGCGACCCTAATTTTAGTTCTTCAACAGAAAAAGATATTGACGGCGAAAACAGGGTAATAGATGGCGACAGTAATGGCACGGTGCGAGTCGATATGGGCGCCGACGAATATTACTGGAGTCCGGCTGATTTCGATAAGGATGAAATAGTGAACTTTATTGATTATGTGCCGTTTGCACGAAGCTGGCGGCTTATTGATGCAAATATCAGTCTTGATGATGATAATGATGTGGACTTTATCGACCTTTCGCTTTTCTGTGCAGACTGGCTGTGGGTGCCGGGTTGGCTTTTGGATGATTATGAGAGAGGCTTTGGCGGCGAAGGGGCATATTTTGCAGAAGGTTTTGGCAACGGCGAAATGATGATATCGATGCAGGTTGAAGAGGGATTTATGTTGGAGTCAGCAGCGTTTGAGGTGGAGCAGGCTGTTGACGTAAATGAGCTTGTCGATTGGCTTGATGAACTCTGGCTCAGCGGCGACCTGAACGAAGCTATGAACGAACAAGAATACCTTGAGTTCAGGAATGCTATTGAAGAGTCTGAGAATTCCAAGTAGTTATTGTGATTGTGTTGGAGTCGGTGAGGCGGGGGGTTGACCGATAGTTGTCAGTCTGCCGACCGGAGCGACGGCGTTCTGTTTGAACTGCAGCATTACAGGCACAGTATTAGTCGGTATGTAAAAGACAAAATCAAGCCGGTTCAATTTAACCTTTTCGGAAAGGTTTTTTCGGTCAACAATGTTTTCTCTCGTAATGTAGCCAACAGGCCAGACAACCGTACCGCTGCCGGTCAAATTGTCGGCAGAATCGCTGTCTTTACATACTAATCTTACCTGGGACATTGTAAATGTCTTACCCTCTGTGCTGGCCTTAACAATAACTGCTTTTGCTCGCGAGCCTTCACTCATCGGCTGATTATCCGAAGCTGATATTAACTCTGTTTGCGGAGCTGATGCGGCCTCGACCGAAATGGCAGATTCTCCTGCGGCAGTTGAATTTTCTTTATCAGTTCCGATTCGGTTCAGATAAATTTCATTAAGAAAATCAGGGTGAAATACCGCAAGACTTTTTTTGCCGCTCATTGAGCCTCGGCTAAGCCAGGAAGTAAAACTTGTGATAAAACCGTCGGCATTCAAAATCAGAGTTTTGTCGGGTTCTGTCAAACGGCTGACAGTGGGGCTGAAGCGTTCATAAGGCCATTTTGTGCCGATAGGCATCATTGCAACTGCTGTTAAAATAACCCCTGCGATGGCAAGGCCTGCGAATGCTGCTATCAGACACCTGATAATTCTGTCCACCAAATCGCCGAAGTATATATCTGCCGGCACCAGTTTACCGCCGACCGCATTTAATATTGCCAAAGCAAGCATAAAAATCAGTATTAAGACAACTGCAAAAGCCCATTCGACCACCAGACCGTAACCTATTATCAGTCGTCCCAGAGTTTCAAAATATGCAAAGGCAATGGTCGCGGCAACCAGTGCGTTTATCAGGAGCAGAAATGCCTTGATAACGGTGCCTTTGAGATAAATAAAGGCGACGATTGCAAGTATAACCAAAATTACAGCTAATTCAGCCAGCATTTTTTCTCCGTTTTATTCTGTCGTTTCGGGCTTCTTTTTTCCTGCGTCCTGCGTCCCGGACAGGACGCGGATGACTTCGTTTATTGACGTCAGGCCTGCCGCCACCTTTCGTATTGCCTGTTCCTGCAGGTACAGCATTCTCGCATGCCTGAAGATATTGGCGATATCGGTCTTGCTTTTTGCTTGTTTGAGAAGTTTTCTGATTTCGTCGGTCAGGAAAATGAACTCAAATATTGCTTCTCTTCCGAAAAAACCCGTGCCCTGGCAGTGCTCGCACACTTTTGGTTTTCCGCGTTTGCCGTACTGTATCTCGCCGGGGCGGTAAAATTGTTTTACCTTGTCGGCGGGAATATTGAATTTCCTGAGCATTTCCCTGTTGGGCTCATAAGGTTCTCTGCACTGCTGGCACAGTTTTCTCACGAGTCGCTGATTGCTTATTCCAAGCAGATAGTCGATGGCCAAATCCTTGTCAGCTACAAGGTTCATCCACTTGCCCATCGTATCGTTAACACTTGTCGCCTCCATCGTTACGTATGTCATCTTGTTGTCCTTTGCTGCCGAGCAGGCCAGTTTGGCGATGTCTTTATCCTCGTCGCAGCGTTCAACGCCGACGACATCCGGGGCGGTTCGAAGTATCGACTGGAATCTCCTGGCGTAGGATGTTGTTCCCGTGTCGCTTAGCGAATAAACAATCTGGGTAATATTGGGCAGTTCGCCGATAGGCTGTTTTTCGAGGATGTTTATGTTGTTTAAGAACGGGTCATGGTTGCGTATAAGAGCGTAGAAAGTTGAAGTTACGCCGCTTTTTTTCGGCCCTGATGTGATAAAGACGCCCTTGGTGCTGGTGCGGAGATTCTGGAATTGTTCAAGCTGCTCAGGCGTAAGTCCCAGCTCGGTCAGCCTGAGAAGATTATACTCTGCGCGCAGTTTGAGTCTTACCTGTTCACCGGCTGTTGTGCCTGCCGTGGTAAGTTCCCATTCATACGGTTGGGCGTCCTTCTGTACGGTGAATCTGCCGGTCTGAGGCTTGCGTTTTTCCTCCACATCGAGGTCTGCGAGGTGCTTGAGGTATCTTATGAAGTATTCGATTTCTTCTCTTTCTCTTGGCTGCTGTTTTTCAATCACGCCGTCGATGACAAAGTGTAGTTGGTACTGCTGCGCCGCCGGCGTCAGGGCGACGTCGCTTGCTCGTCTCCAGATGGCGTCGTTGAAAAACTCCTGTGCGGTTTTAAAGCCGTAGAATTCCGGCGTCTTCGGCTCCGGCGCGGGAACTTTATTTTTGTTTGCCGTTATAAAAACGAGTCCCTTGTTGATTTTTTCGACCAGCTTCTGTTTGTTGGTGAACAGTCCTTTTATGTGCTCGGCCGTCAAAACTTTCTGGTATTCGTCTACAAGGCTGTTGCGGTGCATAACGTATATCATTGCAGTAGTTCCTACCGCAATTATGTATATCAGCAGACCGATGATGAAAAGCGGAATCAGCAGCCAGACCAGTGCCCCTATGGCGCCGGCCAGAAAGACCATTGTCGTCCAGTTCTGCACCTTTGTGCGCACCTTTTTAGCATCCTTGTTGACCCAGTTTAGCAGAGGAAGCCATACAAAAAGGCCGATTACAAAAACAACAAGTTTGATAATTGAGATATATGCCCCCATCTGTATTGTCGCTGTAATTGTCGGCATCAACCGCTCCGTCTTATTCCTTTAAGAGCCATTTTCAGTTCTTCGACGTTAGGTGCATGCTGCAGTGCCACCTTTAGGTCAATCCATTCGTCCTCGACCAGCGTTCTGAGGCTTTCAGTAAAGTCCTGCATTCCCTCACTTTGGCTCGACCTTATGACGCCGTCGAGCTCGGCTTCACGTCCTTCAGATATATGCTTTTTGACGACGGGGTTAGAGATGAGTATTTCAACAGCGGGCACCATTGGCGTTTCTTTTTTGAGGCCGGGCAGGAGGAACTGGCTTATAACAGCTTTGCAGGCATGAGCGAATGCCTGTCTGGCAAGGGCCCTTTCTTCCTGCGGGAATAAGTCGACAATTCTCTGTATGGTTTGCGTTGCGCTTCCGGAGTGCAGTGTGCTGAAAACCAGTTGACCTGTTTCTGCGGCTCTTATCGCTGCCGCAAGGGTTTCCTTGTCCCGCATTTCGGCAATCAGAACCACATCAGGGTCCTGCCTCATCAATGAGTTTAATGCGCCTTCATAATTCCTGACATCAATCCCTATTTCTCTCTGTGAAATGATAGCTTTTTTGTCGGTATGGACAAATTCAAGCGGGTCTTCAATGGTAATTATATGACACGAACGAGTTTGATTGATATAGTCTATCATCGATGCGATTGTAGTACTTTTGCCGCAGCCTGCAGGACCTGTTACGAGGATGAGGCCTTCGTATGATTTGTCGGCGATAGTCCTGACGGCGGGCGGCAGATGAAGGCTTTCAAACAGCGGGATGCGGGAGGTTATTCTTCTTGCTGCCAGACTGATTTTGGACCTTTGTCTGAAGACATTCACCCTGAATCTGTCGGTCTGACTGACTTCATAAGCGAAGTCAATGTCGCCGGTTTCCATAAGAAACTGTTTTTGTTTGTCGTTTAAAATTTCAAAAACAAGTTTTTCAATCTTCTCTTCGGTAAGGGCCTCAGCTGTTGTGCTTCTTATGCCCTCGTTAAGTCGCAGTTTCGGCGGCTGGCCGACCTTCAGGTGCAAATCGCTTGCCTGTGCCTTTATAGCAGCCTTGAAGTATCTGTTAATCTCCGGTTCTACCTCCAAATGTACGTGGCTGTCGATTGGTTGTTTCTCGTTGGCCATTTGTTGCTCCAGCCCATAACCGCTTGCTGCGGAAATGGTTACAACAAGTTCTCTCTGCGGACTAAGGCCTGCCGCATAAGGTTCAGGCTGATTTGAAAAAATCCATTTTACGACAATATAAGTTATTGTCAATATGGATGTTGGGCTTTTTGGCGAACCTGCCGATTTGTCTGCCGTTGGCGGATTTAGGTTTATTTGCGTTAAGTTATTGTCAACGTAGAGTTTGTTGACGGCTCTGTTCGGTTGCTCTATAATTGTGGTTTTATGTGTTTTGGATAATAGTTTTAGATGGACATTCAAGCGGTAAAAGGGACGAGAGATTTTTATCCGGAGGATATGGCGAAGCGCAACTTTATAGTTGACCTCTGGAAGCAGGTGTCGCTGCGCAACGGTTTTGTCGAATATGACGGGCCGATTTTTGAATATCTGCAAATGTACCAGCTCAAGAGCGGCGATGAAATTGCCTCGCAGCTTTTTGCCTTTGAGGACCGCGGCGGCAGAATGCTGGCGATTCGGCCGGAGATTACGCCCACGCTTGCCCGGATGATTAATCAACGGATAAATACGCTGCCTCGACCGCTCAAGTGGTTTTCAGTGCCGCGACTCTGCCGGGCTGAAAGACCTCAGAAGGGACGCTTGAGAGAATTTTTCCAGTGGAATATCGATATTATCGGCGTCGATGACTGCCTTGCGGATGCGGAGGTGATTTTCTGTGCGGTTGATTATCTTTTGCAGACAGGTCTTACGAGCAACGATGTGGTTGTCAAAATTTCGAGCAGGAAGCTTATTGCTGCACTGCTTGAATATTTCGGCATAGAAAAAAAACAGTTTGAAAAGGCCTACACCGTTCTCGATAAGAAAAACAAAATGCCGCAGGAAACCTTTGAAAAGATGCTTGAGGAAACAATTCCTGACACGGCCAAACGACAGAAAGTTCTCCAGCTTATGTCGGTTGAGTCTTTGGAGCAGCTTGAAGATTTTGCCGGCTTCGACAAAAACGCAAAAGAAGCGATTGAAGAACTTAAAAAACTCTTTGAGTATCTTTATTTAATGGGCGTTTCTGGATTTTGCCGGTTCGATATAGGCGTTGTAAGAGGTCTTGCTTATTATACCGGTATAGTGTTTGAGATTTATGATAAATCCGAGCAGTTGCGGGCAATCTGTGGCGGCGGCAGATATGATAATCTGCTTGCCGATTTCGGCGGGCCGAAAATCGGCGCCACCGGCTTTGGAATGGGCGACTGTGTCCTCAGTATCGTCCTTGAGGAAAAAGGTCTTTTCAAAAATCTGATGGAAGAAAGCAGCCTCGAATATTTTGTAGCCTTTGCCGAAGATTCTTGGCAAAACAAAGCGATAGAACTGGTTGCAAAGCTTCGCAGGGCGTCGGTTCGAGCGGATTTCAGCTACAAAGGCGGCTCGCTGAGCAAACAGCTCAAACAGGCCTCCGATTACGGCGCAGCCAGATGTATTATAATCGGCGGGGAATTTACACAAGCCGGGCAGTTGATAATAAAGGATATGAACAAAGGTACTCAGCAGACCGTATTAGCGCGGGAATTTTTAGACCGGCTCAGGTAATTTCGATGAAAGATTCAGCCGGGAATCACTACGAAAAGGCCTTTGAGAGCTGGCTCAAAGATAACGGGGTTCAATATCTTGCCGTCGACCAGCAGAAAAGGGCGGCGTTCTCAAAAAGCAAAATCAAAAGCTTTGACTTCCTTTTTTATACGCCTGACTCGAATGCCTATATCGCAGAAGTAAAAGGTCGAAAATTCACATCAAAAACTTTTACCGCCTTTGGAAGTCTGCCGAACTGGGTGACAGTTGATGACGTCAAAGGCCTTGAAAACTGGGTTGACATTTTTGGTAAAAGATATCAAGGCCTGTTTATTTTCGTGTATAATCTTGAAAATATTGATGTCGACGCCGACGGCAGGGAAATTTTCGAATACCGCGACAAAAGATATGTCTTTATGGCTGTTACGCTTGACGATTACAGAGAAGGACAAACCGTCCGCAGTAAAAAGTGGGGAACCGTGCATCTTAGCGCGGAATATTATAAAAATTACGCCATCAGGCCGGATGAACTGATTTATGGGAAGCGGCAACTGTGAACAAAAGAGTTGCTGATATTGCAGAAAAAGTGTTAAACGGTAGTCTCATTGACAGGGGTGAGATTGAGTGCCTCTTTTCGCTCGATGACGGCCTGCCGGATTTATTGTACTGGGCCAATCAAATACGCCAAAAATTTTTTGGCAACAGGATTAAAATCTGTTCGATAGTTCCCGCCAGACTTGGCGGTTGCAGTCAGGATTGTAAATTCTGTGCGCAGTCGGCAAGATATTCTACTGCCTTTAAAGAGACTAAAACTCTGACAGACCAGCAAATCCTCGATGCTGCAAAAGAAGTAAAACAAAAGGGCGTGCCTAATTTCGGCATAGTTTACAGCGGCAAAACCGTCAGCGAAAAAGAACTGACAAGACTTGAAAAACTAATTCCCAAAATCAAAAACGAAGTCGGTATCAGCGTGTGCGGAGGCTTTGGAATAATTGATTATAAACAGGCCCAGCGGTTGGCTAAAGCAGGCTTGAGCAGATATAATCATAATCTTGAGACATCGAGAAATCATTTTAAGAATATCGTAACAACACACGATTATGATTCGCGCATAGAGACGGTAAAAGCCGCCAAAAAGGCAGGTCTTGGTCTGTGTACCGGCGGAATCTTCGGTATCGGCGAAAGCGATTCAGACAGAATTGATATGGCGCTGCAGATAAGAGAGCTTGGCGTTGACCCCGCAGGAGCGCCCAGCGGGGTTGATATGGTGCCGATGAATTTTCTCCATCCGATATCGGGTACGCCGTTGGCTGATATGCCAACAATGAAACCGATGGAGGTTTTGTGGCTTATAGCCCTGTATAGGTTTATCCTGCCAAAGGTAGGTATAAAAGTTGCTGGCGGCAGAGTTTTAAATCTTCGCGATATGCAAAGCTGGATGTTTTATGCAGGGGCGACTTCGATACTCAGCGGCAATTATCTTACAACGGCTGGCAGGGCAGTTGAAGATGATTTACAAATGATAAGAGATTTGGGACTTGAGCCAGAATTAGTCTGAAGAGGTGATATTATGAAGAAAGTTGAGGCATTTGTTTTAGGTATTGTCTTCGCCCCGGCGCCAATATTGTTTTGTTTGGCACTGGTTATCAGCCTTTGGTTTTTTGCCGGTCTACTGACGGATGCAAACGGGCCATATTTGGCATTTACAGCGTTGGGAGTGGGAATAGTTATAAACATATTTTTTCTTAAAAAATGGATCAAAGGGGCATATCAAACGAGCAATAAACCAGTTGTGGCTCTATATGCCTTTTACTCGATAATAGCATTCGGTTTTGGTATGGGAATACCGGTGTTTAATTATGTTTTGGGGATGGCTGCAGGGGTTTATATTGTCCGAAAGATGTGTTATTTAAATGCAGATGAAACGGAGTGTAAACGTAACGTTAAAAGGACGGCGATATTCACGGCAGTGATTATGTTGATGGTATGTTGTTTGATGGTATTGTGGGGACTTGCCGGCCGGGTTAGTGGAAAAGATTTTGAAGCCCTGTTTAAGTTTCTGTTCGGTCTTGAACTTACTATAAATATCGCTGGTTTTGTTGGAATAATATTATTTGGTGCCTGCGCTATGATTTTATTACAGTACTGCTTGACGAGTTTGTCAGCGAAAATAACCTTTAAATTATCGAGGTAGAATTTTGCGAATAATTTCAGGCACAAAGAAGGGGATGACGATTTTATCGCCGAAGGGCGATAAAACCCGGCCGATTACAGACCGCGTAAAAGAATCCATATTTGATGTGCTTTACAAATACAACCTTATAGAAAATCAACTTGTCGCTGATTTGTTCTGCGGTGTCGGTTCGTTCGGTCTTGAAGTGTTAAGCAGAGGGGCAAAAGAAGTTGTCTTTGTTGATACTGATAGAACCATACTTGAGATTCTCAAAAAAAATATTGCCAAAGCCGGCTTTGTCGCACAGGCTCGTGTTGTTTGTGCAAACGCATTTAAGGTCGGTGCGCCGAAAAGTTCAAGCGGACAGAAATACTCACTGGTTTTTGTTGACCCACCTTATGAAATGAGTCGAGATGTCGGCACAAACTCCCGATTAGCTGGTTTACTGGCGATTTTGGCTGAGCAGATAATTGATGATGGATTGGTTATAGTGAGAACTGAAAAGAGATTAAACCCCGTTAGAGACACCCCTAAGGGGGATGGCCGCCGCGAGCAACCTGTCTCTAATGGGGTAAATCTTCTCGACAGTTACGGCTCTTTGAGGATAATTGGCAGGCGAGTATGGAGCTCAATGGCGGTATATTTTTTGGGATTAAAAAAAGATGACAAACAAACAAGCGGCGATACAGATAATTCGCAGACTTCGTAAAGCGGGTTTCCAGGCTCTTCTTGCAGGCGGTTGTGTCCGCGATATGCTCCTGGGCAAAAAGCCTAAGGACCACGATGTTGTTACCGATGCAACTCCCGCCGAGGTTTGCAAAATTTTCCGCCGTACAATAAAGGTCGGCGCGAAATTCGGCGTAATTATCATCCTTGCGGATTCGCAGCAGGTTGAGGTCGCAACATTCAGAGCTGAGACAGGATATGCTGACGGCAGACGGCCGGATAAGGTTAGCTTCACTTCTGCTAAAGAAGATGCGCTTCGCAGGGATTTTACAATCAACGGTATGTTTTATGACCCGCTGGCAAAGAAGGTTATTGATTATGTCGGAGGCCAAAAGGATTTAAGAAGCAAAAATTTACGCACTATAGGCAATGCTGAGGAAAGGTTCAGCGAAGACTATCTGAGGATGTTAAGGGCTGTTCGTTTTGCTGCTCAGCTTGATTTTAAAATTGAAAAAAACACTCTAAGTGCAGTAAAAGGACATTGCGAGCGGATAACAAAAATCAGTGGCGAAAGGGTTGCTATGGAGCTTGAGTCACTTTTTGCCGCGGCAGAGCGGAAAAAAGGCGTAAAGCTGCTTATCGAAACCGGCCTTGCAGAGCAGATTTTCGCTGTTTTCAAAGACAAATCAATCGCTGATTTTGCGGTAAAGGTTTTTGATTATCTGCCTAAAGAGATAACCTTTGAACTTGCTGTTGCATCTTTTTTTGCAGCTTGTCGAACCGGCGATGTAATGGAGAATCTGAAAATTCTTAAACTCAGCCGAAATCAATTGAAGCGTATAAAATTTCTACTCGAAAAGAGAGATTTTCTGTTGAATAGCGATATGAGTCTTGCTCAGCTTAAGCTGATTGTTTCAGAGCCGTATTTTGAGGGTTTATATTCACTGCAAAAGGCAATTCAGAAAGCAAATCGCAAAAGTATCTCTTCGCTCTTGGTGTTTCGCAAAAGGGCAAAGGCACTTGCGGGTAAGGAATTGAGGCCAAAGCCTTTGCTTAACGGCCATGAGCTTATCCAGCTTGGGGCGGAGCCGGGTCCGCAGGTTGGACTCGTTTCAAAGGGGCTTTATATTGAGCAGCTTTCTGAAAATATTACAACAAAACAACAAGCGATAAATTGGGTAAAAAACTGGCTGAAAAGGCATAAAGGTTGGGTGTAGGCTTTTGCCTTGCAAAAACGCACTTGTTTTGTTAATATTGTGTTGAACGGGGCCATAGCTCAGTTGGGAGAGCGCTTGCATGGCATGCAAGAGGTCGCCAGTTCGAATCTGGTTGGCTCCATTGTTGCCCACGAAGTTCCTTTGCTGTGAAGTTTGACTGGTGTCAGGAGAAGCGTGTTTGTTCTTCGGCGGAATATACAGGAAGAATGGAAGAATGTTAACTGGTAGCAAGACGCTCGAAGCTGCTGCACTTTGGCGTTACCTGACCAGTCGCTTCCGGAATAGGGCGAATCAATCGGCTGTAAACCCCCAACACCAGTGTATTGGTGTGGGGGTAAATGAGTTGTTCTTTCTGTTGATAGTCGGTTTAACAGGCATTTTGGCATTTGGAGGAGCGGCACGAGGAGAGATATTCGTACCGCCTCCGCCGCCGCAGATACCGCCTCTGATTAGTACAGCTTACTCGAATGACTTGAATCAGAATGCTATTGACGATGAACTTGAGGTCAAAGTTGCTACAGCGATTAGCCGGCTGAAATCTGCTGTAACGTCAGCAGAGGTAGATAAGGCGAAATCACTGCTGACAAGCACTGTGGAAGTGGAACTGATTTTCAAGAACCAGATAACACAGCGGCAAATCGACGATTTCCGCAGCCACGGAGGTGAGATTGCTTATATTTACAAGGCGGTGTCGTATGGGTGGAACGGCCATATTGCCCTTGAGGAGGTTAATAATCTCCCGTCGTTGATGGGTGCGGCGCTGGTATTGGTTCAGGAAGCCAAGCCTGTTGCTTTGCATCTCGATGTGGCTACCCGAACCGGCCGTGTTCGGCCCGTCTGGGCATCGGGTTTTGCAGGTAATCCGGCAGGTTTCGACGGGTCTGATACAATCACAATTGCTATTTTGGACACAGGTATTGATGCTGCCCATTCGGATTTATCGGGTCGGCAGGTATATTGGCGGGATTTTTCGAGCGATGGCAGCGGCAGTCCGGTCGATATTATCCAGCACGGCTCCCACGTAACAGGCATAGCGCTGGGGACTGGTGCAGCGAGTGGGTCGGGCTCTGGCACGCTCTACTTTACTGATGTGGGAGACTTGACCTCTGTTCCATCTGGTTCATTTTATCCTTATCCATTTGGTTTACCCTCGGCATCGGCAACTTTTTCTTCAACGGCACAGTGGACAGGAGGCGGCTCGACTTCTTTATATCAGGTCTATCATACAAAGGGGACTTCAGGCGGCTGGACAGCCATTTCCTCTCCAGCAACCGGCACTTCGCCGTTGACGATAACCAATACTTTTACCGGCGATACCGGCCGGGCATATTCCACAGCTCTTTTAAGCAACGGAGGAACTGTGAAGAACTTCGTTATCACTAATTCAGTAACAAACTATCCGGGCATCGGTGACGGGTTTAACAAACTCAGAGGAGTAGCACCCGGATGCTACTGGGCCGCTGCCAAGGTGTTTAGCAATAGTGGCTCTGGCTACAGTACGTGGATATCTGCGGCTATAGATGATTTGGTATCAACACGTGTGGCGAATAAAATTAAAGTTATGAACCTGAGTGTAGGCATTGAAGGCGACCCGGGTATTGATACGGCTTTGAGGCAGAAGGTCAATACGGCGGTCAATAATGGGATTGTCGTTGCGGTCTCTGCCGGTAACGATGGCACGAAGTCCACAGCCAGTCAGCGAGAGGTCGATGACCCGGGCCGAGCGGCTATGGCGCTTACAGTGGCGGCTTGTAATGACGAAAACCGCTTGACGAGTTACTCAAGCCAGGGTTTCAGCAGTCCCGGCTCAGTGCCTGGCCAGGAAGAGGATTATAAGCCGGATATATCGGCGCCTGGCGGGTCAGCGAGTTATCAAACTGCTATTCTCTCGGTCGACAGCGGTTCAGGTGATGGCCCGGCATTTGCAGACCAGCAAAGCAATGACTATACGAGTATGCAGGGCACCTCAATGGCCAGCCCATTTGCAGCCGGCGCCGCCGCCCTTGTGATTGATGCTATGCAGCAGCAGGGAGTCACGTGGGACTTTGGTTCGAGCCAGTGCTCACGGTACGTTAAAATGGTATTATGCGCAACCGCTTCTGAAACATACGCCAACCGCGAAAGCGACAGCTACAATCCTACACTCCAGCGCGCCTCTGGTGGGCCGAGCGGTTTTCCTGCGGGCAAGGACCTTTACGAAGGCTATGGTATAATAAATCCTGATGCAGCGGTCGAAGCCGTAAGTCTGGTTTACACACAGGGCTCATCGGTCAGTGATACACTTGGACCGGGCACTTACGACCAGCGAGTCTGGGCACGCAAAGTAGAATTAAAGCAGGGTCTGGCTTTTGAGCCGAAACTGGAAGTCTCTGCCGCTGGCGACTTTGACTTATATCTTTATAGTGCTACACCCAGTTCGTATGGCACACCCATAATCCTCGCATCAGGCACGCAGGCAGGAAATGACGTAAACGAATCCTTCACTTACACGCCGACAGCGGATGCCAATGCTTTGCTTGTGATTAAAAGAGTTTCAGGAAATGGCATGTTTACTCTGACTACACTGCCGCTTATGAGGGCATTGACCGTTACTTCGACTGCCGGCGGTACTGTAACCATACCCGGCATAGGTACATACACGTATCCTCAAGGCACTGATGCAAATATCGTTGCAACAGCAAATACAGGTTATCATTTCGCTAAGTGGACAGGCTCAGCAGTAACGGCAGGCAAAGTGTCTAATCCTAACTCGCCAAGCACAACCGTCCTGATGGATGCCAACTACGCTGTGGAGGCTAACTTTGCAATAAATCAATATACCATTACGGCTTCAGCAGGTCCGAACGGCACGATTGACCCATGCGGAACAGTTGTCAAGGATTACGATTCAAGCCAGC
>CAZBLD010000008.1:0-119139 GCA_964492875.1 uncultured Planctomycetaceae bacterium
GCAAAAATATCTCTAAAAAATCCTTGAAATCTAACACAGCCGCTCTGTGGCTAATATTTTTTACGATTCTCTATGGCTAAGGGACGTAAGTTATGACTAATGAATTATCAAAGGTTTATGAGCCGAAGGAGATAGAACGCCTTGCAGATGAAATCTGGCAGCGAGGCAATTATTTTCATACCGAACCCCCCGCGCTTTCTTGCGAAAGCAAGAGCGGGGGCAGAAAAGCTCCTGCCTATACAATCGTAATCCCGCCGCCGAATGTTACCGGCGCCCTGCATTTAGGACACGCAATAGACAATACCCTGCAGGACGTCTTAATCAGATTCAAACGTATGCAGGGCTTTAATACGCTCTGGCTGCCGGGGACTGACCACGCAGGCATCGCAACACAATCTGTAGTTGAAAAAAACCTAAAAGCTGAAACCGGAAAGACAAGACACGATGTCGGACGCGAGAAACTCGTCGAATTGATTTGGGACTGGAAAAAGCAGTATGGCAACAGGATTCTCGAACAATTAAAACGAATGGGTGCAAGCTGCGACTGGCAAAGAACACGATTTACACTTGATGAAATCTGCGCACGAGCAGTCCGTCATACATTCGTAAATCTTTTTAAGAAGGGCCTGATTTATCGCGGCAAAAGGCTTGTCAACTGGGATTCTGTCCTGCAGACCGCCGTTGCGGACGATGAGGTCGTCCACAAAACAGTTCAGGGCAATTTCTGGTATATACATTACCCTCTTATTGACGGAACAGGGTCTGTAACCGTTGCGACGACAAGGCCGGAGACGATGCTTGGCGATACTGCCGTTGCGGTAAATCCGAAGGATAAAAGGGCAAAGGCGCTTGTTGGAAAAAAGGTTCATTTGCCGCTGACGGGCAGGCAAATCCCGATTATTGCTGACGATTATGTCAAATTAGGCGAAGGCACAGGCTTTTTGAAGGTTACGCCTGCTCACGACCCTAACGACTATGAAATAGGCCTGCGGCACAAGCTTGAAATGATAAATATATTAACGCCGGACGGCAAAATAAATGAAAACGGCGGAAAATATGCAGGACTTGACAGATACGAAGCCAGAAAAGCTGTTGTTGAAGACCTCAAAGCTCAGGGATTGCTCGAGAAAGTTGAGCCGAGGGAGCACGAGGTCGGCCATTCAGACCGCAGCGGAGATATCATTGAACCTTATCTTTCTGACCAGTGGTTTGTTCGTGTTGAGCCTTTGGCGAAAAGGGCTATTAAAGCGGTTGAGAGCGGCAAGATAAAATTTAATCCGGAACGTTTTGCAAAGACATATCTTGACTGGCTGTACGGAATCCACGACTGGTGCATAAGTCGTCAGCTTTGGTGGGGACATCGTATCCCGATTTGGTATTGTCAAAAATGCGGGCACACAAATACAGGAATTGAAGACCCGAGCGAGTGCGAAAAATGCAAATCAAAAGACCTACAACAGGACCCAGATGTTCTTGATACCTGGTTTAGCTCGGCATTGTGGCCACATAGCACTTTGGGCTGGCCGGAGGAAACAAGCGAACTGAAATTCTACTATCCGACAAATACGCTGGTTACAGCACGCGATATAATCACACTTTGGGTATCGAGAATGGTTATGATGGGACTGGAAAATATGAACGAAGTGCCGTTTACGGATGTCTTTATCCATCCAACCATCCTCGACGGCAACGGCGAAAGAATGAGTAAAAGCAAAGGCAACGGCATCGACCCAATCGACATAATCGAAACGTACGGCGCCGACGCGATGCGGTTCAGCCTGTGCCAAATGACAACGGAAAGCCAAGATATAAAACTGCCGGTTATACAAGACAATCAGGGCAGAAATATCAGCGATAAATTCGATATCGGCAGAAACTTCTGCAATAAGCTGTGGAACGCATCAAGATTTGCAATGATGAACCTTGACGGCGTAGATTTTGACGCCTTCGATGCGAAAAAAATGACAATTACAGACAAATGGATACTGTCGAGACTCTCGCAGACTGTAAAAGAAGTTACGGCAATGCTCGATGAGTTTAAAATAAGTGAGCCATTGATGGCGATTTACCGATTCTTCTGGAACGACCTGTGCGACTGGTATTTAGAATGGATTAAGCCGAGGATTAAAAACTCACAACAAAAAAGTATGCCGCAAAACGTTCTTGCATTTGTGCTTGATTATACCTTGAGACTTCTGCATCCGTTTGTGCCGTTCATAACGGAAGGTATCTTTCAGAAGTTAAACGAAATTGCACCAAAAAGAGGCCTGAAAGGCTTGATAGAACTCGATAGAGCCGATGCATTAGTTATCGCTCAATGGCCGATGGTTTCAGACGATTTCATCAAGCCGGAAATTGAAGATAAAATAGCAACCGTTCAGGAAGTTGTCCGAGCGATACGCGAAATCAGGAATAAATACACCGTGCCGCCGGGCAAGAAGCTGACTGCTTTGGCTAATGCGCCGGATAAGCTGTCGAAAATTCTCAATGGAAACGGCGATTTAATCTGTGATAGAGCCGGTCTTGATAAATTTATCGCTTCTCCGAAGGAAGTAAAACCAGAAAACGCGGCCGCGACTGTTGTCGAGCAGATTCAGGTATTTGTTGAAGGTCTGATTGACACAGAGGCGGAAAGAAAGAGGCTTGAAAAGCAAAGGGAAGAAATACTTGCGGGCGTGAAATCTAATGAGGCGAAATTGGGAAATGAAAATTTCGTAAAACGGGCCAAGCCGGAGGTTGTTGAGCAGACGAAGCAGAGACTGGCGGAGTTAAAGAAGCAGTTGGAGGCGGTGGAGAAGAATCTTAGAGAGTTGGAGTAATCGTAAAACGGTTGCGGTTGCGCTGCTCGTTACGGTTGTCGTTTTGCGGTTACGTAAAAGTTATCAGAAACGCGGTTATCGGTTATCAGTCAACAAACGGCCGAGATGTGATCTTGAATCTTACGGCGAGGAATTTCGGTACCTATGGCATGGCATAGCCATTGAGTTTGAAAAAAAAAAGAGAGAAAGGGCTGACCCCTTTAATTCCTCCCAGATAAAAATTTGCGTATTGCTTTTGGTAGATTTTTCAACTTATCCCAACAAACTCTCCAGTTTATTTGTAATCCTACCACAGGCGTAGTAATGGTATCTCCAAACATTTTAGGATGTTTTTGAGTGGTTGGTGATGCCTTATCCTGCTCTGTTTCTGCTGGATTTTCTGCCTTGCCGCCGCTGGCCGCCCAGCGCTTTAATTCTGCAATAAATTCTTTATTAGTAGCTAACCCATCCCACAAACCAGGATACGGTCTCTTGTACTTCCCCAAAGCATCGCTGCACCAGTCTATTGCTTGATAAGTACCGTTATTTTGGCAACCATACAGACTTTGTTGTTTTAGTAGAAAATTAACGAATTGATTAAAAGAACCAACATGCTGCTCTAAGTTCTTGCGTGCTTGATTTATATCCTCTCTATTTCCTATTGCAATAGCAGATTGGAGTGTTTCAAGTTTTTCAATTAAACCTTGAAGATAGTTGTTGCCCATTTTTTACCTGTCCTTTTCGGGTCGGTCTGGAGTTAATGCCGGACAGGTGAGCCACAGCAAAAGCCTCAAACCGCTTGGCTGGTGTACGGCCTGCCGTCCCGATAAATCTTAGCTTTTACACTATTTTACCACACAAACCCGTATATTTAAAAACTTGTTTTTTCTTGATTATCATCCACAAAAAGCATAGCATTATTCTGGTTCAGTTTGTGCGCGACAAATGAGAACCCCATATAATTCAAATTGAACAGGTAACTATGGCTATGCCAAAACGTAGTTTAACATTGGAAGATATCTCTGAAGAGGTTTGGAACCTTCACCGTGCATGGTGTTTAGGAATGTCGGGGTACTTATTGTTGGGTGTGCCGACAACACCTAAATATCCTTTGCCAAATATAGATATAACATACGAATTCATACAGAATTTTGCGCACAAGGCATACCTTATCCAACTTGGAACTGTTTCTTTAATGGTTGGGAATCAGTTTGAATCAGTGATGGAATCCGACGCATTTATGAATTTGCTTTATCAGAGCAATGCAGAAAAGGCAAAAAAGTTCTTATTAGAACAATATCATGGCATTGAAAGCATTAAAATTCAAGAAATTAATGGTAAGGACGTATACAGTATAATAGAAGGGCAACCAGCGAAGGAAGGGCAAGATTTGTATATTGCTTTGTATGCCTCTATAACAGGACTGTCGCCAGATAAAGTAATCAGCCTTTCCAAGTTTTGCGTAGGAAATGCCATATTGGGTTTTTCTGATGCTTTTTTGAACGAGATGCCCTTTCCGGTTCGAAAACTTGTTGGGCTTGAAGGCGAGGTAGACGAAGGCCATCGTACGGATTTCCGAGTAGCAATCATTTCATTTTACTCGGCTTTCGAACCACAAGTTGACAAGGACAATATACAAGGGTGGGAAGCCCTAATAAACGCTTATTGGACGCACTGGTTTCAAGCGTGGGAACATCTGCTTAGGGAGTATGGCAATTTCTTTGATGATATAACCTTGAATATTTCTATCCCCAGGGAAAACATTGACTAATAAGACCTATTGCCCTGAACTAATTATGTTCTTTCTCGTGGGCTTTGGTGCGGTGATGCTGAAAAGAAAAAGTTAAATTTTTCTCAAAAAACTTCCACTGAGGGCGGGCAGACAAGTATTTGCAGAAATTAGATTGGGCGGTATAATGGAGAAGAATTTAAAATATAATATTTAATATTTAAAATTTAAGAAATTATGGAAATTGAAGTAGAATTATCGCGGATAATAATAGACGAGACGAGCGACCAGCAGGTCATCGTCCTGAAAGAAAAAGAAGGCGAAAGAAGCCTGCCGATAGTCATAGGCATCGTCGAAATAATGGCGATTGACAGAAGACTTAAAGGCAAAACAACCATCAGACCCCTGACACACGACCTGCTGGGCAATACAATCGAGGCACTGGGAGCAAAGGTTGAAAAGGTTGTGATAAGCGATTTGCGAAACCACACCTACTTCGCAACAATCCATCTAAGCATCAACGGCAGAGAAGTCGAGGTTGACTCGCGGCCGAGCGATGCCATCGCCGTCGGCGTGGCCACAAACGTACCTATCTACGTAGCTGAACAGGTATTTGAAAATATATAAAATATAGCCACGAAGACACAAAGACACAAAGATTTATAACTATTCAAATTATAGCCACGAAGACACAAAGGCACAAAGATTTATAACTATTCAAATAATAGCCACGAAGACATCCTCCTTTGTCCCTAAGGGACTACGGCGGACAGGCAAAGGCACAAAGAATAAAAAGAAGTAAAGAGGTAAGGAAGCAAAGAAGTAAGGAAATAAGGAAGTAAGGAAGTAAGGAAAACCCGCTCATTCACATTCGCGGCTCTGAGTCTTCCGCCGGCAGTTTGGGGGGAAAAATGGTAACAATAATCAAAAGAAATACCGCTACGGTCAGCATCGAATCGGCAACGTTAAAGGCTGGGAAATGAACGCCCCTGTAATAAAAATCAAGGAAATCCCGCACCCTGCCATCGTTGAAAACCCTATCATATAAATTGCCGCAGATACCCGCTGCGAAAAGAGCCAGTGAAAAAACAACAACCGCCCGCGGTTTGCGCAAAAAGAGAAATACTGCAAAAACAATGACAATCGCAAAGAGCGAAATCAATATCAATGGGACTGTCTTATCGGCTGCGATGCCCCAGGCTGCGCCGCGATTTTCAACGAGCACAAGCTGAAAAAAGCCGTTCCAAACAATATACCGCTGGGAAACACGAGAGCCGAGCCAGTCAAAAACCAAAGACTTTGTCCATAAATCAATAGCAAGACCAAGTATGAAGACCGGCCAGAATAATAAATGCGCTGCAGAAGCACTTATTTGCTTGCTTAAAAAACTCCAAGGACAAGAGCATTTGTCAACAGTCTCGGCCAAGCTGCCCCCTATTGCGTATATTTTCTGTATAATTTCAGGAGCTTGTCCTGGGCGGGATTCAAATCGAGAGAGCGGCTCCAGTGGGCAAGCGCCTTAGCCCTGAAACCGGCGGCATTGGGGTCGCCGAGACTCCTCAAGTCCCTGTACTTCATCATATATGCAACGCCAAGACCTTTGTGCGCACGCCAGTCGCCAGGACCAAGCTGAACGGCTTTGAGATATTTTTCAATAGAAAGGTCTGTCTGGCCGAGCTTAAGATGAGTAAAACCAAGATGACGCCAAGCCTCGGCATTCGAGGGCTCGGCTGCTACAACCGATTCAAGCAGCTCTCCGGCAGAGTCGAAACGCCCATCCCGCAGATACGCAACAGCAAGCTGCAAGCTGACGTTAGGGTCGTTGCCCTTCAGCTCAAGGGCCCGCTTGTACGATTCGATTGCCAGCTCATTGTCCTGCCGGGCAGTGTATATGTCGCCCAGCAGTTTCTCAATTTCGCCATCTGTTGGCGCAAGGTCTCTGGCTGATTGACCAAACTGGAGCGCCGATTCATAATCGCCAAGCTTGTAATAAGAACCCGCTGCTCCGCACCACACTTCAGTGTTTTGCGGGTCAAGCTCACAGGCCTTCGCATACGCCTTCGCCGCCGAGGTAAAATCGTTCATCAGCCGATAAACCCGACCGAGGTCGCGAAAATCCTCAAATGACCACGGATTAAGTTCTGTGGCCTTTTGGTAAGCCTGTGCGCTTTCGGGAAGCCTGTTTTGCTGAAGGTAAATACTGCCAAGAAGAGAATAAGCCACGGCAAAATCAGGATTTTCTTTGACGGCCTGTTTGAGCTTTTCGACCGCCTGATTCGGCTCGTTCGACTCGGCAAGCGTTACGGCATCGACGTAAAGACTAATGGAATTTTCCTTCTTCGCAGATTCAGCACAGCCCCAAATGAAGACGAGAACCGCTATGACAACACTTAACCGCAAAACCAGTAATCTGACTGCATCCGACATAAGCCAATCCTTTCATCAGCAGGAAATCCGGCCCGGTCAAAAATCCGTTCCGGCTGATTATACCAGACTAAAAACTTCTGTCAAAAGGTTTTAAGAAAAAAGGGCGCTAAAGTTCCTCTTGCAAAACGCCTCTTTTGAGGATATAAAAGGTATTTCGCCGCCGAGTCCTTCGACTTCGCTCAGGACAGGCCCGGCGGCGGCTAAACGGAATAAAACAAGGAAAGAACATGCGCTACAGTAAAGCTCTCATACCGACAGTAAAGGAAATTCCCGCAGACGCTGAAATCCCAAGTCATCAGTTAATGGTTCGCTCAGGCCTGATAAGGAAACTGGCAAGCGGGACATATATCTATCTGCCGTTAGGCTGGCGAGTACTGATGAAGGTAGAGAAAATCGTCCGCGATGAAATGGACAAAAGCGGCGCACAGGAAATCCTTATGCCGGCCGTTCAGCCGATGGAACTGTGGCAACAGACAGGCCGCGACGTCGATTACGGCCCGACAATGGCGCGATTCGCCGACAGGCACGGCAGGGAAAATGTCCTTGCACCCACAGCAGAAGAAGTCGTTACGAGCATCGCTGCAGGAGAGATAAATTCATATAAACAGCTCCCAATAAATCTCTACCAGATTAGCTTCAAATTCAGGGACGAATTCAGGCCGAGATTCGGTGTGCTTCGAAGCCGCGAATTTATAATGAAAGACGCCTACAGCTTCCATGCTGATGAAAAAAGCCTCGATGAAACCTATAAAATAATGTACGAAACCTATAAAAAGATTTTCAGCAGATGCGGTCTAAAGTACGCCATTGTCGAGGCTGAATCGGGCGAGATGGGCGGCAGCGGGTCACAACAGTTTACTGTGCCGTGCGAATCCGGCGAAGATATCATCGTCCAGACCGAGGACGAAAGTTACGCAGCCAATCTTGAAAAGGCTGCGGTTGACCCCCCGCCAAAAGCAAAACGAGACAAAAAATACGACAAAGTCGCGGAAATTCATACGCCAAACCGGAAAACCATAGATGAAATCTGCACATTTTTAAAGGTAAAAGCAAAAGAGCTTATCAAATCGCTCGTTTACAAATCGGGCAACGAATTAGTTGTCGTTCTTGTTCGAGGAGATTTTGAAATAAATACAGAAAAGTTACAAACCGTTGCTGGAAAATCCATTGAACTTGCGAACGAAGAGACAATTAAAAAGGTTACCGGCGCTGAGGTAGGCTTTGCAGGACCAGTCGGACTTGCTGAAAAAGTAAATAAATTCATTATAGACTATTCAGTTCTAACAATTGAGGCCGGCATTACCGGAGCAAATAAAACAGATTATCATATTAAAAACGTCGTACCGGGAAGAGATTTCCCCATTGAAGGCAAAAACGTAATAATTGCCGATATCCGAAACGCTGTCGAGGGCGACACATACAAGAGCAAAAAACTGCTCTTTAAAAGAGGTATTGAGGTTGGACAGGTCTTTAAGTTAGGCACAAAGTATAGCAGCAAACTCGGTGCACAATTTCTCGACAAAGACGGCGTCGAAAAACCGTGCATAATGGGCTGTTACGGCATCGGCATAAATAGAATCGTGGCGTCCGCCATTGAAATATCGCGCGACGCTGACGGCATTATCTGGCCAATCAGCATCGCACCGTTTGAGGTCATTATTGTTTCTGCGGGAAATACGGACGAAATCATCAGGGCGGCAGAAAAGTTATATAACGAACTGATTGCCGCCGACGTGGAAGTCCTGCTCGATGACAGAGACGTTCGCGGCGGAGTTAAATTCAAGGATGCAGACCTTATCGGAATACCAATCCGAGTAACAATCGGTGCAAAATCAATCGCCCAAAACAATGCTGAAATAAAACTCCGCCGGCACAGCGAAATAACAAATGTCCCGCTGGAAAAAACAAAAGAAAAAATTACAGAGTTGATTGAAAAATTAAAAGCCGAACTGAATGTGGACGCTTAAAAAACCTGCTGATGCAAAACTGATTATCGGCCTGCTCGGCTGCGACAGAAATGCTTTAGATACAGCCATAAGGGCCATTACAAAAAAATTCGGGAAGGTTGACAGGGTGAGCGATATATGGCCTTTTGAGCAGACCGACTATTACAAAGATGAAACCGGCGATAATATTTTGCGGCAGTTCGTGAGCATCGAAAAACCGATTTGTCCAGGCAGGCTGGCGAAAATAAAACATCAGACCAACGGAATCGAAAAAAAACTTGCAAAAAAAATTAAAACCAATCTGCCGCGGCCGGTAAATATAGACCCCGGCATAATCGAACCGTCAAAACTGATTCTGGCAAGTACAAAAAACTATTCGCACAGAATCTACATCGGGGAAAAAATCTGGGCTGAAACAACGCTTGTTTACAATAAAGGGCTGTGGAAAGCCTTCGATTACACTTATCCGGATTACAGACAAAAATGCTATCACGATTTCTTCAGCCAAGTCAGAAGCAAACTTATCCAGCAGTTAAGGGAGTAATTTTGTGATAAATCTGCCTATCATTTACACAATAATCCTTTTGATGGCTCTTGTCGTTTCGGCTGTTCTGACGGCTGTGGTTAAAAAACTTGCCCTGGCGACGGGATTCGTCGCCCACCCCCACCAAGACAGATTTCACAAAGAAACTACGCCCTTAGGGGGAGGAATCGCAATATTTGCAACAATTATGCTTTTCTGTCTTGCTGCAATAATCCTACCCGAAATCCTGCCACAAAAATTCACAGATAACATCGGCACCTGGCTGAAAGATTTCGCAGGGAAAACGCAAGAACTGCTGATAATAATTGCCTGCTCAGCGATGCTGTTCGGGCTGGGCCTGTGGGACGACATAAAAAACCTTGGGCCGACAGCCAAACTGCTGGTGCAGTTCGTCGCCGCATTTGCTGCCGCTTACTTTGCCGATGTAAGGGTTGAACTTTTCATCGAAAGCAGGATTATCACATCAATCATAAGCGCTTTCTGGATTGTGCTTATAATAAACGTATTCAACTTTCTGGACAATATGGACGGGGCAAGCACAGGAATTGCCCTCATAGTCTCCATAATCCTGTTTTTCGCAGCGGTCCTTTCAGAACAAATTTTTGTGGCGGGTTTTGCACTGATTTTTGCCGGCACACTGGCAGGCTTTCTTGTTTTCAACTTCTTTCCTGCCTCTATTTTTATGGGAGACGCGGGCTCACTTGTCGTCGGCTTTTTCGTCGCATTCCTTACGCTCAGAACCACGTATTACCAGCATACCGAAACCAGCAGATGGTATATCGTACTCATGCCGCTGGTTATAATGGCCCTGCCACTGTATGATTTTATAAGCGTAACAATCCTGCGAATCAGCCAGGGCAAAAGCCCGTTTGTCGGTGATACCCAGCACTTCTCGCACAGACTTAAAAAACGGGGGCTAACGGAAGTGCAGACGGTACTGACGCTCTATCTTGCGACACTCGCCACAGGTTTGGGCGCAATTGTCCTGAAAACCATCAACTCAGCCTACAGCATCCTTGTATTTGCGCAGACGGTCCTGGTACTGGGGATTATTGCTATTCTCGAATCGACCGGAAAAATGGATTCGACAGGCTTACCATCAAATGACTCGGAAAAATAACAACAAGACACTCCGTATTTTTGAATCCGCCTCCGCCAAGGTCTCCGTCTCCGCTAAAGCTACGACGGGCAAGACGGCGGACAAGTCGGTTCTCTTTGTGCTGCTTATGTGCATTATCGCCCTGAGACTGAGCTTTATGGAAAATCCCAACATAGAGTCATTCAATCTGCCGGGCATTTTCTACGACAATCTTCTGAGCGTAAGCATCTCAAGCCTGCTGATTATCTCGGCTGCCGTCTGGTTTGCCGTCAGATTGTCCGCCAGCAAATATCGAATGAGCGGATTCGAGTACGGGATACTGATTTTCATTGCCGCCTGCGTCATCAGCACAATCGCAGCTTCAAACCGCAGAGCGGCCATAACCGATTCAATTACAATTCTGTCAGCGATGCTGCCAGCTGTCGTACTTTCAAATCTTCTGGAAACAATCGAAAGGAAGAAAATCCTGCTCTTTGTGCTGATAGCTATGGGAATTGCAAATGTATATCAGAGCAGTGAGCAGTTTTTCAGCAGCAATAAACTTATGATAGAACAGTATGAGGCTGAACCTGCCGTCCAACTCCAAAAACTCGGCATAGAGCCAGGCTCCTTTCAGCATATGCTTTACGAAAACAGATTATACTCAAAGGATGTCAGGGGATTTTTTACCACAGGAAACAGCGTCGGAAGTCTGCTGGTGCTTGCAATTTTCTGCACTTTTGCCGCTTTCGACTTCAAAGTAAATTTGTCTGAAAAGAGAAACACCTTAAAGAGGCTGTGGCTGCCAACAGCCCTATTGCTTGTTCTATTTGCCGGCCTGCTTGAGGCGCACAGCAAAGGTGCGATTGTATCCCTGGCCGCTGCAGGACTTCTACTATTTTTATCTGTAAGATTCAGCCAGACTCTCCGACGCCACCGAGGCCTTATAATCCTTGCTGCTATCATTCTAATTATTCTCTGCGCAGCTTTTATCATCAGCTACGGCGTTACGCATAATACGCTGCCTGGCGGAAATTCAATGCTGGTCAGATGGCAATACTGGTCCGCCACAGCTAAAATTATCGCCAATCATCTGATAACAGGAATCGGAGGTGGAAATTTCGATTCATACTACACATACTATAAAGTACCAGAAGCACTCGAAACTGTCAGAGACCCCCACTGTTTCGTATTGAGCATCCTGAGCCAGTACGGAATAATCGGCCTGGCAGGATTCTGTATAGCGATATTTTCCCCGATTATAACGTACTGCATACAACCCGCCGCAGGCGGGCAAGCTAAAATCTCCATCAGGCCTGCTGAAAATAATCCGCCTTCGCTAAAGCTACGGCGGACAAGTCTGGTTGCCATTGCAAAGGCCTGCGGGATTTCGATTGTCCTTGTCCTGCTGTTCGTCAGGCCGATTGCTGTAAGAGCCGAACTTTCCGGCAGCATCGATGTTATTCTGTATGTCCTTGCCGTTATGTATGCAGCACCGGCATTTTTCCTGGGAACAACATTATGGCTGTGCACACGAACCGAATCGTCAAGATGGCTGGCGCCAGAACAATCAAAAACCAAACAAATCTTCCACGCTGCCCTCTTATGCGGACTTCTCTCCGTATTAATTCATAACCTGATTGACTTCGCACTCTTTGAGCCTGGAATAATGACCGCCTTCTGGGCCTGTATAGCATTAGTCTACTCGGATTACCGACCGAAAAATACTGCGGATAGCAGTTTAAAAACAAATAAAATAAGAAAAATCATCCTCGCCGCCTCAGCAATCATTATGACAGCAGCTCTTATATGGTTCTGTATAATACCCGGAGCAAAAACGGCGATTAAGACAGAAAAAGCAAGACTGCTTTTTGCAAACGGAGAATTTGAAGAAGCGACCGCACTTCTAATTGACGCCAGTGCAGATGATATTTTAAACCCGACCCCTGCCGCCTTTGCAGGAAAAATGCTGCTGTATGAATTTGAAACGAATCCCAGCAATTCGCCGGATGTCTTACTGTCGGCCGAAAAAACACTGCTGACGGCCATCCAGAGAGATAAGGCTGATTTCAAAAATTACGAAAATCTCGCCAGGGTTTATGAAACGCTCGCACAGATAACAGGCGACAAACGGCGTTTCTGGTTTGAAAAGACTTTTTCTACTCTTCAGCAGGCCCTTGTCCGATACCCCTCCTCGGCAGAACTACATATTGAACTTGCAAAAACTGCCCGAGAACTCGACATAATCGACATCGCAATCGAACACTACAAAAAGGCTGTAGAAATAGAAGATGCATATACCGAGCAGTTTAAAATAATGTATCCTAAAAAAGAGGTCTTCAGCAGAATGGGCAAAATAAAATACAGAGAAGCAAAAGAAAAACTTGAAGAACTTACAAAAACGAAAGAAAATCCGAAACAATAAACTTCCATCAGTGGAGCTAAATATGAAAAAAGTATTACTTGTCTTTATCTCTCTTTTACCTGTCGGCACTTGTCCCGCGCAGGCGCCGGATATGTCTAAATCCGTCGTAATGATTCAAACAGTCAAACAAGGCTACGATTATACCACACCATGGAAACAGAAATCCACAACGGCAGGGGTCGGCTCAGGATTTATTATCAATGGAAACAGAATTCTTACAAACGCTCACAACGTCTCAGACAACAGATATATCATCATCAAAAAAGAAAACGTCGCGAAAAAATATCCTGCCAATGTTGAGTTTATCGGCCATGACTGCGACATGGCTGTGCTGAAAGTATACGATGAATCTTTCTTCAGCGGCACCGAATCGCTGGACTTCGGAGACCTGCCAAAGGTCAACAGCACAGTCTCCACTTATGGCTTCCCGCTGGGCGGCACGCACATCAGCGTTACCGAAGGCGTGGTATCAAGAATTCAGACCGATGTGTATGTCCATAGCGGAGCTGATACGCACCTGGTTGTTCAGACAGACGCAGCGATAAATCCGGGAAACAGCGGCGGACCCGTAATGCAGGACGGAAGAGTTATCGGAGTCGCCTTTCAGGGAATGCTTCAGGCGGAAAATATCGGCTATATGATTCCAACAACCGTAATCAGACACTTTCTGCAGGACATCAATGACGGCAGATATAGCGGCTTCGGCTCACTGGGCATAATGCTCTTTACAGGTCTGCATAACGACAGCTATAAAGATTTCCTTAAAATTCCTGCCGACACACAGGGCATAGTAGTAACAAGCGTAATGCTTAACAGCTCTGCCGAAACAATACTGCAGAAAGAGGACTGCATAACACAGATAGACGATTATGATATCGACAACGACGGCATGATTGCAATTTACGGTACAAGACACCCTTTGTCGGAAGCAATCGAACAAAAACAAATCGGCCAGACAGTTACTCTTGTTTACTGGCGTAACGGCCAAAAAAACACCGCTGAACTGCCGATACAGCTTGACCGGCCGGTATTCGAATACACCCGGCTTTATGACGACCCGCCCCACTATGTGTGTTTTGCAGGACTGACATTTATCGCAGCATCAAGAAACTTCCTCGAAACATGGGGCAGAGACTGGCTGAAAGATATTCCCCATATACTCAGGTACCTTTTCAGCGATTCACAACAACTTAACAAGGACCGACTGCGAAGAGAATACGTAATTCTTTCCGAAATCCTGCCCGACCAAATCAATGCATACGCTGACAGCTTTTTAAATAAACCGCTTGAAAGCATAAATGATGCGCCCGTCAGAAGCCTCGACGACGTCAAAAAAGCCTTTGAAAACAAAGAAGCTGGCTTCTATATTCTCAAATTCATAAATTCCGACAAGCCTCTGCCGATAGAAGCAAAAAAAGCTCACCAGCAAAACGAAACTATTCTCAAAAAATACAACGTCCCGAAATGGGCGTTCACGGAGGACAAAATATGAAACAAATGAAAAACATCCAGCTCCTCTTCTCCGTTTTACTCTTTGCTACGGTTGTTTCATCGAATACCTGCGCCAAAAATCGTACAGATATGACCGAAAAAATGAAGGATTCCATCGTTTATCTTCAAATATCTTACTGCGGCTATGAACAGTATCAGCCGTGGAAAAACAAGGAGATTACAGAAGGATGGGGCGTCGGCTGCGCTGTAGGCAAAAGGGAGGTTATTACCACCGCATTCAATGTCGCAAATGCCACGGTCATAAAGGCAAAAAGATTCGGACAGAACGAATTTGTGCCGGCAAAAATTAGAACAGTCGATTATGAATCCAATCTCGCCTTGATTGAACTTGACCCAAACGCCCTCAAAAAAGCACTGGTACCCCTGAAGTTCAACGCAAAATACGAAAAAGGCGCCGAAATCCATTTCTACTGGCTGTCAGGCACGGTGCAAATATACAGCGGCAGAGGTTATCTCGACAGAGCAACAGTTGATTTATCTTCAATAGCATTTTCCAGAACGCTCAACTTTGTGGCTGCAAATATCTCCGACCTTACAGGCAGCGGACAGCTATACTCCTTGGGAGCAGAACCACTGGGAATAGCCTGCTGGTCAAATAACAAAGAAGCAGGAATCATCCCGGCAGAGGTTATAAACAGATTCCTGAACGATGAAAACGACGGCTTCTACAACGGCACAGGAGCTGTAGGATTTCTTACAACAGGATTGCTCGACCCCGCTTTAAGAAAATATCTGAAACTGCCGCAACAAATACAAAACGGCATCTATGTTTCAGACGTCTATACAATCGGGACGGGCAGCGATGTTCTGAAAACCAGCGATGTGCTTCTGTCCGTAGACGGCTTTGAGCTGAATTCCTACGGCAGGTTTATTCATCCAAAATACGACGCCTTGTTTTTCGACTACCTTATAACCGGAAAAACCGCGGGCGAAAAAATCACGTTCAATATCTGGCGGGACGGCAAAGAGCAAAAAATCGAAACGCTCGTTAAAAACTTCGGCGTTTCCGAAATGCTCGTGCCCTGGTACGACCTCGACAGCCAGCCTCAATACTTCATCACCGGCGGCTGCATCCTGCAGAGACTGACAAAAACATACCTGGCGGCAAGGGGCGAAGACTGGGTTGGAAAGGCTGGGCCGCATATATATAATTATCTGCTCAATGAAGCTTTTAAGCCTACAGAGATGCGAAAGGAAATCGTTGTTTTAAGCTACGTTCTGCCCGCCAATATCAACCTCGGCTATCACAGCCTCAACCAGTTCGTCGTTGACAATATCAACGGTATGAAAATCAGGTCGATGAAGGATGTCCCCAAGGCATTGACGCTTAATCCCGAAGCAAAATACGATGTAATTGAGTTTGAGCTCGACAAGCCGAAAATCATCCTCGACAGGGCCAAAATGCAAATAGAAAATTCGATTATCGCAAAAACTTATGGGATTGATAAATCGGCAAATATAAGCTCCGACTAATTCAATCAGGCCAGATGCCTGTAAAAACTTCTGTCGCAGGGCCGGTCATATAAACACAATTGTTCTCCTGCGACCAGTTCAACTGGAGCACTCCGCCCGGCAGATTCGCTTTAGCAATCCTGCCGCACCTGTTTGTCAGCACGGCAGCCACACAGCAGGCACAGGCACCGGTGCCGCAGGCTAAAGTAACCCCGCTGCCCCGCTCCCACGTAATCATCGAAAATTGGCGCGGAGAATTAACCCTCACAAAATGGGCATTAACGCGCTGGGGAAAAAGCTCATGATGCTCTATTACAGGTCCTATCTTTTCCAACTCAATCGCTGAAAGGTCTTCGGTAAAAAAAACTGCATGAGGGTTGCCCATCGAGACGCAGGTCATCAACATCCGCTGATTTTTAACATCGATGGCCGCTTCAATTACACTGTCGCCCTCAAGTGCAACAGGAATCCGGGCAGGTTCCAAGATAGGCTGGCCCATATCGACACATACCTGTTCTACTTTGTTTTTCTTATCAACCTGAAGGCCAAGCGTTAAAACTCCTCTGCCGGTTTCAACCCGCAGAGAAACCGGAAAACTACCGCCTCCAGGAACAGAAAAACGCCGACGGCTGCCGCCAAGTGAATGCTCATAAACATATTTGGCCATACAACGAATGCCGTTGCCGCTCATCTGAGCTTCGGAACCATCGGCATTGAAAATCCTCATCCTGACATCCGCAACATCCGACGGACATATCAAAATCAGACCATCAGCACCTATGCCTCTGTGGCGGTCGCTTAAAATCCGCGACAGAGACGCAGGGTCCTCAACCGTCTGGGTGAAACAATCCACATACACAAAGTCATTGCCAAGACCATGCATTTTCGTAAACTGCATAAAGAAATTCAAAATTAAAAATTTTTAATAAAATTAAAAATTGGTGGGTCCGCCAGCGGCGGACGACTTACTGAATCCTCATTTTACATTCTTAATTGCTTCTTGTCTATGGGAAATTACTTGACTGAAAACTCTTTTTTGCGGCTATCCATTTGCGCCTTGAGTCTTGCTACTATCGATGAGTGCATCTGTGAAACCCTCGATTCCGAGAGGTCCAGCGTTGCACCAATTTCCTTCATCGTCATCTCCTCATAGTAGTACAGGACAAGTATAAGTCTTTCGGCCCGCGTCAGCCCCCTTGTCAGCAGACTTTTCAAATCCCTTTTCTGCGCCTCTACCATCGGGTCCTGGCTCTTTTTGTCCTCGATTATGTCAATTTCACAAATATCATTGTCGCCTTCAACGTCAAGATTATTGCTCAAGGACACAAGACCAACAGCGGTGGCATCGCGCTGCAGCCTGTAAAACTCCTCCATATTCATCTCAAGCTCCTCGGCAACTTCCCGCTCGGTCGGCAGCCTGCCAAGATGAGCCTCAAGCGTTTTTGTCGCATTTCCAAGCTGATGAGCCCGTGCCCTTACAAGACGAGGAACCCAGTCCATACTCCGAAGCTCATCGAGGATCGCTCCTCTTATGCGCGGCGTACAATACGTTGCAAACTTGACGCCTCTTTTGGGGTCATAAGCATCTATCGCATCCATAAGACCGAATATGCCGGCACTGATTAAATCATCAACATCAACCTTTTCCGGAAGCTTCATATATATCCGCTCGGCAGTGTACTTGACAATCGGCAGATAATGCTCAATCAATCTGTTGCGGTTCTCCTCGCAGCGATTCCTGAAAAAATCTTCCCAAAGGGCATCTATATCAACTTCCACAGATTTTTTTGACGCCGGCATTTTTGTATCCCTCCAAAAATTCCAAACAGTCCGATAACTCTCAAAACCCTGCACCTGTTTACATTGTGGCAGCAAGGCTTGAAAAAACACTCAAAGCCGCTTTGACCGGTTTTCAAAATGCTCAATCACGATGTAAATAGGTGCGAGGTATACAGGCTTTAACGGCTTTTTAGAAAAACCAGTTAACAACTTTTTTGAAAAAACTCTGCCCTGTCGCGCTGTTTACAGGAACCTTACTGAGCTTGGCCGCTATCGCCATCAGGGCCTGTGCAGCAGTACATCTCGGATATTCAAGCACCACCAGTCGGCGTTTCCTGACCGCAAGGCTTATATGCTCATCCCTGACAAGAATACCGGCGTGATGAAGCCGAACATCCAGGAACTGACTTGCCGCCAGCGCAATCTGCCTGTAAACCTTTTTGCCTTCGGTTACACTTTCAGCCATATTCACAAGAAGACTGAATCTGCCGCCATACTGCCTGGCCGCAAGAGCCTTGAGCAATACATAAACATCTGTTATCGCCGCAGGTTCAGGAGTAGCTACGAGAACGGTGTGGTCGGCAGCCATACAAAACGCCTGCACCGATTTACCGATACCTGCAGAAGTATCCACAATAACCACATCGTAGTTATCGGACAAAACCTCCAACGCCCTGACAACCCTCTCTCTGGCAAAATCCGACATACCTACAAGCTCCTCAACGCCGGCAAGCCCACACACAATGTCCACACCGCTGCAGACCGGCTGGCAAATCTCCTCAAGACCCCTGCAACCCTTAACGAAATGTGAAAGGTTGTATTTGCTGTTTACACCAAAAACAATATCAAGATTCGCAAGGCCAAAATCTGCATCAAAAACCGCCACTCTCTTACCAGCTACAGCTAAACACACAGCAAGATTTGCCGAAATATTTGTCTTGCCCACGCCCCCTTTACCGCTGGCAACCGCAAGAATCTTCGCTTTCTGACAGTTCTGGGCCGCCAGCCTGGCAAGCCCCTCAACAGACACTGGCATCATTTGTTCCTCCCTGTCCGCCTTCGCCAAGGCTTCGGCGGATAAAAAAGATAAACACCGAACCAAAATCCCTTATTAAAATTCTACAACTTCTTTATTTCAAAGAAGTTACAATAACTTCTCGCTATGCTGTCATCTTGGCTGCTTTTAGCTTGTGCCCCAATAAGGCACAGGCTGTCCTGTTGTTTATCGTATTTTCACTCAGCCGCTGCCGCTGGAGATGAAGGTATTGGTCAAAATTCTCCTCAAAAAGCCTTCCGGCTGCCATGTCAACCTTCAGTTTTATACTCAACCGACCGCCAGACAGGAAACTAACAGAATCATTATCGCACAGAACAAGTCTTCTGTTCCTCTGATGCTCTGAAAGAGCTATGGAAATTACCTTCGCAAAATCCTCAACATCGACTTGGCGAGGAATGAAACCTGCCGAATGACAATTATTAATATTTTCGAGAATTACTTTATGGCGGACGTGTGTGAATTGAATGATTTTGACAAGCACTTCATCAATGTTATCACGAACCAAAGATGACAAATCCATTTGTCCGATATTGTTAGTCAAGGCTATTTCCCTATAATTATTTTTAAAACAAAAATCAGTCGCCGCTTGTTCCGAGTATTTCTCTTATCTGACTCAGCGTCTTTGTTTTCCTAAGTTCAGCTATCCTTGAAAGTCTTGAGAAAACACTTTCATCATAAAGCCGATGGCCGCCCTCGGTCCATGCGGTTTCCTTTATCAGACCCATAATCGTATAGTTGTGAATTGTCTGACGAGAATACGGCGTGTAACGCACCACTTCACCGATACGATAAAGCTTTTGAGGAGCAGAAAAGTCATTCCTGCCGCTCTTTGTCAAATTCCATTGCTGCGATTCAAACATTTCTCAAATCTCTTCAATATTATCCGCCTTCGCTAAAGCTCCGTCGGACAAGCCGGTCCTAAAAAAATCAAAAGTCCCTTAAAATCGAATCTCTGACTTTAAAAAATAGCTTTTACGTTTTGTAAAATGTAAAAGCTATTCTGTCCAACGTCAACAACTTTTTTAAAAAAATTCCCATTTTCTTTTTTGGCTCGACCGAGGGCTTTGACTAAGCTCAGCCGAATGTCCTCGCCGAAGTCTGCCGTATCTGTATGTCCTGAAAAGAGCTGTCCCAGTACCTATTTGCACTGTATATGGTCAGGTTAAAAGAAGAGTTGAATCAGTTTTGTCTGCAATTTTAAAATTCTCCACCACAATGCAAATAGGTGCGGGAAAAATAGAGCTTTTTCGGACCTGATTCTGCTCAGATGAAAAACCGCTGGAAATTGCAACTTTTTTTACCAAACTTGCCTATCTTCCACACCGATATAATAAACCCCACACCTATTTGCACCGTGGTTGGGCAGATAAACCCTCACACCAATGGATTGGTGTGAGGGGTAAAAGCTGAACAGAAGTAGCTTTGGCGGCAAATTTTAGATTCACTTGCCATATGCAAACAGGTATAGGGGTAAATATCCTAAAGACGGTGTTTTTATAGTATAAGATGTGCAGTCAAAAGTACTTATGAATAATGCCGAACAGAACAACGAAGTTTGCGGCCTGGCTAATTCGCTAAACAATGCGAACATAGGTGCCCTGCAGGTCATTGCCCCGCTTGTACAGCAGATTAACTGCTTAGACCTACAGCAAATCGGAAAAATCTGCGTGGAACAGATTTCAAAACTTGTCAATGCCAGACTTGCTTCACTGTATATACTTGACGAAATGACTGATATGCTGCACCTCGAAAATCACAACCACCCATTCCTCATCAATAATATAGTATCTCTCAATCAGACTAACCTGTCACCTATGATAAAAGCCGTGAAAAGCAAAGAGTTGATTGCCATCGAAAACATTGAAGACCATAAATCACCGATTATCTCCAAATGCAACCGTAAATTTGCGAAAAATTATCAGTCAAATACCTGCATAATTGCACCGCTTATCTGCCATAACAGGGTCGTAGGCGTACTGAATCTTGCAGATAAAATCGGCGCTGAAAAATTCAGCAGCGAAGATATCGCCATAATCGAGCTTTTCCGACAACTTGTAGGCGCCTCAATCGGTAACATTAAACTCTTTGAAAAAACACAACAGCAAGCCAAAACAGATGGTCTGACAGGCCTTATCAACCACAGAACATTCTTTGAAATCCTTGAAAGAGAACTCCGGCGATGCCAGAGATATGGCGGACAGCTTTCAATTATTATGGCTGATATAGATAACCTCAAACCCATCAACGACAAGTTCGGACACCGCGCAGGAGATATGGCGATAAAGCGAGTCAGCAGAAAAATCATCGCATGCATTCGAAAAATTGACACTGCCGCAAGATATGGCGGCGATGAATTCGCAGTTGTTCTTCCAAATACCGCACTTTCTGATGCTGTCATCGCGGCAGAGAGAATGGTAACCGAAGTTTCTAATTCTCCTATCATCTGGGAAAGACAAAAAATCCAGATATCAATCAGTATCGGAATCGGCCAATACGACGGCGAGATGTCCGCAGAGGAAATAACCCATCGCAGCGATGAGGCACTTTATGCTGCAAAACAGGCAGGCAAAAGTATCATCAAGGTCTTCGAGACGTCAAAACCCCACACCAAAATAAATAACATCACTAAATCCTGAGGCTATTTTTGGATGCAGCCCCCACCAAAAAGACTATAGATTAAATACGTACAATTTTGGTGTGGGGTCGACAAAAGCCTTTATCAGACGGTATAATGGGTTTTATGCCCGAAACAAGAGATAAAAAGTCGCTTTTTTCAGATATCGAAAAGGCACAACTACAGTCAAATGCGCCGCTTGCAGCAAGAATGAGGCCGGAAAATCTTGAAGAATTCCTTGGCCAAAGAGATTTCATCGCCCCCGGAAAACTGCTCTACAAAATGCTGCAGGCTCAAACACTCAGCAGCCTTATCTTCTTCGGCCCACCAGGAACAGGCAAAACCAGCCTGGCTTCTGTCATAGCAAATATGACAAACGCAACATTTTTCTACCTCAGCGCACCAGCTGCCAGCGTCGCGGACATTCGCGAAATACTTAACAAGGCAAAGGACAACCTTCTTGCAAAAAACTGTAAAACCGTTCTGTTCATCGACGAAATCCACCGTTTCAACCGTGCCCAGCAGGATGTGCTGCTGGACGATGTCGAATCCGGAATAATCATCCTGATTGGCGCTACCGCGGAAAACCCCTACTTTGCTGTAAACTCGCCTCTGATTTCAAGAAGCACTATCTTCGAATTCAAGCCGCTTGAAAAGACCGATATTATACAGCTTTTAAAAAAGGCACTGGCCGACAGGAAACGAGGGCTCGGCCAATTAGACATCAAGGCAACAGATGACGCTCTCGAATATATAGCCATTATGAGCGATGGAGACGCACGAAAGGCTCTTACAGCCCTTGAAATAGGAGCTATATCCCAGAAAAATGCCGGCGTTGAGACGATAAAATTCGACCTTGAAATCGCAAAAGAATCCATACAGCAAAAGAGCATCTATTTTGACCCGACAGGCGATACGCACTACGACCTCGCAAGCGCACTGCAGAAAAGTATGAGAGGCTCGGACCCAGACGCTACGGTTTACTGGCTGGCAAGGCTTATTGCCGGCGGCGAAGACCCCAGATTTATCGCAAGAAGAATCGCAGTCTGTGCGGCCGAAGACGTAGGCAACGCTGACCCTATGGCCACCGTCCTGGCGTCAGCGGCAGTGCAAATATCGGAATTCGTAGGCTTCCCGGAAGCGCAACTGCCGCTGGCACAAGCCGCTATCTACATCGCCTGCGCACCAAAATCCAACGCCTCAGCAAAAGCTATATGGTCCGCCCTGAGCGACGTCAAAAACAAAAAAACTATACCCGTACCAAAACACCTCAAAGATTCCCACTACTGGGGAGCTAAAAAACAGGGATACGGAACCGAATACAAATACCCTCATGACCAGCCTGACGGCTTTGCAGTCCAGGAATACCTGCCAAACAAAAAAACACAATACTATGTCCCCACACCCAGAGGAAAAGAAAAAATTATTATGGATTATTTACAAAAGCTCGAAATTCTGATAAAAAAGGAAAAATTGAATGCGAACCCCGTTAGAGACAAGGCGTCAAAGACGCCTGACGGCCGCCAGAGGCGGACTTTTTCTAACGGGGTAAATCCAGCGGAGGAACACTGATGACGGACAAGCAGCAGCTGCGGCAGCAGATGAGAGCACAACTGTGCAGATACTCTGCACAGCAACGCACCGAGATGAGCCAGAATGCATGCAAAAATCTCATCGAAACTTCGGAATTTCGCGATGCGAACACGATAATGGCCTACCTGTCTTTGCCACACGAAGCCGACACCACACCATTTATCCTGTACGCCTGGCAGCATGCAAAAACCATAGCTGTACCAAAAATCTCCTGGCAGCAGAGACATATGATTCCGGTGCAGATTAACTCGCTCGAAACAGGCATCGCCACCGAGGCAGGAGGTCTGAGAAATCCTGTAACCGGTGTACCCGTACCGCTCGAAGATATCGAACTGGTAATAACGCCGGGCCTGGCTTTCGACAAAAACGGCAACCGGCTTGGAAGAGGCGGCTCTTACTACGACAGATTCTTCCAGCACGAAAAACTGCAAGCCGTAAAATGCGGCTTTGGATTCTCCGAACAGCTTATACCGGTTGTGCCGACAGTCGAACATGACCAGCCGCTCGATATGCTCGTTACAAATGAAGGCATAACCTATTTCAAAAATAAACGACAAACAAAATAAGGATAAAAAGTAAAATGGCTATATCACCATACGGCAGTTACAGGTCCGGCAGGAAAAAAACAATAATCTATTACTACATAGTTACAGCGGCTATTGTGGCAGCAGCGGCAATAATATTTTTCTACCCCTCCTGGGGCAGAAAAAAAACGCAGAATATACAACCTCCACAACCGCCCCAAACACCTGCACAAATACCTCTCAAGAAAGACCAAAATGAACCGCAGGCAAAGTCCGGTTTTAGCAGTATTGTCGCTGAGGCCAACAGCCTGACATCTCCGCGAGTTGCGGCGATTCTGAAAGATGCTCAAAAAGACATCGCCGAAGGGAAAACCATCGCCGCGAGGGACACCTTAAACGACGTCCTTAACATGGCAATGGAAGAAAAACTCAGAGAACAAATTAAAGAACAGATGAGCAGCCTTGCTAACAACTGGCTGTTTGGCCGAACAGTGCATTTCGGCGATAATCTCTGCTCCACCTATCAGGTTCAGCCGGGAGATATTCTTTCACAAATCGCGGCAGGCTTTAAAGTGCCCTACCAGTTCCTGATGAAAATAAACAATATCCCCAGCGAAAAATCCTTACAGACAGGACAGGTAATAAAAGTCGTACACGGACCATTTCACGCCATTGTCTATCGCTCGTCCTACACAATGGACCTTTACCTGCAGAATATATATGTAAAAAGTTACAGGGTAGGGCTTGGAAAAGAAGGACATGAAACACCGCTGGGACTATGGCGGGCAAAAATCGGCGGAAAACTTGTTAAACCTACCTGGACAGACCCGGAAACAGGAAAAACATATCATGCCGACGACCCTGATTATCCACTCGGTTCCGGCTGGATTGCGCTCGAAGGCATCGACAGCAGAACTCGCGGCATCGAAGGCATCGCAATTCACGGCACAAATGACGAAAAAACAATCGGCACAAGAAGTTCGCGGGGATGCATCAGGCTGTTCAATGGAGAGCTGGTCGAGCTGTATGATATGCTTGCGGAAGGTTTTTCCGAGCTGCGAGTAGCAGACTAACCCCGCCCCTGCTTGAATTGTGCCAAGAAACAATAACCAAACACCAATAACCAATTTCCAATACCAATATATGGAACGATGGTGGCATAAGGATATTGGCGAAATCGTCAGGATGCTCTCGACCGACCTGGAGGGCGGGCTCGGATTAGAACAGATTAGAGAAAAACAGGCACGGTACGGCCCCAATCAACTGAAAGAGCAAAAAGGTATCTCTGCCTTTACGATTTTTTTAGAACAATTCAAAGATTTTATTATCTGGATACTGGTCGCGGCCGCTTTGGTTAGCGGCCTTTTGCGAGAGTGGATAGATGCCTTTGCCATTATCGCTATTGTTGTTTTAAACGCGATTCTGGGCTTTATTCAGGAATATCGCGCCGAGAAATCATTAGCTGCGTTGAAAAAATTAGCCAGCCCTACTTCAAAAGTCATCCGCAGCGGTCAGCATCAGGTTATTCCTTCCTGGCAATTAGTTCCCGGAGACGTTATTGAACTTGAAGCCGGCGATAATGTGCCTGCGGACAGCAGGCTCGCCTGGCTTACCTCCAATTTCAGCGCTCAGGAAGCAAGCCTCACCGGAGAATCTACGCCTGTCTTAAAAACATCTATTGTCTTACAGGAAGAAGATATTCCTTTAGCAGACAGGGCAAATATGGTTTATCTGGGAACTTCGGTCTCTTCTGGGAAAGCAAAGGCTGTCGTTACAGAGACCGGTATGCAGACCGAATTAGGAAAAATTGCCGGTATGATTCAAGAGATTGGCAAAGAATCAACTCCGCTGCAGAAGAAATTAGAGGAATTCGGCAAATGGATAGTTTATTTATGTTTTGTTTTAGTTGGAATTGTATTTTTATTAGGCATATTGCGCGGCGGAAAGCTTTTGGATATGTTTCTGACTGCCGTAAGTTTAGCGGTGGCCGCCATTCCTGAAGGTCTGCCGGCAGTGGTAACCATTACTTTGGCTTTAGGTGTCCAGAAAATGGTCGCTCGCCACGCGATTATCCGCAAACTTCCTTCCGTTGAAACATTAGGCTGCGCTACGGTCATCTGCTCAGACAAAACAGGAACGCTAACCAAAAATGAAATGACGGTGCAGGCGGTGTATGCCGGCGGAAATGTTTTTCAGGTTACAGGCGAAGGTTTCACGCCAAAAGGTGAATTCATCCTTAACAAAAGACAGATTAACCCTGACGACTATCCGGATTTGATTAACGCCCTGAATACAGGCGTTCTATGTAATGCAGCTCAGCTTGTTAAAGATAAGGACGGCTTCAAGATTGTCGGCGACCCTACGGAAGGGGCACTTTTAATCGCTGCCGCCAAAGCCGGTATCTGGAAAGACAGAAAAGAAAAACAATTTTCTTTCGTCGATGAAATTCCTTTTGATTCGCAGCGCAAAAAGATGACTGTGATACGGCAGGATAAAGAGAAGACAATTGCTTTTGTTAAAGGAGCGCCTGATGTACTGCTGGAAGACTGCGGTACTATCGAAAAGAATAATCAACCAAGCCAATTAACAAATTCTGATAGAGAAGAAATTCTTAAAATGAACAGCCAACTGGCCGACTCGGCAATGAGAGTTTTAGCCGTCGCTTACAAAGTATTAGACTTCGATGAGCTCAGTCGAGTCGAATCCATTGAGAAAAATCTTACCTTTGCAGGGTTAATCGCAATGATTGACCCTCCCCGCCAGGAAGTCAAAAGAGCAATAGAAGAATGTAAACTATCCGGAATTAAAACCGTAATGATTACAGGCGACCACAAAAACACGGCAGCAGCTATTGCCAGAGAACTGGGATTTTTTGACGAAGATTCATTGGCATTAACCGGCGAAGAACTGGATAAATTAAGCGATGAAGAACTTTATAAAGAGGTGGAAAGAATACCGGTTTATGCCCGCGTCTCCCCGGAGCATAAATTAAGGATTGTGCGTGCCTGGCGTAAGCACAATGAAATAGTAGCTATGACCGGCGACGGCGTGAACGATGCCCCAGCCGTTAAGGAAGCAGACATCGGCGTTGCAATGGGAATTACCGGAACAGACGTCACAAAGGAAGTCTCGGATATGGTCATTACCGACGATAATTTTGCCTCTATAGTAGCAGCGGTTGAAGAGGGAAGAGGCATTTATGACAACATTAAAAAATTTATTCACTATCTTCTTTCCTGTAACATCGGCGAGATACTGGTAATGTTTGTTTCTTCTTTAGCAGGCCTGCCCATTCCTCTGCTGCCTGTTCAGATTCTCTGGATAAATCTGGTTACTGACGGTTTACCTGCTTTAGCATTAGGAGTTGACCCTATTGACCCTGATATTATGAAGCGGCGCCCACGTCCAACCAATCAGGCGGTGGTAACCAAACCGCAGGCCTTTTTGATGCTGGCGCAAGGAGCATTTATTGCCTTTTGCAGCCTTTTAGCTTTCTGTTTTGTCATATTTATTGAGAAAGAAGGTATCAGTAGAGCTCGCACAGCTGCATTTACTGTTTTAACATGCAGCCAATTGTTCCACTCCTTTAACTGCCGAAGCATGTCCGAATCATTATTTAAGATAGGATTACTTACCAACAAGAAGCTGCTCGGTGCAACGTTCATTTCATTCCTTTTACAAATGCTGGTTGTTTATACCCCAATTTTGCAGAAAATATTCAAGACCGAACCACTTGCGTTATTCGATTGGATTCTGGTAATCACTATTTCGTCGTTCCCATTGTGGGCGATGGAAGTAGTCAAGAGACTGAAATTGAAGATTGTAGATTGAAGAATTAAAGAAAAGATTTCAGACTTTTTTGCTCCACATAGACAATATTTATAAATTTCTATCTTTTAATTGTTTGACAAACTCCTATGCAGTTATATAATCTGCTTTAAATTCCGAAAATATAAAAGGTTTAGCAATGATTTATACAGGATTATACAGCCGTGCGTAGCCTGACGGCTACATTGGGCTGGCCGCATAAAGAATACATACCTTTTATGCGGGCTAGTAACGCTTTCGCTTCGAAAGCTTTTGACGTGGTTATCGCGGAGGAAGTGCCAATGTAGGAACGCTCTGACGAGAATTGTGGAGCTTACCGAAGTGGAAACTTCCCAGCCGGATGTTTCCACTTTTTTTTTACACACGACGAAAGGCAAAAAATGAATCAGGAACTTGTAAGAATTGTTGACAACATCGCTCGTGACAAAAACATCGAGCGTGAAGCCATCTTCCAAGACCTGGAAACGGCAATGGTTTCGGCTGTGAAAAAATACTTCGGAAAAACCGAAGCAAATATCGAGGTACGCATCGACAGAACCAACGGAGACATCATTGCCTTCAAGGATGGGCAGCAAATCGACATCAAAAAGCTCGGCAGAATACCGGCTCAAACCGCCAAACAGGTAATGATTCAGAAAATAAAGGCCGATGAAAGACAGAGCATATATGATGAGTTCACCGACCGAAAAGGAGAAATAGTCAGCGGCGTCGTTGTTCGATACGAAGGCGGAGCGGTAATTGTAAACATCAACAACAGAGCTGAAGCAATCCTGCCAAAAAGCGAACAGATTACAGGCCAAAGCCACCATCCGTCAGAAAGAATCAGATGCCTTATCCTCGACGTCCGTGATACCACAAGCCTTATAAAAATTATACTTTCACGAACTCATCCGGATTTCATCCGAAGACTTTTCGAGATGGAGGTGCCGGAAGTGGCTGAAGGAATAATCGAAATAAAAGCCCTCGCCCGCGAAGCCGGGTACAGAACCAAAATAGCCGTGCAGTCAAACAACAGCAAAGTCGATGCCGTCGGAGCCTGCGTAGGTGTTCGAGGCAGCAGAATCAGAAACATCGTCGACGAGCTCGGCGGAGAAAAAATCGACATAGTCAGATGGAACGAATCTTCACAGGAACTCATTGCAAACGCCCTTATGCCCGCAAAATGCAGCAGGGTTGCACTCTGCTTCGAGCTGGGCGGCGCAACAGTCGTTGTGCCGGAAGACCAGCTGAGCCTGGCTATCGGAAAACACGGCCAGAACGTAAGACTTGCTGCCAGACTAACCGACTGGGACATAGATATACTTACACCCGAAGAATATAACCAGGAAGTCGAAAGACTTACAGCCGGAATGAGGGACATAGAAGACCTCGACGATACTTTTATTGACAAACTCATCGCGCTGGGCGTAATAAGCGTTCTTGACCTCGCTGAAATCGGACCTAAGCCATTGATAAAAGAAATCGGCCTTGAGCCGAAACTTGCAAACAAAGTTACAGAAGTCGCTGAGGAACTGGCCAAAAAACAAACCGCTGAGACCGTACCAACCATCGCTGAAACCCTGATGGACCAGCAGATTAAAAAAAACGCAGATACAGAACAGCAAGTTGACCCCGTTAGAAACGAGGCGTCAAAGACGCCTGACGGCCAAGACGGGCGGTCCGTCTCTAACGGTGCCGACCAGCAAGCTTAAATAAATCCCCACACCAAAATTTGGTGTGGGGATAAATGAAATAGAAGAATATCCGGAGTTACATAAGTTTGGTAACTACAAGAGTTCATCTTTTAGCCAAAGAGCTGGGCGTTAAAAGCAAGGCTATCATCGACAAGTGTCAGGCTGAAGGGCTTGACATAAAAAACCATATGTCAACCATTTCAGCAGGGCTGGCGGCAACTATCCGGGAATGGTTCAGCGAAGGAGAACACAAAACAACAGTTGAAACAGCAGCCCCTGTCGACCTTAAAAAGGCCCGCCTGAAGAAAAAGAAAAAAACGACCGAAAAGGCCATTAAGGAAAAATCGGCTGAACAAACTGCCGTTGTTGAGGCACAGGTTGCCGTTGAACAAAAACCGGATGCCGCAGCGGCTGCAACCGAGCAAACCGCCGAAACATCTGCTGCTGTAATGGAGACTACTGCGGCTGTCGAAACCAAGCCGCAGGCACCTAAACCGGAAATAATAACTGAGCCTGTCAGGCCCGCTGAACCGGTGGTACCGGCAGGACCAAAACTTGGAAAACCCAAGCCGGCAAAGCTGGCCGGACCACGAGTTATACGAGTTGAAGCACCGGAACAAGTCGAAAAACCACCACCAAAAACAAAACCACCAAAACCTTCATATCAACAAGAGGCTTCTGAACCACTTCTTGCAAGTGCGCCGGAAATTATGGAATCAAAATTAAAAACCGGCAAAGACAAAAAGAAAACTCACGGCAGAAGGCACGAAGAAATCGTAACTGAAGAGGTTACTCGATATCAGAAAACGAGTCGAAAACTACGCAGCAGAGACCTCGAAGAAAGACGCGCAAGACTTGAGGCAGCCGGGGGCGAAGGTATGCGACTGCGGCCGGTCAGAAAAATCGAAACCAAAAAGTCCATAACCGAAGAAGTCCAGAAGATAAAACCGGAAAAAGTTTACGTGTCAGAACCAATAGCCATCAAAGATTTATCGGCTGCCCTAGCCGTTAAAACATCAGAAATCATAGAAAAACTCATAAGTCACGGCATTATGGCAAGCGCCAATCAGATTATTCCCACCGATATCGCCGAACTTATCACCATTGACTTCGGCACGGAATTGATTGTCCAGCAGAAACAGTCCCTCGAACAGCAAATCATCGAGGAATTTGAAAACAGGCCAAGAGCAAATCTGCAGAAGCGTTCAGCTGTAGCCATTATGCTGGGCCATGTCGACCATGGAAAAACAAGTCTTTTAGACAGAATTCGCTCGGCAAAGGTTGCCGCGGGCGAAGCAGGCGGAATTACTCAGCACATCGGCGCTTATCAGGTAACATGGGGCGATAAAAACAACTCCAAAAAGGTTACATTTCTCGATACACCTGGGCACGAAGCCTTTACCGCGATGCGGGCACGCGGTGCAAATATGACCGATATTGCCGTTCTTGTCGTCGCTGCCGACGATGGCGTAATGCCTCAGACCGTAGAAGCGATTCATCACGCAAAGGCTGCGGGCGTTCATATTATCGTCGCCCTTAATAAAATCGACCTACCGAGCATTGACCTGAACCGGATATACGGCCAGCTTGCCGAACATGAGCTTACACCCACCGAATGGGGCGGGGCTACTGAAGTTATCAAGACCAGCGCAGTAACAGGACAGGGTATCGAAGAACTTCTTGAACATCTCGATTTTGCCGCTGAACTGCTCGAACTGAAGGCAGATGCCACAATACCCGCTACAGGATGGGTCGTCGAAGCAAGAATCAGCCCGAACAGAGGACCCGTCGCAACACTGCTGATAAAGGAAGGCAAAATAAAAAAAGGAGATGCCGTCCTTGCCGGCACGGGTTACGGCAGAATCCGAACCTTAAGAGACAGTTTCGGCAAGTCTGTCAGTTCGGCAATCAGCGCTGCGCCTGTTGAGATTTCAGGACTCAACGACATGCCTCTGGCAGGCGACAGATTCTACTGTCTCGAAGACATCAACCGTGCAAAGGCCGCTGCCAACGAGAAAAAGGCAAGCGACAGAAAAGCGGCACTGGGTACGCGCTCGGTCGTTACGATGGAAAACCTCTTCAGCCAGCTTGAGGCCGGCAAAACCAAAGACGTCCATATCATTATTCGTGCCGACGTTCAGGGTTCGGTGGACGTTCTGACAAAATACCTCACTGAACTTAGCACGGATGAAGTACATATAAAAATACTTCATGCCGCCGTCGGCGGTATAACTGAAGGCGACGTCGTACTTGCCGAAGCCTCAAATGCAATAATAATAGGATTTAACGTTGTGCCGGAAGATAAGGCTGCCAGATTAGCCGAAGCAAAAGGCATCGATATAAAAATATATAACATTATTTATAGGATAACAGAAGACCTTAAAAAGGCTATGGCCGGCATGCTTGAACCTGAAGAACAGTTTAAAAGCATCGGAAGAGCCGTTGTGCGGAACACATTCAAAATTTCCGGCGTTGGAACTATTGCAGGATGCTACGTTGAACAAGGCGAGGTCAACAGAAATGCGAGAATCCGACTTATTCGCAACAATATCATCGTCAGAGACGACTGCCAGATTGAATCTCTCAAACATTTCAAAGACGATGCCAGACAGGTCAAAACCGGCCTTGAGTGCGGCATAAAAATCGCAGGGTTCGACGACGTGAAAATAGGAGACGTATTTGAAGTTTATGAAATTGTCAAGGTCGAAAGAACGCTTTAAACAATAAAAAAAATATGTCGCGGAGAAGACAAGAAAAGATGGCACGTGTAATCAAGGAAGCGGTCAGCGATATAATCAACAATCACCTTGGCGACCCGCGAATTGAAGGTTTTATCAGCGTTACAGAAGTAAAAATCGAACCGGATTTAAAAAAGGCCGACGTTTTTTTAAGCATTATGGGAAAAACTCCCGAAAGACAAAATCTCACCTTTATGGCGATACAGCATGCTTCAGGACGCATTCAGGCACTGCTCGGCGATTATGTCAAGAGCAGGTTCTGCCCCCATCTGTCATTCCACATAGATGACAGACTTAAAAAGACCGCCGAAACACTCAGGTTGATTGACGAAATCTCAAAAGAGTTTCCAAAAGAAAATGAAAAATGAAAAGCAGCAGCCAATACATACAGAAATTGAAAAAACTTTTCAGCATTTTGAAAAAAGGCGATGAAAAACCCAAAAAGCCCGTATATCACGACGCTGTTGAGGCGATTGTCTTTGCCGTGCTATGCGAGAAATCAACCGAATCCTGTGCAAAAGCAGCCTTAAAAAGAATTCAGTCGCATTTTGTCGATTTCAACGACCTCAGAGTCGCAAGAGCAGAGGAAATAGCTGAAGTAATAGGTCAGGATATCGAAGAAGGCGAAAAATGCGCCGTCAGACTTACTACGCTGCTTAACGCCATCTTTCAGAAATACGACTGCCTGTCGCCTGAAGACCTGGCAGGTACCGGAAAAAGAGGCACAAAGGAAATCCTTGAAAAACTCAACGGTATGACAAATTTTATCAACAGCTATTTTATGCTGATAGTTTTCAACGCTCACGCCATACCACTTACGGAAAAGATGATTCAATACCTTAAAGCTTACAACGTTGTCGACCCCCAATTCGAAAACGAACAGATTGCCGCTTTCGTTGAAAGGCAGATATCCGCAGCAAATACTTATACCTTCTATACCCTGGTGCGGCGCGACAGCGAACTTGTCAACCCTAAAGCCGCGCAGCTTCTCTCAGAGAAAAAACCAAAGGTAAAAAAATAAGGAGCAAAAATGTCGGAGAAAATACTGAAACTGGGCATTCCGAAAGGAAGCCTTCAGAATGCCACTTTTGAACTTTTTGAGAAGGCAGGCTTCCATATAACAGGTTATGAAAGAAGTTATTTTCCGCAAATCGACGATGATGAAATCCAGCTTATAATGCTCCGGGCACAGGAAATGAGCAGATATGTTGAAGATGGCGCGCTTGACGCTGGTTTTACAGGATACGACTGGATACTCGAAAACAAATCCGACATCATCGAGGTCTGCGAGCTGCTCTACAGTAAGTCAACTGCCAATCCTGCCAGGTGGGTTCTGGCCGTACCAAACGAATCGGCCGTCAGGAAACCCGAAGACCTTGAAGGGGGAATCGTTGCAACGGAACTGGTCGGCGTAACAAAAGAATATTTCAAAAAGAAAAAAGTTAACGTAAAAGTCGAATTCAGCTGGGGTGCAACCGAAGTAAAGGCACGACTCGTCGATGCTATTGTCGAGCTTACAGAAACAGGGGCGAGTCTTGCGGCCAACAATCTCAGAATAATCGACACCCTTATGAGCTCGACAACAAGATTCATCGCCAACAAAAACGCTTGGAAAAACAAATTCAAACGTGAAAAAATTGAAAACATCTCCATCCTTTTAAACGCCGCTATCGATGCAAAGACAACCGTCGGATTAAAAATGAACGTAAACAAGGAGGACCTTGACGAAATACTGAAGATTCTGCCGGCAGAAAAAAGCCCCACAATCTCCTCACTGGCAGACGAGGATTTTGTTGCGGTCGAGGTTGTTGTTGACGCAAAGGTGGAAAGAGCCATCGTGCCGCAGCTCAAGCGAGCCGGCGCTTCCGGCATCATTACCTATCCGCTAAACAAGGTTATTCATTGATATTTTCAGTTTGAGAATATAATGTCTGGACATTCGCACTGGGCCGGAATCAAACATAAAAAGGCGGCTATCGACGCCAAAAGGGGCAAGGTCTGGAGTAAGATTGCAAGAATCATCATCGTCGCAGCCAAAAACGGCGGGCCAGACCCTGCAGCTAATCTTGCGTTGCGATATGCAATCGACAAGGCCAAACAGGCCAATATGCCGAAGGACACCATAGAAAAGGCTATTAAAAAAGGCGCAGGCTCAGGGGATACTGTTTCATTTGTATCTGCCCTCTATGAAGGATACGCCCCCGGCGGCGTTGCTATTATGGCTGAAGCATTAACCGACAATCGAAACCGAACAGGGCCGGAAGTCAAAAAAATCTTCGAACGGCACGGCGGCTTACTCGGAACAACAGGCTGCGTAAGTTATTTATTCAGCAAAAAAGGCCTGATTACAGTTCCAACAAAAGCCGCTGACGAAAACAATTTGATGGAAATCGCTCTTTCAGCAGGCGCAGATGACCTCCAGAATATAGGCCGTATCTATGAAATAACATGCGATGCCTCTGTATACGAAGAATTAAAAAAAACACTCGATGAAAAACAGGTGCCCACCGAAGTTGCTGAAATATCAATGATACCCCACAATACCATCCCTGTAAAAGATGTCGAACTGGCACGAAAGATTCTTGCGCTTATGGATGAATTCGAAGAACACGACGACATCCAGAATGTTTATGCAAACTTCGATATCCCCGACGAAATTCTCTCAAAGATACAACAGCATTAACCCTTCCTCATATATGCTGCTCACTTTTCTTTTTTTCTGACGGCTATGAACTCCCTAAGTATATCAGCCGCCGCAATTGCGTCAATTCTATCCTTTTTCTTTTTATGTGTAAGACCTGTCTGCGAAAGCTTTTTTTGGGCAGCAAAACTGGAAAGTCTTTCATCCTGGAAAAATATCGGCAGATTTGTTTTATCTTTGATTTCTTCGGCGAATCTCCTTGTTTGTACCGTCCTTTCATTTTCGCTGCCATCCATATTCAAAGGCAAACCAAAAACCAAGGCCTGAGCCTGATACCGCTCTACCGCGCCTGTTATCTCGTCATACAAACTTTTCCCACTCTCAATAACGCCAACAGGACTGGCAATGGTTTCATTATCATCGCATACCGCAAGGCCGGTACGCTTATCACCCAGGTCTATACACAAAAAACGCATCTGCTTCCCGAAAATCAAACTACAGATACTGCTCTTTGCCGTGCTCTCTGATAAGCTCAAGCAGCTCTCTTAATTTCCCAGTCTGTTCAACAGGACAAACAAACGTGGCATCAGGACTGTGCACAACTACCACCTCATTAAGCCCGATAGCAGCTATCAGATGATTTTTATCCTCAGTTACAAAAATACTGTCCGTGCAGTCAAGAATTTCGCTTTTATCCGCCACAACAATATTGCCGTCGGCATCAGACTGAATAATATCTGCAAGAGCGGAAAAAGAACCCATATCAAACCACCGACAGTTAAGCTTTATGGCATGAACAAGCGGCGCTTTTTCCATAACCGCAAAATCAATGCTTATCTTCGGCAGTTTCACAAAATACTCGGCAAGCGCATCATCCTGACCCGACCCGCCCCATGCGGCCTGAATACTCTGCAGAGGCTGTTTTGCCTGCGGGAGATTTTCAAACAAAAGCTCAAGTATGCGCTTAGCCTTCCATACAAAAAGACCGGAATTCCAGCAATACTCACCACTTGAAAGATATTCCTCGGCGGTGTCCAAATCAGGCTTTTCCCTGAAGTCCTCAACTTCAAAGATTTTGTTATTGCAGCCGGAACATGTGTGGCTTTTGCCGAGCTTTATATAACCAAGCTGGGTGCTCGGAAAAGACGGCTGTATTCCAAAGGTTATCAGCACATCAGGATTTTTTTCCACATAAGTCATACCATCAACAAGAGCCTGCTGAAAAACATCCACAGGCCTGATAACCTGGTCTGCCGTAACCACCGCCATCGTAGCATCAGGGTCAAACCGACAAAGAACACTGGCGGCAAGTCCAATGGCACCTGCCGTATCGCGAACCGCTGGCTCAGCTATAACATTATCGTACGGAATTTCAGGAAGATTGTCCCGGACAAGGTCGGAATAACCCTTGTTGGTCAGAACGATTATGTTGCGATGGTCAAAAAGCGAACTTAACCGCTGAAAACAATTTCGCAGCAAAGTATCGCCGTCAAACAACCGCAGAACCTGCTTGGGTCTGTCTTCCCTGCTCAAAGGCCATAACCGCTTGCCCGTGCCGCCAGCCATTATCACCGCAAACCGCATAACTTTTCCTTTTCAAATTATATGACAAAACGACTGTCTATTTTCGTAAAAGGTTTTATTTTTTCAGCCAGAGCCGCATATTCGCTTTTACCCATAAGCGCAAACGTCGCTTCCTTGCCGAGCTCAACAGCCGGCTGGTCATAAGCGTTTATACCAAACAGCAGCCCTGCAATGGATGTCGACACTTCAAAAAGATATATGAACTGCCCTACAGTATAAGGACAAATCTTCTCAAACACAACAGTAACACACGGCCGCTGAGACGCCACAAGGGCATATTCCGTTGCAATCTTTTCGCTGTTCAAAAGTCTGCTCATCTTCTGATTGGCCAGATAACCAAGCTCCGGCGCAACAGCCAGCGAAGAACCAATCTGTACATCCTCGCCAAAATCCTCAACTGCAAGAAACGTAAACAGCTTGTCATTCGGCCCTTCCCTATAGAGCTGCACCTGGCTGTGCTGGTCAGTGGTACCAAGCGCTTTTACAGGCGTAGGTCCTACGAAAACCTCTCTGCCGGAAAGGTCTCTTGCCTTGCCCAGACTTTCAGCCCAAAGCTGCCTGTACCAGTCTGCAAAATCCTTTAATGCGTAACTATACGGCATCATCACGGATATACGTTTGCCTCTATTGTAGTAGTGCCAGTTTATCGCTGCATTTACCGCAGCCGGGTTCTGATAAAAGCTCTGCTGACTTACCTTTTTATCCATCTCGGCAGCACCAGCCAGAAGCTGCTCAATGTCAATATCACATATTGCTGCACTTAACAAGCCGACGGCACTCAAAACGCTGAACCTGCCGCCAACCCCTTCAGGCACTTCAAGGTTAACCAATCCAAATTCGTTTGCTGTCCTGCGCAACGTCCCTTCCTTGGGGTCTGTCGTTGCAATTATATGCTTCTTTAAAGAATTTCTGCCCAGTTTTTGTTCGAGCATTCTGCAAACTGTCAGAAATTGTGCCGCTGTCTCAGCAGTCCTGCCTGACTTGCTTATCACATTAAACACCGTCTTATCAAGCCTGTCGGCTATCCAACCAAGAAACGACCGCATCTGCTGAGGGTCAACATTATCAAGAACAAACAGTCTCGGGCCTTTTCGCTGTTTATCATCAAGATTATACATATACGGATTTAGTGCGGTCTGGAGTGCGATATTACCGAGGGCGGAACCGCCTATACCAAGCACAACAAAATTTTCGCACCAGTTGAACCCATCAGCAACCTGCTTTACCTGCTTAACCGTATCGTTCTGATAAGGCAAATCACGATAGCGAACCTTACCCGCCTTCCTGTCAGCATTTAATTGCTCTATCAACGGTTCGGTCTTTTCCGCAAGCTCGTCAAACTGCTTTTCGGTTATGCCATGCTCTGAGCCGAGAACCTCTGCCGTAACGTTCTTATAATAAAATTTTATCTGATGTTGTTTCATACGGATTTCCTTTTGGCTCATTCAACAACACTTAAATCAGCATACTTTAACATCAGTGGTTTTACTTGTCCGCTGTTAAACTGAACGACAATTATACTATTGTCTCCAAGATTGTGAAACTCCTTTACCCTGCCAAGCCCGAATTTTTTATGGGATACGATCTGACCGGCAGCAAAGATCTGTTTACCGTCATCGAAAATCTGACAGAAATCTCTCTCATAATAAATATTATCACGGTTTTTATCTTCAAATTCTTCCTGCTTTTCTACGATTTCCTGTAGCTGCAAACCCGCCTCGGAAAGAAAGTGAGAAGGGATTGTTCTGGTCGTTCGGCCGTGTATCGTCCTGTATCTGCTGAGGGTTATACATAATCGTTTCTTTGCCCGTGTAATTCCGACAAAAAACAGCCGCCGTTCCTCCTCAATCTCAGAGATAAAATCCATACTTCTTTCGTGCGGCAAAATCCCCTGCTCAAGGCCGATAATAAAAACATTATCAAATTCAAGCCCCTTGGCACAATGCAGTGTCATCAGCGAAACCTTGCCGCTCTGTGAATCGTAGGCGTCAGCGTCGCTGAAAAGTGCGATATGCTGCAGAAAATCAACCAGAGTTCCGCCATATTGGCGGTCGAATCTCTCTGCCGAACTTATAAGTTCTGCAATATTATCGAGCGGCGAAGCCTTGCTGTAATCTTCCTCGGCTATTTGGACCTGCAGGGACTCATAAAGGCCGCTTGTTTTGAAAACCCTGTCCATCAAGACTGCTACCGGCCCAGCGATATCCTTTCTGAAATCTTCAATCATATTCGAAAAGTTTTTAAGTTTAGCTTTTGTACCGGCTGGAATGGAATTCAAAGCATCACTATTGTTTATTGCCTGATAAAGGCTTGTGCCTTTCGATGCTGCGAAAGACTCCAGCCGGGCAATCGTTGTGTTGCCTATCCCTCTTGCCGGTGTGTTAATTATCCGCAAAAGGGCTTGCGTATCCGCGATGTTTACTATAATCCGCAGATATGCAAGAATATCGCGGATTTCTTTTCTATTGTAAAACTCGATACCCCGAACCACCTGATAAGGAATACGATTTTCGATAAAGGCCTCCTCAATCGCTCTGCTCATCGAGTTTATACGATAAAAAACGGCTGTCTGGTTGGCATCTGCGCCGTTGTCGAGCAACTGTTTTATAAAGCCGGCCACAAAAGCGGCCTCAGCCTGCTCGTCATCAAGACATTGCACAACAATCTCGGCACCAGCCTGTTTTATCGGAACAAGGGTTTTCTGCTTGCGGCTTTTGTTTGCAGCGATAAGTTTGTCGGCAATAACAAGAATTTCAGGGCCGCTTCGAAAGTTTTCCTCAAGTTTGACAACTACCGCCTGCGGCCAGTCGCGCTCAAAGGCGAGTATATTGCCGATGTCCGCACCTCGCCAGCTGTATATCGACTGGTCGGGGTCACCGGTTACACAGATATTGCCGTGCTCAAGAGAAAGCCCGCGGGCTATCTGATACTGAGCATGATTGGTATCCTGATACTCATCAATCATCAGATACCAGAACCTTTCATTCAACTGTCTGCGAATCTCAGGAAAATCGCGCAGCAGAAACGCGGCCTTTAAAAGCAAATCGTCAAAATCAAGCGCATTATTCTGCCTGAGAATCTTCTGATAATTACGGTATATCTTTGCAAGGCACTGCGAGAAGTAATCACCGCTGCTGCCGGCTTCGAAATCCGCAACATCCTGAAGATTATTCTTCAGCCGTGAGATTGTCTCCAGTGTGCGAGCGGGCGGAAAATTTTTTGTATCAAGTTCTGCCGTCTTTACTGCCTCCCTGACGCAGTTTTTCTGGTCCGTTTCATTATAAATACTGAAATCCGACGATATACCCGCCGCCTGCCAGAACTGTCTAAGAATCTTTACACAGAGCGAGTGAAACGTACTTATATGTACCCCGCCGGGCACTTTCATCGCAAAAACCCTGCTGCGCATCTCGTCCGCCGCCTTGTTCGTAAACGTTATTGCACAAATGCTGGCAGGCGAAACCTTCTGATTAACAAGCGCTGCAACACGGTTCGTTATCACACGCGTCTTGCCGCTGCCGGGACCGGCTATAATAAGCAGAGGACCGTCCCTGTGCCAGACCGCCTTTTGCTGTGATTCGGTCAGATTCTCCGTCGCAAATGGGCGCTTAATCATTGCTGCGTACTTTCCTGCTTTTCCATCTCCCGCATAAAATATTCATGCTGCTGTCTCATCTTTTCGTAAAGCTGGGGCCTTTCAACCCGGATTCGTTCAACCAGATTTTGACGAACAAAATCAGGATACCTGGCGTCATTTAGAAAACTGGTTATCCCTACGTATCGAAGCACCTCAAAATCAGGCAGAACCACTCTGTCAGTACCTTCTTTTCCCCCGTACTCCTTCTGGTAATGGTCATACACATCCCTGGCCATTTTCTCCCTGCCGAAAGCCTCATCGTCATCACGTACAGCATACCGGTAATACGCCTCCTGCAGCATAAGCGTTATAATCTCGCGGGCATCGTCTATACCTATCGTTGCAAGTTCGTTAATAAGTCTGGTTCTCGCATATTCAGCAAGCGAGACCTGTATATCCTTATCCTGCGGATATTCCCTTCGCAGCGTATTGTAAATCTCTACGGCCTTGCCTGTGTGACCAGCCTGATAAAACAACAATACCGCACGCTTGAGCATATTACGATGAGCAACCTGGAGACTTTCGACGTTTCCCTCAAGCTTAGTGTACTTAGCCATAAGCGCTCTTAATGCCTGGTCATATCTATCAAACATCCGCAAATCAGGAAACAAAAAAACACTTTCACGTTCTATAATGTTACAGGGGTCATTCTCTGCCGGCATCCGCGAGGTATAAACAATCATTTTGCCTCTTCTGTAAAGGTTCTGAATGCTGTGAAAGACAATCCTGTCGGTGTTGAGCTCGTCTATCGAGTAATCCTGTCCGGATGCCCTCTGCAGACCAAGCGCCGCCCAGTAAATAGCATGAGCATCAGGATGCTCCCAGTTCAGCGGCAACACCTTATTCGGGTCCTTATAGTCAATCGGACCATACTTTTCATTCAACTGAACCATCAGACGCGGTTCAAGCTTCCACGTATGCCGCAGATAGTATGCTTTTGCGAAAGTATCAAATTCTTCAAGCGTCTTTGCGCTGCGGAAACTATCAATAACCGCAAAAGCCTGCTGCGAAAAACGCTGTGGCTGCTGCCTGAGAGAAAGATAATTATCGACAAGCTGGGCAGGTTTTGCAAAGGAGCTGTCAGCCAAAGCCAGCTCATTTAAAAACTTTGCCACATCAGGTTTTTGCAGCATATCCTCAAGTTTTTCGGGCACATCGGCAAGGGCTTTATAATACTCCTGTGTCTGCGGACCAAGCAGAGGCTGCATAGCATGATAAAGCTGAAGTTTGTAATACTTGTGAGCATCGTCCATTATATCGCCTATTTTGTGCTGAAATATCCACGCAAGAGCACGATAAAGCGCTATGCTACGGGGATTCTTTTCTATGCCTTTGTCGCGCAGAAGTTCATAGCCATTCTTGACCCACTGCCATCGCTCCTGCGGCCGGCTTGCCGGAATCGCAACCGAAATATTATAAGCCATGTTCCATGCGTGAAAATCCCATACCGCAGCAAATCTCGGCTGCAGAAAAGTTATCCAGTCGGCAAGCTGCTTCGCATCAAAAAATTTGCCTTCTTCCTTCAACTGGTCCGCTCGTATCCAGAGGATATCCACCACAAGGCCGCGAAATGCCCCAAGTGCTACTGTTGCAAAGGCAAGCGAAGGAGGCGCATTTTCAAGCGGTTCATTCATTATCAGCTTCATTTCACTGCGCTGCGAATTTATCTTATCGAGCCTGAGAGAACCTACAAAAAGCAGCCCTGCCGCGACGACCAAACACAGTAAACAGATAATAAAAATTTTAAACCGCATATAATAGTTCAAACTATAACTTTTGCTATTTCACGTTTTGCAAAAATAAAAAATCCTGCCAGAAGCAAAATCAATGATTTTACTGCAAGAACTCCGACAGCGAGAGCCAGAAAGCCATACCTTATCAGCCTGGCATCAATTATATATCTGTTGACATTGAAACTTTCATCGAATTTCGGCAGCAGCCATATTAAGGGCTTTATCACGTATTTGTAAAATATCGCTACATTCTGACCAAGATAATTAAAAGACTGCACGACAAAACCGTTGATAACCCCTGTGAAAAACACTGCAAAACTGCAAAGAATCGCCACCGGAAATCCGAGCCAGGTAGACAATGAAACGCCAAGAGCGGCCAGAAACACAAGCCTTGAAAATATAATCAGCACTGCACGGAGAAAATTATTTGCGAAACTGCCTGCTTTGTAAAGAACCTCAAAACCGTCCTCAATAGGAAATATCACCGTTGTTTCGTTCATTGGTTCATTATAAAAAACCACGGCAAGATAGCCGTCGCTGGCTACTGCATCGGCAGGAACTTCAAATTCACGCAGCAAGCCGACTACGTCTTTGCGAGGGAGAGTATAAATCGGCGTTTGCATCCGGGACTGGCCATATTTTATCTGCCGATAATCCCCTACGTACCAGACGCCGTAAATATTCTTGTCCGGCGGTTCCTGAGAGGCGTTGAACTTGAAACGTATAAAAATGCTTTCATTTACATCGAAAGGCTTAACGCCCTCAAACTCCCATAAAACCGTCCCGCCGGGCTCTGCCGAATGCCTGCTGAACTTCTCGACGTCGCGTAATTCCGAAAGTATCTCTTCTTTACTGCGCGATTCACTAAGCTGGCCAGTACGTTTAAGCTCATTATATGCCTGGCGCACACGATTTTCTATGGCCTGTTCGTCAAGGTTCATCTTAAGAGCTGCTCTTGCAGTAAAGAATTCATTGTCCAGCCGGGCAAGTTCGGCCTCATCGGCTTTTGCAAAATGCGGCATCTGCACAGTAAGCGCATAAATTATCGACGAAAACACAGACAGCAGCAGCAAATCAAGAAGCATTACGCCAAGAACTTTTCCAATAATCAGCTCAAAACGTCTGATGGGTTTCGTAACAACCATATAAATCTGCTTATGCTTTATATCGTTGCTCAGAGTGTAACAGGAGACTATAATAGTAAGAACTGAAAGCAGAAACGCAACCAGCCCAAGCCCATAACTTATAAAGCTCTGAAGACGTCCTATGGCGGTACCGTCACCGGTGCTTGTCAGGCTCAATATCGGCAAAAGTATAATCAGCAGCAGCATAAACACTATTGCGGTCTTCATCCTCATCGAAGAGACAAAAGTATTTCTGGCGACAGCCCAGATTCTACCCATTTTTATTATCCCCCGACCGGTCATCTACAAGCTTATCAAGAAGTTTTTTCCTGACATCCTGCGGCTTTTGTATGTCATCCTGCTGCTCTTTGCTTTGCTGCTGCGGAGGCTGAGCAGGTTTTTGTTCAACTTCCGTAAGCCTGCTTAAAATACCCTCATCCGGCTTTAGTTCTATCGGCTTTACAGCCTTTGGCGGCTCTGTTGATTTCTCAGGCTCAACTTTGGCGGCAACAAGCCTGTCAAGCACATCCGACACAGCAGCAGCTCTCTCGGCAGCCGTAGCCTCCATTCGGTTCACCACTCCGCTTGTCGGCCGTTTTTCACGCTGCGCCTGTTTGACTATGTCTATAAAGAACGACTCAAGCCTCTGCAAGGGAGCGGTTATCTCAAAACCGCTGCCCTGCTCCTTGATAATCTGTCTGATTTTCTCAACCGCATCATCGTTTATTACATCAGTCGTAATCTGTCTTCTGTTTGCCTGCTTGAGAAGCTCATCGACACTGCCCTGACGCTGGATATGTCCGCCGTAAAGTATCGCTATCCTGTCGCAGACCTCCTCGGCATCTGCAAGCAAATGACTGCACAGAAGTACTGTTTTGCCCCGCTTCGCAAGTTCTACTATTAAATCTTTTATCTGCCTTGTGCCGATGGGGTCAAGGCCGCTTGTCGGCTCATCAAGTATCAGAAGCTCAGGGTCATTTATCAATGCCTGTGCAAGACCGATTCTGCGCGCCATACCCTTTGAAAACGTGCCTACAGGCCGGTTGGCCATACCTGAAAGGCCGACCATATCCAGCAGCGCATCGACTCTCGCTCTTCGCAGAGGCGAATTCAAACCGAACAGTCTGCCGTAGAAATCAAGCGTCTCACGAGCATTCAGATACGGATACGAATATGACTCTTCAGGCAGAAAACCGATTTTAGCACTTATTTTGGGGTTCCTGCCGTCACCACCGAGAACAATCGCCTTGCCCCTTGTTGGGTGAAGCAGACCGAGCAGCATTTTCAGAACTGTCGTTTTGCCGGAGCCGTTCGGACCAAGAAGTCCGAACACCTCATTGCGCCTGACCGCCAGATTCAAATCCTCAACTGCAACAATCCTGCTGCGGCCCCACCAGTCGCTAAAAATCTTCGTCAGTGAAAACGTTTCTATCACAAATTGTCCGTCTTTCACAGTCAAAATACCCTCTCAAAAATATGTACAAATCCGAAATTTTTGCCGTCTGTGATTATAATTCAGCCGTCACCTTTCCACAAGCTCCTTGGAATTTTGGTGGAGCAAACCATCATTATTCGAATTTAGGACTTGATTTTTACGTGTCGTCGGCTCTGACAATCGGCAAATCGAGCCAGAAAGTAGCGCCTTCGCCGGCTTTGCTGTCAAGGTCTATCTTTCCTGAAAGCAATTTGGCAAGTTCCATGCTTATTGCAAGACCTAAACCTGTCCCAGGCTGGTTTCTAGTCAAAGAACCGTCGGCCTGTCGAAATTTTTCAAAAATTTTCTCTCTGTCCGCCTCGGCAATTCCCGGGCCGGTATCTGAAACGGAAATTCTCACGGTCTGGTCGTCGGGCAGAAAAGCCTTCAATTCAATTTTGCCGTTTTCCGGCGTAAATTTCACGGCATTGCTGAGAAGATTATATAGTATCTGCTGAACCTTGCCTGAGTCGGTTTTGATTATAGGAATATTTTCATCGACCATCAGACGCACTTTTATTTTCTGTTTTTCAGTCAGAGGCGAAAAGAAAGCCGCCAACCCCCGGCACAGTTCCGGAATACTTGTTTTCTCAATGTGCACTTCAATTTTGCCTGCTTCTGCCTTTGCAAGTTCAAGCAGGTCATTAATCATATTAAGAAGATTTCTTCCGCTGCTGATGATGTTTTCGGCATAGCGTTTACTTTTCGCAATATCCTCGGCTCCCTTTTCCCGCAGGATTTCTGCAAAGCCCAGAATGGCATTCAATGGCGTGCGAAACTCATGCGACATATTTGCAAGAAATTCGCCTTTGAGCTTGTTGGCCTTGAAAAGCTCGATATTTCTTTCCGAAAGTTCCGTAATTTTGGCATCGAGCTGTCTGTTGGCCTGATGAAGTTTTTCCTGACCTTCAACGAGGTTATTGAGCATTGTATTGAGCGCATCGCCAAGTTTTTCAAACTCATCTCTTGTTTTTATGCCGCATCGGACACCGAGATTGCCTGCTGAAACATTGTTGACCAGCGCCCTCAACTGCCTGATAGGGCTTAGAATTACGCGCTGTGCAATTATATAAAAAGCAACTATCGCACCGGCGCCGGCAAGAATACCGGCAGTAACAATGCAGATACGATTTAAAAGCAGGGTTCTACTTGTTTCTCTGCCGGGCATTTGTACAAGAATCGCACCAACCGGCTCAGCAAGGCTGAAAACAAGTGCAGAGCCTTCAGTACTATGGCAGGCAAGACATTTTTTATTCGCACGAACAAGATTTATATAAGTCGTCTCAGCGGAACCATTAACTTTTTCCGCCCAGGCAAGCTCGTTGACCTTACCCTGCTGTTTGAGTTGTTCAATTGTTTTATTCTGTCTTTCCGAAATCTGTTTTTGCCAGTCTTTCTGCGACTGGTCGAACCTGAGCCATTTGACTCTGCTGGACTGACCCTGTTTTCTTGCCCCGCTCTCTTCAAGCATAACAAGTCCCTTGTCGTTCGCAGCACCAAGTCTGAAATGCCTCTCATAGACTGTATTTACCACCGCTCTGCCGGAATCCAGAACGGCCTTTTCAGTCAATTTGCCCATCCAGAAATATGGTATCAACAGGGCAATAGCAAGGACAAACAGAATTGCTACGCCGAAAAGGAGTCTGCATTTGCCTGCAAGAGAAACAGGACGCAGGTGCGGAGTTTTCAAAAGCTGCCGGATTTTGCTTACTATATCTCTCATACCTCACTGGTTACCGGTAAACTGATAACTGACAACCGATAACTAACTTCCAGACCGATTTAATGATGCTTCTGTGTTCTGAGATTCAACTCGTCAAGCTGGACCTGTTCAACCTCGCTCGGGGCATCGGTCAGAAGACACTGGCCCTTCTGAGTTTTTGGAAATGCGATGACATCACGGATATTATCTGTCTTCGTCAGGAGCATAACCAGCCTGTCAAGGCCGAAAGCGATACCGCCGTGCGGCGGAGCGCCATACTTGAGAGCCCGCAGGAAAAATCCGAATCTTTCCTCTGCCTGCTTTCGTGTAATTTTGAGCAGGTCAAAGACCCTTGCCTGTATCTGCGGCTGATGGATACGAATGCTTCCGCCGCCGATTTCCGAGCCGTTGACGACAATATCATAAGCCTGCGACCTGATTGAAGCAGGATCCACATCGAGCTTTTCGATATCTTCCGGCACAGGCGCCGTAAACGGATGGTGAAGAGAATTGAATCTGTTTTCCTTTTCGTTCCACTCAAAAAGCGGAAAGTCCATAACCCAGACAAACTCATAAGCATTTTCATCGATCAATTTTAGTTCCCTCCCCAGCCTGATACGGAGCGGTGCAAGAGCCTTATTCGCTGCTGCCGGCGTATCAGCAACAAACAGCAGTAAATCATCGGGTTTTGCGCCGAACCTTTCAACTATCTGCTGTCTCTGCCCGGAAGTGAAAAATTTTGCGATGCTGCTCGACAAATCCGGCTTTTTAGTCTGCTCATCGACAATAACTTTAAACCAGGAAAGGCCTTTTGCTCCGAAATCAGTAACTAAATTCGTGAACGTTTTTTCTATATCGCTACGTGAAAATTTCCCTCCTCCGGGAGCACAAAAACCTTTTACAATGCCGCCTTTGCCGACGGTATCGGTAAAAACCTTGAACTGACACCGCACCGCAATATCAGAAATGTCCTTCATCCTCATATCGAATCGCAAATCGGGTCTGTCGATGCCATACTCATCCATCGCTTGCTGATAGCCCATCCTTCTTATCGGCACTTTTACATCAACGCCGAGTATCTCTTTGAATATCTTTGCAACCAGACGCTCATTAACGTCAATCACGACATCACTCTGTACAAAGCTCATCTCGACATCAATCTGGGTAAATTCCGCCTGCCTGTCGGCTCTGGGGTCTTCATCTCTGAAGCAGCGGACAATCTGAAAATACTTGTCTATGCCGCTTACCATCAGGACCTGCTTGAAGAGTTGCGGCGACTGCGGCAGCGCATAAAAACATCCGTTATACAACCTGCTGGGCACCAGAAAATCTCTCGCACCTTCCGGCGTGCTTTTGCCAAGAAACGGCGTCTCAATCTCCCAGAAACCTTCGCTGTCAAAAAAATCACGGGCTATCTTTGTAACCTTGTGGCGCACCCTGAGCCGTTCCTGCATCTGCGGCCGTCTGAGGTCGATATACCGATATTTAAGCCTTAATTCTTCATCTACACTTCCCGCATTGGCAATCTCGAAAGGCGGAGTTTCCGCAGTATTAAGAATCTCGAGCTTATCAATCAGGACTTCTATCTCGCCTGTCGGCAGCTTCGGGTTTGTCAGTCCTTCGCCTCTCATTCGAACGGTGCCGCTGGCAGCTATCACCCATTCGCAGCGCAATTGCCGCGAAAGCTTGTGTATCTGAGGTTGCGCTTCCGGGTTAAATACAAGCTGTGTTATCCCGTATCTATCGCGCAGGTCTATGAAAACCAGATTGCCATGGTCGCGATAGGAATCAACCCAGCCGCAAAGATTTACTCTTTTGCCGGTATCGGAGGCACGCAACTGTCCGCAGTTATGAGTTCTTTGGAGCATGGAAATTCTCTGAAAAAGTGAAAAAATATTCCGCTAAGCTTTATTCAGACAAAAGGATTTCAGCCAAGCAATTCATCAATCGCATCGGCGATATCGGTTTTGCTTACCAGTCCCACCCACTTTTTTACAATCTGACCTCCATCAAAGAGAATAACAGTAGGAATAGCGCTGATACCAAACTCAACCGCCGCTTCATGATGCTCATCGGTATTCAGTCTGTACACTTTTGCTTTGCCTTTATAGTCGTTGGCAATCTCCTCTATAACAGGCGCCAGCATTTTACACGGACCGCACCACGGAGCCCAGAAATCCACCAGCACAGGCTCTGAACTGTTATGCACAACATTATCGAATTCTGCATCCGTCAGTTCGGTTACACTCGCTGTCATTTTAAGCCCTTTCTATGTTTTCCCTGCTTTTGGAATCAGGATTTTATTTATATTCCCGATAAATGTCAAACTATTTAGCCGTTATTATCCTCGGCTGGCAGACCGGAATTTTCACCATTAAGGCCTTGCTGCTGCTCGACTTGCAAAGGAACATCGGCAACCGATTTGGCACTGATTTCCTTAATCGGCACCGGCAGCTCGGCAGAAATCTGTTTATCCTCAATTGTCTTAATCGGAATCGTGTCTTTTCGATGATAATCATCCTGGGCAGCTCGTGGTGAGCTCGTCGAAGCCACCTTCTTATCCGACGTAGCCTTAGCGGAGGCGGATTGTTCGGCTTGCGCGATGATGGCATTATGAACTGCCCCCTCAGGGGGTTCATCCGTCAGAGCCCGCAGATAAATCGGCATATCTGGTTTTGCCTGTTCTGCGGCTATGAGTCTTTCCCTTACAAGCTCAAGTATGGCAAGGAACAGCCCTATCATAACCATTTTGTTTTTCTTATCCTGGAAAATCCTGGCAAAACCCATCGCCCCTTCGGTCTGCAGACGGTGAAGTACCTCAATCTGATAAAGGTCAATCGGAGTATCATCGCTAATATGGCTGATGTCCATCACACCGCCGGTTGCTTTCATCATCGAATCAAAAGCACTCAAGAGGTCCCAGACGCTCAACTGGTCAATATCAAGTTCAGGCTCGCTGCCGGGCTCCAGGCCAGCAATAATGTTATCGCTGCGGGGAAATTTCTGCTCTTGATTCTCTGCGGAAATTTTTAGCAGGTTTGCAGCGTCCTTAAATTTTTTATACTCAAGCAATTGCCTGATAAGCTCGGCTCGCGGGTCGTCTTGCTCATCCGCCAATACATTAAGCTCATCGGCAGGAAGCAGCATCACAGATTTTATTTCCATCAGCGTTGCCGCCATTACAAGAAACTCTCCTGCCAGCTCAACATCGAGCATCTTTATCATCTCAACATAGTGGATATACTCCTCGGTAATCCTCGCTATCGGTATGTCATAAATATCGACCTCTTCTCTGCGAACCAGATAAAGCAGCAAATCAAGAGGCCCTGAAAATATGTCAAGATTTATTCTGTATTCCGCCATCAATTTATGTTATGGTGAGCCTGTCGAAACCACTCGTGGTGAGCTTGTCGAATCCATCCATTCCTACTGCTTTTTTTGCCCGGCCCAGGGTCTTTTGAGCTACTGCTTTGGCCTTTTGAGCACCTTCGCGCAGAACTTTCCGCACATAATCGGCATTTCGCTCAAGCTCGGCTCTTTTTTTTCTGTAAGGTTTGAAATATTCAATCAAAAGTTCAGCAAGCCTTTTCTTGGCTTGTACGTAACCGACGCCGCCCTGGCGATATTTCCTTTCCCATTCAGAAAGTTCGTCTTCGGACGCTACTAATTTTAATAATGCAAAAACATTACATTTGTTTGGGTCTTTCGACGCCTCGACAGGAGTGGAATCAGTAACAATGCTCATTACTTTTTTTCTAACGGCCTCTTCCGGCTCGAAAATCTCGATGGTATTGTCGTAGCTTTTGCTCATTTTTCTGCCGTCGATTCCCGGCACAACCGCCACCAATTCGATAATATATGCTTTCGGGACAATAAAAATCTCGCCGTAGGTATTGTTGAAGTAGCCTGCAATGTCTCTTGTAACTTCTATGTGCTGCTTCTGGTCGGCGCCGACAGGTACAAGGTCGCTGTTGTAAATCAGAATATCAGCAGCCTGCAGAACCGGATAGGCAAACAAGCCGTGATTGGCGCTGATGCCCTGACCGATTTTTTCTTTATAGCTCACGCATCTCTGCAAAAGACCCATCGGTGTAATACACGACAGAATCCAGCAAAGCTCTGTAACCTCCGGCACATCGGACTGACACCAAAAAACTGTTTTGTTTGTGTCTAATCCGAGAGCCAGATAATCCATCGCAACTGCCAACCGATTTTCTCTTAACTCTTCCGGCTTTGGTCCACTGGTCAGGGCGTGGTAGTCAGCAATAAAATAGAATCCTTCATTTTCAGCCTGGAGCTGCAGGTGCTGACGCATAGCGCCGAAGTAATTGCCGATGTGCAATCTGCCCGATGGCTGAATGCCTGATAAAACTCTCACTTAATCATCCTTTACGCAACTATTTACAAACTAAAGACATATAGATTAGCAATCTCAAATTTAAAAGTCAAGAATTTCCCTAAAGATATGACAAATAAGATGATATGTTCATTTGATTTTGCTCTGTACTCCCTGTTTCTCGTAAAAACTTTTACCAGAAGCATCCACAACATAAAGAGCTGTATATCTATCATACCAAGGTACGCTAATTAAGTCTAAAAAAGTATTCATTTTGTGTTTTAATGCCTCTTGGTCGCAGTAAATACTTATATTATCATTAAAATACACCAATAATGCAGTATAGTCTGGTTTTTTTGTTGTTGTCATTTTTTTGCTGATTGACTTTTCTATTCGCTCATTAATATTCTGTACTATATCTTGAGTACTTTTAAGCTCATTTTCTACATTAATTTTTTTGCCGGTTTTCTTATCCCTTCTGATTGAAACTTCACCCGTCATACTAACAGGAGAGTGTTCCAAAAAGCATTCCATTCTGGCGTGTTCTTTTTCATCCCAATTTGCAACTGTAATCTCAATATATTTTGGGACGTCTTTTCTATCAGTTTGGACTTCAACATCATAACTTTGATTTTCGATTATAGGTTTGAATCTTTCTTGCCTCCAATCTTCAACCTTGTTTTGAAGTAAGCGATACAAAGGGCGAAGTTCCTCATTAAATATTTTTGCAATACCTTCATGCAGAAGATTTTGCTTTTTGAGTTCTCTCCGTTCTTCGATAATAGTGCGTTTTTTCTCAAACCAACAAATAAATTCTCCTGTTGACCTTGGTTGAGAAATCTCATCTTCGCTTATACATTGCTCAAATTTTTCCATATACTTCATTGTTCAATTTTCGACTCTCGATTGCTCTGTATAAGACCGGATAGCATTTTGCATATATTCTCAACTTCCCTTTTAAACTCATCACACTTGCTTTCCACAATAAATGCCCTGCGCTTGCATATTTCCAGGATAGGAACACATTCAAACGCAGAGCCGCGGGCAATTCTAAAAAAATTGCTCCTGTCTGCTTTATGAAATCTGCCGTTACCTTCCGCAATATTTGTCGAAATGGATAAAGCCGCCCTGTTTAGCTGGTCAGCGAGAGAATAATTACCTCTGGGAAAAGCTTTTGTTGATTCATAGATTTCATCTGCAAAATCAACGGCTTTTCTGTAAACATCAAGATTTTCGAATAAAAACGCCATTTTTGAAAATCGACAATCGAAAATAGACCGCAATCGAGCGTTTCTCAAATTTCGATTTTCGACTCTCGATTGCTCTGTTTTAAATCCCGCTTGTATCGGGATTAAAAAACGTCCCCGGCGGGACTCGAACCTGCAACCTCTGGCTTCGGAGGCCAACGCTCTATCCAATTGAGCTACGGGGACTTATATAAATAATTCAAAAATCAAAATTGAGGAAACAAAGCTATTGTCTCACTGAAAACCGAAATTGTCCAGAAATTTCACGACACAAATAATAAGGTAAAAACTGTTGAAATTACACGACAAGCTATGCAGAATATGCAAATCCACTAACGGACAAGAATTATAAACGGAGACAAAATGGAAAACCATCGTATCAGCAAAATTAAGAAGAAACGACAAAGCGGCTTTCGAAAAAGAATGAGAACCAAAAGCGGCAGAAATATCCTCAGCAGAAAAAGACGACTGGGAAGGTCACTGAAGATGAGATAGAATTAAAAATCCGAAACACGAAATCCGCTGTAGCCAAAGGTTACGTCATCAGGTTGCGGTTGCAAGGCTCGTTTCGTTTATCGTCTTATGTCTTACGATAACCGCAGCCGTAACGAGTAGCGCAACCGATAAACGAAATTCGTGGTTAATCCCGCCCCTATTTGCACAATTGAGCCGAAGATAAAGAACGTTTTGAAGATACCAGTATCTCTGAATTTCCTATCCGCTACCACAATGCAAATAGGTGCGGAACTGCGCCCGGCAGGATTCGAACCTGCGACCTTCGGTTTAGGAAACCGACGCTCTATCCTACTGAGCTACGAGCGCTTAAAAACCTATCTTACCATAATTTACAGGCTAAAAATCAATATTTCAAGCCTTTACTGCATAAAACCTTAAACAAGCTTTAACAAAAAATTGTTCCAAATTTTTCGTTACCTGTAGCCCAAACCATCCACTAATTATTTGAAAACAGGCTGGATAACGGCCTGCGGAAGCGGTTTACAAACAGGGGTTTGCGTCTTATAATGGCTCTGTGGAAAATTCAGATTGGGATGATATTCAGGCTTGTTTAGGCGGCGACGAGACGGCATACGAGCGGCTTATCCGCAGGCATCAGGAGCAAATAACAAGACTTATGTGGCGATTCAGCAGGGACAGCACCGTATGCGAAAGACTCGTTCAGGACACCTTTGTCGAGGCATATTTGAGCCTGAAAAGCTACAAGGCGAAGGGACCTTTTGGTGCCTGGCTTAAAAAAATCGCAACCCGTGCAGGATACCGATTCTGGAAAGAACGGGACAAGGCAAAAGAGCTGCTGTCATTAGATGATATCGATTTTGCCATGCAAGATAACCAGAAAGAAATTGAGCCGGGCAAAGCTGCTGAGATTTTGCACACCTTACTTGCCCGATTGAATAGAGCAGACCGACTGGTATTGACTCTTATGTACTTTGAGGACTGCACAACCAAGGAAATTGCTGAAAGAATGGGCTGGACAGGCGCAGCGGTGAAAATGAGAGCTTTGCGAGCCCGAAAAAAAATAAAAAAAATAACTGAAAAAGAAAAAATTTTGGAGAAATTGGAATGGATGCAATAAAGATTATCGAAAAATTAGCCAAAGCAGCACAAAAAGAGACGCCGCCAAAGGTGGACGTCCGTAAAACAGTAATGCTCGAAATAGGCATTCTGCAGCAGGAAAGTGCGAGCTTTTTGCCCTTTGAGTGGTTCGCAGGGATATCGGCTGTCGCTGCCTCAATCGTGATGTTTCTGTCATTTTATGCCTGGCGATATATAGCTGACCCATTTGTTCAACTATTCGTACCCTTCCAGGAGATATTGCCATGGTAACCAACACAGAAGAAAATGCCTTAAAACATTACAGGCATCAACGAATGCTTCTATGGATTGTCTGCGCCGGCATCATCCTGGCTTCAGGCATCGTCATCGGAGCAGGCGGAACCATCCTATTGGTAAAGCATAGAGTAATCTGGATAAGCCATCCGCATAAAGACGCTGCTGACATCACAAAAGAAATAAGTGAAAAATACGGGTTGGACCAGCAACAAACAAAACAGGTAGAGGAAATCATTACCAAGGCATTTGAGCAAAAAAAATTATACGACGAAGAAATGGATAAAAAACGTGAGGCCGATACTCAAATAATGATTGCAGAAATGAAGGAGGTACTTAAACCGGAGCAGTTTGAACGCTGGAACAAGGATTTTCAAACTATGAGAGAAAAATTCAAGAGTCGATTTAAAAAATAAACGAACAAATCTCTTAAAAAACTGGCAAAAAACCAAAAAAACCGTACTTTTTGTGTTACCAAATCACGTTTCCACCCACTAATTAAATGGCAGTAAATGGTCGAAGTAACTATGTAAACGCAATAAAAAAATGAAAAACAACTTTCATAAGTTATTTAAACACAAGCAGTTAAAAGAGGTTCATTTTCTTCTTTTGTCGGTGTTACTGTCCGCTCTTACACTACAGGTTGGCTGCGGGCCAGCCAACTACCGCAAAGACATGGACAAGGTTGCTGCAAAAATCATCTCTCAAAAACAACTCGAAGCAACGGGAAAAACAAGCCCATTCAGTATTGAAAGACCCAGCGACATCCTGAGAAGAAGACTGCTGGCAGACCAGAATCTGCCAATTTCAGGACAGGCTTCACTGGGTACCGACAAACTGACGCCGATAAAACACTGGCCTGAGAAAAACTACCCAGTTGCAATTTCAGGAGGAAATACTGCTGAAATAAACGAAGTCAATAAACCGTTGACAATCACACTTATTCAGGCATTGCAGATAGGAGCTCACAACAGTTTCGACTACCAGACTCAGAAAGAGGAAGTCTTTAAGTCAGCGTTAGACCTTGAGCTGGAACGCCACGCATTCAGAAATACATTTGTGGGGCAGGTACAAAGTCTTCTGAGTACGGACACAACCGGCGACAGAGCCGTCAGCGGAACCGTAACAAGCGGCGATTTCGGCGTCAGCAGAAAACTCGAATCCGGCGCAGAATTGACCACCTCACTGGCAATCGACCTGGCAAATTTACTTACTTTAGGCGGGGCATCTTCTGTGGGACTTGCAGGAGATGCAAGCATTTCGATACCGTTATTAAGAGGCTCGGGTAAATATATAGTCGCCGAGCCTTTGACCCAAGCTGAAAGAAATGTAGTATATGCAATCTGGAACTTTGAAAGATTTAAAAAAGAATTCGCCGTAGATACGGCAAGTAAATACCTGTCTGTTCTTCAACAGTTAGACTCAATCAAGAACAGCGAAGCTGATTATCGCAGCCGAATAGAATCTGCCCGAAGAAGCAGGAGTCTGGCTGACGCAGGGAGAATTAAGGAAATTGAGGTTGACCAGGCTATTCAGAATGAATTAAGCGCCAGACAGAGATGGATAACCGCGACTCAATCATACAAGAGACAGCTTGATTCGTTTAAGACCTTTCTCAGTCTGCCGCCGGATGCCAGTATCGAACTGGATCCGAATGAACTTAAGGCTCTGGTAACACCAATGAAACATCTCATCGACCAAACCATCGAAGAAAATAACCTGCCTGACAGCAACCAGACTCCCGCAGCCGGTGAGCTTGTCGAACTACTTGAGCCGGATTACAAAAATGCAGGCCCCTACGAAATGCAAGAAGCTCTGGCCATAAAACTGGCTTTCAATAACCGCTATGATTTAAAAGTAGCTGACGGCAAAGTCTATGATACCCAGAGGGCAGTCGTTGTTGCCGCAGATGCATTAGGAGCGGAACTTACCTTCCTGGGTTCAGCCAATATCGGTTCAAGAAGAAGCAAAGTCAGCGACGCCACTTCTGACAATGCCAGATTCGTAGCCAACAGGGGAGTTTATTCGGCATTATTAACTCTTGACCTGCCGCTCGACAGAACAAAGGAAAGCATCGATTACAGAAATAGTTTCATTGACCTTGAACGAGCCGTCAGAGACATCCAAACGCTGGAAGATAAAATAAAAACAGAGGTCAGAAACGCTCTACGGGATTTGCTCGAGGCAAGGGAAAATATGTACATACAGGCAAAGGCCGTATTTGTGGCACAAAAACGAGTTAGAAGCGTTAATATGTTCCTTGAAGCAGGCAGAGCACAAACACGAGACCTTCTCGAAGCACAGGATGCTCTGCTGGCAGCACAGAACTCGCTGACAGCTGCGGTCGTCAATTATCGGACAGCAGAACTTGCTATCCAGCGGGATACAGGCGTACTGGAGGTAGATGAAAAAGGGTTATGGAAAGAATACTTGCCCGGAGGAAAACAAAATGTCAAAGAAGAAAATATATATAATTAGTCTTGCCGTAATCATACCGGCAACAGTTTTTTTGTCGGGATTGCTTCTGAAAAGTAATGGCGACAATAAATTCGACGGACCAGTATATCAGGTTAAACGCGGCGACCTGACTATAAGCATTGTCGAATCAGGCACTATCAAGGCAAGAGACCAAACAATTATCAAAAATGAAGTCGAGGGCAGAACCTCTATTGTATCCATCATACCCGAAGGAACGCGGGTTAAAAAAGGCGACCTGCTTGTCGAACTTGACGTCAGCACTCTGGAAGACCAGAAAATCGACCAGGATATAAGAGTCCAGAATGCAGAGGCGGCATATATTGGCACAAAAGAGAACCTGGCAGTCGTAGAAAACCAGGCAAAAAGCGATGTCGATTTGGCAAAACTTACTTTGGAATTTGCCCAGCAGGACCTTGAGAAATACATACGGGGTGAACACCCATACGAACTCGACAAGGCAAATGCAGATATTACACTCGCCGAGGAAGAACTGGCCAAGGCAACTGATACTTTTATGTGGTCGCAGAAGCTTTACGACCAAAACTATATCTCAAAAACGGAACTACAGGGAGATAAACTTTCAAAAGACAAAACACAACTGGATGTTGAGATGGCAAAAAAAAGCAAGGACCTGCTTACCGATTATACCTACAAACGCAATCTGGCCAAGTTGCAAAGCGACGTCAATCAGGCCGAAATGGCAATGGAGCGGACCGAACGCAAAGCCAATGCCGATATCATTCAGGCTCAGGCTGAACTAAAAGCAAAAGAATCCGAATTTGAACGCCAAAAGGATAAGCTGGCAAAAGTCGAAGACCAGATAAAGAAGACAAAAGTCTATGCCCCTGCTGACGGCCTGGTTATCTATGCCACGAGCGCAAAAACCGGCTGGCGAGGCTCCGCTGAACCGCTCGACGTCGGAAGAGAGGTACAGGAAAGAGAGGAGTTAATCTATCTGCCGACCGGTAATTCATCGGATGCTGAAGTTATGGTTCACGAATCGCACCTCAAAAAAATTACCATCGGTATGCCGGCAATTGTTACAGTGGATGCTCTGGCCGGAAAGACTTTCTACGGCACAGTTCAACAAATTGCACCTCTGCCGGACGCACGAAGTATGTGGATGAACCCGGACCTAAAGGTTTATACCACTAAAGTATCTATTGACGGCAACGACCCGATGCTGAGAACAGGAATGAGCTGCCAGGCGGAAATAATCGTCCAGCAATACAAGGATGCTCTTTATATTCCTCTCCAGGCGGTCGTACGTGTCGGGGCGGAACCTACTGTTTATGTCAAAGCCGGAAATTCACTTCAACCAAGACAGGTTAAGGTCGGCCTTGACAACAATAAGGTAATTCATATCACCGAAGGTCTTAAGGAAGGAGAGATTGTTCTGCTGAATCCGCCATTTAAATCGACCGTGGCAGGTTCACAAAACCGCAGTCTATCTGAACAAGGCAGCCAGGAAAATACGGCCAGTTTGCAGGAAAAAATCTCCCAGGGTCTGAAAAATGTGGAAATAAATCGAACATCAGCAGAGCCTAACCAACAGATTAATATCGAACTGCCGGACGTGGAAAAAATGAAAAAACAGTTCGAGAATCTTACCCCAGAGCAGCGGGAAGAAATGCGAAAAAAATTTGAGCAAATGTCACCCGAAGAAAGAGAAAAATTACGTCAAGCGCGCGACCCAAACAGGCCGCAAGGCTCCAGAAAACGGGACACAGGGGAGCAAAGACAATAAACAATGGATATCGTAAGATTCAACAATATTCACAAAATATACAAGATGGGCGTTCAGGAAGTAAAAGCCCTTAACGGCATAAGTGTATCATTCCAGAAGGGAAGTTTCTGGGCCATTATGGGGCCCAGCGGCTCAGGGAAAAGCACGATGATGAATATACTCGGCTGTCTTGACCGTCCTACCTGTGGGCAATATTTTCTTGAGGAAAAAGATGTAAGTATACTCAGCGATGATTCGCTGAGCGATATCCGACTTAGATACGTAGGGTTTATCTTTCAAAGTTTTAATCTGATTCCACAGTTGACTGTTCAGAAAAATATTGAGCTGCCGCTTTACTATCTCGGCTGGAACGCACACAAAAGCTCTGAAAGGGCCAGAGAACTTGCCGCAAAGGTCGGACTGGAGGAAAGACTCAACCATCGGCCTGCAGAACTTTCAGGCGGACAGATGCAGAGAGTCGCCATCGCACGGGCACTGGCCGCAGAACCGCATATCATCCTCGCTGATGAACCAACGGGCAATCTGGACAGCCATACAGGAAATCAGATTATGGAGCTGCTGGCAGAACTTAACCGCCAAGGTTCAACTATCATTATGATAACGCATGAATCCGACATAGCCGCTTATGCCAGAAACCGGCTGCATATGAAAGACGGTCTGGTCGAAAGTATTGAGGAAAATTAACAATTATGCATCAGTCAAGATTTGTCAGAAACATAGCGCTTGGCATTGAAAACCTCCTGCTGCACAAGCTCCGCTCGTTTTTAACAATGCTCGGTGTTGTCTTCGGCGTTGGAAGCGTTGTGGCAATGCTGGCGGTCGGCGAAGGTGCAAGCAAAGAAGCCCTGTCACAGATACAAAAGCTCGGCAGCAATAATATAATAATTAATTCAATTAAATCTATCGAAGAGGAGGCCACATCCACAAAACATTCCCATATGAGCATATATGGATTGACATTTCTGGACTATGAGAGAATAAGCGCAGATTTCCCAAACATTCAAAAGGTGGCGCCCGCCAAACTTATACGCAAGGAATCAAGAGTCGGCTCAAACACACTGGAACTCAGAATAGTCGGCACTACAAGCGAATGGTTTGAACTTGTGCCGCGTCAGATACTTGCCGGAAGAGTCTTTGATAAAAAAGATGTCGATAATTTTTCTGCAGTAGCGGTACTGACCGAATTCGGAGCAAGGAGACTGCTGGCAAATAAAAACACCATCGGCCAGCCTATCAAAATAGGCTCAGATTCTTTCGAGGTCGTCGGAATAGTAAAAAATGAAGAAGGCATGGCCGGAAACATACAGATTCCCGACCAGCAGATTGATGCGTATATCCCGCTCAGTACAGTCAAAAAATATTTCGGAAACATATTTTTCAAAATGACAAGCGGCACAATGACTTTTGAACTTATAGAACTGCATCAGATTATCGTGCAGGTCAACAACATAGACAATGTCGAGTCCGCCGCTGCAGGAATCGAACGGATGCTTCAGAGCTTCCACAAGAAACAAGACTATCAGGTAAGCGTTCCTCTGGCATTATTAAAAGAGGCCGAAGCAACCAAACGAAGATTCAATATTGTTCTTGGTTCGATTGCGAGCATCAGTCTGCTGGTCGGCGGAATCGGAATAATGAATATTATGCTGGCTTCGGTCACGGAAAGGACCCGTGAAATCGGCATCCGCCGGGCCATCGGGGCGAAACGGCGGCAAATCATCGTTCAGTTCCTTATAGAAACAGTGGTGCTTTCAACCATAGGAGGAATTGTAGGCCTCGCTATGGGAATTACCATTCCTTCAATCATTACTTATTTTTCCGAAATGCCGACTGTAATAACAATCCAAAGTATCATCCTGCCGCTATTCATCAGTGTCGCAATCGGCATAATCTTCGGGCTCTATCCCGCAGCCAACGCAGCAAGAGTTGACCCTATCGTCGCATTAAGACATGAATAAAATCATCCTCACAATGCTATTTGCGGAGATACTATAGTCACAAGTTTATGATTAAAGAACAATCAGGGTCCTTAAATAATTCTGGACACTAATGTTGGAAGTGCTATAATTACCGGCCAAACACAAAAACCCAAGGGAGCAAATATGAGGCACAAGTTTCTAATGGCGGGTATAATAGCGCTTCTGGCTCTTAGCCAAATCGGTACAGCCGATGTCAATTTGCCCGATTCAAACAACCTCAGAACTCTTGAGGACTATTTAAATTTCGCGTCTTTGAACAACGCTGAGCTGAAAGCCAGTTTCGAGGAATGGAAGGCGGCTTTAGAGCAAATCCCGCAGGCAAAGACACTGCCAGACCCTGAGATGAAATACGGCAACTATGTGCGACAGTCGGATATGCAAATGGGTCAGATGGCAAGTGTGATGCAGATGTTTCCGTGGCTGGGCAAAATCGAGGCACAAACAGATGCGGCAAGCGCAAATGCAAAAGCAGCAAGACAGAGATTTGAGGCGGCAAAACTTAAACTTTACTGGCAGGTAAAAAAGGAATTCTACGAATTTCTCTACCTGGCCGAGGCAATAAAAATTGCTGAACAAAATCTTGAACTGATAAAACATTTTGAACAGGTCGCCCTGACAAAATATACCACTGCGATGGGAACACATCCCGACATAATCAGGGCACAGATTGAGCTTGCAAAACTTGATGAAATCCTTGTAAGCCTGATGGAGCTTAAAAAACCGCAGGTTGCCAGATTAAACGCCATACTTAACCGCCCTGCCGAGACCGGGCTGGATTGGCCTCATAAGCCGACAGTTTTTAAACTCCGTATGGACTTTGCCCAGCTTACAAAACTGCTTAAGGAGAAAAATCCTCAGCTTGCCGAACTGGGCTGGATGATTGAGTCGGCAAGGAGTGAGGTAAAATTGGCCCAAAAGAAGTTTTATCCCGACATAGGTGTGGGAGCCGAGTGGACACAATTCGATAAAAGTGGAGGAAATAGCGGCCGGGATGCCGTAGCCCTTATGTTCCAGATGAACCTGCCTTTGTGGCGGGACAGCTATAAGGCAGCCGAACAGCAGGCAAAGGCAAATGTAAGAAAGGTAATACAACAGAAAATCGAGACCGAGAATAGCTTAACGGCACAGGTTGCCGATGTGCTGTACGAAATAGAAGAAAGTCAAAGAAAAATGAATCTGCACGGCAATATTATGGTTCCGAAAGCCGGGCAGCTCGTAAACGCATCGGAAACAGCATACAAGGCAGGGACAATTGATTTTCTTTCGCTTATAGATTCTCAGAGAATGCTGCTGGAGCATAACCTGGATTACCAGAGGGCAATCACAGATAACCAGCAGAAACTCGCAGAACTGGAAATGCTGGTGGGAATGGAACTGGCAACAAAATAACAGGTAGTTATAAAACAATACAGCCATTAAAAAAAAAACGAAAGGAAAAATACAATGAATAACAAGAAGTTCAAAACAATGGCGTTGCCGGCAACAGGGCTGGCGGTAATCTGCCTGCTTGTAATAGTTGGCTGCCAAAAGAAAACGGGGCCTGCCACACCGCCGACAACAGAGGCTAATGCCATTGTCGCGGCAGAAATTGAACAAAAGATTTGCCCGGTAATGGAAGCGCCTATCGACAAAAATGTATTCACTGTGTATCAGGGCAAAAAGGTTTGCTTCTGCTGCACCGACTGCAAAGCAGAATTTGAGAAAAATCCGGAAAAGTATTTAAGTAAACTGCCTCAATTTGCAAAATAACAAAAACTGAAAGCGTATGTCTATGAAGATTAAGAATAGTAAAACTATTATAGCCGTTGTGGTTATAATAGTAATCGTGGGGTTTATTATGATTCGGCCCGGCGGGCAGCCTTCATCCCAGACAACAGACACCAAAGACTTATATTATTGCCCAATGCATCCAAATTTTACTTCCGACAAGCCCGGCGAGTGTGCAATCTGCGGTATGACTCTTGTAAAAAGACAGACTTCAAATCAGCCGGTTGTCGGCAAAAGCGCTGAATCAGAGAAGAAAATATTATACTACCGAAATCCTATGAACCCGGCAGTTACTTCTCCCGTTCCTATGAAAGACCAGATGGGGATGGATTATGTGCCGGTCTATGAAGAAGAACAAACGCCGCAGGCTGCCGGCAGCGTTTATATCAGCTCTCAAAAACAGCAGTTAATCGGCGTCAAAAAACAAAAAATTGAGAAACGCAGGTTGGCAGGTCAGATTTTAACTGTTGGTGTCGTCGCTTATGACCCCGATCTGTTTGTTGCTCAGGAGGAATATCTTCAAACTATCCAGACTCAAAAAGCAATGCAATCGAGCAACTTTGACACCAAAGAACAGTTAGACCCGCTTGTCAAAGCGGCAAAACGTAAACTGCTTCTGTTCGGAATGAGCGAGGCAGAAATCGCAGAGCTCGAAAAAAAAGGCAAGCCGCAGCAGTATTTATATCTCCCCGAAGAAGGAAATGTGTGGGTCTATATAACTATTTACGAATATGAAACGGCTTTTATCAAAGAAGCTCTGCCTGTGCAGGTTGAAACTGTAGCCTATCCCGGCCGGGTTTTTGAGGGCAGCGTTGTTTCCATCGCACCAATTGTCGATAAAACTGTTCGAACTCTTAAGGTCAGGGCACTTGTTAAAGACCCTGAAAATAAGCTTAAACCTGAAATGTATGTCGACGTGAAAATACTCTACGACCTCGGCGAAAAACTTGCTGTGCCCGAAGGGGCCGTTATGGACAGCGGCACCAGAAAAATTGTATACATCGCAGAACCTAATGGTTATTTCGAGCCTAAAGAAGTTAAACTGGGACCAAAAATACAGGGATTTTATGAGGTTTTACAAGGTCTGACCGAAAACCAGACTGTCGTAACTTCGGGCAATTTTCTGGTTGATTCCGAATCAAAGCTAAACGCTGTTTTGACGCAGATGTCAGAACCAAATCAATAAACAGGACTCGCAGATGATTGGCAGAATAATAGAATTCTCCGGAAGGAACAAGTTCGTCGTTATATTTCTTGCAATAGCAGCCATAATCGGTTCGGTTTACTGTATTAAAAATATGCCTCTCGATGCCATACCGGACCTTTCCGATACGCAGGTCATTATCTATTCACAATGGGACAGAAGCCCGGATATTATCGAAGCCCAGGTTACATATCCAATTGTTACCGCAATGCTCGGAGCGCCTAAAGTCAAGGCCATCCGCGGCTTCTCAGATTTTGGCTTCTCTTATGTTTATGTTATCTTTAAGGACGGCACTGACATTTACTGGGCAAGGAGCCGGACACTCGAATATCTCAGCAAAATTATTCCCAAGCTGCCGCAGGGTGTTGAAACTGAAATAGGCCCCGACGCTACCAGTGTCGGATGGGTCTATCAATATGCGCTTGTTGATAAATCCGGAAACAACAGTCTTGCCGACCTCCGGAGTTTTCAGGACTGGTATCTTCGATACTGGCTTCAAAGTGTGCCGGGCGTTGCTGAAGTTGCCGCCGTCGGCGGTTTTCAGAAACAGTATCAGGTAAACATCAACCCCAATGCACTGTTGGCTTATAACATACCACTTACAAAAGTTGTCCAGGCCATAAGGCAAAGCAACAATGATATCGGCGCCCGGCTTCTCGAAATGTCCGGCACCGAGTATATGATTCGCGCCAAAGGCTATATCAAATCTCCACAGGACCTTGAAAATACCGTTATCAGCGTAGGGAATTCCGGCATACCTGTCCTCGTTAAAAATGTTGCCAGTGTTGTTCTCGGCCCTGATATAAGAAGAGGGGTTGCCGATTTGGACGGTCAGGGCGATACTGTCGGCGGCATTGTCATTATGCGACAGGGCGAAAACGCTCTTAATCTGATTAATCGCGTCAAAGCCAAAATCGAAGAAATCAAACCGTCTTTACCCAAAGGCGTTGAAATTGTTACTACTTATGACCGCTCTGAGCTTATTAGACGAGCAATTGATACTCTCAAGCATCAGCTCATCGAAGAAATGATTATCGTTAGTTTCGTCATCCTGCTTTTTCTCTGGCATTTCCCTTCGGCAATCATTCCTATAGTAACAATCCCTATCGCCGTCATTTTATCTTTTATTCCTATGTACGGCATTAAACTTACCTCAAACATTATGTCGCTTTCAGGCATTGCAATTTCAATCGGCGTCCTCGTCGACGGCGCAATCGTCGAGGTCGAAAACGCCTATAAAAAATTACAGCTTTGGGAAGCCGGCGGAAGAAAAGGCGATTATCATCTCATCCGTTTAAACGCATTGAAGGAAGTCGGTCCATCTGTCTTCTTTTCGCTTCTGGTTATTGCAGTTGCATTCTTGCCGGTTTTCACTCTCGTTGACCAGGAAGGCCGGCTGTTTAAACCTCTTGCTTATAGTAAAAACCTCGCGATGGCTATTGCCGCGATACTCGCCATTACCCTTGACCCTGCCTGCAGAATGCTTTTTACGCGAATGGATTACCATCACTTCAAACCCAAATGGCTGTCGAAGTTATACAACGCTGTAACGGTAGGAAAATATTATCCCGAAGAAAAGCATCCGGTCAGCAGAATCTTATTTGCGACTTATGAGCCGGCCTGCAATTTCGTCCTTGAACATCGTAAACTAACCATCGCATCAGCTCTTATTCTTGTGATTATCACAGTACCTGTTTATTTTAAGCTTGGCTCGGAATTTATGCCGCCGCTCAACGAAGGCACAATCTTGTATATGCCGACGACTCTGCCCGGCATATCGGTAACCGAAGCTGCAAATCTCCTCCAGACGCAGGACAAAATTTTGGCGTCTTTTCCCGAGGTCGAGCGCGTTTTCGGCAAGGCCGGCCGTGCCAACACCTCGACCGACCCTGCTCCATTTTCGATGATGGAGACGACCGTTGTTCTTAAGGACAAAAAGCATTGGCGGCCCGGCATAACATGGGAAAAGCTCATCGACCAGATGAACCAGCGAATGCAAATTCCCGGCACAACAAACGCCTGGACTATGCCTATCAAGGCCAGAATTGATATGCTTAGCACCGGCGTTCGAACGCCGGTTGGCATAAAAATTTACGGCCCTGACCTTAATCAGATTGAAAAAATCGGCATCCAAATCGAGCAGATAATAAAACCTCTGGCCGGCACTCGCAGTGTTTATGCTGAACGCGTCTCCGGCGGCTATTTTGTGGATTTTACGCTTAAAAGAGAGCAGCTTGCCCGTTACGGCCTGACTATACAGGATGCCGAGGAAATTATAATGTCTGCGGTTGGCGGCGAAACGGTTACAACTACAATCGAAGGAACAGAACGTTATAGTGTAAATGTCCGCTACGCTCGTGATTTCCGGGACGACCTCGAAAAACTCCGGCGGGTTCTTGTTCCGACAATGTCCGGTGCGCAAATTCCTCTGGCTCAACTGGCTGATATAAATGTAACAATTGGCCCATCGATGATTCGCGATGAAAATGGGATGTTAGCCGGGTATGTTTATGTCGATATCTCTGATGTAGACATTGGGGGCTTTGTTACCCGCGCAAAAAATTCGGTTCATCAGAATTTGCAGTTGCCTGCCGGTTATTCCCTGCAATGGAGCGGCCAGTTTGAAAATATGCTCCGTGTAAGAGAACGCCTGAAAATTATCGTTCCTCTGACTATCCTTATCATTTTTATTCTGCTGTATATGAACACCAAGAACGTTGTCAAGACCTGCATCGTACTGCTTGCGGTGCCGTTTTCTCTTATCGGGGCGATTTGGCTGCTTTATATTCTCAATTATAATATTTCTATTGCCGTGTGGGTCGGTATGATTGCGCTTATGGGTCTTGATGCTGAAACCGGCGTTTTTATGCTGCTCTTCCTCGACCTTTCATATAAGGATATGGCCGCTCAGGGCAGAATGAAAACTTTTGCCGACCTCAAAGAAGCTATTATCCACGGTGCCGTCAAGCGAATTCGTCCAAAAATGATGACGGTGATGGCTATGTTTATGGGTCTGATTCCGATTATGTGGTCAATGGGCACAGGCGCCGATATGATGAAACGTATCGCTGCTCCTATGATAGGCGGTGTTTTTTCAAGTTTTATTCTCGAATTGCTTGTCTATCCGCCGCTTTATGCTATCTGGAAATGGCGTTACGAAATGAAGCACGGTTCTGCTGATGTAACCAAACTATATTCATAAAAGTTTCTGATAAAGAAGAAGTTAAAATGAAAAAAATTGTGTTGCTGTTAGGAATTTATTTACTCGGCCAGATGAACTTGGGATACTGTGCAGAAACAAAAACAGTACAGGAAACCAAAATGATTAAAAATCCAATACTGCCCGGATTTAATCCTGACCCATCCATTGTCAGAGTCAAAGACGATTACTACATCGCAAACTCGACCTTCGAATGGTTCCCGGGTGTAGCCATCCATCATTCGAAAGACCTTGTAAACTGGGAGTTTATCAGCTATGGGCTCAATTCCACAAAATATATTGACCTTCTCGGCGAACCAACTTCCGGCGGAGTGTGGGCGCCCTGCCTGAGCTATTCTGATGGATTGTTCTACCTTGTCTATTCCGATGTAAAAACAATGAGAGGACCTTATAAGGATGTGCACAATTACCTTATAACGGCTAAGAACATTAAGGGGCCGTGGTCAGAGCCGGTCTACCTCAACAGTTCCGGATTCGACGCTTCAATGTTCCACGATGATGACGGCAGAAAATGGCTGCTCAACGAGCTGCATAACCATCGCGACCGCGATAAACGATTTGCCGGAATTATTATCCAGGAATACGACCCGAAAAAGAAAAAGCTTGTCGGGTCAATCAAAAATATCTTTACAGGCACCAAACTCGGCAAGACAGAAGGGCCGCACCTATATAAGCATAACGGCTACTATTATCTTATGACTGCTGAGGGCGGTACAGGTTATAATCACGCTGTAACGCTGGCAAGGTCAAAAAACATCTTCGGCCCTTACGAAGTTCATCCAGATAATCCGATTCTAACCTCCAAAGATAAACCGGAACTCGAACTGCAAAAAGCCGGACACGCTTCGCTTGTCGAAACCCAAAATGGACAATGGTATATAGTACATCTCTGCAGCAGGCCGATAATGCCTCAGAAAAGATGCGTACTTGGCAGAGAAACTGCCATACAAAAAGTAAAATGGGACGATGATGGCTGGCTTAGACTCGAAGGCGGCGGAAACAGCCCGCAAGTTACTGTGCCGGCGCCGGGATTACCGCTTCATCCATTTGAACCTGAACCCCCCAGAGACGATTTCGATAGTAAGACGCTTAATGTACATTTCAACACATTGCGAGTTCCTCCGGATGAAAGCCGGCTGTCGCTCACACAACGACCGGACTGGCTGAGACTTTACGGCAGAGAATCGCTCGGCTCAAAATTCCGACAAAGTCTGGTTGCAAGAAGAATCACAAGCCCTAACTGCACTGCTCAAACCTGTGTTGAATTTGAGCCGGTAACTTATCAGCAGATGGCCGGACTTGTCTGCCTTTATGACACTCAGAATTACTACTATCTGAAAGTAACCCGCAATGAAAATGTGGGAAAATGTGTTACCGTCTGTTACAGCCAGAATGACAATTATATAGAACTTACCTCACAAGTGTTTCCGCTTGCCCAAAAGGCCTGTCATCTCAGAGTTGAAATCATGTATGATAAGTTGTACTTTTCATATTCGCTTGATGGCAGACAGTGGCACAAAATCGACGAAGCGTTTGATATAACCACGCTAAGCGATGAGTTCTGCGAGGAAGGTCATTTTACGGGCGCTTTTGTGGGAATCTGTGTTCAGGACCTGGCAGGTACGCGGACAAAAGCTGATTTCGATTACTTCGAGTACCGCGCGCAGTAAAAGGCGTAGGATTATTTTATATCTACAATTTTGCCTTTCTCAGCAGCGTCGCGGGCAAGGAGGCAAATCTTCGTCAGCATAAAAGATATCTCCTGCAATTCAGTACTGTTCTTGCCGGAAAGGACATCCAAAAGGAATCTGCGGAACATCTTGTCTTTTCCCTCAGGCAGCGGATGACTGAAGATACCTTTTTCTTTGCTGATAACGGTGCATTCCTTTTTGGCTAAACTGGCCTCAAGAACGCCTTTTGTGCCAATGACTCTTATCCAGTCATCGCCGTGCGTTGGGGCTTCTTCAGGCCGGCAGTAATCAACACTTATCGTAGCGTGTCCGCCGTTGCTTAATTCGGCTATAAGGACACAATTATCTTCACAGGCCGGTCTTTCGTTATGAACAAGATTGCCTTTCATCGCGGCAACCTTCGTAAAGCCCAGACCAGTAACATAATTGATAAAATCAAATGCGTGTATGCCGACCCAACCTATTGTGCCGCCATATTTATCTTTCTCGCCGAACCAGTCTGGTCTGGTACCCCATTTATAACTCTTTCGGCCGTTTGCCAAAATAGCCTGTCCGATTGCGCCGCTGTCATAAACCTGCTTGGCGGCTACAAATTGAGGGTCGCTGCGCATAGTCAGCATAGCCATAAGATTAACCTTGTTTTTCTCAACCGATTTGCGGACTTTCTCCAGAGTAGCCATATCAAGAGCCAGTGGCTTTTCGGCAATGATATGACGGCAGCCCAAACAAGCGACTTCCATTATCACTTTTGGAATCAAATCAAGTCTTGTGCTGACTATCGCTACATCGGGCTTTAGGTCTTTGAGCATCTGCTTATAGTCATCGCGATACACCTGCTGCTTATCGGCTGCGGGCGGAAGCTTGAGAAACTTGGAAATATCTTCACCTGCATAAGCCGGCGCCATCCCTACCAGGTCGGCCTCGTTCATACCAACCAAATCACGGAATACAGCATCTATATGACCAAAACCTCCTATGCTGACTATCGTTAATTTATCCATCAAAACACCTCATACAAAAAACACAAAATCTCAAATTTATTTATTGCTGCCCGGCAAACTTTGCTTTGAAGAATTACTTGTTTGCTCCAATCCTTCGACTTCTGCGTTCTCCAATATGAACGGCTGGCCCTGCTCTGTCTCAATTTTCACATTATTGAGCTTGATGGCTTTGGCATTCTGAATCGTCATACCAGTAGAAGCCCGGATGCGGACATTTTCCAGCACAATATCTGACACCACACACTCAGGCAGGCCGACGATAAGACCTGCATTGCGCGGCTCAAGATAAGCGTGATAGAGATAATAATAATAGAGAAAATCTGTCAGGCGGTCAACAATATCAGCAATACCATACGGGCTGGTGGCCGTGATATTTTTAATGTGAATGTTGCGATAAACAGGTATCAGGGTCGTGTCAGGCTGCGGCAAATCCGGCTGGGTGGAATCCTGATAGTAGGAAGAAATGCTAATGGGGATTTTCACGTTCTTCATTGTGATATCGCTATAGGCAATATTTTCCACCAGCCCACCTCTGCCGCGGGCGGATTTGATTCGGATGCCGCTTGCCAGGTTCTCAAACCTGCAGCGCTGAACGATAACATCGCGAACGCCGCCTACCGTTTCGCTGCCGATGGACATCCCGTGGCCGTGAAGAAATATGCAGTCAGTAACAGTAATGTCTTCACAGGCGGCGTTCGGATGTGCCGGGTCTGCGCGGCCGGATTTAATCGCAATATCGTCGTCGCCGACATCAATAACGCATTTGTAAATACGAACATGGCGACTTTCGCTGGGGTCAATCGCATCAGTGTTTGGCGCGATGGATGGTGCACGAATGGTCACGCCTTCGATAACCACATTTTCACATCTTTTAGGGACAAGGTGAAAGCTCGGCGAATTAACAACTGTAACGCCGATAATTTTGACATTCCTGCAGCCTTCCAGCAAAATCATCCGAGGGCGTGGATAACCCTGATTTTTGCCCCGAGCCTCCTCGGCGGGTATCCACCAGCGAACGCCCGAACCGTCAATAATGCCCTTGCCGACAATGGCGATATCCGTCAGGTTTTTGCCGCCGATAAATGGCATAAAGTCGCCGCTGCCTTTGGCTTTTTCCAAAGTTCGGCCTGGCCGCAGAAAATCCTGCGGGTCATCTGTAGCCTTGAGCTTGGCACCCTCGTCGAGCTGCAATGTAACCTTGCTGCGAAGGGAAATAGGCTTGCTCAGATACGTGCCGGCCGAAAGCCAAACAACTCCGCCGCCGCTGCCGCTGCATTCATCTATCGCCTTCTGAATCGCCTCGGTATCCAGCGTCTTGCCGTCGCCTTTGGCTCCATATTGGCGAATATCGTAAACATTGGCTGTTGTGTTTGTAGTGTCCGAACCTTTTCGGAAATCGAGAATTTTTTGCAGCCATTCGTCAGTAGTTTGCCCATTAAGCTTCATAAAGTTTTCCGGCAGAAATTTTGGGGCCTGGTCATCCGTAAGCTGATGAGACCACTCTACGCGTGCCGAAGGATTGGCACCGGGTCCTGAGCTTTTGTATTCGGCATAAAAAGCTGTTTTCTCTCTATTGGGGTCTCGCCAGTTATCCCAGCCTGCCGGTTTTATACCTTTGTCAAGCCAGCAATCATAATAAACTACTCTTGCGAAGGGGCGCCACGGCCTGCCAAGGTCCGTCAGTATACCCTCGGCTGTAGTAACACGGCAATTATAAAAAACATAGCCGGTAGGAAGGTTCGGCTCGGTAGCAGCGTGGGCAGTAATATGACTGCTCTCTTTTGAATGAATCAGACAATTTTCAAAAACGGCCTGGGCGTAGCCATAGATAAAATCGGTACCGCCTTCGATGTAGCAGTTCAAATAGAACTGGCGGCCTGAATGCACCATCAACGTATCCTGCCAGCCCAGAAACCGGCAATTGACTGCGATAGCACGTTCGCAGACCAGCTTGGCAGCAAGCGCCTGCGGATGAGGACCGTGAGCGTTTTCAACGGTGATATTTTCCAATATAAAATCGGGGCTATTGACAATGAGCGTCGCACAATCAGAACGATATTTATCTGAACCATCCGGCTTCATCATCTCATGATTAAGATTATAGCTTATAATCGTCTTATAGGGGTCTTCACCCCGCAAGGTAATAAAGGGTTTGCCTTCGGGTATTAAAACCCGCTGTTTATAATAACCCGGCTTTATCAAAATCACAACTCTGTCGGTATTATCTTTCGGAATGGCATCTACCGCCTGCTGAATCGAATTAAAATCACCTGTGCCGTTCTGGTCTACCACAATCCGGCGGATTTTGCCGGTTTCAAAAAGCTTTGCCAGCCCGGCCAGTTTTTCGTCCGGCTGCCAAGGCGCATCACTATCCTGACCAGCATAAACCACACAATACAGCAGTAAAAATAAAACCAACGACAATCTCCCCGCCACAGATACATCCATTCTCATCGCAAATCCCTTTCTGTGAAAATTAAATACTCCTCTGCTGACAGCTAATCCTGTGCAATATAAAATAAACCATCCCCCGAATGTTTATATCACTTCGTCCCCATTACCCCTCCGCTCCTGAAAAACATCCCCTTGTAGAAACAACCCCCCTTTGCCGCCAATGCCCTTCTGCCAACCCTTCACAACCGGCTACCTTCCGCTCTGCCGACCTGTCAAATCATCAAGGCGAGATAGTCTTATATAAAGGGTACAAAATGTATCTGACATCCAGGTCTTCAGGTATATTTCCCCCTCCTCTCGGATCCCAGAGAGACCAATAAGTATTATCGAAGAATCTCTGCGTCTCACCGTCAACATCGATCGGCTGGTCTTTAAAGTAAATCACGTGACCATCCCTGAACAAGGCATTGACTCCAGCATTGGTTGGCACATTAGTTGATAAATCTATCCCTGACTTATGACTCAGGTCTTTTCTTTTCCAAAGAACATCGGTTAGATACGGGTAATTCCGGGCGAGCTTGTCATATTTCCTTGCGGTATATTTGGGCACCTTGATAGTTTGAATTGGGAACGTGGGTTTGAGAGTCTCATCTATCGGATAATATGCATATCCTGTGCGAATCCAGTCATTTTTGGCTGGATTAGCGTTAAGGTTATAAACCTGATGAGGAGTACCCCATGCATTACCATACGGTGAATTAATATAAGAGTCATACCTGTACTCTGGATTTGGATTGCCCGGACAATAAAATACTCTTGCATCCTTTATTAGGCCCTTTTCAAACAAACAGGCCAATCTCATAGCAAGAGGCTTATTCATCTGACCACAGGCACAGGCTCTGGCATTATCCTGATATTGAGGGTCATTGCCGCCGTGAGCACATCGATACGCAACATATGGGTGCGGGGTCGACTCATCGCTTTCCTGACCAGGATTACAGGTAAAGGGAGGTGGGTAAGCAGGGTCCTTGCCGCAATACCACGGCAACATACCGTCGCAATCACCGACGTACACAGTCATCGCCATACCAATTTGTTTGACCCCATTAGCACATACCACTCGTTTGGCAACTTCCTTGGCCTTCTTCAGAGCGGGTATAAGGACTGCAAGCAAAAGAGCAATAATCGCAATTACTACTAATAGTTCGACTAACGTAAAACCTGTTTTTTTAGTCCTCATGATATCACCCCTTTCCATAAGCATAGTAATATCTTAGGTCTAACAATATTCCAAATTTATGTCAGCCATTGCGACCCCGATTTTACCACTCTCGGGGTCGCAATGCAACATAAAATTTTCACTTAATTCTATCTATATACCACAACGACTATTACCAGTCCTTGCAGCCATCATTGGTTCTTCCAATACAGTCTAACCACTCTCTTATAAACCTATCTAAATCGCTCACTATACCATCATCCGGTAGAGCACCACCATAAGTATGGTCGAGCGTGTAGTTCTGGCTACCAGAAATTCGTGGTATGCGCCAATCTTTCGCAAAATACGCAAAGTCTTCATCATTAAGCACGCAGTCGCGATTGGAGTCCCATCTTGGTCCAACTATATGAAGGCCATCAGTCGGTGCCGCAATTTTACACTGCCAGTAAACCGTTGTGAAAGACCATAAATTACTATCAGCATTGCCATCAGCAGCAATAGTTTTAACCTTCCAGAAGTAAGTATTACCCGCAACAATATTTACATCGTTGGGGCTGCTATGCTGGCCACGGGTTGCAGATACCATACCAATCGGAAGCATAGTAGCCGGACTCGTGCCGAAATAAGCAACATCACAGGCATCCGTCTTATTGAATCCCGAGTACCATTTCAGAGTTAGCTTATTAGGCAAATTTGGACAATTCGGACAAGGAGCTGAATTTGGACAATTTGGACAAGGTGAATAAAACATCCTATAGCCGTTCTTAGGTGTCGGTGCAGAAGCCGTTCTGCGGGCGGGCGAACTCTTTATCTCATAGATAGTCCCGTCCTGTCCGTCTTCAGCAAGAGAACCATTAGGATCTCCGGACCCCTGACCAGCCCCTTCATAAATGCCCTTTGGACCGCCGTCAGCGGTAATTTGGCCGCTTTTAGTGTAGTTGCCGCCATAGAAAATGGCCACACGGCCGCCGGCACCGCCGCCACCGCACTCATTGCCCTGCTTGGTAGTATCTCCGCCTTTACCGCCGTTTACATTGATAACACCCTTAATGGTAACGTTGCCGTCGGCAATAATCCTTACAGAACCGCCGGCACCGCCACCGGACGGCTGATTGGTCGAGCTATACAACTGACTGCCGCCCTTGGCAAGTATTTGAGAATTGCCGTCGATGGTTACGTTACCGGTAGTGTAAATCTCGATACCCCCGCCGCCTGCGCTGCCCGGCGCGTCTGAGGCCCATCCGCCGGCACTGCCGCCGAACGGGACAGGCACTTCCTTATCGCCATAGCTTGGACCGCCGCTAAATATACCATGGAAGTAGCCACGGCCGCAATCGCCGCCGACGCCGCCATAACCGCCGCCACCTCCACCTTTATACGGCGGGTTTACACCAATACCGGGACCAAATATACTCTGTCCATACTCATTTGGGATGTATATGTACTTGTCCGAAGAATTGGTGCCGAAGCGATTATAGTAGTCTGCGGGTACAAATACACTACTCCAGCAATATTTATCAGGAGCCTCTGCTGTTGTACCACTATTGTGGCGCGGGGGCGGAAAACCACCGCAACGTGCCCTCTGGTCATCGTCAGTGCTAATAGGAGTATCATCACCGGAAATATCCATCCTGCCGTCAAAGTAGAAATTGCCGTCTACGTGAATAGCTATCGGTCTGATAACGATATTGTTGTTGCCATCTGCAACATCCTTACCGCGATATGTCGGCACTACGACAATATCGTAACGATGGTCATAACTAAAGTCATTGCCATCATTGAAGTCAAAGACCACCACGCCATCGGAAGCAAGATAACCTGTTGCGACATGTTTCCAGCCGACAGTATGAAGGTCACAGGCATAGGGAGCGAAGTTATGGTCCGCATACATTGTGTTACCGTCTCTGGTATTGAAAACGAGCTCGTACGCTCTAGTAGTGAAAGACCATCTATCTCCCTGTATTACAGTGTTGTTTTTCGTCGGATAATTAGTGTCTATGCGCCAATAATAGGTTGTGCCTCTGACCGGAGCAGAACAGACGTCATTAAATTCTGAAATAGCATGGCGATGCCTGAAATTGGGGTCATTGGCATCCACCCGCCCACTGTCATCAGAGAAATAAACATCGTATAAGCCCGGAGTGCGAGTAGTCCAGACTAAATTGACATTGCCGTCATTTACATCTTCCGCGCCATCTACCGGAGAAATATTGACCGCCTTGCCCGTTTCGGTAGTGAACGACCAGACCGGGCCTTTAATCATAGTGCCGTTGACATTCGTATCAACCGCCCAGTAATAGGTGGTATTAAAGTCCAGCAGGCCAATGCCCATCTGGGCATTTGTTACGCTGTTCATATCATTACCGTCGTCACTTACAGAATACAACGGAACTGAACATACGTCGTTATCATCATCAAAATACAATGTCTGCCTTGTAGCACAGGGGTCAGGAGCCCAGACCAGGTTCGTATCAATAATTACATCTGAAGAACGCGGAATAGGGTCCAGAGCAATGGGTTTTTCAGTTCCATCAAGCTGATTAAGAATGCTGACCTGCAAAGGGGTCAGTTCAGAATAGAAAAGAAGTATCTCGTCGAGCAGGCCCTCGAATTCGCGCTCGCCGGCTCCGACCCACAACATAGAATATGGGTCGCCGGTGAAGGCTACACCCATATCGCCAATGTCCTGATAAGTAACTACCACAGGCACCTCGAGACCGTCTATGTACATCTTGCTGCTTGTTTCCGTAGTTCTGTTAATGACGACAGCAGCATGATGCCACATATTGGCCTGGATTCCCATAGCAGCCAGGGTAGATACCGTCTCCATACGCAAAAGGTTTCGGTGGTGATGAAAATCAAGTTTGCCCTGATATATGCGCACTTCCCACCAATAGTCCGGATTGGTTACAAGATCATAATTCTCACACCTTATAAAAGTGCCGTCAGTAAGGTCCGACACGTTGAACCAGAACGTGATTGCGCGCTTATCGTGCACATCTGCGCCATTATCATTGCCGAGGTTTAAGAATTTAGAGTTTGGGTAATTAATTTGCATCTGAAATTTGCAATCATTTGGGCGACTTGGGGCTTTATCAAAAGCCTGCCCGAAATTGGCATCGGTGCCTAAGCCGGGCTTGCCCGGCTGCCAGACACCATAGTTAATCGCATTATAGTCGTTGAGGTCTCCCACAAGTTGAAATGGCGCTCCTGTTGTTGGGTGTCGACACAAAGCATTTGCTTCAGGAGGCGGGCCGGGCTTGGTAATCTCAAAATTCAGATTGAAGACCAGACTGCTGTCCCCGCTGGGGCCCCATATTGCAAAGTTGGCCTGGACTGTATAGTCGGCATCCATAGTAACCGTTGTGCTGGGTAAACCGGGGTTGGCAACTTTGCCGGCTGTTACGGCAGTGCCTGTCCAGTTGACGAAGTGATAACTGTAACCGATCTCTACAGTCGCAACGATACTTGCAACGGAACAGGCGTCATAGGAGTAGGTACCTATGCCGGGTGTTGTTACAGTGCCGCCCACTGTAGAAGAGGTTGTCAATAACCGGTTGGGGTCCGCCGCCCAGGCACTGGTAGAAACCAATGCCACAACCAATAACATCCTAAATATTACTCCGCTTTTCATAATTATGCCCTCCTTAAGACAAATAATTTTGTCCCGCTAAGAACGGGAATCCATAATTTTATAAAATACAAACAAAACAATTATTGCTGTTTCCACAAAGCCAGCGGACTAAAATTCAGGACTTGTTGAAATCCTACACTGGCGGCTTAAAAGAAATGTTTCCTTCTACTTTTTTCGAAAGAGCGTGCACACAAACCTTACGGTTGCAAAACTTGCTCAGGGCCAACCCGAGAGATGGGTTGGCCCTGAGATAATAATCTTGACTTTTACTTTTTGCGTCTTATGGCAAGCAAGCCAAGGCTGAGCAAAGCAATTGTTGCCGGCTCAGGAATAGCATGGATGCGTAGGGTATCCACACGGGCATCGTCAATGAGGCTCACCCATGAGTAGGACCAGCCGGCTGGCAGGTTAACGTGGGCGAAGTCGCCGCCGTATAGGCCCTCGCTGACTGTGGCCGCATCATCGGTGAACTTCCATACATCCCAATCAAATATGGTAGTAGTACCCAAATCATTGACCTTCAACGTCGCATTTTCGACGATGAGCCTCTGGCCAAGCTGGGTGACCGTGTCACCGGAGGGGTTGCCAATGTCGAACTCGAGAGTGCCGGTCTGGGCATCAAAATCATCCTTACCGCTAACGCCAGCGGCGGTGCCTACGTTCGTCGCGTTGGCCCGCAGCAGGCCGCCCGGGGCATAGGTGGTAGAACCCAGCTGAAAGCCGGTGGTGCCTTCGGAAATCATCCCGAACTTGACGATGGTGGTTAGGACCGACAACGTCCCACCGGTGCCAACGAAGCTGGCAGTGCGGGTCTTGTCACCCTTGTTGAGTATCTGCACTTCCAGGAGACCGCCGGAAAGATTGTAGACACCATTACTACCAGCAGCGCTTGAATTATTCATCCGCAGCTGGCCGGTCCCGCCGGCGGGGGTTAAGCCGCCGACGTTACTGTACCTTACTATTACAGTGCCGTAACTCTGGTTGACGACCCCAGTGGCTCCGTTTTTCGACAGCGACATAAGCTCCGAAGAGTTCTTCTCGACGATTAGTGTGTTGCCGCTGACATTCAAGGTCGAGGTAATTCCCGACGCCGCTGCAGCGTTGAACAACAGTATGCCGCACTGCCAATTCTGGTCGAGGTTCGTCCAGTCCGTAAGAGGCAAATCCATAGTCTCAGTAAGAGCAGTCGGAGGCCAGACAGCCGGAGGTGAAACACCACCACTCGTCCAGTTGTTACCATTGCTCCACAAGTGGTCGCCAGCACTGCCATCCCAATCACAAGTTGCATTGGCTACACTCACAGTCATAAGACAAGCCAATAAAAGTACACCTAAAAATTTTAACTTCATCTTCTCTCTCCTTTCCAAATTTTCTTCAACTTCTTCTTCTTCTTCTTCTTAATTTAGGCCTAAACTAAAACAATTGTAACCATCCGCAGATACTCTCTCTCTTGGGCAACGCACCCAATATCGAATACCTGCATACCCTAAAATTTTCCTTGCTTGTTTATTATTATTATCCTAAAAAACAAAATGTTAAACAAGCCAATCTTGCGCGGAAATAAAATCTATTTTGCGCAAAGGCTTTTACGACAGGAAAGTACAACTTTTTTGTCTCAATATAGACAAGCTTTTACTATAATATCAATGTCTCATAAAGGTCATCATAAGGCAAGTAAAAGTAAACAGTTATAGAAAGAATTTACGGCCGATTTTAACTCATTTGTAAACGCTGGTTAAAATTCAAAATAAGCAGTTCTGTTGGGGCTTACCGGAGGTAATATGTCTAATATACACCAGAAAATTTATCGGACGAAAAATTTTTCACAAATTATTATAAATTTTTTGCTGATTATTATAGATTTTTTGCTAAAACAGCGATTGACAAAATATGCCCGACAATATATATGAAGACAGAATCTTTTTATTTTTGAGGTTTTTTCCGGTGTTGCTTATGCTCTTAAAAAGTTAAAAAATCAAGTAACGGCACAAGCGAACCAAAATGAAAGAAAAAATTAAAATAGCTTTTGCACACAACAATATCAATCACAACACCGAAGGGCTTATGGCCGGCATCACTGAGTATATCCATAGTAAAGGCAACTGGCAATTAATCGTATGGCCCGACAGCTCGCGGGAATCACTGTCCTTCCTCAAACAAAGAGGCTGCAAAGGCGCTTTTGTAAGCACACAGACAACCGCAAAGGCAAAAGAACTTCTGCAAATTGGCATACCTGTTATAGCAGTAGCAACGATGCAGGATATGTACAACCTGCCGTTCATCAGCGCCGATTCCGAACAGGTTGCCAGAATGGCCTGTGAGTATTTCCTGAAAAAGAAATTCAGAAATTTCGCATTTTTCGGCCTGACGCAGGCAAAATGGTCTCTCGGAAGGATGGAATTTTTTTCCAGGTATCTTGCCGAGAAAGGTTTCACGGTCCATAAGTTCGAAGAACAAATACCAATCATAAATGATTTTGTTCCTTTCACCACCCTATGGATAAACACCACCCTCAACACCGGACAACAACAACTGATAGACTGGCTTCGCCAATTACCCAAGCCGGCAGCCATACTGGCCAGTTGCGATATACTTGCCTGCCATCTAAGCAATGTAGCGAAAGAAGCCGGACTCGGCGTACCGGATGAAATTGTAATCCTCGGCGTCAATAACGACCAGGCCATCTGCAATATCTGCGACCCGCCGCTGTCGAGCATCGCCCTTAATTTTAAAAAAGCCGGCTACGAAGCCGCCAGACTGCTCGATAAAATAATCTCCGGCCAGCAAACAATGCGGGGGCAGTGTATAGAAATTCAACCGACACATATTGAAAGCCGCGGCTCAACAGACATCTTTGCAATCGACGACCCGGACATCATACAGGTACTCAGATACATCAAGCAAAACAGTAATAAGCCTCTGCAGGTAGATGAGATAGCCAATTATGTCTGTATAAGCAAACGTTCTCTGCAATTGAGGTTCCGCAAAGCGCTGGGCAGGTCAATACACGACCAGATAGTACAGGCTCATTTTGATATTGCAAAAACCATGCTGAGTGAGACAAATTTGCCGATTGACGAGATAGCCAGCCGGTCAGGCTTTCTTTACACATCCAATATGCGGCGGGCCTTCAAGCAGCTTGCCGGTATGCTGCCTCAGAAATACCGCCAGCAACAACGCCCTCAACCTCAATATAGTCGTTAGTCGCTGGCCGTTAATAAAGCGCCTTGTTGTTTTTCGAAATTCATCGAAGAATTACTTCTTTGTGTTTTCTGCGTCTTTATTTTGGAGTTTTTGTTTTTCGGCCAGAAAGAGATTGAGATTAACTCTTGCGGGTGTACAGGCTGGATTGATTTGGAGAGCTTGGTTAAAATGTGCGATGGCCTCGTCAAGTTTCCCCATATGTGCAAGTGCGTAGCCGAGGTTGTTGTGTACGGCGGGCGTGTTCATTGTTTCGGCCGCGATTCTGTAGTGCCGGACGGCCTCGGCAAAATTGCCTTCAGTCGCAAGGGCAATACCAAGATTGGCGTTGACCTCGGCATCGGCGGGATTTATTTCGAGCGCCCTTTTATAGCAGTCAATAGCCTCGTCAATTCTTCCTACTTTGTAAAGAGTAACTCCAAGGTCGTTATGGGTTTCAATATAACCGGGTTTGATTCGGACAGCCTCGGTGTTATGCCGGATTGCCTCCTCAATACGGCCTTGCTCGAGGAGCATGCCTGTGATACAGAGATGGGCTTTGTAGTTATTCTCGGTCACTTCCAGCGCGTGCTGACAAAGCGTCATGCTGTCTTTCCAATATCGCAACTGGATGTGTGTACAAACGGCCAGAGCAGATAAAACCATCAATGAAGAAACCCAGAGCATAATCTTTCGATACGGCCATTTTCCGAGCAGTTCGGGCAGGCCCCAGGCGATGATAATAAATAAACCAGTCAGAGTAATGTAGCTGTAGCGGTCAGCCCAGGCCTGGCTGCCAACCTGAACCAAGCCGATAACAGGCACAAGAGTCCCGAGATACCAAAGCCAGCCTGTGACCAAGTATCGACGGTCTTTGGAGAATCGAAGTATAAAAATTGTTACAGCCAGCAGAACAGCAGCCGATATCACAGCATATAAAACCGATACGTCTCGACCAGGATGCGGATAAAACATTGCCAGCCGGGCAGGCCAAATCATCTTGATAATGTATCGCAGATAAGAGATAGAGGCATTAGCAAGGCGAACAAAAAGGTCGAGCCCTTCTGCTGACGATATTGCTCCGCCTTTTTTCTGGACAATGAAAGTAACTATGCATGATGCAAGTGCCATTACAAATAAAGGAACCTTTTCGATGAACAAGTAAACAAGCGAATATTTTGAACTGGCTTTCCCGCGTTTTGGGCTGAGCCTATCCAAAGGCCAATAATCCAGAAGCAAAAGTACGAAAGGCAGGGTAATCAGCATAGGTTTTGCCATTAAGCCGAGAGCAAAAAATACAACCACCAACAAATAGCGGACAATCCCAGGCCGATTGACATAACGAACATAGGCCCACATCGTAAGAAGCCAAAAAAAAGTGCTCAAAACATCTTTGCGTTCAGAGAGCCATGCGACGGATTCGACGTGGAGTGGGTGAAGGGCAAACAGAAATGCTACAAACGCGCTCGGCCAAAGCCTGTGCGTCATCTGTTTTAGAACAATAAAAAGGAGCAGAGTATTTGCAATGTGAAAAACCAGACTGGTGAAGTGATGACCGCCGGCGTCAGGGCCAAAAAGTTGCCAGTCCAGTATATGTGAAAGCCAAGTCAAGGGATGGTACATATAGGCGTAATCGGTGGTGAAGGCCCATTTGATGGCTTTGAGCGTGATACCGCTCTGAATGTTTGGGTTTTCGTAGAGGTACTCACCATCATCAAGACTAACGAATTTGAAACTGTGCACCTGATAAAAAACGGCAAAAGTAGTTAATATTAACGTCAGGCAAATTAAAAAAGACCAGTTCTTGCTTGAGTTTCTACCCATCTTCCTGCCAACGGACAGATATAATGTCGGCTTTGACGGCTCAGAATAGCAGGTAAAAAGCTCCTGAAACTCTATTCGGCCAGCAAGGATTATAAACTATTCGCCAATAACCTGCAACACTGGATAACCTGCATAACTCTCGGCAAATATAACTATTTAAAACTCTTTGCTCAGACTTTAAAAACCCTATTTTGTGCAAGAAAAAACGCGATTTTGCGCAAATTACCACTAACATTTACAACAAACTTGTCTTTTAGTGGAACCTTCTGATATAATAGTGTTGGGTATAAGTGGGCTGTTAGTTTATTGATTGTTCGGAGGTTGGCATGAAAAGGACATTTTTCATAGCTGGACTTGTTGTAATTTCATTACTACTATATGCCGCCCCGACCCAAGCGTTCGAGACCCGACCCATCGGCTGGGCCTCCGTAGCCGATACAAACGGAACGCCATACGACGTCAACGGCGGCGAGGGCGGCACTGTTGTTACCGTCACTGATGATGCCAACTTCATATATTACGCCCAAACCCTCGGCTCCTCCCAAAAGTACATCATATTAGTCGCGGGCCGCATAATTCTGCCCGGAACATCGCACTCCGTGAATGTGAAATCCAACAGGAGCGTCATCGGCATCGGCCGCGACCCCTGCATCTTCGGCTCCCTGAATATTTCTTCGAATTATAGCAACATCATCATCCGCAATCTGAACATCTCGTATGAAGACGCTAACCAAGGCTGTGATGACCCGGATAACGATGGCATCACGATACAGAACGGCGCGCACAACATCTGGGTGGACCACTGCACCATTTATGATTCGCCCGACGGTCTTCTGGACCCGACGAAGCACTCCGACTATATTACAATATCATGGTGCAAGTTCTTCTATACCCCAACCAGCGAGAACACGTGCCACCGTTTCACCAATCTGGTAGGCTCAGATGACAGCGACCCCTGCGACCCGGGCAAGCTCAAAGATACTTTCCACCACAACTGGTGGGGCAGCGGGTGTAAAGAACGTATGCCGAGAGTCCGCCGCGGCAAAGTCCACGTCTTTAACAATTACTACAGCAACCTCTTGAGCGGCGGTTACTGCATTGGCGTAGGCAATGACTGCAACGTTCGGGTTGAGAACAACTACTTCCATACTGTACCCATGCCATGGAAAGACTACGGCAGCACCGGCCATAAGGGAAGAATCGGCTGGAATACCGGCAATGTGTTTTATAGTTGCTCAGTTCCCACGTGGGCTCCAAACGACTACAATACTATGTTTGTGCCGCCGTATTCATATACTCTGGACGCCGGTTCCAATGTCCCCACTATCGTGCAGAACGGAGCAGGCGTCAACAAGCTCAACCCAATCCCCAATCCTATGACGTTCAGTGTTACACCTTACGGCCTCGACAGCCATTCCATAGCGATGACGGCTACTACGGCAACGTGTGCCGACGGCGTGCAGTATTTCTTCCACTGCACAACCCCCGGCGGCCACGACTCCGCATGGCAGGACAGTGCATCGTATACCGATACCAACCTTGCGCCAGATACAAACTATACCTACACCGTCCAGGCCCGTAACAAGCTCCAGCCGCTGTTCACGGGGGCCGCTTCGGCACCGGCCACTGGAACAACCCAAGCCGATACTACGCCACCGAGTCCCAACCCGATGACATGGGCGACGGAGCCGAATGCGACAGGAATCGACACGATAGCAATGACGGCAACAACGGCGAGCGATGAATCAGGTGTCGAATATTACTTTGCGAACGTGACAGACCCGAACCACAATTCGACATGGCAGGACAGCACTACGTATACCGACACGGGCCTCACTAACAATACGACCTATACCTACAAGGTCAAAACGCGCGACAAGAGCAGCGGCCATAACGAGACAGGGTGGTCGGACGAGGCATCGGCGACGACGCCAAGATATGTCTGCACCAGTCCAATCGTTTCGGACTTCGATGACAATTGCCAGGTTGATTTCTTCGATTATTTCATCCTTGCCGATGAATGGACAGGCGACTGGTTCGAGCTGCTGGATTTTGCGGAAGACTGGCTTACCTGCAATCGAGACCCATCCAGCGAATGCTGGCAGTAAATAATAATTTTGATTTAATTGAATTCTGCCGGGCGTTCAGCCTGCAACAGATTGAACGCCCGGTTTTTATACAGTCACCCCTCTAATGTTTCGCAAGTTATACCCTAAATAGCCTCCCCCATAAACTTAAAAAAGTTTTTTGCGCAAATAAAAGCTCCAATTTGCACAAATCGGTCTTGACAAAGGTTTCGTCTCTTGTTTTTCAGACCGGCTTTCTGGTATAATATAACGGTTCTATAGGGTCTATAATTTTTTCGGAGGTATCGGAAGATGAAAAGAACACTTCTGCTGGGAGGAGGAGTTGCACTCTGTCTATTCTGTTCTACACTCCCTCTGTTTGCCGCGGATGGTTTCGGCCAAAATGCTACAGGCGGAGCAGGCGGAACAATCGTTACCGTCAGCACCGCTTCAGATTTCAAAACTTACGTCGAATCGACTTCAACTTATATCGTACAGGTCTCAGGGACTATCGACCTCGGTTCTGTAGGCGGAGGGGTTGATATCCGGTCGAATAAAACTATTAAAGGTATAAGTTCTGGTGCGAAAATCATAGGAAGACTCGGCTTTAGAGATGATGCCAATAACATAATCATCGAAAAATTAACCATAACAAATCTTAACTATGCGGAAAAAGATGGTATCTCTGTAAAGGAGAGGGTAACCAATCTTTTTATTACCAAGTGCACTGTGTACGATTGTTGTGATGGCTGTATAGATATAACCAATGCATCCGACTATGTTACCGTTTCCTGGTGCAAATTCTACTATACCAAATCACACAACCATCGCTTCGTAAATCTCATCGGGAGCAGCTATCCTGCCCCCGATGACGTAGGCAAGCTCCATGTTACCTTCCACCACAACTGGTGGTCAACTCTGTGTATTGAGAGAATGCTTTCCGTGCGTTACGGCCGGGCACATATATACAACAACTATTATTCCTGCACCGGCAATAACTACTGCACCCGTTCCCGCGTTGATGCGGAATGCCGTATCGAGAACAATTATTTTGAAGGCGTTAAAGACCCCCATGTTCGCTATGTTGAAGCGACCGGCGTGCCGCCGGGAAAGATATACGCAAGCGGCAATGTCTATATCAGCTGCACCGGCAAGATGGAAGACGGCGATACTGTCTTCATGCCGCCGTATTCGTACACCCTCGATACCGGCGCGAACGTCAAGAACATTGTGATGAACGGTGCCGGGGCCGACGGCAACGATGTAGAACCTCCTTCAGCACCAACGGGCCTGACAGCAATAACCGGCGAGGCAAATGTCCCGCTCGACTGGAACGACAACAGCGAAAGCGACCTGGCCGGCTACAACGTGTATCGTTCGACAACTTCAGACAGCAACTACAGCAAGCTGAATAGCTCGCTCCTGAGCGACTCGAATTACACCGATAATAATATCCCCCACGACACAACATATTATTACGTTGTTACAGCGGTAGATGCAAATTCGAATGAATCCAATCATTCGAACGAGGTATTCGGCGGTCTGTATGGCGATTTTACGGGTAACGGTATAGTAGCAATGAATGACCTTCCTGACTTTCTTGACTTCTGGCTGATAGATGATTGTTACGAAACCGCTGGAATGGATTTGGACAACAATTGCATAGTCAATTTTTATGAATTTTCCGTACTGGCTGAAAACTGGCTGGAGTAAAGCGTACAATTTCGCCTTTGCTGGTTTTCGTTTCAATCACTTTATCACCATAGCGGCCTTTTAAACGACTGCCCAGAAGCGATTTGATTTCCGCTTTCTCCAGTGCGCCATTTTTCCACTCAATACTGACTTCAAAACCACCTCTGGCGCGCAGACCCTTTACAGAACCATTCAGCCAGGCCGAAGGCAGAGCCGGTAATAAATAAATCTCGCCTGAAAGTTCTTTGCCGTTTGTCCTCGAGTACGACTGCACCAGCATTTCGCAAATGCCACTAACCCCGCCGAAGTTGCCGTCAATCTGGAACGGCGGGTGAGCATCAAACATATTCGGATAGGTGCCGGTTGAAATAAGGCTCGAAAGCATTTTATAAGCATGGTCGCCATCCTGCAATCTCGCCCAAAGATTTATCTTCCACGCCTTCGACCAGCCTGTTCCGCCATCGCCGCGAAGCTCAAGCGATTTACGAGCCGCAGCAAAAAGTTCAGGAGTATCATATTTATTTATCTGGCTGCTTGGGAAAAGACCATACAGATGAGAAACGTGACGATGCTGCCTCTCCGGTGCGTTAATGTCATTATCATCGAGCCATTCCTGTAACTGGCCGCTGCTGCCGATTTGCATCGGTGCAAGACGAGAAACTTTCTGCTGTAAAACTTTTTGGAAATCCTTATCAACGCCGAGTATTTCCGACGAAACAATACAGTGATTAAACAAATCACGGATTATCTGCATATCCATCGTCGGGCCTGCACAGATACTTACTTTGTCAAACCTTGCGTTCTCCGGCGACATAGAAGGACAGGTTACAAGCCAGCCATACTGGGGATGTTCAACAAGCGTATCAACGAAGAATTGAGCTGCACCTTTCATTATCGGATATGCTTTTTTAAGAAAATTCTTATCGCCGGTGTATTCATAACGATACCACAAATGCTGACAGAGCCACGCGCCGCCGCTCGGCCAAAAACCATAAAAGGCATTATCAATCGGAGCTGTAGCACGCCAGAGGTCTGTGTTATGATGACATACCCAGCCAGAAGCACCATAATTTACCTTTGCGGTTCTCTGCCCTGTTATCGATATATCTCTAATCATATCGAACAATGGTTCGTGACATTCAGACAAATTGGTCGATTCTGCCGGCCAATAATTCATTTCCGTGTTAATGTTAATCGTATATTTGCTCGCCCACGGCGGATTTACACTGTCATTCCACAAGCCTTGAAGATTGGCAGGTTGACAGGCGGGTCTTGAGCAGGAAATCAATAAATAACGGCCAAACTGAAAATATAACGCTGCAAGCCGGGGGTCTTTATTCTCCGCAAAACTTTTTATTCTCACATCTGTCGACAATTTGGCAGCTTCTGTTATTCCCAAATCGAGCTGAACACGGTTAAAAAATTTCTGATAAGCCTTGATATGGCCTGATAGCATCTTTTCAAAAGATTTTTTTGAAGCCGCATCAATCTGCTTTTTTACTATTCTTTCAGGATTGCCGCTTGTCTCTTTATAATTGATATAATTGGTTGCTGATGCCAACAATAAGATGGCTGAATTTGCTCCTTCGATATATAGTTTATTGTCTCTAAGCCTGACTTTGCCTTTTTGGGTAATAATTTTTAGTCTTGAGTGGCACTTTAAGACACTATCAGGGCCCTTGCCATAAACTTCAAGGGCAAGAGTATCATCACTTATGCCCTGGATTTTCTTTTTGTCCTGCACAGCATTAAAATCGGCGATGAAATTTATCGAACCGCGTTTATCTGCCGTAAGGCGAATAACAGTAACCTGGTCGACCGGCGTGCTGAAAATCTGACGTTTAAAGGTTACATCTCCAACTTTATATTCCACTGTCGTTACAGCGGTACTTAAATCAAGCTGACGACAATAATCAGTTGCCTGCTGATGTCCTTCAAAAATCAGATTTAACTCTCCTGCCGGCCGATAAGCAGCCTGTTTGGGAGGAACGGCCATCATTTTTTCATTAATCAAGCCCTGAGCCTCTGCGGCTCTGCCTTCAAAAACTAATTGTCTGGCGTGGGGTAGTGCCGCCAATGCCTGCGGATTAACAGGGTCATACGGTCCCTGAGCCCAGAAAGTGTCTTCGTTGAATTGAATCAGCTCGTTGGCAGGCCGACCAAAAATCATAGCTCCAACTCGGCCGTTACCAATCGGTATCGCCTCGACCCACTGGGCAGCAGGTCTGTCATAAAACAGTATCATCGGCGATTGCTGGCTGTCGGTAGCACCAATAAGATGCGGCGGTAAGAATATCACGGTCAGCATCAAGAAACGAAGAACTTTCATACGGCATCTCCTAGATTAAAAAAGGCTGTCATTAATAAACAGCCCTTTATTATAAAATATTGTTTTAAATTTGAAAGTTTATGGCGCCGGATTACAACTTTTAAAAGTAAGGCCGGAGGTTGAGTTGGAATCAATTATCCAGGCCAGCGTACTATTCATAATCTTAATTGCATCAAACGTACTGTTCGTACAGAACTTCAGGTATGCTCCGCCGGACTTGGCGCCATCTATAGAAACGTTACTGATAGAAATATTAGTATGTGGAGTGCCGGGTAATCCGTTAACATAAATACCATACTTTGCCAGGTTACCACAAGTAACATTCTGCACTGCGATGTCCTTAAATTGTCCCGGACCTCCTGAAGGATAATTGCAGGAATAAGTACTATCAAAAAATATTGCGGCATTTTTTACAATATTTTTAATTGTAATATCCCTGCAAAGAACATTTCTGGCTCCACCGCCCTGCTCTTTACCGGTTTTAAAGCGAAGCCCAATATCTGTTCCATCAAAAACACAGTCTTCCACCAAAACATTCTGAATCCATGCTGCAGTAAAACTGCCAAAAACCACACCGCCATGACCGCGTTTAGTCGTACAATTAAAAATTCTAATATTATTATCCGGGTAATTTTCTTTTACACCATCTGCACCAACGCCTGCATTAAAATTGATACAGTCATCGCCGGCGTCAAAAGTAGAATTAAAAACATAAGCTGTATCAGACGTGCAGATATTGATTCCATCCGCATTATGTATATCATAAGTATTTACAGTGATGCCACCTACCGTAATATTTTTGGAATAAGTGATAAAAATAGTGTGCATTGCGGGGTTTACAAGCGTAAGTCCTCCAATATACAATCCATCAACACCTTTCACAGTAATCATATCGCCTCTGTCAGAGTCCTCGCTACCTGGCGCACTTGCTTCTGCGGTACCAAGTTTCGTAAGTCCGTGTCCTACTATTGGACCAACAGAATCAGAAGCACCATTAACCATTCCGCTTCCGCAAATTCTTATATTTTTAAGACTGCCGTAATTTGTTGTATAAGCATTTATTAAACCAGTGTATCCGCTCCCACTTAAATAATACGGGAATCTTAGATTTGTCTTGGGATAATCTGCCGGATTATCGCTGCCTCGCAAAGTTCCATCAATTTGAAGCGTAATGTTGCTTTTCAAAAATAGAGCACCGCTTAAAAATGTTCCGGAAGGAATCAAAACTTTGCCGCCTGCTGTACACTCATCAATGGCCTTTTGAATTGCAACGGTATTTAAAGTTGTGCCATCGCCAACTGCACCATAGTCAGTAACATTAAACACTTTCATCAAAGGAGCCGTTGATTGCGTAACGGTATTGCCAGCCGCTGATTCTGTTCCGCAAGCATCTACAGCTTTTACGGTAAATGAATATGCAGAATTAGCATCCAGGCCCGTAACGTTATAAAAAAGATTCTTCGTATTAGCCACCAAAACACCATTTTTATAAACATTATAGCCGCCAACATTTGAATAGTCAGAAGGCTTGCTCCAAATCAATACAATACTCGAATCATCAAAAGCAGCGGGTGGAACCATCAATTTTTGAGGTGAGACAACAGATGCATTTTTAACGACAATCACTTTGACCGATGCATTAGAACCAGATGAAGTTGAATTCTGATCCCGCTGTTGGAAAGCAGTACAGCTAAACCATATCGCTATCAGTAAGACAATAATACCAACAATAAAACTCTTTTTCATATTTCAGACCTCCTAAAAATTTTAAAATAATTTATTTGAATCAAACAACTTATATTTCTAAACGGCCCCGTTGTCAAGAATTATACAGTGGTTTTGCGCGATAAAGCGTTATTTTTTGCGCGGTTTTTCAGTAGACACATAATACCAATCCTGATATATCTTTGCGTTTAACCAGAATACGCTATACCACAACCATAAACGAAAGGAACAATATGAATATTTTAGGTTTCCACCCTATTGATGTGTTGGTGATTGTGGCTTATCTGGCAGCTATCACCTACGTTGGTAAAAGAACGGCGAGTAAAGTACGCAGCCAGGAAGACTTTTTTATGGCCGGACGTTCAGTGGGCAAACTTCTCCAGTACTTTATGAATATGGCCACTATTGTTGATGCCAGCAACGCCGTAAATACCGCCAGTTTCGCCTTCAGCAAAGGACTCGGCGGCGTATGGCTTATGCTGGCCCCTATCTTTTCAGGGCCTTATTACTGGTTTATCGCCGGCTGGTTCAGACGAGTCCGCCTGATTACTATGGCCGAGCTTTTCGATGAACGCTTCAAAAGTAAATTCCTGTCCGTTTTCTATGCCTGTGTGGGAATCTGGCTGACTATAATTCTCGCCGGAATGAGCTACAAAATCACGCTGCGTACTTTTCAGGCAATGACGGTCAAGCCGGTTGAGAAATACACCGCTGCAGAAAAACAAAAAACGGATTTATTCACGGAATACGACCAGCTTAACAAACTCTACAAAGCAAAACAACTCCCGCCGGAAAAGATTGAAAGATATAAAGCTCTCGACAGTATGTATATAAAAGAGCAAATCAGCGCTTATATATCTTACACCCCAACTTCCTGGTTTTACATATTCTATACAATCTTTGTAGGTGCGTATGTAATAATGGGAGGGCTTAAGGCAACAGTCTGGAACAATGTAATCCAGGGACTTCTCGTATTCGCATTTTCAATAATGATGATACCGCTTGCGCTGGTGAGACTGGGAGGCTGGAGCGTATTTTCTGCAAGGGTACCAGACAGTATGCTGCACTTTTTCGGTTCCGGTCTGGATGAATTCTCTCTGTGGTCAATCGCCGCATTCCTGCTGGCCAATTATATCATCGGCATTACCGGCCATCAGGGCAATATGGCCCATAGCGGTTCAGCTAAAGATGAAATTACCGCAAGAATCGGCAATATAGGCGGCAATTACACCAAACGAATCCTTACGATTATGTGGGCGATGTGCGGCCTGCTCGCTTTTGCACTCTACCAGAGTTCAATCTCCGACCCGGATACCGCCTGGGGCGTGATGAGCAACAATCTGCTGGGAATAGGATTGCGAGGTATTATGATAGCGGGCATCCTGGCGGCAAATATGGCCGCATTGGCCTGTAATTCTATTTACCTCTCGGCGCTATTCGTCAGAAATCTGTATAAACCGTTTATCAAAAACAAAAGTGACCGGCATTACATTAACGTATCACGAATAGCTATTGCCATTGTTCTGCTGCTCGCTATTTACATCGCGGTACACTACACAAGCCTGATCGAGATAATCAAGATGCAGCCTTCATTGAATATTATTTTTGGTGCCCCTGTAATGCTGCTGCTGTTCTGGAGGCGATTGAGTCTCAAAGCTGTGTACGCACAGGTAACAATCTGCACAATACTGTTCGCGATTCTGCCGGAGGTATTGCCGCAATTCGATGCAGTCAAGTATTCAAAATTATTCACCCAGCAAACCTGCGAGCAGACGGTTATACGCAATGCATCGGCTACACAGCCGGATGTTGATAAAGGACTTGCTTCCGCTGTCGGACAAAAAATAATGAAAGAATCCGTAATTCCTCCTGCAAGCATATACTTCAGTTCAGTAGCAAGAAGCAATCCCCAAGATGCCAACTCACCGATGGTCGGTATAGGGAGATTGAATACCGAACTGGCGGTTGCCAAAGTAATAGGGCTGGACCTGGTAAATATGAAACCGTCCATGCTGTTGACAGTACGATACCTTGTAGCTTCGTTTTTGCCGTTTATTATCCTTATCCCCGTAAGTATGCTCACCAAAGATAAGGGGCTGGAAGAAAGCATAGCCCGCTTCTATGTCAGGATGAAGACGCCGGTTATTGCCGACCGAGAAAAAGACAAGGCCGAACTTGAGAAAAGTTTTGCTGATCCGACGCGGTTTGACCACACAAAACTGTTCCCGAACTCTAATTGGGAATTCTGTAAATGGACAAAAGAAGATACGTGGGGTGTTATCGCAAGCTTGGCTCTTACAATCGGTATCGTAGGAGCTTTCTGGCTACTGATCAAACTGCTCTGATTATTTTATTAAGGTACTTGTTTTACTGCTTTCATATTCGGACTCGGCCAAGTCAATCCTTGGCTTGTGAAACAATGCCTGCTGCTGTCTGCAGGCCGACGGCAACCTCCGGGATAATCCCTTTGCGGACGTATATAGGGTGAACCATTCGGCGTATATGAGGCAGTTTTCTTGCGAAAAAGGTCATAACAGCAACGCTCAAAAGGCCGCTCAGCAGCAATGTGTGAGGCGCGCCAAAGTGCTCGGCTGCAATTCCTGCCAGCAGATTGCCCAGCGGCGCAATACCTATAAAAGCTGTTGTATGAAGGCTCATTACTCTGCCGCGCTTATCATCGTCCACAATCGTCTGGAGAATCGTATTAATCGAGGCCGCCTGCACCATTATTCCGAAACCCGACAGAGCTACCAGACAAAGAGATAGCCACAAGTTTCGTGAGAACGAAAACCCAATAACTCCCGCCGCAAAGATGCCCGCGGCAAAAAGCACGACTTTCTCAAGACCCTGAACAGTTTTTCGCTGCGCAAGAAAAATTGCGCCCACGAAAGCTCCAATTCCAACAGAACCTGTAAGAAAACCCAGTGTTCTGGGCCCACCGTGCAGGATGCTCTTTGCAAAAACCGGCATCAAAACTATGTACGGCATCGCTATAAGACTTATCATCGCTATGTATATCAGGATCGACCTTATAGGCACAAAACCAAACGAATAAGACAGACCGTCCTTTATCCCGGCAAACATTGGGCCTTCGTGTTTTGGTCCGCCGGAGCGAGTGAGTCTCATAGCTGCAAGGGCGTAAATTACCGCCAGGAAACTTACGCCGTTGAGGAAGAAACAAGTCGCCTCACCTGCCAGAGCAATCACAAAACCTGCTATCGAAGGACCTATCAGTCTTGCCATATTAAAAATAAGCGAATTGAGAGCAATGGCATTCGGCAAATCCCCTTCATCATCAATCATTTCATAGACAAACGCCTGCCGAGCCGGCATATCAAACGCGTTAATCATCCCCATAAAAACACTGAGCAGGATTATCAGCGGCAGCGTTATACAGCCAAAGAATACCAGTGCAGTCAATATAAATGCCTGTATCATCGCCAGAACCTGTGTGGTTATAATTATCGGGCGTCGCGGCCAACGGTCTGCAAGCACACCTCCTATCGAGGCGCCGAGAAATACAGGTATCTGACTGCAAAATGAAACCAGCCCCAGATAAAACGGCGAACCTGTAACTCTATAGACCAGCCAGCTTATCGCAACCTGCTGCATCCAGGTGCCGATAAGCGATGTCCCCTGGCCGACAAAGAAAAGCCTGTAATTTCTATGTTTTAAGGCCCGCAGAATTAATTCCAAGCCGTTCTTTTGCTGCGAACCATTGTTATTTGCTGCCATTTTTAATCCCAACCCGGTCTGATTAAACAAAACGAACCTGATTATAGCAGACATATAATGTTTAACAAGCATAAACACTCCAAATCAGGCCATACTGGATTTCGGGAAAGAACTTGACATCATCGAACAGAAGATTAAAATCAGTCCGGACTTTCCGTTATGATAATATTATCAAAATGTTATTTGGTGTTTAGTCTGTATAAATGACAACTGGCCCAGAAAAAAAACTTCAAATCCTGCTCGCCCCGTTAGAAAGCTGCAAGTCAGCAGTGAGATACGTATCGTCATCTTTTCTAACGGGGCTCGGCAGACAACAGTCAGGTCTGGTCATTGTAATCCTGCTGCTTGTTATAATCCTGACCGCCTTGGCCGGTTCGCACACTGACAGAACAACCGGCAAAACCATAAATAACTTTTTCAATTCTCATACCCTTATGCAGACCGCCACAGATGCAAGTTTCTTTGCTGTTATGGCTGTCGGCGCAACTATGGTAATCATCGCCGGCGGCATCGATTTAAGCGTCGGCTCAATCTACGCTCTCTGCGGTGTGCTCACAGCGTTAATGCTCAGGCATCTTAACATTGATTCGGCATTTGCTGTTATACTGGGGATTTTTGCATCAGTCGGACTCGGTACCGTCTGCGGAATGCTTAATGGCCTGATGGTTGTCGGACTTGAGGTACATCCGTTTATTATTACTCTGGGCACGATGTGGATATTCCGCGGCATCGCGTTTGTTATAAGTAAGGCCGAGAGTATTCTTGTACCAGGTGCGCTGACGGCATTTGCAAAGGCCAATTTGGGTTTGAGCCCGGCTCTTTATCCCGTTGCAATGCTGATTATGATTGCCGTAACTGCAGCAGGAGCTTTCTATCTTTCCAAAACCGTTATGGGCAGACATATTTACGCGGTCGGCGGTAATGCCGAGGCAAGCAGATATGCAGGGCTGCACGTCAAAAGAATAACGGTCTCGGTCTTTGCAATATCAGGCCTTACCGCAGGCATCGCAGCATTTCTCGGAAGCGCTTATTACGGCTCGGCATGCTGTGGAGACGCGACAGGCTATGAACTTTATGTAATCGCCTCTGCCGTGGTAGGTGGAGCGAGCCTTTCAGGCGGAAGAGGCAGCGCGGTCAGCGCGATGCTCGGTGCGATTTTGATTATTCTCATCAGGCAGTCAATCCGTACGCTGCACTTCGACCAGAATTATGAATGGATAATCATAGGGGCTGCGACAATTATTGCAGTTGTTCTTGACAAATTAAACGCCCGACTTACTCTAAAAAGGGCAATGAAATAAAATGTCAATATTTTTTGGAGGTCTTTATGAAAAAGTTGCTGATTCTCACGACTCTTTTATTCATCGGTCTGATTTTTGCCGGCTGCGGCAAAAAGGTCACGCCGAAAGCTGAACCGAACGCCCCCGCAAAAAAGAAAATCATCACAATCAGTATGATTGCCAAAAGTTCCACCAATCCGGTCTTTCTTTCAGCTCGCACCGGCGCCGAGGACAAGGCAAAAGAGCTTAGCACCAAACTCGGCATAAACATAAAAATCGACTGGCGTACCCCGCCTGTTGAGGATGGCCAGGTACAGGCTCAGCGAATCGCGCAGGCCGTTAATGAGGGCACTGACGTGATATTGCTCTCCTCCAGCGATGCGAGCAAAGTTACCGGTGCGATTAATGATGCCGTTGACCGAGGTGTGCCGGTTTTTGCCTTTGACAGTGATGCGCCGGATTCAAAGCGGTTCGCCTTTTATGGCGTTGACGACATCGAAACGGGGCAGATGGTAATGGCAAATCTTGCAGAACTTGTCAAAGGCAAAGCCAACGTGGCAATTATGGCGGGCAACCAGAATGCACCAAATCTGCAAAAACGCGTCCAGGGCGCAAAAATGGAGGCAGCAAAGTATCCGGACATAAAAATCGTCGGTACTTTTTATCATGCGGAAACTCCTCAGGATGCCGCGGCAGAGGTCCTGAGGGTAATAAACGCTTATCCGGAAATAAACGCCTTTGCAATGATTGGCGGCTGGCCGCTGTTTACAACAACACTGCTTACAGACCTTGACCCAAATAAGGTAACTGTTGTTGCCGTCGATGCTCTGCCGGCCCAGCTATCGTACGTCGAAAAGGGCATCGTGCCGATTTTGCTGGCTCAGTCGACGTATCTTTGGGGCTCTATCTCCGTTGAATTAATAATCGACAAGATTTACCTGAACAAAGAAGTGCCTGTGATGAATAAAATGGAGCTTGTCAAGGTAACAAAGGATAATCTATCGCAGTGGGCAAAACAGCTAAAAGAATGGGGCTTTACCGATGTGCCTGAAAGGTTTCTGAAAGAGTAAAATATCTTTGCAGCAGAGTCCCTATTTACAATTTGAAAACATAACAAAGCGTTTTCCGGGCGTAGTTGCGGTTGACAATGTATCCATCGAAATATCGAAAGGTTCCTGTCATGCACTTGTAGGCGAGAACGGCGCAGGAAAAAGCACACTCGGAAAGATTCTGGCAGGCATTCATCAGCCGGATGGCGGAAAAATATTTATAGCCGGGGCGGAGAAAAGATTCCGCCATGCCGGCGAGGCGTTTAAGGCCGGTATCGGAATGGTTCATCAGGAGCTCGAATTCTGCGAGAATCTTTCTGTCGCTGAAAACCTTTGCCTTTCAGACCTTCCGGCCAGAGCAGGTATGGTCGACAAAAAGCAGCTCCACAAAAAGGGGCGGCAGATGCTTAAAGTAATCGGCGCAGAACATATCGACGTTGCCAAAAGGCTGGGGCTGCTGACGGTCGCCAATCAGCAGCTTGTCCAAATCGCCGAGGCTGTCGGCAGAAATGCCCGGATACTGATTTTTGATGAGCCTACAAGCTCGCTTTCCCAGTCGGAAACGGAAAATCTTTTCCGTCTTATTGATGAATTAAAAAGAAAGTCAATTTCCTGCATTTATATTTCACACAGGCTCAGCGAGGTTTTCCGGCTTTGCGACGGTATAACTGTTCTCCGCGATGGAAAAGTCGTCGGCACAAGAAATGTAAATGAAATAACAGAAGACAAACTTGTCGAGATGATGATTGGCAGAAGTTTTGAAGCTTATTTTCCGAAACATGTAAAGAATGAAAAAGGCCCGGAGCTTCTGCGGGTAGAAAATTTATCAAGTCCGGACAGATTCGAAAACGTTTCCTTCTCGCTGTATGCAGGTCAGATTCTCGGCCTGGCCGGCCTGGTCGGAGCCGGCAGGACCGAACTTGCAGAAAGCATCTTTGGTCTTGACAAAAAAACAGAAGGAAAAATTTATATTCAGGGCAAACAGGTAAACATTTCAAGCCCTTCTCAGGCCTTAAGTTACGGCATCGCTCTTGTGCCTGAGGACAGAAAGCGTCACGGCCTTGTACTTTCAATGAACGTAGCGGAAAATATCTGCCTTTCAATTCTGGAAAAAATTTCGAGTTTTTTCAAATCTATAAAAAAAAGAAAGCTGCTCCAGTTCGTTGATAAATATTTTAATCTGTTGAAAATCAAGGCGTCATCACCCTGGGTTCAGACGCTTAATCTATCCGGAGGAAATCAGCAGAAACTTGTCCTGGCAAAGTCCCTTGCAACAGACTGTAATATCCTGATAGTTGATGAACCAACGAGAGGTATTGATGTCGGGGCAAAGGCTGAGATACACAGTCTGATAGACGAACTGGCCGGCAAAGGAAAGGCAATTCTGCTTATCTCAAGCGAACTGCCGGAGCTTATTAATCTGGCAACTAATATACTTGTTTTCAGACAAGGCAAAATCAAAGGCTCTCTTTCCAGGGGCGAAGTTACTCAGCAAAAACTTCTTCGGCTAATGGCAGGACTGGATAAACTTGTGCCTGAAGAAAACGATTTTTTCGAGGGTTTGAGCTAAAACAAGTTTCTTGTAAATGACACTAATAACTCTAATTCCTGACAGGGTTATTCTGTAATCGCTTCCAACTTAACGCAGATTATATTTTCTACCTATATTCACATAATAATCCTACTCAAAAAATACCTCATTCCAAAATAATAAGATAGTCTACATTAAGGAGCGGTTTTAAATAAATACCTATCAACTAACATAACATCCTCTAAATAAAGCAGTTAATCACATTCACCTTTTGCAATTACACCCGTTTTTTATCCTTATTTTAGTTAAAAACAGGTAGCTTATATAAAATAGAAAAAATAGGGGATATGGGTATTGACAAGCTAAAAATAAGATGATATATTATCTTTTTAGACGTTCTATAAGAAAAAGAGCTTTATATCGTAAAAATAATTTTCAACCTTGAAGATTCGATGCTTCTGACAAGGAAATAAGCTGTAACGCTACAATGGAGGAGCGAAGATGGCACGGAGAAGACGTGCAATACTATGTGTGGCAGTAACTTTAATATTCTGCTTTGGCGGTGTGGCAATACTGCAGGCACAACCTCCAGAGCCGTTTGTCAGCATCTCCGTACCCAGCAAAATCGACCTCGGCACTGTTACCCCGTATGGTCAGCAAATATTTAATTCCACCATAAAAGTGCATATAACCGCCAATTGTTTTCATCATATCGAGGCATCAATCGGAGCGTTTACTAACTCTGCCGGAGACCTTATCCCGACGGAAAGAACCAATGTTGAAATGGTGCCGCCACCGTCAGTCTTGCCGCCTACCCCTCTTCCTGAAGGCATCGACGTGGATATAAATCTAAAGTTTACTATCGATATTGAGTCCAATGACCCGGCAGGAGAATACACTGGGACCGTGGTTCTTACGGTAACGGCTGGATAATGACAAAAAAACTAACAGACGCGACGGCGTAGTCGCGTGTAAATGAGCTCATTTAAAAAAATGTTATTAACCTAACAGAAGAAAAAGGCTCGCAGGGGGAGAAAGGAGGCCAAAAAACGTATAGTAACAATCAACGCAACAGCCGAAAGAATTTGGCCGAGCCTTTTGGCTGCAAAAAAGATGCAGGCTGCGGCTCAGGTGGAGTTAGAAAGAGCGGGCAACCCACCCAGTCGCCCAAGCGGATATGCCCGCTACGTTGAGTTCGGAACCCAATAGGGAACCCCGAACACAAAGATTATGGTTAGCCCCATCAAGCTCTTTATCGGCCGATTATGGGGCAAAACTTAAAGGAGATTGAAAAATGAGATATTTGAGAATTCTTTCGGTAATCGCAATAGTCGCGATGTTTTCGGCAATGGCAATTGCTCTTCCTCCTCCCTGGTCTGGGGTTGCTACAGGGCAGATTCCGGTAGTGATGGACATCGCACCTGCTGTGTCAATAGACGCAAACAATGCACTGATTAAACTGCTGCCGGACGCGAACGTCGGCGGGCTGGCCATCTGGTCGGGTGTCGCTGACCCACAACCCATACTTCGCAGCAATGTTCGAGTTAGTATTACAGCGACGTTAGACGTTGTTAACCCGGTTATACAGACCGACCCTTGTATGTGGGGCGTTGCCCTTCAAGGTCAGGATTACAAAAGAGGGGAGACCAGCACCGGTCCTCTTGGTGGCACCAATACGACCGTAACTACTACACCCCCCATTTATTGGGATGCCGTATATATCGGCACAGGTAGAGGTGTACCGATTGCTGTCTTTGTCGCGAATCCTACTTTGTGGGTAAGGGCGCCGGAGGCCAACAGCCGGGTTGCGACCGTTACACTAACGGCTACTCCGTTCTAAGGCTTAAGAAGACATCTGAGTCAAAATCGACTGACTCTGTAAGACAGTTGCTGGGAAGAGTGCTAAAGAGCGCTCTTCCTTTTTTTTTATTAACAAACCAGCATGCAGTTTAGTCCGATAAGTTCTTGTGTAAGTGCCCGACTTGTTCTTGCCAGTCTCACACACAATAGACCGATAACTATAATTTGGTTTATTGGTATCTACTTAATATGCTATAACAGAGCGGCATTTCCGCTTTTTTTGGCAAAATCATTATTTTGCCGGACGATAAAGTCATTTCGCACTTAAACAGCCCTTCAAAATTGCCGATTAATCCTAAGACCTTTGAGCTGGGGTATTGCTCTGATACAGCCGGTTGAAGTGCAAAACTGCGCGGGTATAAATGCAACACTGAGAGAAAAATAAACAAACGGGAACAATTTACGAAGCCAAAAATCTCAAAAGGAAGAAAAAAATGGTAAAAAAAGGAAATAGCAAATACCTGTTTTTATTCTGGATTACTGTAATTTTGATAATCGTTCTATCCGGACCTGCTTTCTCACAGACACGGGAACTGTATGTCCAGCCGATGATTATCGAAATTGGCCCTTATCCGGGGACGACCGTGGAAACAGATTTAGAGATTACAAATATCTCCGATGAGGCACAGTTAGTCCAATTTGGCTTACACAGCCTGACCCAAACCAAGAACGCCGGCTGGCAGATTATTCCGCCGGAACTCGCCGCTGAATCCAACCAGGCACAATCCTGCGCAAGCTGGGTAAGTCTCAGCGAACCGAACGTTATTGTCGGTCCTTCCCGGCGGGCAATAATAAAAGTAAAGGTGAAGGTGCCTGCCAAGGCAAAGGGATTTAATCTTGCCGGATTAACCGCTACACTTAGCCCCACAGAGGCCCCGGGGGGTATCGGCCTAATCGTGCGTTTTTTAATACCCATTCTGGTTCAGATAAGGGCACAAGCCCTGCGGGAGAACGTGGTATTAAGCGACGTTGGGATGGAGTTCAGAGAAGAGTCATCAAGGCTGCCGGCATCAACACTTGTTTCGATGAATGTTACAAACCAAGGCAAGGCCTACTCGAGGATTAAGGGCAGTGTATTAGTGAAGAAACGTATTGGGATGAACTGGAGGCGGATTACGGAGGCAGCATTTGATGAAAGAAGAATTATTCCCGGCGTAGAAGTGCAGTTTGAAACGGACATTGAGAGGCGGCTGCCTTCGGGCAGATACCTGCTCCAGGGCCAGTTATATGTCGGCGGTCGGCGGGCAAAACCGCTCGAAAAAGAGATAGATTTTACCGGCGACCCGACTATTACTCAGACGGCAACCGACGCGGCAATTGAGGTAGAACCGGCGAATATCTCCATTGAGACCGGGCCAGGCGCTATCCGAACGACGGTTATGCAGGTGAGCAATGCCTCCAATACCGAGGTTAATATCATAGCGGAGGCAGTTATTCCCCCAACTCTTAAAGGCGTTGCTTTAGGCCGGCTGAGGGGTGAGGAGCTGGCCTGTCCGCAGTGGCTCAGGGTAACGCCCGATAACTTCAAACTCCGGCCTAATGGACGGCAGAATATACGAATCATCGCAGCAATGCCGGATTCCAACCTGCCTTATGCCAATTATTATGCAAGTCTTGACCTGCGAGCCAGCTATGCCGACGGCCAGAGTGCCGGTAAGAAAAGTACCCTTGTTTGTGTGCATAACAAAAATTTGAAGTCCGAACCGCTGTCCCAAGCGATGGGGCTGACAATCACTACGGAAAAGGCCTCCAGGCACATTATCAGAGCGACATTCGGTAATGTAGGAAACGTCCATTTCAGCCCCAAATGCAGCGCAACAATCACAAACGAAGAAGGAAAAATAAAGGCTAAACTGCCGCTTAAAGGTGATTCGAGTTCGATGTTTCCGCTCGAGCTGAGAGAGTTTTCCGGGACTATTGATTTTTCAGGATTTGAGGCAGGCAGGTATTATGTCGAGATATTTTTGGATTATGGGACCGGCCAGGTTGCACGCGGGATGATGCCGATTCGCGTCTCTGCCGAAGGTATGCAGAAAATCGTTGAAATTATTAAGCCCGAAAAAGGGTAAAAAGGGGCAGCAATATAGCAGCAATATATAAGATAAACAGCAAAAAAAGAAAAACTGATATAGTCACTGACAAATCTGGCCGATTGAGAGATGGATATGATGATTAACCTGAAAACCATTAAAAATAGCAGGAGCCATCATAAGAATTGTAAGAATTGGATGATTGATTGGTTGTATACCAGTACCATTGGTATAGGTAAAGGAGTCAACCATGTTAAAAAATACATTTAAAATTTTAATGGTAGGAATAACCCTTTTTATTATTCTGCCCGGCACTTTAGTTACGGCAGCTTATAAAGCAGCGAAGATAACTTATACTATCTCCGGCTCGGTAGGCGTAAGTGGAGCAGTGATGAATGGTCTGCCAGGCAATCCTGTAACTAATGAGAACGGCGATTATACCACTACGGTTAAGTACGGCTGGAGCGGCACAGTTACCCCAACAAAAGAGGGTTATACTTTCGAACCGGCCAACAGAAATTACGCTAAAGTTACCGGCGACCAGAGTAATCAGAGCTATACTGCAACACTAATTACTTTTACCATTTCCGGCACAACAGGTATGGACGGCGTAGTAATGAATGGTCTGCCAGGCAACCCTGTAACCAGCGAAGGCGGCAAATACACCACCACTGTCAACTATGGTTTCAGCGCCACAGTTACGCCGACAAAAGAAGGGTATGTCTTCCAGCCGGCCAATAAAAAATACGACCCTGTTACCGCAAATCAGACAAATCAGGACTACAGTGCAAAACTGAAGACCTTTGCCATTTCCGGTGCGACAGGTATGGATGGCGTGGTAATGAATGGCCTGCCGGGCAACCCTGTTACCAAAGGGGGCGGCATATACACTGCTACTGTTGATTATGGTTTCAGCGGTACAGTTACTCCAACAAAAGAGGGTTATACTTTTGAACCGGCCAGCAGGATTTACGCCAAGGTTACCGGCGAGCAGGGTAATCAGGGCTATACTGCGACGCCAATTACTCTTACCATTTCCGGCATAGCTGGCGCAAGCGGCGTAGTGATGAACGGCCTGCCCGGTATGCCGGTTACCGATGAAAATGGCAAGTACACCGCCACCGTCAACTATGGCTTCAGCGGCACAGTTACGCCGACAAAAGAAGGGTATGTCTTCCAGCCAGCTAATAAAAAATACGACCCTGTTGCCACAAATCAGACGAATCAGGACTACGACGCGAAACTGAAGACCTTTACCATCTCCGGCTCAACAGGTATGGACGGCGCAGTGATGAATGGTCTGCCGGGTAATCCCGTTACCAGCGGAGGCGGCTTATACACCGCTACCGTTGACTATGGTTTCAGCAGCACAGTTGCTCCAACAAAAGAGGGTTATACTTTCGAACCGGCCAGCAGGATTTACGCTAAGGTTACCGGCGACCAGACTAACCAGAGTTACACCGCGGCATTAATTACCCTTACCATTTCCGGTTCAGCAGGCGCAAGCGGCGTGGTAATGAACGGCCTGCCCGGTATGCCGGTTACCAATGAAAACGGCAATTATACTGCTACCGTCAACTATGGCTGGACCGGCACAGTTACACCAACAAAGGAAGGATATGTCTTCCAACCAGCTGATAAAAAATATGACCCTGTTGCCACAAATCAGACGAATCAGGACTACGACGCGAAACTGAAGACCTTTACCATCTCCGGCTCAACAGGTATGGACGGCGCAGTGATGAATGGTCTGCCAGGTAATCCCGTTACCAGCGAAGGCGGCACATACGCTGCTACTGTTGACTATGGTTTCAGCGGCACAGTTGCTCCGGCAAAAGAGGGCTATACCTTCGAACCAGCCAGCAGGATTTACGCCAAGGTTACCGGCGACCAGGGTAATCAGGGCTATACTGCGACGCCAATTACTCTTACCATTTCCGGCATAGTAACCATCAATGAGGAACCGATTGAAGGTGTATTGATGTCAGCAGACAATGGTGGTGGTTCCGGCGTTACCGATGCTAAAGGCCGGTACTCACTCAAGGTAAACTATGGCTGGAGCGGAACGGTAACACCGACAAAAGAAGGTTATATGTTTGACCCGCCCAATAAAGCATACACTAATGTTATTTCGAATATCAATGAGGATGAAGCGAAAAAAGAGGTTGAACCTAAGATTACCGAACAGAAAGCCGCCGACATAGAGACTGCCCAGCCCGCTGAGACTGCTGAGACAGAGAACCCTCCGCCGGCAGAGGCCGCCACGCCAGAGGCTACCACCGAACCGCAAACTCGCCAAACAGAAGCTCAGCCGGCACTTCCGCTTGTTAATAACGTCTTTATTGACACCGACATCCGTCAGGCACTACAGGATATTTCATCGCAAACAGGCGTTACCATTATTCCCGACCAGACTGTCGGGGGTTTGATAACCTGCGAACTCAAGGATGTGCCGCTTGACAAGGCCCTGGAAATAGTTCTGGCCGGCACCGGCTACGTGATAAGGAAAACACCGGATTACTACCTGGTCAGTTCGCCAGAGCCAAAAGAGGTAACATTCCCTGCTTCGAGCAAAACGAAGTACATAAAAATGAACTACGTCGGAGCCGAGGATGCGGTAAAACTTCTGTCCACTGCTTTTAAGAAATATGTTCAAGCCGACGCTACCACCAGCACGGTTGTTATTACCGCGCCGCCGGTTTTGATAGACCGCATAGAGTCGGACCTTGCACTTATCGATATACCTCCGCGCCACGTTATGCTGGATGCGCGGATTGTCGTGATGAACCGGCAGGATTTACTAAATCTGGGCATCGAATGGAGCTGGCCAAAGATTAGCGCCGGCATTTTCACTAGTTCGGCACTTCACGAAAAAGGCGCAACAGGCACAAAGTGGCCGTGGGGCATCCAGATCGGATATGCAACTGGTGAAGTGTTTACGAATTCTCTGGAATTAACTCTGAATCTACTTGAGCAAAATGGGGATGCGACCATTGTGTCCACCCCTCAGGTATTGGCACAGGACGGAAAAAAAGCGGAAATCAAGGTTACTACCGAAGAATATTATTCATTGCTGCCAAAAATTACAGGTGCTGTTCCTTACTATTACACTGCCGAACTGCAAAAAATCGAGTATGGCACCGTATTAAATATCACTCCTCATATCGGGAAAAACGGCGATATTACGCTTGATATGGCTATCGAGGTTAGTGATATCGTAATGCGCAGTTCGGATAACTACCCGATTGTTACTCGGCGAGTTGTCAATAACACTATGCGAATCCAGGATGGCGGCACAGTTTCGGTAGCAGGGCTGAAAAAGAGTGAAAGCTATACGGTTAATAGGAAGACGCCAGGACTTAGTAAGATTCCAGTGATGGGAGGTTTGTTCAGCAATAAGAGGACTGAAGGGTCATCTCAGGAAATCGCCGTATTTGTTACTGCACGCCTGATACCCGAGTCTGCTGTACCGACGTCAACCTCTTCCAAAGAGCTAAAACAAACACGACCATCTTCCGATAAGCAGCAAACAGAAAGTGATTTCACAAAGGAGCTTGAAAAAAGCTTATCGACTCCCGGCAACAACGAAATAAATAAATAAAAAACTCGAAGGTGCAAAACGAATACTGTCAAAATCTAATGTGCCAAAAATCAATGGCACATAAATAAACAATGCTTTCCTTTCGCCCTTATTAAAAAACCTGCTCCATAACCACCCATAAAAAATTATCTCCGCTTAATCTACATTGCAAGGTAGTGTTAATTTTGCTCCAATCAAAATGGCGAATTAACTATCGCAGCACCGATGTTATAAGACCTGAAGCCTTAACGGCAGACGTTTTGTCTTTGGATGGCCCTTTAATAGGATTTCCCTTGCAAAATCGGACTTTTCTGTGTATCCTATTTTATGTAGACGCCCCAAATTAACAATAGCGAGTGATACTGGTGGGATTATTAAGGATAGACATATTGGAAGATGTAAGGTGCGAAATGAAATACGTATCAAGAGTTATTCCTGAAGCATGCATTTGGCTCATTTTGATATTAGCTCTGGGCATAACAGGCTGTACATCATCTACAACTTCACATCCTTCATCAGAACTTCGTCTTACGCCACTAAATAACAAAAGCACTGTCGCCCTCAGCGCTGATGATATTGTACGGATGATGCGGCAGGTAGGATTTTCCGATGAGCAGATTTTGGAACTTGGAGGCAGTATGCATGACAACCTTTTGCATTCCGGAGCAGCCCAGCTTGAGATAGGCAACAGGGTGGAAGCCATTTTCGCTGTCAACGATAATTTTGTGTACATTGCTATTCGTTCGAGAGGCAGCTTCATTTACGATGTGAAAAAGGGCCGCATAGTTTCATCATCCCAGTCGTAATACCGGTCAGCTTTGTTCAGCCGAGTGAGAATTCCTACTGCACTGGCGCAATCTGGCAGCACATCTGTTTTACTGAACACTATTTTCGCCCACTACAAATCCGCCGACGATTTGTCGACAACATATCTCAGCTTATCTGTACCGACAAACCACCGCCAAAGTTTCATAAAGCCTGTTATTATCACGAACAGCGAAAATACAAACCAATCTATTGCCTTCTTTTAGTTTCCGGTCATTATCGGCAACACCTGGCTCAAGTTTTTTCACTATTTGCTGCTTCCTAAATTTTTTGCAGTTATCTTGTCAGCCAGCCGCCGTCGACAGATATTATCGAGCCGCATAAATACGAGGATGCCTCAGAAGCGAGAAAAACAACCACACCTTTAAGGTCGTCGGGATTACCCCATCGGCCGGCAGGAATTCTGTCGAGGATAGCTTTGCTCCGCACAGGGTCCTGCCAGATAGGAGCGGTATTGTCGGTGGCCATATAGCCCGGCGATATGGCGTTGACATTTATATTGTGTTTAGCCAACTCATTGGCCATCAGCCTTGTCAAACCTGCCACCGCACTTTTGGAAGCCGTATATGAAGGCACAAGGACGCCACCCTGAAAACTCAGCACAGAGGCAATGTTGATGATTTTTCCTCCTCTGCCCTGCCTGATAAATATTTTTGCAACCGCCTGGCTCAAAAAGAAAAGCGTCCGAATATTGATATTCATAACATCGTCCCAGTCCTTTTCGGCAAATTCCACAAAGGCGGCGCGGCGGATTATTCCCGCGTTGTTTACCAGGACATCAATCGCGCCTAACTTTTGGACGGCGGTGTTTATAATTTCTTCCACGCAGTCTTTTGAGCTTAAATCTGCCTCTATCGTTATGCAGCGCCGATGGAGCTTTTCAATCTGCTGCTGTGTTTGCTTCATATCGAGTATGTCAACAAGACAAATATCGGCGCCAGCCTCGGCCAAACCTGTCGCCATTGCCTGACCCAACCCTCTGGCTGAACCCGTTACTATCGCAACCCTACCGTCGAGTCTGAATTTATCCAGAATCATTTTTCTTTCCCTCAACTTAAAACTAATTCTATTTTATATTGTCCGGCGAAAAACCCTGCATATCGGCAAATACCTGATTCTCGCCGCCCATCGCCCAGACGAAACTGTAATTTTTCAGACCTGCTCCGCAGTGAATTGACCAGCTCGGCGCAAACACTGCCTGCTGATTTCTGACGACAATATGTCGAGTCTGTTCGGGCTTACCCATAAAGTGAAATACAACTGAATTCGGCTCCATCGCAAAATACATATAAACTTCAGTTCTTCTTACGTGAGTATGAGCCGGCATAGTGTTCCAGACACTGCACGGAGCAAGGTCGGTACAACCCATAACAAGCTGACAGCTTTTGATTCCTTCCGGATGAACATATTTATATATGGTTCTTTTATTTGATTCTTCGTCGCTGCCGAGATTTACAGGCTGTGCATCGCCTTGTTTTGCCAATGCTACAGGATACACAGCATGCGCGGGATAACTTACGATATAAAATTTCGCAGGTTTCTTAGCATTCACACTTTCAAATTGAATATCTTTGCTGCCTCTTGGTATATAAAGCAAATCTTTATAGCCAAGAGTGAACTTTTTGCCGTCCACGGTAATAGCGCCCTCATCGCCGATATTAATAACACCCATTTCCCGCCGTTCGGCAAAATACTGACAGGCCAATTGTTCGCCTGCCTCAAGTTTCAGCGGACCTTTGGCCGGAACAGCCGAACCAACTATTGCCCTGTCGTCAAACAAATAAACTAATTCTATCTTGTCAGGGACAAAGAGAGTCCTTACCAGAAAGGTATCTCTTATTTCCTCGGTGTTCATTCTTTCAAAACGTATCGGGTCAGCAGAGTAACGTGTTTCCATTTTTTCAAACTCCTGTTATCATTCTAATTTAGCCACAAAGGCGCCAAGACACTAAGTATTTTATTTATATATTATTTATTTTTCTTCGTGCCTTTGTGTCTTGGTGGCTCCTTAAATCATTGGATTTGTCCTTTTGCACAATTGAAACGGCACACCCCACGGGTCACGAAATGTTACTATGCAGGAGCCGTCGCTAAGATTTAATTCCTCAAAGACCGAGGCGCCTGCGGCAACCAGCTTATCTTTCATCGCTGAAGGATTCGATGCCGCAAAAGCAAAATGAAAGCAAAGCGGGTGCCGGGATGAATAATCAGGGATAGCGGCGTTTGGATTAGTATATATCTCCATCACAACGTGGTTTTTCTCATCGGCAAGAAAATGCGTCTGGTGCGGCTCATGCTTGGCACAAACTATTTTCATATTGCAGTTTTTTACATACCAGTCAGCCATCGCTTTTGCGTCCGGCACGTTTATTCCAAAATGCTCAAATTGCATATGACTCTCCCGAAATAAGAATCGGCCTTAATTATTGATATTTAAAATCCTGGCACCATCGAAGCCATTGAATTTTGTTGCCGAAGCAATGCTGTATGCCCCTATGTTTTCCGTGTAAAAATAATCTCCGATTTGAAGGCTTGTCGGCAGTTGTTCTGAAACAGAGATTTTATCGAAGCTGTCGCAGGTAGGCCCAACGACGGCACAAACTTCCTGCCTGCCGCGCTTAAATGCGTGAAAATTTGGAATCCAGTGGTCGAAAACAATTCCTGAAAACGTATGATACACGCCGTCGTTTATATGATAGAAAATCTTGCCGTCCCGCCGCGCCTTTCCTATTATTTCCGAAACTAATGTTGCCGCGGTAGCGACCATAAACCTGCCCGGCTCAGCTATAAGCTCTATATCCTGTGGGAAAAGTCTTTTGATTTCAGAACTCATTATTTCCGCAAGTTGCTTAAATTTAGGGACTTGCGAATCATAAGACACCGGGAATCCGCCGCCGATGTCGACTATTTTCGTATTGTAGCCTTTCTTCCGACAGTCATTGAAAATCTGGGCTGTTATCTGCAATGCGGAGGTGTAATTATCAAAATTCGTGCATTGGCTTCCAACGTGAAAACTCAAACCTTCAACCGTTAGTCCCAATTCGAAGGCTTGTTTTATCAAATCCCCCGCTTCACCCGGCTCAGCGCCGAATTTCGAACCCATCTCCACCTGCGAGCCGCTGTCAGGCACTTTCAAACGTAAAACCAATCCTGCCGTCGGGCAGTATTCTTTTATCTTTTTTACCTCATCAGCGTTGTCATAAGTAACAAGAGGCTTATATTTTTTTATCTTTTTTAAAGTGTGCCTGTCTTTTATTGTATTGGAAAAGATGATTTTGTCCCAGATAAAAAAGTCCTTGTCTTTTTTTCTGAAACTTTTGAGCTGCTCGTAAATCTGTATGAATTCATTATAGGATGCGACATCGAAGCTTGAGCCTTCTTTAAACAGGGTTTTGATTATTTCCTGATTTGAGTTTGCCTTTACCGCGTAATACGCCTGCACCTTTGGCAAGTTTTTCTTAAAAGTGCGGAAATTCTCCCTAATTTTCGCGTGGTCTATAATAAACAATGGCGTCCCATACTCTTTCGCTAACTTAACAAGTTCTTTCTTCATAATCATTACAATATAATCCTTTAAAAATAATAAGAATAATCCGTCATTGCCTTATAATCAAGATTTTATTTGTTCGGTCGGTTAGCCCTGCCAACACTTCGGCAGGGTTCGTCATTCCGACCTTTGTGGAGGAATCTATTAAAACAATTCAAAATTCTCCTGCCATTATACTAATATCAACCGATTAAAAATTTATCCGCCTCAGGTGGACAAACAACAGATGATAACAAAACACTTAACCAGCTGTGAGAGACTACAGCAAACGAGAAGTCCGAGTTGATGCGATCGTTATATACCTTATTCCTCACTCCATTTAAACGTTTCAGGATTCCAGTCTGGTGCCCCATGCCTGAGATAGTCTACTATGGCATGGATAGCGAACTTAGCATCTTCAACAACAAGATCTTCTGGGGCAATGAATTCTGGTTCAACTAAACGGCCCATATAACTTCCCTTTCCCATACCTCCAGTATGATGTATGTATGGATTGCGCATCCTTCTCAAACGGTGAAGTCTTTCGGCTAGTTCTGTAGTAATATGTCCGTCTTTGAGCACAGCATCTACGAGACCAGCAAAACCCTTTTCAGCAATATTGTTCTTGCCCGCTAGGGAGTACCAACCACCTAGCGACTGCTCTATGAATACCTGCGCTAAAAGCACCGTAGCCATGAAATTGCCATAGGCATAAGAACGCTTCAACTCATCCAAAGCAAACATGGCTGGAACGCCTCCTAAAAGTACCATATCCGCTGGCGGGCCGAATTCCTCCCAAAGGAATTTATATCGCTCGACTCGATATTGTACCGTAGATCTTTCGTCTTCAGTTATATGGAGATAAAAGTATTTGTCACTTGGCACTGGCCACTTAAATCGTTCCATAGAGTCTATAGTCCTCCAACCCAATTAACCTACCACACTTTTTGCCTACGCATTTTACTATGCCTGCCCTGTGAGATGACGCTTCGTCTATCTCATCAGGGTCATTTTGATTTTTTATATGTAGTTTTTATTTTTTATTTTTTATTTTCTCATAACAGCTTCTTGATAAGCCCTTTAAGTTTCTCAACTTCTTTGTTGTTCTCAAGGTAAGATTTTATCAGTTTTTCGTGCAGCTCTTGTCCTCTGTCATATAACCTCTTTAGCTTCTTGGGTTTAGTGGATTGTATCACATAAGCGGTCATTATTGGAAATGCTACGGTTACATCGAGGTATGCTGTTACAGTTTCATCGAGTTTTGTCGGGTCGATTTTGCCCCAGCTTGCCGCCTCGCTCGGCGGCGCGCCGGAAAGTCCGCCCGTATCAGGTCTTGCATCAGTTATATTTATATCATAATCCTGACCCATTTCCGGTATCATCAGCACTTCCTGTATCTGCGGCTCGGTCTGGAGCATAAAATTCTTTGGACTTCCACCGCCAATCAAAATCACCGCGGTTTTACCCTTTTCGTATCTCTTTGCATTCAGCACGATAGCTGTTGAATCATCGACATCTATACTGGGGTTTATTTTCAGTTTGAATTTATCCTGCAAACCTGTCGCTTCCGCCAGAAGTTCGATGCCTGCCACGTTCATACCGATAGTTGAATCTCCAGGCGATGATGTAAATACTGGTATGCCATTACGATACGCTGCTGCGAGGATGCTTACTTGCCCAAGATTATTTTTTTGTTCGAGTTCGTTGACGACTTTGCCGAGATGATGATAAAATTCGCGTGTTCCCATTTCCTTCTGGAATTCAGGCCTGACAAGGATTTCCCTTAATCTCCTGTCGGTCTCCATCAGGACATCTTCATAGTCGAACAGGATATCGTAGATTCTTGTTATGCCCTTTGCCCTCAGGTCGGCATCATCAACATTATGGCTGCCCCTGAACATCGGCAGATTAAACGCGAAATGCAAATCGTGATACATATTTGCGCCGGTTGCGGTGAGCCAATCGACAAAACCGTGATTCATCAGTGGAATTATCGTCGAAGGCCCCAATCCTGCCGGCGTCAGCGCCCCTGCAAGACTCAATCCTATTGTAACATCCTCCTGAGAATATCTATCCCTGAGCAGATGACAAGCGGCTCTCAATCTTCCGCCGTTGTAGGCATCCATACTGTCTATCAGTCTTTCGATATTCGTGTCTTTGCCAATCGGCTTTGGAAGGATTCTCTTTCCTGACAGATATTTTGCTTTGCTCGGACAATTTGACTTTTTATGTTCCATTTTTTCTTCCATTAAAAATGCCATTTTAAAATTTTGCTACGAATTTTATCAGAAAACAACAACCAATAAAGGATTAAAATTATAAAAAATTGACTTTCCAAGTTTTAAATGATACACTTTTCCTAACCAGTCGGCGGGAGGTGAAACTTAATTGAAAGTTCAATGCCAATTATGTCCGAAACAGTGTTTCATTAAGCCGGGCCAGAGCGGCGAGTGCCGGGTAAGAATAAACGTTGACGGCGTCCTGCGAACGGTCGTGTATTCTTATCCCTGTACGATTCACGTTGACCCGGTCGAGAAGAAGCCGTTTTTTCATTTTTTGCCCGGCACCAAAACTCTATCGCTGGCAACCGTCGGCTGTAATCTTCATTGTAAAAATTGCCAGAACTGGGAAATTTCACAGGCAAACCCTGAAGACAGTGAAGCTTTCTTCTGCCCACCGGAAAAACTTGTTGAACTTGCCAGAGCCAATCAGTGTCTATCTTTAGCCTATACTTACACAGAGCCGGTCATCTATTATGAATACACATTAGACACTTCAAAGCTGGCAAGGGCCGCTGGTATCCGCAATACCCTCGTTACCGCCGGATATATAAACCAGCAGCCCTGGAAGAAACTCCTCCAATATGTGGATGCGGCCAGAATAGACCTGAAAGCAATGTCCGAAGATTTTTACAGAGAGAATTGCTCAGCAACCTTAAAACCTGTTCTGGACTGTTTAGTTCTGACCAAGGCGAATGGCGTTCATCTTGAAGTTATAAACCTGGTCATCCCCACTCTCAATGATAAGCCCGAACAGGTTCGTGCACTTGTTCAGTGGGTAAAGGCAAATCTTGGCAGCGATATACCCCTGCACTTTTCGCAGTTCTACCCACAGTACAAAATGCGATACCTGCCTCCGACTTCAGCCCAAACACTTGATATGGCTCGCCAGATAGCGATGGCCGAGGGAATGCAATACGTCTATATCGGTAACATCGCCAGCGAGGAAGGGCAAAATACTTACTGCCCCGCCTGCAAAAAACTGCTGATTGAACGCAGCGGCTTTACTACTTTACAAAACCGGCTCAAAGAAGGTTCCTGTCCGGATTGCGGCCAAAAAATTTATGGAGTCTGGAAATGACGCGAAGAGAATTTATCCAGTTCGTTTTGAAAACATCCTCGGCAATAGCCGTCGGCGCATATTTTATTGCCGACAAGGTCTCACCTCGAAAGTTTATCCGTGCCGTTCGGCAAAAAAAATATCCAGGCAGTGTAAAACAATTGTCAAACATTAACACACAAGGTAAATGGAGTGGCTAAAATGCAGAAAAAACCCAAGATACTGTTGCGCAATATTTTTACTCTTATTGCAATAGGTTTTCTCCTGACCGTTCTGACCGGATGCGACAAGCTGTCAACGACAGCAAAAAAAACGCCAGAGCCCGAAAAAAAACAGGCTTCTGCACAACCCAAAGTTGTGTTCAGTTCAACACTGGCAGGCCGATGGTATTCGGCAGATACAAATGCGCTTAGAAAAGAAGTCGGTCAGCTTTTTCAAAAAGCTGAGGTTAAACCTACCGATAATATTATTGCGTTGATTTTGCCTCACGCAGGCTATCAATATTCCGGCCGAACCGCTGCTATGGGAATCCAGAGCCTCGGCAGGCAGTACAAGCGAATTGTAGTCATAGGCCCTTCACACTATATGCCGATGGAAAATGTGCTAAGTGTCCCACGGCAAACAGACTATCAGACGCCATTGGGTGATGTTGCAATTGACACTGAATTTATCAACAAGCTCCTTGCCTATCCGCAGTTTCAGGCAATTCCGCAGGCAAATCAATCTGAGCACAGCACCCAGATACAGGTCCCCCTGCTGCAGTTTATGCAGAAGGATTTTAAACTTGTGCTTATCGTTGCAGGTCACTGCTCAATGCAAACGATATCCAAAGCCGCTTCGATTCTTAATAGTCTTATAGACTCCGATACACTGGTTATCGCCAGCTCTGATTTTGTCCATTACGGCCCTAACTACGGCTATATGCCTTTTACAGAAAATGTGCCGGAAGAAATAAAAAATCTCGATATGGGCGCATACAAATATATCGAGCAACTCAACAGCAATGGTTTTATGGAATATATAAACAAAACAGGCGCGACGATATGCGGCAATGTCCCGATTGCAATACTGCTTTCGATGCTCGATAAATCATCACAGGTTCAGTTAATAAAATACGCCACCTCAGGTCAATTAACAGGCGACTTTACCAATTCTGTAAGTTACTTGGCAGTTTCCTTTTCCGGTCAGTGGTCGAAATCTTCACCTGTCAAACAGGGAAGCAGCGTCTCGGGATTAACCGAAGAAGAAAAAAAACAGCTTTTAACTCTGGCGAGAAAATCAATCGTATATTTTCTGGATAATCAACAGATGCTGGATATATCTGATGACACTTTTAGTAATCAACTGAAAGAGCCACGTGCTGCATTTGTTACACTTAACAAGAACCATCAGTTAAGAGGCTGTATCGGCGATATATTTCCGCGGCAGCCCTTATATAAATCCGTAATTTCCAACGCTGTAAACGCCGCCGTTAATGACCCCCGATTTTATCCGGTCAGCAAAGACGAGTTAGAAGACATCACGATTGAAATATCCGCCTTGACTGTGCCGAAGCCTGTAGCTTCAGCCAACGACATCAGAATTGGAATTGATGGCGTTGTTCTGGAGAAGAGTGGTTATCGTGCTGTTTTTCTACCGCAGGTCGCACCAGAACAGAACTGGAGCCGCGATGAAATGCTCAAGCATCTGTCTTTAAAAGCCGGCCTTCCCGCTGACGGCTGGAAACAGGGCGCCAGTTTTCTCACATTCCAGGCTGAGGTTTTCGGCGAAGCTGAAAAATGAAATTTGCCCGTTATTTTCTGATATTTTGTTATGGCCTTTTCACCATCGCCGCACAGGCCTTGCTTTTTCGCGAATTTTTAACGGCGTTCGAAGGCAATGATATAAGTGTCGGCCTGTTTTTTGCATCGTGGCTCTTCTGGATTGGCGCAGGTGCGGTGATTGCATACCGCCCTTCTAAAATCACCGACCGACTGCTTGAAAACATTGACCTTTTATTTCTTGCTTATATTCCTGCTTTTGTGCTCGAGCTGATTTTAATCATTCAGGCCAGACAAATCGCAGGTGTCAGCTCCTACGCATTGCTGTCCATTCGTACGATGGTTTTCCTATCATTACTTACCAATGCTCCTGTTAGTATCATCACCGGCATATTCTTCCCGCTTGCCTGTCGATGGATTGAACGGGACAGCCTTCTCCCTGTTTCGAACGTCTACATCCTCGAAGCAGCAGGCAGCTTCCTCGGCGGCATCGGGACAACTGTTCTGCTCGGCTTCGGGATAAATTCCATAACTATTTTCTTTCTGCTGGCATTTATTATTTCTCTTGCTGTATCTATTGTCGTCCGCACGAAGTCAAAGACAAAACTTGTTTTTTCTTCTTTAATCGCTGTTTTTATTCTACTGTGTCTGTCTGCTGGTGTTGATAAGCATCTTAATCGCCATATTCAGATTGTAAAATGGACCAAGTTGCTGCCGGCTGAAGCATTGACTGGCTCGTTTCAAACTGCTCAGGCTGAATATCTCTATGGAACATATCGCGGTCAGTGGGTCGTTGTCAGCCAAGGCAGCACCTGTGAGGCTCTGCCTGACAAGGCCGGTAATGGTCGAATTGCAGCAACTGTCCTGTCTCAAAAACCGGATGCTAAAAAAATATTAGTCGTCGGTTCGGGACTCGGCCTTTGTTATGAATTTCTCTTATTGCCCCAGATTGAACAGGTAACCTGGACGCACTCCGACAACCAGTATGCACAGAAGGCCGACAGTTTCCTGCCGGCTCAGTTCAAAATCAGCGATTCCCGCCTATCGTGCCCTGCCGGCGACATTCGCAGCCAACTGGGTGGACTGAAAAAGTTCTACGATATTGTGATAGTCAGTTTACCCACGGCAACCAGTTCGGTATTGAATCGTTACTTCACCATCGAATTTTATCAGCAGCTTAAAAATTCTATGTCAGCAGATGGTATTATAGCTGTTCGAGTTACCGGCGGCGAAAATATTATGGGTACGGAGCTGCTTGATTTGGGTGCTTCGACAAAACGCACGCTCGAAAAGATTTTTTCGCACCTTGTCCTGACGCCCGGCGATGATACCTGGTTTATCGCATCCGATTCTGAAAATATTACAAATACTCCCAGTGTCTTGCAGGCTCGTTTCGCAAAGATAAAAAACGCTGAGGCCGTATTTACACCGTCAGCGTTGCTTTCCGTTTATCTGCCTGACCGTGCTGCCGCCGCGATGGAAGGTTACGACAGCTCGGATTTGCCGCAGGTTCTGCTTATAAACACAGACCCAAGGCCTTTGGCCAGCCTGTATAGTCTCCTGCTTGCTTCAAAACAATCAGGAGCGCCGATTACAAGGATTGTAAAACTTCTCACGCTGGCAGGCATTCGTGTATTTCTGATTCCCGTTTTTGTTTTTGTCATTCTGCGGCTTTTTTATATTGCCCGTACGCAAAATCAAAATTACGCTTCGAGTTTTGACAGCAGTTTTCTGGTCTTCTCAGCCGGCTGGCTTGGCATCGGCACGGTAATTGTGCTGATGTATCTGTATCAGACAATATTCGGCTCTTTGTACCTGCATATCGGCGTTATTTCCTCTTTGTTTATGATTGGCCTCACTGCCGGTGCCTCACTACTCCGATACCTGCCGGGCCGTTTGCACCAAAAGCTGTTTATGGCAATTCTGGTTCACGCAATACTGCTTATTACGGTCTCTCATTTACCCGTCGACTTCCGGACACATTGGAGTTTTGCGACAGTATTTTTTCTGTGCGGCCTGTGCAGCGGCACATATTTTCCCATCGCCGCAGGACAGCTTGCCGAGAGCGGCTTTGAGACAGGTTTTGCCGGCGCAAAGCTTGAAACGGCAGACCACATAGGTGCATCAATAGGTAGTCTGGCAACCGGTCTTGCTCTTGTGCCGATGCTCGGAACGAAAGGAGCGATACTGGTATTTCTTGCGCTTATTCTGGCCAATATCCCGGCAGCTTTATTTAAAGCGCTCAAAACAAAAAAAGCATTTTTATCTGCTGCACCTGCCCGCCGGTTCCACAGGGTCGGATACACCCTGTTCGGCATAGCTGCCTCCGTAATTATCTGTTCAAACCTGCTCACATTTGAATCAGCACGTTTCAGCCCTTCTTTGCCGCTGCATACAGCCCAAATGCTCGCAGAACAATTGCACATTGAGCCTGCCCAGTCTGCTCTGCCGGGTTCAGCAGGAAAAATCAGTTATTTTAAGGTTTACGAAACAAAAGAAAAACTGTCCGGCTATATCTTCAGCACCGAAGATTTGGCGCCTCGGATTCGCGGCTTTGGCGGCAAAATCAATCTTGCTGTTTATATTGACTCTACAGGCAAATTGATAAACTTTCACATAATTCGCTCCAACGAGACCCCTTCTTACCTGCAGATGCTCACCGACTGGCGTCAGAAACTAAAAGGACATCAGCTTTTCCAGCCTCGTCCGTTTGGCGATGTCGATTCCGTTACAGGCGCAACGGTCAGCTCCCAGGCTATCGCCTCAGCGATTGAACTGGCCGGCAAAAGGTTCGCATCTGAAGTGCTCGGTCAAACTGTATCTGTCTCTGCTGCAAAGAAGAATTTTTTGCCTGACCGCAGCGGGCTTTATCTTTTGATTGCGGCCGTTTTTTCTCTTCTGGCCATATACAAAGGCAGCTTCTGGAGCAGATTAGCCGTTCTTGTATTCAACCTTGTCGTCGGTGCTTTTTTTCTTAATGCACAATATTCCAGCGAGCAGGTTATCACGCTGCTGTCAGGGCAGATGCCCGCCTGGGGATTGTCAGGTACATTCTTGCTTGTAGCCGGTGTCCCGCTGCTTGTTTTGTTTTTCGGCAATATTTATTGCGGCTATCTTTGCCCATTCGGTGCGGCACAGGAATTACTCAGCTACATCGTGCCGGACAGATTAAAAAAAACTGTTCCTTATGAAAAGATGCGAAAAGCAAGGCTCGTAAAGTATGTGATACTTTTCATTATGATAATGGCATTTTTCCTTTCCCGCAGCAAACAGACTCTCGTGCCGGACCCGCTGATTGCGGCTTTTAATTTTCATATCTGGAATGTCTCTCTAAAATCTGTGGCTTTTGTAATAATGATATTTGCCGGCATCGGTTCTGTTTTCTACAGGCGGTTCTGGTGCAGGTATCTTTGTCCTGTCGGAGCCTTTCTGTCCTTGTTTAATAATCTGGTTGTTCTTAAACGGCTGGTTCCTGAAAAAAACTTTGCTCGATGCGAGTTCGGCCTGGCCCCAAAGGACAATATGGACTGCATCCACTGTGACAGATGCCGCTACCAGCTCAAGGTCTCCCAGCCAGAGCCTGCGGCAGGATACCCGCTTATCGGACTGGCGCGATATCTTTTATTTTCGGTATTGATAATCGGAGTTCTTGTGTCGGCTATCTACATAGACAAATTCTTTGATGCCATTCCTTCGCCAGCCGAGTATTCAGCCGCTTTTACCTCTTCAGCTGGTCAATCGCGGGATGTCGATATACACCAGATTCGCACTATGATTGAGGAAAAAAAGCTTTCTGACCGCGAGGCTGACTTCTACCAGAAAGACCGATAACTAACTTGAATTTACTAATGTTAAAAATTGCGCGATAAAATGTCTTTAATAACCCGTAATTTTTTTAGCTTAGCTATTGACACTTACGGAAGGAACGGGTATAATTATTGACAAATAAAATCAACTATGCTTGCGAGTGCAGCATAGGGAGAAAGAAGAATTGAAGGAGCGATAGAGAGGCGATGAAGACATAAGGTGGAAGGATTGACCTGTTGTGTTTCTGATGAAGCTCATCAGAAACAGAGGGGAATTTCTTCCTGCTCATTCCTTTCTAATATCCCAAACAAGGATGTGTAATGAGAGTATGTATATTGTGTACACAAGGTGAAGAAAATTTTTGCTTTAATCTTTAATCTTAAAATTTAGGAGAGTAGGAATGAAACGGTTATTAACAACGGCAAAAGTAAAAACAATGGTTGGGCTGCTGACTTTGTGCGCTCTGATAATTTCCGTCGGGGCCGCACCTGCAAATGCCTATGACTACAAGGTTGAATTTATTCAAATGGCAGGCTGGCTGGCAACCCAGCAGGTAACCAGTGGGGCAAATCTCGGCGGAATATGGGAAGGTGAAGACTACACGACCGTCGTCCAAACGGACAACACTGCCGAAGCTATATGGATATGGTCTCGTTATGCCGAATTAACTGGAGATTATACCACTTATCTGACAAACATAAATAATGCTTGGATATATTGCCATAAATACCCATCCTGGCATGAAAACACTACAGCCACCAATTATTACAATACCTACAATATCGGCTGGGGTTTGTTGGCAGAGATAAAATACAGACAGGTCTATGGCGGCAGACCTGAATACGTCGACCATTCCTGGTATGGCGAACAATGCGCGGAACACTTGGTCAATAACACTCCCGGCACAAGTAATGCTACAGATGCCTTGTGTCTCGGACTCGCCGCAGGCGCTTTATATCAATACGGTGTGGATGTCAACAGCACTACATACAAAAATAGGGCTGTTGTCCTTGGAGGCAATGTGCGGACTTGGCTAAACTCTAGTGCCGCCAATTTTAGGGCGGAAGGCTGGGCAGTTTCTGGTGGAATCGGCGTCTGGGGAGTTTTGAACTCATACTATAAAGCTAATTCCGGTGGAGCTGCCTGGGCAGCAAATGCGGATGCAAATATGCCTTTGAATGCAGACGACGGTGCAAACGATGACTATGAATATGGACACGATGGATGGTATGCCTGGGGACATTATGCTGTCAGCGAATATTTAGGCAGCGGTTCTTTCACAAAATACCAGAATATCGTTGACTTGCTCTTGGCCAGCGATGGCGATAACGACGGCGGTGTCCGTCAAGGGCCAACTTTTGGCAATAGTTCTGACTATGCCTGGAGCACAAATTGTTTCCAGACCGCTTCGAACTTTGGACTGATTTTGGTTGACCCTAATTATACTATTTCCGGCACTATAACATCCGGCGGTTCACCACTGGCGGGCGTAAAAATGAACGGTCTGCCGGGAAATCCCACTACCAATGGTAGCGGAGTATATAGCGCACAGGTTGTTTCAGGCTGGGATGGTACAGTCAAACCCGATAAAATCGGCTACGCATTCACACCAGCTTCAAAAACTTACAGCAACGTAACATCAAATCAGATAAATCAAAATTATACTGCTACTACTACAACTCCTGAGACTATCACATTCGATGCTAATACTTCCGCCTCTTCCGGTACTGCCAGCACTACCTTGAGCTGGTCGCACACGGTTGCCGACGGTAATAATCGTATGCTGATAGTTGCCTCTGCTACCGAAGATACCGGCTGGACTGATGCAACAATAAGAACTGTTACTTATGGCACAGCTAATCTTATGGCGGTAAAAAGTTCCAGCAAAAGACAGGGTAACATTGACACAGACTTATGGTATCTGCCAAATCCTCCGGTCGGAACCGGCACGATTACAATCACTTACTTCGCCAGCGTTACTTCCCGCGCCGGCGCAGCTATTTCACTTAGAAACGTAAGGCAGCAACCCGCAGAAGATGCCAATACCCATTCGTTATCATCGGCGGCTGCAATTACCACTAATATTACCACGCGGACCAATGGCGACTGGGTTACCGACGTTGTTGGGCACGCCACTAGCGGCTCATTTACTACTTCTACATCCACAGAACGATGGGATAGGAACAGCGGCGCTCATACAGGGGCTGGCGCTACCAAAGCCGTAGCTACCGCCGGCTCAACGCCTTTGAGCTGGACTTTTAGCAGCACTGCCGCTGCTATATCTCATTCCTTAGCGGCATTTGCTCCTTCAGAAACAGTTTCAGGTCCGACACCGACAAGAACCCTGACGGTTTCATCTTCAGCAGGCGGCACCGTAACACAGCCCGGCATAGGAGACTTCAATTACCCCAACGGCACTGTTGTTGACATTAATGCCGTGCCCTATGTCGGCTATCATTTTGTCAACTGGACCGGAGATACAGGCACAATTAGCGACGTGAATGCCCCCGTCACCACAATCACGATGAACGGCAATTACACCATCCAGGCCAATTTCGCAATAAATCAATATACCATTACGGCCTCAGCAGGCCCCAACGGCACGATTGACCCATGCGGAACAG
>CAZBLD010000009.1:0-118238 GCA_964492875.1 uncultured Planctomycetaceae bacterium
TAGCCGCAATGGGAACGCAAACTGTCATCTGGACAATCGGAGCCGTCTTACTGCTGATGAGCATCCTGTACTGGCTCAGATTCTGGCCGTTATATATATGGGCGGCAATCTTCGTCGCTCTGATGACTATGGCAATGATACCTGCCGAATGGGCCAAAAACACCGGTTCATCTATCGCACTAAGAGAGCAACCAGACCCGAGATTTCTTTATGAAGATGAAAGCCGGTATTACTATATCACTGTCAGACAGGCACCCGATAACCCGTACAAACGTTCTTTTTATCAGGACAAACTGGTACACAGTGAAATTTTGATGAACGACGTACTTGACCTGCAATATTCTTATACAAAAATTTATGCTGCTGTAACCGAGGGACTGAGCAGGAATAAAGAAAAGCTTTGTGTGATGGCCATTGGCGGCGGCGGATATGTTTTCCCCAGATATGTTGAAAAGGTCTGGCCGGGCAGCAGAATAGACGTCGTCGAAATCGACCCAGATGTAACCAAAGCCGCGATGCAGGCTTTCGGTCTGGAGAAGAATACCACAATAAATACCATCAATATTGATGCCCGCAACTACGTTGACAAATTACTTGAGCAGAAACACAACGGCCAAAAAATACCGCAATACGATTTTATCTATGGAGACGCCTTCAATGATTATTCAGTGCCATTTCAGCTTGTTACAAAGGAATTCAATGAAAAGCTCTCTGCAATTCTCAGCGATGACGGTGTATATATGATAAACCTGGTGGATATTTTTGTTTCCGGCTTATTTTTGGGGTCGGTTGTGAACACGCTTGAAAAAACATTTCCTTATGTTTATATAACTGCCGACAACGACCCCCGTTCACTTCGGAACACCTTTGTAGTCGTCGCTGCCAAACACAAACTGGACTTGAAAAATATTATTTCACAATACAAAGGGGGAGAACTGAAACTATGGTATCTGGACGACTCGGACATCAGTAAGCTCAGGCAAAAATCCCGACATCTCGTTTTAACCGATAATTACTGTCCCGTAGAAAATCTGCTTGCCCCGGTGGTCCGCAGCAGTGCAAAGGAGGTTTCCGCCAAAAAATATTTTGAGCGGGCTGAGGAGCTTAAAGGAAAAGGACAGTTTGCAGAAAGTATTGAAAATTATCTTTCAGCCATAAAGGCACATCCTATGGTTTCCGTACAATCGTATAATGAGATTGGGATTATATACGGCACAATGGGCGAACTGGAAAAGGCAGTAGAAGCTTTCAATAAAGCTATCGAATACAACGACAAAGCCGAACGCAAAATCAGCGTAGCGAGCATTCATTTCAGTTTAGGGACAGCTCTGAAAGGACTGGGAAAATCAGAGCAGGCAATGGAGCAGTTTCGCCAAGCTGCAGAGGGATTTCGAGAAGAGGTAACAGAAAGGCCTGCTCACCACGAAAGCTGGAGACGTCTCGGTGATACTCTTGTCGCAATGGGAGACTTCAAGGCGGCCGCCGAAGCTTTCAAGGAGGCGATTGCTCTGAATCCTGCCGAGCCGGCTTATTACGATAATCTCGTAAGAGCATTGGAACACCAGAAGCGATACGATGAGGCGATTGAGGTACTGAAAAAACAGATTGAGCTGATGAAACAATATAAGCAGGATGAAGCCGCGAGCCAGCTTCAAAGCTATCTCGAGTCTCTCGAATATAAAAACTTAAAGAATAAACCCCGTTAGAGAAAGCCGCCGATTGAAATCGGCAGCCATTACCGCTTAATCCCGTTAGAAATCTTCCTTTTCTATCACATACATCCCGTTAGAAATCTTCCTTGCTTTGTAATTTCTAACGGGATAAAGCTGACGATGGTTCAAGCCATCTTATAGCGCAAACCGTTAGACAACTTCGTTCTCTAACAGGGTAAACAGGCAGATTGGTTTTTACTTTCGCAGTTTTTTCCTTCTTTTGACGTTACCTGTCCCGAACCTGCTGAAGGATTTGACGACAAAACTCATTTCTGCTATAATCTGGCGTATATTCCTAATCGAAAGGCATAATATGGCAAAGAGATTTGTCAGGGCGGTCTTCCCCGGCTCATTTGACCCGATAACCAACGGCCATCTGGACGTAATCAACCGCGGCATAAAGCTTTTTGATGAGCTGATTGTCGCAGTAGGCAACAGCCCTGTAAAAGAGCCGCTGTTTACTCTCGCCGAGCGCGTCGAAATGATAAAACCGCTCGTAGCAGGCATTGCAGGCGTAAGCGTTCAGAGCTATGACTGCCTGACGGTCGAATATGCAGCCAGCATTGGCGCAACGGCAATTTTGAGGGGCTTGCGAAATCTGACAGATGTCCAGTACGAATTTCAGCTTGCTATGACCAATCGTGCCGTTGCCGGCATTGAGACGGTGTTCGTTATGACCGGCGAGCAGTACGGCTTTACAAGTTCAACGCTCATAAGAGAAATCGCAACGCTCGGCGGCAACGTGTCGAACCTGATTCCGAAGCCAGTGTATGAAAAACTTCAAAAGAGACTTGCAGAAAAGAGTATTGGATAGGACCGGAAAATTTTGTATACGATATCTGTAACAACAACTTTTCGCGCAGGTCATCAGCTCAAATTTGCTTCTATGACGGAATCTCATCATATCCACGATTGGATAGTCGAGGCTGCTATTGGCAATCAATCTCTCGGAAAGAGCGGCCTGCTTTTTGATTTTAATAAGCTCAAAAAAATTCTGGACGGAATCGTCTGCTGGCTTGACGGCACTAAACTGGAAGATTGTCCCTGCTTTGAAAATATTAATACTTCAGCTGAAAATATCGCCAAACATATTTATAACAGTACAAAAGATAAGTTGCCTAAACGAATCGACCTGTTATACGTAGAAGTTACAGAAACGCCCGGCTGTAAGGCAAGATATAGCGAAAAGTTATCCGTTTAGTCCTTTTGTTTTATTGCCGATATTTATTATAAGAGTAGTGATAAGATTTAAGTGTAATTCGTTTACAAAAAGAGACTTATGCAGTGTCAGATTTGCAAAACCAGGACTGCTACGGTTCATTTGACCGAGATTGTTGACGGCCAGCGTACCGAAAGTCATCTGTGCCAGAACTGCGCACAGAAGGAGGGCATAACGATAAAAAGTCAGCTTTCGCTCAACGAACTTTTAAGTTCTCTGATTGCTGCACATCAGCAGACGGATGAGCAAAGCGAAGCTGAAAGCCGGACAAGCTGTCCGATTTGCGGTATGACGATGGAGATGTTTCGCAAAAATGCTCTGCTCGGCTGCCCAGAGGATTATGAAGTTTTCGAAAAGAGCCTGCTGCCTATTATCGAAAAAGCTCACGACGGCAATCTGACGCATAAAGGCAAAATACCCCAGGGCGCACCGCAGACCGCTCTGGGCAGCGATACGAAAGACCTGACGCAGGTAAAAAATGAAAATAAAATAGAAGAGCTCAAAAAGCAGCTTGAGCAGGCGGTCCGTGATGAAGATTATGAACTTGCTGCAAAACTGCGAGACCAGTTAAAGGCACTACAGCAATGAGACTTAACGAATTAAGTTCGAGAATTTCACAGTGGTTCAGCTCTGAATCGCCGCTATCCGATATTGTGATATCGTCACGGATAAGGCTTGCGCGGAATCTGGCAGGGCACAAGTTCATTTCCCGCTGCAATAATGAGCAAAAGCAGCAGATTCTGCAAATCCTCAAGGAGACTATTCTTTCTCTTGACGAGCTTGGCGATATCTTTTTCATTGACATTGAACACGGCAGCAGCCTTGAACGGGATTTACTTGTTGAACGCCAGCTTATCAGCAGAAATCTGGCGGCAGGCAAAGGGCCGCGAGGTGTTGTAATTGCGAAAAGCGAGCTTTTTGCCGCTCAGATAAATGAGGAAGACCATCTAAGGCTCGGTGTTTTGGCTGCCGGTCTGAATTTAGACAAATGCTGGCAGCGGATTAGCGACATCGATGACGCCATCGGCAAAAAGGTCGAATATGCCTTCAGCCCAAAGCTTGGTTTTTTAACCGCCTGCCCTACCAATCTCGGCACCGGAATCAGGGTCTCCGTGATGCTTCATCTGCCGGGTCTCAAGATGACCGACCAGCTCAAGAAAGTCTTCGAGGCTGCAAAAGATATGAACCTTGCAGTTCGCGGCTTATTTGGCGAAGGCACAGAAGCAGTCGGTGACTTCTTCCAGATTTCAAATCAGGTTACTCTCGGCATCAGCGAAGAAAAAACCGTTGAAGATTTCCAGACTCTGATAATCCCCAAAATCGTCGAATACGAAAGGCTTGCCCGCGACAGATTGCTGGTAAAAGATGTGAATATTCTCGACGATAAAATTTCCCGCGCCCTTGCCGTACTGAAAAGTGCAAGACTCATCAGCTCGCACGAGGCAATGTTCCTTTTGAGCAATCTGCGAATGGGCATCAATATGGGCAGGGTGAAGGAAATCTCCATTAACACAATAAACGAGCTTTTTCTGCTTACCCAGCCGGCTCACCTGCAGATAAACAAAGGTCAAAACCTCAATGCCGAGCAGAGAGATATTCTGCGAGCTGAAACACTAAGGGCAAAATTAAATTAAAACTTCCAACATTGAACGTTTAACGTTGAATGTTCGATGTTCGGCGTTCATCATATTAGGAAAAACGTATGGATGCGAAATTTTTTATAAAACTTCTTATAACCGTCGCAGTAATTGCTTTTTGCTCCCAAATTGGCAAAAAGGCCCCTGCCCTTGCAGGCCTGATAGCAACTGCGCCAATAATAACGGTAATAGTTCTTTTATGGCTGTGGTCTGACAATCCCGGCAACTTCAAGCTAATGACGGATTACACCAGAGGCGTCCTTTGGGGAATAATTCCTACCGTATTGTTCTTTATCGCAGCTCTTTTATGCCTTAAAAGGCAAATTTCAATATTACCGACTGTGGCAGTTTCATTCGCTATATGGCTGATAGCCGCGGTCGTACATCAGCTAATTCTTAAATAAGCCACAAAGGCACAAAGACACCAAGGCAAAATAGATCTATAAAAAAACTTAGTGCCTTCGTGTCTTGGTGGCTATCTTGCTTCCGGCACGAGCTGAAAGGCTCTTATGGAAACCTTGTCGCCAGCGGTTCTTACGCTGCTGCGATCGAGGATTACTATAAACCTTTTCTGCGGGCCGTCTGTGCCGATTCGCACTAATATATAAGCGGTAAACATATCGCTGCGAACCGTTACAAGGTCGCTGAGCCTGGCAAAAATCAGCTCCTCTTCCTCAAGGTCATCCACCATAGAGTCGGTTCTGGTATACAAATCAACAGTCAAATCCGGAAAACCAAGCTGGTCCCGGCCATCAATACCGCAATAACGTATGCTGTGTTTTTTTTCGTTGCCAGTGGGATTTTTGTTGATAACGTTCAGCAGTTCGCCGACAGAACCAAAGCCGGGCGATTCGGATATATTGACTCTGGGGACGGGGTCCACAGTCTGTATGCCGGTTGCATTATATCTGTCGGAATAATCTATCGAACCCATTCGGGTTTTGTCTCTGTATGCGACTATTGCATCGGCAACATTGACATCATCCCCGTTGGTCCTGTTGACCCAGGTAACCCACGGAAGCTGCCTTATTATAAAGGCCGGCGCTGTGTTGATGTTTATTCTGCCCTTTACCCGCATTTCATTAGGGTCATAAGGCCCCAAGGCCGTTATATATTTGAAGATATTCTGCATCGTGTGGTCATTTATGTCGAGGCGGACACTTTCTTCCGTTGTTGTAACACCCGGAGGAATCTGATAGCTCGGATTACTACCTCCAAGATATGTACTCTTGATAAAGAGCATTGCTGCATCGCCTACGTTCCTGAAATCATAATACCACGGCTGAATGGGGTTGGCAGGTCCACTCCAATACCAATTCCAACCGCCAAGCGTACCTGTATTATAATCTGCTATGCCATTGATGTCCCAGATGCGTTTGAGGCGGTTGCTCCAGCTAATATCGCGCTGAAAAGACCTGACGCCATTTGAACCTGTATAATTTATCAGCCAGTCAGGCAGATTGGCTTCGCTGTCGGCAAGAATGTAAGAAGCGCCCACTGGCCGCCAAAGCTGAATCGCGGTACCACTGCCAAAAATAAACTTATCATATTGGATATATTCTTTAACCGAGTTCGGCTCTTTATCCCAGGTCGTAAAATTCCAGACAGGGCCTTTACGATAAAGGCCATTTGCATCGTTTCTGCCATCAACACGCCAGTAATATGTTGTGCTTGGCTGCAAATCAGGGGGGTACGCTGTAATAGTCAAATTCGGCACACACGTTACACCCGCAGGACAAATCCCTGTGTTGACATCGGCTATGCCGACATCGCTCTTGTCTGTCCCAATATAAAAATCATAACGGATGGACCAGATTGAATTCCCGTCGCTACTATAGCCTAAGAAGAATTTATCCCAGATAAGGTAAGGGATATTGGGGTCAACACCTTTTGCGCCGTTTTCGGGGCTGTCCCAGAATTTCACCCTGTCGGATAAGTTCGCATTGTTACTATCATCCTGAAAAATTATCACATAGAATCTGCCGCCGCGGTCGTTAAAATCACTTGCATAAATTGGTATATTTCTGAAAGATGGAGAAGCGCCTCCAATACCGGAAATCATCAACTGCCACGGCTCAAAAACTTCGTCGGCATAAAACTCCTTGAACAGTTCTATTGTATAAGAGCGGTAAACATTTGCATCGCCTATGTTTGCATCGGGATTGACCCAGAAATTGCGCGCGATTTCAGATATATAGATATACGGCCGTGCCATACCATAAAATTCCCTATTTTTATAGTCTCTGACAACAGATACACACGCATCGTTATCACCGCGGTCAACGACATTGGCAGCAAACTGCGCAATATATGCGTGGAGGTCGTCTTCCGGTACGGTCGAGTAGTTTGCGTCAATGCAGCCCTGAAGTCTGTTATAGAGAAGCTGGGCACAGGGGTCGGTTCTAATATTGAACATCCTGTCGCCGTTAGGGTCGATAATCCTGTCAAGACTTAAGGTCGTTAACAAATGTCTGCGGTCGGCATATTGGTCGCAGGGGTCTGTAATTCTGCTCTCCCAGTCAGTCAGAGTATCGGGGTTTGCGTCATAGAGATTGCCAAAGTCCGGGTTTCTACCACGAATAGTATTATTAGCATCCTTCTCAATCCTGGCCTTTATCCTGCCGTCAATGCAGTAACGATACCGCAGCTCAAGCTCATCGGATATATCAAAGGGACGATAATCGCCGTTCGGCAGGCCGTACTGCCAGATAACCTTGTTTTCATAATCGGCCCAGATTTGAGAAGCACTGCCGCAGCGGGCATTATGCAAATTATCAATGTTATCACCGGTCTTTAACAGACCAGCAAGGTTTATCTGCATCTGCGTTGAGCCATCAATTTTGCCTTCCTCGGTACTGTCGGCATTAAATGAATGAGCGGTATTGATATTAATCATAGCGCAATTATCAATCACACGTACGGCCGCATAAATCGCCCTGCCTTTGGACGTGCGCATATCCGTAAGTTCAAACCACTTAGAATCCGCTATCCCGTCGCCATCTGCATCGGCTGATACCCCATTCGTAGCGATGTTTTCAGTATCGTAATCCAGAAATCTGCCGTCCGAATCCACCTTGATTTTTGGATAATCCGGAACATACACCGTGGTACTTAGCCCTATCGGCTCTACATTAACATTCTGTAATGAGAAGCTCTTATCCCTTAAATACCCCGTTACATCACTGATTTGCCGCCAATAGTATCTGGCTGTGTTATTCGGGTCTTGAGGCTCAAGACTTGCAAGCCAGGCGTCATTTACATCAGGATAATCCTGATAATCATAATATTGCGGATAATTCAGTTTGGGAAAATTAGACTCTTTTGCCACGCCGGGCGTGTCGAGTACGAGTTCCTTGCTAATAATCTCGATAATGGATTTAGCCGCTGAATCGACCATCTTGTTGTCTGCGATATTGCTCGTAGCGGCACTGTCCATCCGGGCAACAAGCACAAACATCACGGCAACTATTGAAAGCAGCACCGTCAGAACCACCGTCATTATAAGAGCCGAGCCGATTTGGCCTGATTCAAATAGTTTTATTAACTTCTTTATCATTTCTCTGCCCTCCTTTAAAGGGAGCCATGAAGTCACCAAAACACAAAGAAATCAACCACGAATTAACACGAATAAACACAAATTACTAAAATTAAAAAAGCCATCTGCCATAGGCGGTTCCTCAATTCAAAATTAAGAATTAAAAATTCAAAATTCACTCGGTGCCTTTGTGGCTATCTTCCTATATAAACAATATATTCAAATCTTCTGCCGCTTTTTAAAATACCCTTGGAGTCGTAAAGCATAAATGTAAACTTAATCAAACTGGGCCAAGGCCTGAAATAAGGGTCCATGCCAGAAACATAAATACCAAAATACCATTTCTCTCCGCTCAACAACGCCCGCCACTTTATGTTATCATTCGCATCATCGATGCCTTCATCAAATTCTATCGAAAAATTATCAACTCCCCTTGCAAAATACATCGGAATATCATTGCCGTCATTGGGGTCTATTTCCGGCCTCTTAAGCCATCGGTCGCTGGCAATATCATGGGCCCCAAGATATTCTCCTACCTCCTGAGAAAGACGGTTAGGCTCATATTCATCTGTATCATTTGATTCAGCCGGCGCTAAAATCATCTGCTTTCTGACGAGAACATTATTCGGCTCTCGTGCCTGGCCGTAATAAATCCGCGCAACATTTCCTCTTACCGGCTCTCCGTCAGTGGGAGGATACGTATTTGTCGTCTGGAAATCGCCGACAGCGAAAAATACAATGGAATCCGCCTGCAGTTCGTTCGAGTCATTTTCAAACCTTATTACCATCGGGGCATTTTTCTGGATGCCTGCAAAATCGGCGTTTATTTGCTCAGTGATTGCCCGCAGGGTGCGCATAATCTCTGCCGTTGCCGAAGCGGTCCTTTGGGCATCAATTGAATAACGAAAAATCATCCCCGATGCCGCAAGCACAACCGCAAGCAAACCAACCGCTACAAGAAGCTCGGTTATTGTAAATGCCCTTCTTGTCTTTATCTCACACATAATTATCAGTTACCACAATAAAGAAAATAAAATATTAAAAATAAAATATCAAAATTGCGGAATCCGCCTTCGCTAAAGCTTCGGCGGATGATATTTTTAAATTTTTATTTGTCATTTTTATTTTTGATTTTTGATTTTTAATTTTCTTTTAGAATCTTATTATCCTTTGATACACTTCTACATCCGCATTTTTCCCGCCGGTTTCAGACGGCGGAACAACCCAAATATATTGCGGCGGGTCTGTATCTTTATCCCAGTCTCTGTCAAGCTTTACCACTGCAGCAACCTCCCTGCTCACAACACGGTATAACCTGCCGGAAGCATTATCGAGTATTGTTGTCGGCGGATTGACATACTTTTCTTTTCCAGACAGAGTTTCTAACTCATTTGTTTTCGAGCCGGTATGCGCATCAATTTTGGCAGCCTTGGGTCTTGTTCCACTATCTCCGCCGTCCAAATATGTAAGATTGGGACTTGTCTTTCTGGCTACAAAGACCGTAACTAAATACTCCGTATCTGACGGATTTACACTCAATTTCTTGCACAACGCCGACCAGTAATACTGGCGAAAACCCATATCAGGGTCAACAGAGGGATAGGAAAATTCGTTGGGGTCGATTTTTCCTGTGCTAACAAGCCCCTCTTCATAATCAAAACAGGAGCAAGGGTCATGATTAGGGTCAACAACGCCGTAAAGCTGTATTTTTGCAAAGGCCTCGTTGGCGACAATCGCAGCCATAGTCCTTTCGGTCGCTACAGTCGTAAGGTAAATCCCCACAGGAAACATTGTCGCTATAAGCATCATTCCTACCGAAAGTATGCCGACAGCCATCAGGACTTCCGTAAGAGAAAAACCGTTATGTTTCAATTTTTTTGCCACCAAGACACGAAGAAAACAAATCCGAATTACCAAATACTACTTAATAATCTCGCCGGTATAGGGATTTACGTATATAGGCTTAAGTTCATTCAGATAAATCCATCTCTGACTACTTGTCGTCAACTTTTCAAATTTGTCCCGGTCGTATATGTAAAACTCTCGCCTGCTTTTCTCACCGCCAAGACCCAACTCAGCATAATCATCCTGAACAAACTGGCCGGTATTGTTATTCGTAATATTTATAACGGAATTAAATACATCATCATAGCCTGATTCGTTTTGGTTTGTCGGTTGATAATCACCTGCCTTGTTTCGAACTCTGACATCGTGAATAACAAGCTTGCCTGCCGGTGAAAAAACAATCGAAAAAGCAGAAGCATCGGTAATGTTTATGTTGTTGCCATAAGAGTCGAGATTTGCGCCAGAGTCGTCGAGGTCATTTTCTATAAGCTCTCTCTCGTTGGCGTACTCACATCTTGCATCTTGTTCGGACGTGCCATTACTGGTTCTTCTCATCTTATCAATTACACCGATATTCTCAGGCAATTTTATGGGTTTATAACCCTCTATTGAATGATACCATGTAGTAAGATCATGAGTACTATCAGATGGTTGATATATAATAAAAATCATATACTGGTCGACATCAATCTGAGGCCCATTTTTGTTATATTCCTTTTGAAATCTAACGCCAGCGTATTGCTGATGGCTGATTGCAAGAGTTCTTGCAGTCGAAAGAGCTGCGCTAATCATACTTACAGAGCCGGTAGAGTCGTAGGACTTTTGCATTGCGTTTATCGCAGGGATGGCAAGGCCGATGAGAATAGCGATTATCCCCATCACGACAAGCAATTCGACCAGCGAAAAAGCCAATTTTTGTTTTCGTTTTTTTTTAATCGCTGATTTCATTTTTTCAGCCACAGAGTTCACAGTCCTATGGACTCCTTACGGAGAGAACACCGAGGTTATTCAATTAAAATTATAAACTAACGGCTGCTGATATCGTCATCATCGTTAAATTTCCCATCAGGCCCGGCTGAAGTTATCACAGGAAAATTGTCCTTGTTTGTCTTACTATACTCATATTTGAAATTCCTGCTCCAGGCATCAACAATCTCAGGATAAATCTTGGGAAATACATCGATATCAGCATCAGCATTCTTTATCAGCGAGGAATTTATCTGATTAAGAACCTTTCTCGCATCAGGCGCAAGAGTAAGCTTGTAGTACAGTCTTTCTATGCCGTTGCAGCTGTCAGGATACTCGATGTCGGCATTTGGGTCGGGAAATCTGCCGTAGAAATCGTGATACCGCTCAAGTGCGCTGCAGAGGAGCTCGATTGTCGATTTGGTAAGCTTTATTTTGGCTTGCGTTTCAAGATAATGGCTGACAGAATACAGCCCCGCTACCAGGAGCGCCATTATCACAACAGCGACCAGAATCTCCACAAGCGTCAGGCCGTATTTGTTTGCTTTTCTTTTCATTGTCAAAAACAATTACTCGCATCATTCAACGTTAGGCGTAAAATTACATATATCATCAGCCGTGCCGTAAAAGCCGTCATTGCCGGCTGAAATCAGAAGGAACGAATCCGGCCGAACAGGTCTTCGTCTCGGATTTGTACCCGTCGTAGTCGAAGCAAGAGGGTCTGTAATGTAAGTATAAAAAGGTTCGTAGGAGCTATTGCCCCCACCCCCTGTAAAAAAGTCTTCATGACGTTTGCCATCAATAACTCTGCCCTGCGCAACAAGAAGCTCGTTTTCCCAGAAATTATAAATTCTTTCGTCAATGTTGGTAACAGGGTTGATATCTGTGCGAGAAGTATCCGCCCTGAAATAAAGAACGGGCGTTCCGACCTTATACTTTTTACCACCAATAGTCCTGTTTACCACAGTAAAGACATCACAAATCATGTATTTATAGGGTTCCAGGCCGTTACTCTGAAAAGAGTTAAAGATGTCATTAGGTTCGAAAACACCGATATTTTCTCTTTGAAGATACGGGCCTTTTCTTTTGCGAAGATTGTCGTCGTTAGGATTTACGTAGAATTGATTGGGGTCGTCAGGGTCAAAGAGCGAATCAGGATGAAAACCTAAAAGGTCCTGACCGAACATCGCTTCAGCAAGCATTTGAGCACCACAATATTCATATGGACCAGGAAGAGTACCTCTTGACGGCGGATAATCGCCGGAATCGTTTTTATAAAGATTTATGCCCATCTCGATACTGCTGATTTGTGCTTTCTGTTTGGTTTCCTTGGCAAGCTTTTTCACCTCGCTTAGTGCCGGCATCAAAATCCCAATCAGAATCGCAATTATCGCAATAGTCGTTAAAAGCTCCGCTATCGTAAACCCCGTTAGAGAACCTCGGAACGATAGCGGCGGTCTTAAACTACCTTCTTCTTTTGGCAGTAATGAACGCAGATTAGAATCGACGGTTTTCTCTAACGGGGTAAACCCCTTTTTAGCCACTAAGGCATCCGCCTTCGCCAAGGCTTCGTCGGACAAGCTCCGACACGAAGTTTTAAAATAATTATCTCTTTTTTCCCTTAGTGCCTTGGTGTCTTCGTGGCTATTTTCTCTTTCGGTCTTCATTTTTTCACCCTTTTCAATTTTTTTCTTTAGCCACTAAGACATCCGCCTTCGCCAAGGCTTCGTCGGACAAGCTCCGACACAAAGTTTTAAAATAATTATCTCTTTTTCTCCGTTAGGAGTCCCAAGGACTTAGTGCCTTGGTGTCTTCGCGGCTATTTTCCTTTTTACTTGTTATACAGCCAGCTTTTCTGGAGCCACTGGGCATTCATTATGGCAAGGTCGTTATAATCAACAATCTTTGAGCCATCAACATCGGCTTTCTTATCCGAAGGTGTGCCCCAGTTTTTAATCAGAATACTGTAATCAACAAAGTTTACTATCCCGTCAAAATTGATATCAGCAGCAAGGTCAAGCGGTATTTCAACACAATCGCCGTTCTGCCAGTCGCTACACAACAACCATTCGTCGACCAGCACCGCCAAATCAAACAAATCCACTTTCCCATCTCGTTCAAGGTCAAGATAATCGTCCTGAGGCAGCAGATTATCTTTTAACCAGCTATTCGCTAAAATACCAAAATCGGCAAAGTTGATGTAACAGTCGCGGTTCAGGTCGCTGTCAAAATGGCCAAAACCGCCACAAAAAGCATCGAACTTGACAAAATCCCACAGCGCCCCATAAGAAGGACTAATGTACTGACTGACACCGACTCGTATACCAAGACTTAATGTGTGAATGCCGCTGTAATCGCCTATCGGCACATTTATATCATAATAAACACCGTTATCGGATATGTTGGACTCCCAAACATTATTGGAGTCAATGCCGATAAAAGCAGTAACCTTATTGCCGTCCCACGGGACACTGCCCATACGGTAACCACAAAGATTAATATCGAAAATCAACTGGTTTGCATCGGTCAGGTCAACCTGCTGAGAAACTATGGCATTTTCACCTGCTGTGAAATTCTGGTAACTGGATGTATAAAGCCTTAGGGAATAATTGCCGTGCGTGTGCCAGTTGCCAACATTACCACCAAACCTTGAAGGCAAGGAGATATTCACATCCCAGCCATAAGGCGGAACAGTTTTAATATCGCCAATCAAACCGTCATGTTCGAAACTGCCGTTGACGATATAACTGGCAGCAAAAACACCTGTCGCATTGAAAAAAAATAAGCTCAATATCAAATACCTTCTCATTGTCCGTCTCCTTCGCCTTCTCCATATTCAAATTTTTCAGCCACCAAGACATCCGCCGTCGCACATCCGTGCTATGGCGGACAAGCAAAAACGCGAAGTTCTAAAACAATTATCTCTTTTTCTCCGTTAGGAGTCCCAAGGACTTAGTGCCTTGGTGTCTTCGTGGCTACTTTCTTTTATTCGCCGAAATTGGTAATATCATCGCTTGTGCCATATATGCCGTCAAAACCTGCTGTAATAAGGATGTAGCCGGTCATATTATACGGCCGGGGCTGGCTGGTAATCTTCGGATTGGTGATAGTATTATAGAATATCCTTCTACCCTTATTGTGGTCAGAGTCTTCATAGGTTAGGTCGTAATGATGCTTTACGCTCTTATCCTTGACCGTCCCCAGAACAATAAGTTCCTCATTGTCGAGACAGTTGTATATACAACAGGGGTCGGTAACATCTGTACCACTCAGGTCCGGAAATTTTTTCGATGAAATGTCAGCCTTGTAATAAAGAATGGGCGTGCCAGCCTGTACGTTTCTACCTGTGAGCGCAATTGGCTTGACACGATAGACATCGGTAAGAACAGGAGCATTACCGTCATAAACATCACCTGTGTTGCCAGTACCATACAACTGAGCAATCTCATACGCCTCGACATTTTCAGAGCTCAGATAAGGGCCCCTTCTTCGCTCAAGACTCTTATCTCTATCTGCGACACCGCCATAGCCGTATACCGGCCTTGTTGTCCTTTCATCATAATCTTTCTTAGCATCCCAGCTCGACAAGGGGTCAAAACCGAGCAGGTCTCTGCCGACAAGTGCTTCTGCGAGGTGCTGTGCGCCTACGGTATATTTGGTAGTGCCGAGTACATCCGAGCGGGGATAGCCGTCGTTCTCGCCGTTGAAAATCTCAAGAGCAACGTCGATACTGTGAAACTGCGCCCGCTGACGAGTGTCCTTGGCCATTCTGCGGGCAAGATTCAGGGCAGGCACAAGCAGACCAATCAGAATTGCAATAATGCTCATAACCGTTAGAAGCTCAACGATTGTAAAACCCTCACGTCTATTTGCCCGGCACCGTCGTAAGCTGATAGTAGTCGAATTTGCAGTACTACTCGATTTCTCATTTGCCGGCACAATGCAAACAGGTGTGGGGTTAAAACCTTTATTTTTTCTCTTCGTTTCCATCTTATGACCTTTCATATAATTGCCATTATTCCTTCTGAATACTGTATTCTGAATTCTGTACTCTTTTTTCACATCAGCGTCGTAATAATTCTTATCATCGGCAAAAAGATTGACAGCACTATCGTGCCGACAATGCTGCCAAGCATAAGAATCATCACCGGCTCAAGCAGCGACATCAAAGAACCAACCAGCACATCCACTTCTTCATCAAAATTGTTTGCAACTTTTATAAGCATCTTGTCCATATCGCCGGTTTCCTCGCCGACATCAATCATATTCACCACCAGGCTGTCGGTAGTCTTGGACTGTTTGAGCGGATTTGCGAACGTATCGCCCTGCCGGATTGCGTTGTGTACCTTGCGAAGCGTACTCGTATAAACCTCATTGCCGGCGGTTTCAGCAGTGATGTTTATCGCCTCGAGTATTGGCACACCTGCACCGATAAGCGTGCCGAGAGTTCTGGTCCAGCGGCCGACAGAAGTCTTGTAAACAATCCTGCCGATAATCGGCAACTTGAGATTAACGGTGTCAAGTATCATCCTGCCGAGCTGAAACTGCCTTACAAACCGCAGCAGAAAAATAACGGCTATCGGTACCGAAAGCAGCACCGCCCAGCCGTATCGAAATGCAATCCAACGGCTGACAGCCAGAACGCCACGAGTAATGGTGGGCAGATCGCCTCCGCCCATCTCCTTGAGAACCTCACTGAATTTCGGAATTACTCCTATCATCAAACCGAGCACTATGCCAAATGCAGCGGTCATAACCACGACTGGGTAAACCATCGCACCCTTAACCTTGGCCTTGAGCCGCTGGGCCTTTTCCATAAAGTCCGCAAGTCTTGCCAGAATGACATCAAGCACACCACCGACTTCGCCTGCCGCGACCATGTTGACGAACAGTCTGTTAAAGGTATGCGGAAATTTGCCGAGTGCCTCCGACAGAGTCGCTCCGCCTTCTATATCATCGGCCACGGCACCAATGACACGTTTAAACGTGCCGGGCTTCTGCTGCTCTTCGAGAATACGCAGCGAACGAAGAATCGGCAAACCAGCATCCTGAAGGGTCGAAAGCTGCCGTGCAAACTGCGTAAGCTGCTTTATTTTTACCCTGCCGCCTGTCCCTCGACGCGTCTTGGGCTTGGCTGCAGCCTTCTTTTCACGAATCCCGCCTTTCGGTTTGGGAGGCTTGGTAGGAAAATAACCCATATTGCGTATCTTGCTCAGCGCCTCTTCACCGCTGAGAGCCTCTATCTGACCCTTTACCTCCTGGCCCTTCGAATCCAATGCTTCATATTGAAAAATCGGCATATCGAATCCTCCGTCTAATTTGAAATGAAATTTGAAATCATCATTGTTCCTCCATAATCGTTTCCTTGACAACCTCTTCAATGGTCGTCAGACCGTTATATATAGCATTAAGACCTTTCTCACGAAGCATCCTCATCCCGTTCTTTCTGGCAGCGTTGCGCAGGACATTTGTAGAAGCATGATTCATCACCAGCTCTCGCAGCTCATCGTCAAAGATCATTATCTCAAATATCCCCATTCTGCCCCTGTAGCCGGTATTGTTGCACTGGTCACAGCCGCGGCCGTAATAAAATGACTTGCCCCGCACAGCATCAGGCGTCAGGTCAAGTTCTAAAAGCTGCTCTTCCGTCGGCTCATAAGGCTCTTTGCAGTTCCTGCAAATCTTGCGAACGAGTCTCTGAGCAACGATGCCTTCGAGAGTCGCAGTAATCAAAAACGGCTCCAGGCCAAGGTCCAGAAGTCTTGCTATCGCACTTGGGGCGTCATTGGTGTGAAGGGTCGTAAAGACAATGTGTCCTGTAAGCGAGGCCTGTGCTGAAATCTCGGCTGTTTCAAGGTCACGAATCTCACCGACAAGAATAATATCCGGGTCCTGACGCAAAATATGCCTCAGACATCTTGCAAACGTTAGCCCTATATCGGGCTTCATCTGCACCTGAATAATGCCGTCAATGTCGTACTCGACAGGGTCTTCGGTGGTAATCAGCTTGCTGTCAATTGTATTGAGCTCCTTAAGCGCCGAATAAAGCGTCGTCGTCTTGCCGCTGCCGGTCGGACCTGTTACAATAATAATTCCGTTGGGCTTTTTTATCAGTTGACGGATTATCATTAAATCATTCGAATCCGGTCCAAGATTTTCGAGCTTCAAATCGAGCTGTGACCTGTCAAGGACACGAAGGACTACGCTTTCGCCAAACATGGTCGGCAGAACGCTGACACGAAGGTCAACAGGATTGCCCTGAACCGTCAGCGGGATTCTGCCGTCTTGCGGCATCCGCCTTTCTGCTATATCGAGATTAGCCATAACCTTTATTCGGGAACTTAAAGCCACAGCAATATACTTGGGAGGCGGAACCATCTCATAAAGCACGCCGTCAATACGATATCGCATCTTGAATTCTTCCTCAAAAGGCTCAAAATGTATATCCGAGGCCTTGTCCTTGATAGCCTGAAGCAGAACAAGGTTAAGAAGCTTTTTCACAGGGTTGGACTCGGCTAACTCCTTAAGTTCATCGAGATCTATACTCTGGTCTCTGCCCTGAAACTCCGCCAGAAGATCATCCTGTTCCAATTCGCCTATAAGGTCATTGATGCTCTCCTCTTCCTTTGAATAGTACTTCTTGAGAACTTCATCAAGGTCGGCTGGAGAAGTAACCTTTGCTTTGACCTTAAAACCCATCAGCGTACTTAAATCATCGGTCGCCTTGAAATTATCAGGGCTGTCAATTGCCACTACCATGCTGTTGCTGGATTTGTCGTACTCCAGAGGTACAACATGGTAGGCATTGGCCATCTGGGCGGGAATCTGTGAGATAATCTCGTGGCTCAGTTCTATACCAGCAAGGTCCACATATTCCATCCCGCGCTGAGCCGCCAACGCCCTGCGAAGCTGTTTTTCATCTATCAGACCGAGCTCAAGAATCACCTGACCAAGTCCGATACCTCCACCTTTTTTCTTCTGGATAGAAAGACACTCATGGATTTTCTCCCTTGTTAAAATCCCCATCTTGACAAGGATTCGACCCAATGTTCGGCCCCGTAACTGTTCTATCGGAATGTCTTTAGCCATAACAGACCTCCGAACTCAAAAATAGCCCATAAAATTCTTATTTCAGCTTCCGCTACTAAATATACGTTCATAAGACCATAAAGGCAAGAAAATTATATATATGACATGTGGTTTTTGCAAAATAAAGTACTTTATACGTAGAGTATTATACCATCTGTCTTGTGTTTAAAATCGGCAAAACAGCCTGACAGATATACTTCCTTGTAACATAAACCCCACAAGTTCAGAAGGTTCAGACAGACACAGAAAACAACTAAATAATTCGGCATTATCTTGTCTGGTTATCGTATTACAGGCTTGACTTTTTGAAAAAAATCACTCAGTAGCCCCGAGAATCGGCCCTAAATTGTCAAGCTCTTTTCTAATTTCTTCAGTTCGGGAACCGTGCTTCTTTTCCGCCTTTTCGAGCATGGCACTTGGCTGTCTGGCCTTGTCAAGCATCTCTTCGAGACTTATTTTATCCTTGTCGTAAAGCTCCCACAGATGGTCATCCAGCAGCTGCATTCCGAGTCTTTTGCCTGTCTGGATACTCGATTCAATCCTGTAGGTTTTGTTCTCCCGGATAAGGTTGGCAATCGCAGATGTTACAACCATAAATTCATAAGCTGCCACCCTGCCTTTGCCGTCTTTTAATGGACACAGTGTCTGACTGAGAACCGCAAGAAGATTGGTACTCATCTGAACCCGTATCTGCTCCTGCTGGGCAACAGGGAAGGCGTCAATTATTCGGTTAATCGTACCCTGACAGCCGGTAGTGTGAACCGTACTGAACACAAGGTGTCCGGTCTCGGCAGCACGTATGGCATTTTCCATCGTCTCAAGGTCGCGAAGCTCGCCGACAAGAATCACATCCGGGTCCTGCCGCAGAACTCTTTTCAGGGCCTCGGCAAAAGTCGGCGTATCTACCCCGACTTCACGCTGATTTATAATCGATTTTTTATGCTGATGATAATACTCAATCGGTTCCTCAACTGTAACTATGTGCCGGTCGAGAGTTTCATTTATATAGTTAATCATACTTGCAAGCGTTGTTGTTTTGCCGCAGCCGGTTGGGCCGGTTACAAGGAAAAGCCCCCTCGGTCTACGACAAAGGGCCGAACAAATCTTCGGCAGGCCAATCTCCTCAAAGCTCATCAGCTTATAAGGTATAAGCCTTAAAACGACTGTAATATTGCCTTTCTGTTTGAAAATAGCCGTTCTGAACCGAGCCATATCTCCAAATGCAAACCCGAAGTCTGTGCCGCCTTTTTCCTGCAGTTCCTGTTGTTTTTTGTCCGGCGTGACACTCTTCATAAGTGCAACTGTATCTTCCGGCTCAAGCACCTTGGTCTCAAGCGGCCTTAATCTGCCGTGAATCCTCAATACCGGCGGCCTGCCGACCGTAAGATGCAAATCGGAAGCGTTCATCTTTATACATGCCTCAAGAAGCCTGTCTATATGTACCGTTGCCATATCCAAATCCTGTTAAAATTATGCTATTCGAGCACAAGACCTTCCGCCTGAGAGTGCTGGGCCACTTCTTCAGGCGTGGTTATGCCCTTGAATATCTTGTCTTTACCGTCCTCAAGGAGACTCTTCATTCCGGCGGCCTTGGCAGCCTTGCGAAGCTCCGACGCCGAAGACTTGGCAAACGCAAGTTCTCTTAATTCACTGTGCATTTCAAGCATCTCAAAAATGCCTATTCGACCCTTGTAACCGAGGTTACGACATCTGCTGCAGCCGGCACCTTTATACACCGGATATTTTCTTATATCATCAGGCCCGATATTAAGAAGCCGAAGATAATGCGGGTCTGGATGCTCATCAACAACCTTGCAGTTCAGGCATATTTTACGCACAAGTCTCTGCGCCATAATGGCCTGTATCGAGCTGGCAACCAGAAAAGTTTTTACGCCCATATCTATCAAACGCGTAATAGCACTTGGGGCATCATTGGTGTGAAGCGTACTGAACACCAAATGGCCGGTCAGGGCCGCCTCTATCGCTATGTCAGCCGTCTCAAGGTCACGAATTTCACCTACAAGAATCACATTCGGAGCCTGACGAAGCATTGACCGAAGTATCCTTGCAAATGTCAGCTCTATCTCCTCCTTGACCTGACATTGATTTATTCCCGCAACATTATATTCGACGGGGTCTTCAGCCGTGATAATCTTTTTGTCCGGACGGTTAAGCTCCTTAAGCGCCGAATAAAGCGTCGTACTTTTACCGCTTCCCGTAGGACCCGTTACCAGAAATATGCCGTTGGGCCTTTTGATTATCTTCATAAATTTCCGATAATCCTCCTCGCCCAGGCCGAGCGCCTGAATACCTATATTTATCGACTCCGGCTCAAGGATACGAAGAACTATACTTTCGCCGTGATAACCGGGGAGGGCTGAAACACGAAAATCTATCTTTCTGCCGTCTATATTCCGCTGGATTCTGCCGTCCTGAGGAAGACGTCGCTCCGCTATGTCCATACCCGAAAGAATCTTGAGACGGGTCGTTACAGAGGCCTGCATATTTTTGGGAATGTTGTCCCGCTCGGCACAGACACCGTCAACACGGTAGCGAACTCTTACGCGGTCGGCCATCGGCTCAACATGAATATCGCTTGCCCGCAAGTGAACCGCCTCGTCAATAATCAGATTGACCAGCCGAATAATCGGCCCTTCATCACCTTCAGCTGCCTCCTCAGCGCGTCGAACCTCAGCTTCAATCGTATGCCCTTCTTCAGCAAGCTCTGCAGCCGTCGCATCAATACTGCTTCTGACCTGGTCAATACTGCGGTCGATAAAGGCACGAATCTTGCCGGGACTGGCAATACAACAGTCAATCTCACTGTTAAGGCGAAACCGCAACGTATCCAGCATATCCAAATCCAGCGGGTCACTGATAATGAGTTTCAACCTGCCGTTCTCCTTACTCAGCGGCAGAACACCGTACTTCTGAATAACCTCCTGAGGTACGAGATTTAAAGTGCTCTGCGAAATTGACTGCTTGTCAAGGTCCACATAGTCAAGCCCGAATTGATGAGCTATTGCCTTGCTGATATCATCCTCAGAAACCAGACCAAGCTCAATCAGCGTTTCGCCAAGCCGCTTGTTTTTCTGGCGGGAAGTCTGTATCGCTTTAACAAGCACTTCCTTGCCGATTAACCCGTTTTTATAGAGTATTTCGCCTAATTTTCTCCGGTTTTTCGCCATAAACCCTGCTTACCCCCCTCTCTTGCTTCGCAAGAAGCTGAGGGGGCTAATAATGCTTTCATAACTACTATAATACCAATATCGGTCGAACTGGTCAAATACCCAACTTCGATCTGAGCAGATTCAGGGCGGTTTGGGCGGCTCTTTGACGAATAAAGCCTCTGTCTCTGGGTCCGAATAAATATTTTTCCGTATCAACACCTGCCGGGAATACTACAGAAATATATACCAGTCCGACGGGTTTTTGTTCGCTGCCGCCCTGCGGCCCGGCTATTCCCGCAACGGCTATGGTAAAATCTGCACCGCTCTTTTGTTTAGCCCCGGCAGCCATAGCCGCTGCAACCTCGCTACTGACTGCCCCTGCCTGCTCAATCAATTCCTTTTTTACTCCGAGCTCTGATATTTTCGACTGGTTGCTGTACGTAACCCAGCCATTGAGAAAATATCTGCTCGAACCCGGCACATCAGTAATCATTTTGGCTATAAGACCGCCGGTACAGGATTCAGCTACTGCCAGGGTCTTTTTCATATCCAAAAGCTTTTGACCCACAACTTCAGACAGGCTCTGCTCATCCAACCCATAAACAAGTCTGCCAAGAATACCACGAAGTCTTTGAATGTCTTCCGCCGCTACAGTCTCCGCTTTGCTCTTGTCTTTTGCACGTGCAACAATATACAGTGTTATAATTCCACAATCCACGGTGCAGTTTATCTGCGGATTTCTGTCCCGGCTCATTAAATCGCCGAGCATCTCGGCAATTGCTGATTCACCCGCACCGATGCACCTGACTTTTCTGACAACCAAAAAACTGCCAACAGATAATTTTTCTATCTGCGGTAAAATCCTCTTATTAAACATCTGTTTCATCTCGGAGGGCACGCCGGGCATCGCCGCTATCATTTTTTTACCGTCCTCATAAAGTATTCCCGGCGCAGTGCCAAGGTCATTTTCAATCGCGCTTGTACCGGCAGGAAAATAGGCCTGAATTTTGTTCTTTTCAGGCATTACATAACCTCTGTCGGCAAAATAACATCTTATTTTATGCTCTACTTCGGAATGGTACTCAAGCTTAACAGCTAAAAATTCCGCAATTGCCTGCCTCGTCAGGTCATCATCGGTAGGGCCAAGCCCGCCGGTAATCAAAATGATATCCGCTTTGGTTACCGCACACTCAACCGCACTTTTAATATCCCCAATATCATCTCCTACCGTACAACTATACACCACAGGTACCGATATAGAAAGCAGCCGACCCTGCAGCCAATTGCTGTTTGTATCAACAGTCTGGCCGTTTAGAAGTTCATTGCCGACACATATTATCCCAGCATTTGCCATACATCAAAATTCAATCATCGCCTTTATCACACCATCCTTGTAGCCTGCTACAAGTTCAAAGGCCTTTATCGAATCTTCAAACTTAAATCTATGCGTAACCAGGTAATCAATATTAACTTTGCCTGTCGCAAGAAGTTCAACCGCCTCCCTCGTGGAACGATTCTGCCTGCGGATATTTATAATTGTAATTTCTTTTCTGCGGATTTTGTCGATGCTGAAGGAAACTATGTCCTGGCGAGGGATGCCTACGATAACAAGTCTTCCGCCCGGCCGCAAAAGTTCGACACCCTCATCAAGCGTACTCTGCTGACCTGCGCATTCATAAACGACATCGATACCAGCAGGTTCAAGTTTACTTATCTGTTTGACAATATCATTCTCGTCAGGATTGCCCACCCAGTCTACGCCGTGCTTTTTTGCGACAGCAAGTCTTGAAGAGATTTTATCCGTCATATAAATTTTTTTAACGCCTTGCAGCCTGGCCGCTGTCATACAGCTCAAACCTATTGGTCCTGAGCCGAGTATCGCTATTTTATCACTATAAGTCGATTGCCCCTGCTTTATCGCATATAGGCTTATCGTAAAAGGCTCACACAATGCCGCCTGAATAAGCGAAAGCCCGTCGGTTACCACAATACAATTCTCTGCCGGCATAACCATATACTCGCACAAACACCCGTCGCCCTGGCCGGGCGTGCCGAGGAATTTTAAGTTCCTGCAGGTGTTCTCCCTGCCCATCTCGCACTGGTCGCATTGATGGCAGGATACAGCCGGCTCTACAGCAATTTCATCGCCGACTTTTACATTCTTTACGGCTCTGCCGATTCGAGCCACTATTGCAGAACACTCGTGGCCGATTCTGTACGGATATGTTACAATCTGTGAACCTACTCGGCCGGTTTCGTAATAGTGAACATCGCTGCCGCATATCCCGACCACTGCCATTTTGAGCAGCACGTCAGTATCTTTTTTTATCTTAGGCTCTGGCACATCGATAAACTCCAAACGCTTCAACCCTGTCAATACCAGCGCCTTCAACTTAATCTCTCCAGAATTTTAAACATTGAATCTAAATAATATAACGTCGCCGTCCTGAACGATGTAACTTTTGCCTTCAAGATGCATTTTGCCGGCAGCTTTCACGGCCTTCTCATCGCCGAGCCTTTTTAAATCACCAAAATGCATAGTCTCAGCCCTGATAAATCCGCGCTTCATATCACTGTGCACTTTGCCAGCCGCGTCAAGAGCCGTTGTTCCAGCCATTACAGGCCAGGCCCTTGTTTCATCATGGGCCACAGTAAAAAATGTAATAAACCCCATTGCCGAATAGCAACTTTTCGCAAATTTATTTGCCACAGGCTCGGTTATCTGTAAATCCTTCATAAAATCAATTCTGCTTTTTTCATCGAGCTGACTTATTTCGTATTCAATCTCAGCACAAACGCCGATTACCGGCACTGCCGAATCTAAAACAGCGGCCGTATCGAAAGTCTGTGCAGGATTATTCTCTGCGGTGTTGAAAACGACAACCATCGGCTTTAACGTCAGAAAACCAAGTGATTTTACAAACTCAATTTCTTCTCCAGTTTTGATTACCGCCTTTAATGGTTTTTCAGCTTCGATGGTCTGGCGCAGTTTCAGATGAAGCTCAAGTTCCGCCTTTTGTTTTGCCAGGTCTTGTGTGGGCTTATGAATCTGCTTTTCAAGTTTATTAATTCTTGTCTCAACAAGCTCAAGGTCTGCAAGAAGCAATTCGGTCATCAGCTCTGAAAGCTCTTTGAGAGGCTCTGCCTTAATTCCTGAGCGGTCAAAAGCCCTTATCGCCAACACAAGCAGTTCGCTTGTTCGCACCTGCTCCAGCAGTCTTTTTGCAGCGGCTCTGGCGTGGTCATCGGCAAAAGACAGACCCGGCAAATCAAGACAGTCTATCGTTGCATTGACTTTCTTTTTCGGCCTATAGTGACCAAAAAGCCAGTCAAGTCTTTCATCAGGCACTGTCGCAATCACTTCCTCAATCTGCATGGAACTACTATGCCCCATCTGCCTGCCGCTGATTGCAGCCAGCAGTGTGCTTTTGCCCGAACCGATTGCACCGAGAAATGCAGCCTTCATTAGCCCGCCTCCTTGAAAACACTATTGCCATAAGAATCATACGCCACAATCGCCGGAAAATCCGCAAATTCAAGCTTTCTTATCGCCTCAGCGCCCAAATCCTCATAAGCAACAACTTCAGCAGAAACTATATACCGACTCAAAAACGCTCCGGCTCCGCCGAGCGCAGCAAAATGAACCGCACAATATTTTTTCAACGCATCTCTGACAGTGCTATTGCGATAACCTTTGCCAATCATTCCCTTAAGGCCTGCTGCCAAAAGTATCGGGCTGAACCTGTCCATCCTTGCCGATGTCGTTGGTCCTGCCGAACCAATCACTCTGCCCGGCCGGGCAGGCGTGGGACCTACAAAATAAAAAACCTCACCCTTTATCGGTATCGGCAATTGCTCTCCCTTCTCAACAAGCTCACAAAGTCTTTTGTGCGCCGCATCACGCGCGGCATAAACAGTACCGCTGATAACAACTTCATCACCGCTTACCAGCGACCGCACAACGTCATCCGTCAAAGGCGTTGTTACTTTCTTCATGATACCTCTCACATCAAAAACAACCTATAAGCTTATTTTACCCCTAAAACCCCATTTTTGCACGTTAAATAATTCATTGCTGTAGACTCCAAACAATGCTATTATATGTGCCGCTATGAAATACCCCATCTTTTTAAACCTGAAATCGAAGCGCGCCGTGGTTATCGGCGGCGGACCCGTGGCAGCACGGAAGATTCTTTCGCTGCTCGATACAGGTGCAAGAGTGGTTGTCGTTGCAGAACATATCGATGATGTCCTGAGGGCAAAATGTCAAAATTCAAACATCGAATTCGTGGAGGCAAAATACTCAAAGGATTATCTTGTCGGCGCAACACTTGCCTTTGCAGCAACAAACGACGCCAAAACAAATGCGCAGATTTACAAAGACTGTCAGCAGCTCGAGGTGCTCTGCAATGTAGCCGACAATCCGGCGCTTTGCGATTTTTTCACACCGGCCGTAGTCAAAAGAGACGACCTTCAGATTGCGATATCAACAGACGGCAATTTTCCTGCTTACGCAGGCCATTTGAGACAGAAACTCGAAGAAATTATCACATCCGAGCACGGCAGATTCGCAACGGAACTGGAAAAAATCAGAGAAAAAGTCCTGACCGATATAAGTGATGAAAATAAAAGAAAGACCGTGCTCGGCACGCTCGCCGGCGACGAGGCATTCGAAATATTCAGAAAAAAAGGCCCGGATGCCCTACGAATCTGGGCCGAAAAAATCATCGCTGAAACAAGGCTTTAAACCTTAATTTTCTCTATCGTAACTTCCAGAAACCTTTGGCGATGGCCTATTCGTCTCTTGCTGTTCTTACGCCGTCTGAAATGGGTCGGATATAATTTGGCGCCTTTCACTATTGATTCGGCTGCGGTGCCAGCAAATCTGCCTGTTACCTTCGCTCCTTCAATATAAGGTGTGCCTACCTTAAATTTCCCGCCGTCAGCTACAAACAGCACCTTATCCATCTCTATTGTTTCGGCATCGTCAGCAACATCAGCCAGCTCAATTTGAAGACGACTGCCCTCCGCAACCTTGTATTGCTTGCCGCCCTGCTCTATTACAGCATACATCTGCCTAAAACTCCTATTAATAACACCAAATCTTCGTAGAAAGCGAGGTATTATAGAAATTCAGCCGATATATGTAAAGAAAATTGTTATTTAATTTCAGAGCTGTAAAGTCCCGTTTTTATCTGCACGAAAAAGGCCGAAAAAATAATTTTATAGTCTTTAAAACTATCTACAATACTATGCAATAAACCGGCAAAAATAAACGTCTTTATTTGTAATTCGCGAAAACGCTGATGGACGAGACAAGAAATGTAGCAGAAATTGTAAAACTCTGCCAAAAAGGCGACCAGAACAGTTTTTCAAAACTGGTTGACAGCTACTCAAGTCGTTTATTCGGCTATTTTTACAGATTAACAGGCAACAGGGACGACGCCAACGAGCTGCTCAGCGAGCTCTTTTTAAAAGTTGTTGAGAAAATCGGCACCTGTCGACCTGAAGCCTTTGACGCCTGGCTTTTCAAAATGGCCTCAAATCTCTTTGCAGATTACATAAGGGCAAAAAAACGCCAGGAAAAAATGCTTATCCAGGCGGCAAAAAAGATTCAGACTGAAACACAACCTGCCTCAGCCGACGACTATATGACCGATAAATTGACCAGACAACTGCAAAGGCTCGATACCGAAACTGCCGAAATTATTGTTATGCGGTATTATTCAGGCCTGAGCTTTGAAGAACTGGCAAAAATCCGAAAAGAGCCGCTCGGAACCTGTCTCTCAAAGGTGCACCGCGGCCTAAAAAAACTGCGACAGTTAATGGAAAATTGTAATGACTGAATTTAGAAACAAAAATATTGATGAGCTTTTGTCAAAATTCTTTTCGCCCGACCAGGCCGAACAGATAAAAAATGATTTTGCATCCGCGGACACGCTCTTTGAAAAATTTCCCGCGCCAGACCCTTCACAGCAGACACTTGCAGACATAAAACAAAGAATAATCCGGCAGCTCGAAAACCGAAAACGAATAAGCTGGACGGCTGTTTTTGCAAAAACAGCGGCTGTCGCGGCAATTGTTGTTATCATCTGTGCCGTTATACTGCTGAATCTTTACCGGAAGGATTCGACTCAATACGCCAAAGACAGGCAGCAGACAATCCTATGGCAAAGCGACCAAATAGGCTCTGACACCGACATATCAGCCTCCGATGCTGAAATAAAACAACTTAAAAGTGAACTGCTGGCTATTAACCTCGGTGAAGAAAACGGTACGAACGGCGTTCTTACCGACAGGGTTGAACAGCTTGAACTCGAAATAATTGAAACTGAAAATACATTTTGGAAAGGATGAAAAAATGAAAGCAACACGAAAAATGGCACTACTGCCGATATTTATCCTCTTTTTGGCAGCGGTTTTTGTTTATGCTCAGGAAACCAACCAGCCTGAGCCGCCGGCAACACCGCCCCCGGGACCACCGGATAGGCCAAGGTTTGCACTTGACGAAGGTTACATCGCAGACCTCCTTGAAAAAGTCAGACAGAACGACCCCAATGAGGCACAAAGACTTGAGAAGCTCCGTCAGGAAGATCCCGACCTTTTCCAATTTGAAATGAGAAATCTCGCCTTCCGGCAGCATAGATTGTCGCGGGAAGGTTTCGAACCTAACCGCCCCCATCGCAGAGCGGCTATGCAGGGTCCGCCGGAAGACGAGTCGACAGCCCTGATAGGAAAGGAAAGGGGCCGTGAAAGATTTCACGAAATGGAAACGGAGCTTATAAGCTGGCTTGAAAAAAATGAACCCAACGATGCAAACGAACTTGCCGCTCTGAAGGAAAAAGACCAGCGTACTTATGAAAGAAGACTGGCTGTCGAGAGGAAAAAGTACCGACCGATTATCGAGGCTGAGCAAACAAACCCGGCCCTAGCCGAAGTGCTCAAAAAGGACCTCGGACTTAAACAGAAAAGAAATGAACTGCTTGAAAAACTCAAAGGCACAACAGATGAAAAACAGAAAAAAGAACTGACGGCACAGCTAAAGGAAGTAATCGGCGAAAGATTTGATGTGATTCTCCAAGAAAAACAGCTCAAGTATGAGGAACTCAAAAAGAAACTCGATGAACTTCAGCGGAGCGTAAACAAGAGCCAGGCGGAACTCGAAAACTACAAAAATAACAAGGAAGACCTCATTAAGAAGCATCTGGAGGACCTCATCAATCAGACTGGGCAGTTCGACTGGGATTAAAACGCTCCAAAAGAATCCAACAAAAAAGCCCCTTCGAATGAAGGGGCTTTTTTTATAATCTGCTTCTCATTTGTTCCAGCTTCGTGGCTTCGGCAAGTATCTTTTTTTCCTTTTTTGTAAGGCTTGAAATGCCGTGCCTGTTGACCTTCTCCAAAATCCGGTCAACCTCCTTCTGCAATTCACTATACGCCTGGAATTTCTTTTCCCAATCGTCAGCATGCAAAACGGTTTTGTATCTGTTTTTCCATCTCGGCCACAGATATACATATCCTGCCCCGATTACCATACCTGCAAGATGGGCCGCATCGCCGCCGGCATTGGCGGCGCCTGCAAATATACTGACAATATAAATAAACGTCAGAATTACAGCAGCAATGCGTATCGGCACAGGAAAGAAAAAGAAAAATACCACAAACTGCGGAAACAATATCGCACAGGCGGCAAGCAAACCAAGTATCGCTCCCGACGCACCAACAAGAACGCCAGGTGCAGTTGCGCCCAGCGCCGTAAGCAGCAGGTAAAAAACTCCGCCCGCCGCACCGCAGACAAGATAAAAAATTAGAAATTTCTTACTATGCCAGAACCGCTCAAGAGTCGGCCCGAGAAAATACAGGCCAATCATATTTAGAACCAGATGCCACGGGTTCGACGGGTCGTGCAGAAACTGATAACCAAACAATCGCCAGAGCTGCAGCGAGCGCCAAAAACTTGTAGAATCAACGCTGAACCAGTTGTAAACAAAATTACCCAAAGGCTTTATGATACACAACAGAAATATCCCGACATTCAAAAGCAAAAGCCACTTTACAACAGGCGTTAGTTGTGGCAATCTGAACTGCAACTGCGGACGGTCTATCTGCCCCTCGTAGTCCGGCCGGTAATAATCCCTGTCGTAAATGCCCATAAATTGTCCCAAAATTATTGTTTTATCGACGCTTCTCTTATAATATCGGAAAAATTGCGGTTTGTTCAAAGAGAAAACTTAAAAATGGGCGATTTTGACTTTCTAAAAGAGCAGCTCAGCCGGCTCCAGCAGGATAATCTCCTGCGAAAACTGCTCTGTATCGACTCTGCTGCAGGGCCCGTAATTCGCATCGGAAATACTGAAAAAGTCCTTTTCTGCAGCAATAACTACCTCAATTTAGCCAACAACCCGCAAATTATCGCCGCTGCCAAGGGCGCAATGGAAAAATATGGTTTTGGCTCCGCCGCGTCAAGACTCATCAGCGGAACAACAGGGGCGCATATCGAACTGGAAAATACTATCGCCAAAATGTTCAATAAAGAAGCTGCTCTTGTTTTTCCAACCGGATATATGACAAACCTTGCCGTCCTGCAGGCCATACCGCAAAAAGGCGATTTGCTTTTATTAGACAAACTCGACCATGCTTCGATAATCGATGCCGCAAAAAGCTCAGATGCAGAATTCAGGACTTACCACAGGACACAATTCGACAGAATTGAAAAATTTCTCGCTTCTGACAAATACAACCGCAAACTTATCGTTACCGAAACCGTTTTTTCAATGGATGGCGATTTTGCAGAACTGAAAAAACTTGTCGAGCTGAAAAAAAGATACAACGCCTATTTGATTATTGATGAGGCTCACGCCTTCGGCTGTATGGGCGAAACCGGCGCAGGCCTTGCTGAAGAGCTCGGCCTGTTAAACGAGATTGACATTGTCATCGCAACATTGAGCAAATCTGCCGGCTGCAGCGGCGGTTTTGTCGCAGCGGACAAATGTGTTATTGATTATCTTGTCAACAAGGCAAGGCCGTTTATTTATACAACAGCGCCGCTGCCAGGCAATTCCATTGCCGCTCTTTGTGCGATTGAAATAATCAAAAATGCAAAGGAAAAAAGAAAAAGATTAAAAGAAAATGCAGATTATTTAAGAGAGAAGTTAAAAAAACTCGGTTTTGATACAGGTCAAAGCAGCAGCCATATAATTCCTGTAATCATCGGCGATAATAAAAAGACGCTCGAAATTTCAGAAAAGCTTTTTGAAAAGGGTTTTTTGGTTGTTGCGATTCGTCCGCCGACCGTGCCTGCCGGCTCGGCAAGACTGCGAATCTCCGTCCAATGCGACCATACAAAAAAACAAATAGATTTTCTCTGCAAAGCATTAGACGTAATAATTCGTGGTTAATTTCTGGCGGGGAATTTATCCGGCTTCATTTTGGCAAAAAGCCAGATAAGGCCCAGATTTGCGATAACAAGCACAATACTTAAATTCTGCGAAACTGTCAGACCGTCGGCGCCAATGGGATTATCGTCCCGCAAAAATTCAATAAAGAAACGCATCGAGCCGTAAATAATAAACATCAAGGCAAACGTAACGCCGGAACGGAAAAAGAACGGAACCTTTTTGTCCTGCTTTTCCAGTGCGATCCCTTTTTTGCGGTGAAGATAAAGTAAAATACAACCGACCAGAGCCGAGAGCGACTCATAAATCTGTGTCGGATGAACCGCAAGACAGCGGAATGGACCAACAGTAACCTCGAACCTCTGCTGAGCAGTTAATCTATCAAACGGTTTTAAATAAAATTCGTTGGCTTCCTTTACATAGTCAAAAAAATCGACAGGCAAATCAATGTAAGGCTTTTCCCTGCCTCTGGCAGGGTCAGGCCGAACCTGACTCCGATATGACAAAGAATCATAAGGGAAACGCACCGAAATAAAAAAATTCGTCGGCTTGCCGAAACAGCAGCCGTTTAAAAAACAGCCGAGCCGACCAAAGACAAGAGCCAGCATCAATCCCACACCGAGAATATCAAGATAGCGTCTGACAGGCAGCTTCTTTACCAGCAGATAAATAACTATAATAAAAATTGCCAGCAGTACTCCGCCCAGAAGCTCCAGGCCGCCCTCCCAGACGGCAAACATCTTAACGATACCTTTGCCTTTAAACTCCTGCTCCCAGTAATGAATGACGTAAAAAGCTCTCGCACCTACAACGCCGGCGATAAGCGAATAGAGCGCCGCCGTAGTTACGTGCTCGGCGTTTTCGCCCATGCCGCGAGAAAGTCTGCGGATAACAAATATCGCAGCGATGAAGCCGCAGACCATCATTACGCCGTAACTTTTGACCGTAAGTTCAGTAAAGGGAATCCTGAAAAGTTCGGGATGCATATTTAAAGCGTCTCTTTAATTTTGTTTCTGGCGTCGACTACGACGAGTTTCGGCTTGATATGCCTTGCATTGGCAGGCTCAATGTATGCAAAACCCATAATAATTACCAAATCGTGCTTTTTCATAAGCTTTGCAGCAGCGCCGAGGATTGTTACCTTTCCGGAGCCTGCCGGTTCAGACACAACATACGTCTCGAGACGTGCGCCATTGGTAATATCTGCAACAAGCACAAGTTCGTAAGGCACTATATCGGCAGCTTCCATCAGTGCCGAATCTATTCCGATGCTTCCGGGATAATCTATAATTGCGTCTGTAACTGTCGCCCGGTGAATCTTGCTCTTTAAAACCTTAATCAACATAGCATCACTTCATCTGAAAAAAGGTAATAAAAAAATAAACAAAAGTTCAATATATTCTAAAGCGTCAGCTCTCTGCTTGCAAGGACTACTTAACGTCAATGATAATATTGTCAATAAGCCGAGCTAAACCTATCTTGACGGCAAGAGCTATTAGAACTTTGCCTTTCACCTCGTCAAGCTCGTCAAGAGTCTGAGCATCGACAATACTTATGTATTCGATTTTTATCTGCCTGCTGATTTTGAGAATTTTCTCCATCTCGCTGATTAACTTGCTGCTTCTGCGCTCGCCTGCTGCAATGAAAACTTCTGCCTTCTGCAAAGCGGCATACAGCAGGACCGCATCTTTTCTCTGTTCGGCGGTCAGATATGCGTTCCTGCTGCTCATCACAAAACCGTCTCTTTCGCGAACCGTTGGACAGACAACAATCTTTAGTGGCATATTCAAATCAGCAATCATTCGCTGCACGATAATCGCCTGCTGAGCGTCCTTCTGACCGAAAAAGGCAATGTCCGGCTGAACAATATTGAAAAGCTTTGTACAAACCGTGGCAACGCCTTTGAAATGGCCGGGCCGACTTCTGCCGCATAAAGGCTCTGTAAGTTTTTCGACATTTACCCAGGTAAGATTTTCCTGCCCTCGGCTTCGCCGCGAGGCGAGCGGATACATCCCGTTAGAGACAGCCTGTTTTTGGTGTTGCCCCAATTGATTAGAGTCAGACATTTCTGATTTGTTGTCTCTAACGGGATACATCTGCTCAACTGTCGGCGCAAAAACAACATCGACACCCAGACTTTTACAAGCATTGACATCTGCATCAAAAGGACGCGGGTATTTATCTATGTCTTCGCCGGGTCCAAATTGAGTGGGATTTACAAAAATACTTACAACAACAAAACCGCACTGCTCTTTTGCGGCTCTTATAAGCGAAAAATGGCCTTCGTGCAGAGCGCCCATCGTAGGGACAAAACCGATTTTTTTGCCTGCCGATTTAGCTTGTGAAATAATCGTTCTTATCCTCTCTACTGTTTCAACAACTTCCATTTAATCACGGCCAATATAATAATTAATCTTTTTGCCGAATTTCACAACTTCATCGTTTTGACGAAAATCGTATTTATCGGCATCCATCGTTATAACAGGACAACGATTAAATTTTTCAAAAAGTTCTTCATATCCGGCGTGAAGTTTTTCAAGAAACTGCAAATCAATCTTTTGCTCAAAAGGACGATTACGAGCCCTTATACGCTGCAGACAATTTGCAGGAGACGACTTAAGATATACAGCCAATGCCGGCCCGGCAACTATTTTAGACATTACAGCATTGATTTTCTTGTACATTTCAAGCTGAACCTCATCGAGCCAGATTCGGGCGTAAATCATTTCCTTATCCATTATATAATCGCTTACGGCAGCCTGATTTGGCGCCAAACTGTCTGCTTTCAACTGCTCACATCGGCTCAATAAAAAATACAACTGACTGTCAAGAGCAACTGTTCTATCTCCTGCATAAACACGCTGCAGAAACGGATTGGTTTCATAGGCCTCTTTTATAAATTTAAAACCGAATATGTCGCTTAAGCCTTTGGCAAGCGTGGTTTTACCCGCCCCGATTACGCCGGCAATCGAAACAAGCTGTGGCCGCTCAGTATCAAAATAAAAATCCCTTCCGCTGAGACCACTGTAGAGAACAGATATACTTTCGGTAAGTACCGGATGTACAAGCTGCGGGTCAAGCTCGCAAAGGCCTTTGAGCACAAATGACCTCAAATGCATCTGTCTGTGCGGTATTACAAGTTCGCTTTTCCGAACAACTTCACTGCCGAATAGAAGTATGTCAAGGTCGATTGTTCTGGACGCCCATTTCTCTTTTGATTCTTTCCTGCCGAACGAAATCTCTATTTGCTTTAGAACCTTCAAAAGTTCATCAGCGCTTAAATTCGTTTTGATTTCTGCAACACAATTAAGGTAATTCGGCTGCTTCTTTTCAGCAAGCGGCTTGCTTTCCATTATGCTGCTTGAGCGGCAGAGTTTTATATTTTTCTCGGCGGCAAGTGTTTGGAAAGCTTTTTTAATATTTCCTTCTCTGTCGCCGAGATTGCTGCCGAGGCCGATATATGCCACAACCTCATCGGGCATCTGTTTTCCTTACAGTTTTTTAAAGCGTTCCATCGCCTCGGCAACATTCGCAGGATTGCCGAACGCGCTCAACCTGACAAAACCTTCGCCTGCTGCGCCGAAACCGCTGCCGGGTGTGCTGACGACATTTACTCTTTCGAGCAGAAAATCAAAAAATTCCCACGAACTCATCTTGTTCGCCGTCTTGAGCCAGACATACGGAGCATTTACGCCGCCATAAACTTCGTAGCCAAGTTTTTTAAGCGTACCGACAATAAGTGCGGCGTTTGACATATAAAGCTCGATGATTTTGCGAACCTGTTTTTTGCCCTGCCCGGTATAAACCGCTGCCGCAGCAGCCTGCGATATGTAGCTTGCGCCGTTAAATTTCGTGCAGTGCCGTCTGTGCCATATCGGGTTTACCTCAACCGCTCTTCCATCAGAAGTCCACGCTTTCAACTCCTTCGGCACAACTGTAAATGCGCATCTTAGTCCGGTAAAACCTGCCGTTTTGCTGAAACTGCGAAATTCAACCGCCACCCGTTTTGCACCTTCAACCTCATAAATTGAGTGAGGGATAATATTATCGGAAATAAACGCCTCATAGGCGGCATCAAACAAAATTATCGCTTTATTTTCTTTTGCGAAATCGACCCACTTTTTGAGCTGCTGCTTTGTCGCGACCGCACCGGTAGGATTATTAGGATAACAAAGATATATCAGGTCAACTTTTTCTTTGGGCAGTTGGGGAACAAAATTATTATCGGGTGTGCACGGCATATAAATAATACCTCTAAATCGTCCCTGTCTGTCGGTTTTGCCTGCTCTGCCAGCCATTACATTAGTATCGACATAAACAGGATACACAGGGTCAGCTACCGCTACCACATTATCGATGCCGAAGATTTCCTGGAAATTGCCGGTATCACATTTCGAGCCGTCACTGACGAAAACCTCTGTATTTTCGAGACTTACGCCACGACTGGCGTAATCATTGGCTATTATCGCCTCAATCAGAAAATCATAGCCCTGCTCAGGACCGTAACCTTTAAATCCATCCCTGCTGCCCATCTGGTCAACGGCACGATGCATTGCCTCGATAATTGCAGCAGGTAACGGCTCTGTTACATCGCCAATTCCAAGCCTGATAATTCTTGCATCGGGATTTTTCGCAGAAAAAGCCTTAACCCTGCGAGAAATTTCAGGAAAAAAATAGCCGGACTGTAATTTTAAGTAGTTCTCGTTAATCCTAATCATAGCTGTTCCATATAAATTCATTAAAACGAACAGGTTATATCGCGACAAAACTATGCCGATATACCCTGCGAAACTGTAAAAAGTGCAAGCTAAAATTACAGATAAGTTAAACAACTGTCAATAAATAACGGAAGTTCTCTTACTAAACTTGTCCGCCTTCGGCGGAAAGGCTTGTTGAAAGAGTGGTAATAACATTTTTGTCTTGCAATATGATTGAAAGTCTGATAGAATTTATTAACCATTTGGGACTCAAGGAAGAGAAACACTTTGTAGTCCCTCCCGGCAAATTCATACCGGCCATTGGGAACACAGAGTTAGACTCAAAGTTAGGGACATACCTAAAACGACTCAGCCTGAATCATAATGTAATACGCATAAAGTATAAATTTTGATGGGATTTCAAAATGACAGGCACAAAAAAATTCAAAGGTCATATAAACCCCCAACACCAATGTATTGGTGTGGGGGTAAATTTGTCAGGATGGAGCAAATTTATGAATAAGAAAGTTGCCTTCTGTTTAATTATAATACTCCTTTCAACTAACTTCGCAACGGCAACTATTCGCAACGTGAATACAGGAATATCATATCCTACAATCCAGGCGGCAATCAACGCAGCAATTGATGGTGAGGAAATTAGCGTTACTGATGGCACCTATACAGGACCCGGCAACCGAAATCTTGACTTCGGCGGAAAAGCAATCAGCATTTACAGCATAAGTGGCAATCCTGCAGCCTGCATTATTGACTGTAACGGCCTTGGCAGGGCATTCTACTTCCACAACGGCGAAACGCCGGCCGCGCTCGTGCAGGGCTTTACAATCAAAAATAGCGACGAATACTATGGCGGTGCAATCGAATGCGAAGAGGCTTCACCAACCATTGACAACTGCATCATAATAAACAACACCGCAGCTTACGGCGGTGCTATAGACTGCTTCTATGCTTCACCTGTTATCACAAACTGTATCATAGCCGGCAACGCCAGCAATTATGATGGCGGCGCTATCGAGTGCAGCAGCGAATCATCGCCTGCAATCAGAAATTGTCTTATCCTCAACAGTATGACAGGTGGTTATGGCGCTATAGACTGCTTCGACGACTCCTCGCCTGCAATCATAAACTGCACAATCGTCGGAAACAACGGCGATGCAACCCTCGGCGGCATTTACGCCACAGATATAAGCATACCAACAATACAAAACTGCATCCTCTGGAACAATGGAGACGACATCTACGGCGCAACAGATGTCAATTATTCATGTATTCAGGACGGTGATGTCGGAACAGGCCATAACATAAGTACCGACCCGATGTTCAGAAAAGGTCCTTATCCTTCTTACGGCAATTATTATTTGAGCCAGACAGCGGCAGGTCAACTTGCCGACAGCGACTGTAATGATGCCGGCTCAGATACCGCCGACGCCATCTTCGGTTTAGACCCATTCACCACCAGAACGGACAACGTACCCGACTCAGGTACTGTGGATATGGGCTTCCATTATCCCGACAGCGGAATTGATGTGAACTATGTGCTTATTACCGGCGTTGAGCCCAATGAAAACTTCGGCACGATAGACCCGAACTATCCCGCCCCGGCAGACCCAAACCTGCCAGACCCAAATCAGCTTTACAAGCAGTTCTCAGAAGTGTCTATAGATGCAAACCCTGCTCCGAATTACCGCCTTGAGAATTGGACCATCGATTCCAATGTTGTCAACGACGTCAACACGACAAGAGTTGTCACAATGGATGCCAATCATACCGTAAAGGTCAGGTTCGCTTCAACCGTATGTAAACTTGTTACTTATGTCGTCAGCGGAAACGGCACAATCTACCCGGACTTTCCTCCCGACGGCAATACTTTCCCGAAAAACAGCCTGATTGAGATACATGCTTACCCAACAGACCCCAACTTTTATGGAGTAGACCGATGGCTCAGGGGCGCAACAGAAACTTTTGATATCAACGACCCTACTACTTATTGGGTTACCAACGGGCCGACTACGGCACACCTAGTCTCCCTTAACATGGACACCACAGTAGCCGTGGAATTCGGCAGATATCTGCTTGATACCCGCGTTGACGGCGGAGGCGGTACAATCAGTCCGAGGCGCGGCTACCAGCCAGCAAGAAAAACCGTCCAACTTACCGCAACACCTGATTCCGGCTACAGAGTCAAAGGGTGGTCAGGTACAAATGATGACAATTCCGTGTCCCTTACAAATGCCGTTACAATGACCTCGGCCAAAACCGTTACTGTCAAGTTCGAGGCCATACCGCAATATCTGCTAACGGTCAACATCAACGACCCCAATTTAGGTTCGGTTGAACCGAATAGCGGCTGGTATGATGTGAATACCATAGTAACCCTGACCGCAATACCTGCTGAGGGGTATCGTGTAAGAAGCTGGTCAGGTGCCGCAAATAACCAGCCTGCCTGGAATGTAAATACCAACACAGTAACAATGGATGCCAATAATAAGACAGTTACTGTAACATTTGAGCTTAATTACAGCAGAGTAATACATGTCTTCGGCGATATAATGGGCATTCAAAAAGCCATCGATGACGCAAACAACGGCGACACAATTCAAATCCATCCCGGCACTTATCTCGGCGGGCTTGGTCTTTCTATATCTAAAAGCATTACGATTGTGGGCGACCCTGAGCATCCTGAAAATGTGGTAATCGATTTTAACAGCCAGGAGCGCTATAATGGCTGTTTGCCTCTCCGTACCGGCTTTGACCTGTATGGCGCAAATTGCACTCTTAACGGCGTTACTATAATAAATGTACATAGCCGCTCTCCTACCTGCCACTGGATAACGCCACATCCGGGAGATACTCCTCCGTCAACCTATAACAATTACTGTGGTGCTGTCAGGATTGTAGGTAATGCTACCATCAAAAATTGCATCATAAGAGATTGTTCGATTGAGATCGAGCCAGCACTCGACGGTTATGGAGGCGGCGACCCGAATATCGGAGAAAATCAAAGTGGCGGTGCCGGCGGCAGCGGCGGAACTGCCGGCGGTGTGGGTATCTATGTCGAATGGGGCGACCCCAACATTATGAATGTGCTTATAGAAGACTGCTGTGCCATCGGCGGTGATGCCGGCGACGGCAATGTCGGCTTCTTTAACCCAGACCCCTGTGCCCCTTATTTTCCACCCGGCACAAACGGCAGTGGTGGATGGGGCAGTTCGGTCTTAGGCACAGCCATCTACATAGCGGGAGGAAATCCAAGACTTACCGATGTTACCGTAATAAACTGTATTGCCAGAGCGGGCAACGGTGGAAACGGCTCCAACGCTATACCCCTTGGCGTAGTCCCTAATGATGGTGGAAATGGCGGTCTGCCGGGAAGTATAGAAGGTGCAGGAATATACTGTGCCGGTGGTGTATCTCCGGTTTTTGTCAACTGTATCGTTGAAAACTGTATCGGCTACGGCGGCAAAGGCGGAAATGGCGGAAACGGCGGAATATCCGACGATAACGACACCTACGGCGGCTATGGCGGACTCACCACAGACCCTGGAGCAAGCCAGGGTGATATAAGAACGTACACCACAAAGGGAGGTGCGGTATCTTGCGGCACCTCATCTGCAGCAAGGTTTACGAACTGCAACTTTACAGGAAACAGGATTTACGGCAGTATAAGCGGAATCGGCGGCATCAGCCGCGTGCATGGAGCAGAGGTGCCGCGGGAGCCGCGCAAAAATTACCGCCTGGCGGGTCTCGGCGCGGGTGCGTTCTGCTCAACAGCCTCAAACGTCAAATTCAACGGCTGCTACTTTGAGGACAACAGAACCGCATACAATCAGGATTACAACGAACCTAATATAACCGATTACAACGGCGTATACACCGGCAGCGGCGGCGGCCTATGCCTGTGGTACACATACTCCACTAATATCAACGAATGCAACTTCGTTCTCAACTCTGCGCCCATCGGCGGCGGCATCTACGGCGAAGGGAGTGAAATACATGTCAGAAACTGCACTATAACGAATAATATCTCTATGGCCGGCGGCGGCGTCCTTGCTCTGGACAGCGTCGGAACTATAAACAAATCAATAATCAAAGGAAATATTGCCGGCACACAAACAGGCTATTATACCGATACAGGTTATCCCCTGTTCGGAACGGGCGGCGGCATATATGCACTCAGTTCACTGATAGACATCAACGACACTTATGTAACCGAAAACTACGCAAGGCTTACAGGCGCCGGCATCTGCTTTGACGGTGATACGCCATTCATTCAAATACCTCATATTAAGAACTGCCTGGTTACCAGAAACAGGGCAGCAGAACAAGGCGGTGGAATCGCTGCAATATACTTTGCTGAACCGAAAATCCAAAACTGTACAATAACAGAAAATACTGTAACCGACGTAAACAGCAGCGGCGGCGGCTTGTTTGCCTCTTATGCTGCTAATGTGAATGTAAAAGATACAATCTTCTGGGCAAACAGCGGTATTTACGGCTCACAAATCGCATTAAGCAACGGCGGACCGTTTACCAATATGCCGTCTAATCTTATTATTACTTACAGCGACATTGACCTGCGGAAAGGAGTGGATTTCAATTCGCTCGAATTTGAATCAGGCGCAGGTTCTGGCTCAGGCACAACCGCCCTTCTGGTCGACGGACAAACAATCTACAATGAAATCAATTCTTCAGGCTCGGCAAAGGTTATCGTCAGCCTTGCTGAACCGGCAGAAATGCGAGCTATTACCAACTGGTTTTCACCGGTGTCGGTAAACGCACTGCAATCGGAAATCGCAACCCGTCAGAATCAGGTGCTTTCAACGCTTAATGCACAGGAATTTACTCTGCGACATAAACTTGCGAACATCGCTGTATTCAGCGGACAAATTACACAGGCAGGTCTTGATAAACTGCTGTCTAATCCGCTTGTTGCCCATATCGAGCCGGTAAGAACTGTTCATCCTATGCTGGCTCAGGCGATTCCTCTGGCTAACGCCCTTGAAACCCGCCCAATCTACAACGGCCAGGGTGTATCTATCGCCATCATTGATTCAGGCGTCGATTATACGCATCCGAGACTTGGCGGTGGGGCTTTCCCGAACAGTAAAGTTATTGGCGGTTACGACACAGGCGATAATGATAGTAACCCGATACCTGTCAATGAGGCTCACGGCACCTGCTGTGCAGGTATCGCGGCAGGACTGCTGGGCACCGTCGGAGACTATATCGGCGGTGTCGCTTATAACGCAAAAATATATGCACTGAAAATCGTTACAGATGCAGGTCAATGGCCCACAGATTCAACAGTTGCTGCATGGGACTGGTGCATAACACACAGAAATAACAACCCTGCCAATCCAATCAGGGCGATGAGCAATAGCTGGGGAATTCCCGGTTATCCAATAAACAATTCGCAAGAAGCCGATGCGTATTCGCCTGCACATACTACAGCAGCCCAGACTGCTGTTGCAGCGGGCATAACAATTTTCGCGGCAAGCGGCAACGACGGCTTTGCAGGTCAGGGCATTTCCTGGCCATCAGCAATGTCAAATGTAATAAGCGTAGGCGCCGTGTATGACACAACCGACCAGGTAACTCCATACTCAAACACCGCTGAAAATCTTGACATTCTTGCCCCTGCCGACCCTATCTATACGACTGATATTGCCGGCCCCCCCGGATACGACCCCGGCGACTATTTCCCATACTTTAACGGCACAAGCGCTTCCTGTCCGTTTGCCACAGGATGTGCCGCTGCTTTGCAAAGCGCAGCGATTGCAAACACAGGCGCTCCACTTTCGCCGCAGATAGTAAGAGGCATCCTGAAAATGACGGGCGACCCTGTAACAGATACAAAAGTTGCAATTACAAAGCCGAGGGTAAATCTCGGTTCTGCAATCGCCCTGCTCACACAATCTGTGCCAATCTATGCTGAAGAGGGCTGCACAATAATCGGCCTTGAGAAGGATGCAAACGGCACATGGATTGTCTCGAAATTGCCGATAGACAGCAACAACATCTCCAAAGACCCGAACTTCGTATCCGGATATTATCTAAGTTATGTACCAGCAGGGCAGGACTTCAACAGTCCCTGCATTGACATAGGCAGCACGACGGCAGCAGCACTCGGCCTTAACACCTACACAACAAGAGTTGACGGAGTATTCGACAGTAATATAGTCGATTTAGGTTACCACTATCGCTTTGGTGTGCCGCAGTTCGATATAACCGTAAAAATCCTTCAGGATTCTGACTATCCGGGCATTCACGGCAGAATAACTGCCGAGCCGAATAAGCTCATCTCATACGATGCAAACAACGCAACATATAAGTTCAGATTTTATGCAGGTACGACTCCAAACCTAACGGCTGTACCCGATGCCAACTACTACGTACGCGGCTGGTATGATAAATATAACACAAGTATTTCAGTAAATAATACGTTCAGCTTTCCCGTTGAGGCCAATGCTCCATACTTTGTCCGCTTCAAACCGGCACGCACAACTTCTGTTTCCGGCGGCGGTGCTGCCTTGAGAAATGCAGTCAATACGGCTGAAAACGGTGATACACTGATAGTAGCGGCAGGAACATACAGCGGCAGTATCAACATCAGCGGTAAACAGATTAAATTATATGGCGTCAATCCCGACGACCCGAATGTGGTTGCCAGAACCATAATCGACGCGGCCGGCAGCGGTCAAGGTTTCGTCTTTAGTGGCGGAGAGAACAATAATACCGTCATCGACGGCTTTACAATCATTAACGGCGGCGGTGATGCCATTCAGGGCGGTGCAATCTTTATTGATGCAAACAGTTCGCCGTTAATTGTCAACGTCGATATAAGCGACTGTAATGTTACCAACGCCTCCGGCGGTGCAATCTATATCGGCAGTGCAAGCAGTCCTGAATTCAGGAATGTCAATATAACAAACTGCAGCGCCACGATGAACGGCGGCGGTGTCTATATCAGCAATAACAGCAGTCCGATATTCAAGGACTGTTCGATTGCCAATTGCAACGCAGGTATAAACGGCGGCGCTGTCTATTGCAGAACCCTGAGCAATCCGCAATTTATCAACTGCTCATTTACCAACAACTCTGCAGCAGATTCCGCAGGCGCCATCTTCTACGACACATCCTGCACAGTAAAACTCAATAGCTGTGTATTTGCCGGCAATACCGCCAGCGAAGACGGCGGCGCGGTGATATGCAGCACCAGTTGCGTAATCGATATCAATAACTGCGATGTTGCCAATAACAATTCAGGCAACTATGCAGGCGGAATCTACATAGACCAGGACTGCGACGGCAAAATCCACAACACGAAAATGACCGGAAATGCCGCATTCGAAGATGGCGGCGCAATTTACATAATAGACTCCAATGTAATTGAAATCGCAGACTGCAATATCATTGAAAACACGGCCCTTCGCGGCGGCGGTATCTTTGTCCTGGCTTCACCAAGGGTTACCATCACCGGCTGCCGGATTAACGCCAATGAAGCCTACAGACTCGTAACATATACAGACCCGAACGACCCCAACACAACCATAGTAGATGACGACTTCGTAGGTCAAGGCGGCGGTATTTATGCCTTTGCGAGTATCGAAAAAGTCGCTAACTGTCAGATTACAGGTAATACGGCTAATACATCCGGCGGCGGCATATACATCGCCGGTGAACAACAAGATGCAAATTATCCGCTTATAAAGAACTGTCTTATCGCAAAGAACGAATCCGGCCGTGACGGCGGCGGTATATCGTCCAACTGGTTTGCCGCAACAAAAGTCACAAACTGCACAATTGTTGAAAACTCAACCAATCCGGCAGGATTCTCGATGGCAAATGGTGCGGGTCTCTATTGCTCCTACGGCAGCGTAACAGAGGTAAACAACTCTATCATCTGGGGTAATATGGCAAATGACGGTTCACAGATTGCCGTCGGAAGCGGCGATGCAGGCTATCCGCTGCCAAGCTCTGTAAATGTAACTTACAGCGATATACATATTCCTGAACAGGCTGCTGTACAGGCTCTCGATGTCGTAATCTGCATCGACACAACAGGAAGTATGAGCTACGCATTGGATTCGGTCAAGAACGCGGCGGCTGATATTGTAGCTAAAATCGCTGGAAATACATCCGATTACAGAATCGCGGTCGTTGATTACCGCGACTTCCCGATAGCTCCTTACGGAGCACCGGGTATAGATTACCCATATCATGATGACTCAAGGTTTACTTCAAACAGCGCGGCACTTCAAACTGCCATACAAGCCATTACGCTTGGCGCCGGCGGCGACCGGGAAGAATCCGTCTACTCGGCCTTGATGCACTGCATAGACGGCTCATCGCTGGGCGGCTGGCGCACAACAAATACAAAGAAGCTTATAATCCTGATGGGAGATGCTCCGCCGCATGACCCGGAGCCAACAACAAGCTACAGGCTGGAAGATGTTGTAACGGCTGCCACTAATAAAAATATAAACATATTCTCAATACTTACAGGCAGTGGCGTCGGCGAGCCTACGGCAACATACTACTTCAGAAATCTGGCCGACGATACCGGCGGTATAATGTTTGAAACCCCGGACGGCAGCAGAGCCAGCGATGCCGTTATGCAAGCAATTGACCTTGCAACCCGTGTAGCTGCGCCAATTTATGTCGAGCCGAATTGCGCTCTGGATTACTGGAACTCGGCCACAGGATGGGATGACGTCAACAGTCATAATATCCATAAGGACCCGAACTTCGTGCTCGGCTATTACTTAAGCCATAAAGACGCCGGCCAGGATTACAACAGTCCATGCTTCGATATAGGTCTCGGCACCGCACAAAGTCTCGGCCTCAATATCTTTACAACAAGAACAGATGATTTCAGCGATACAAATATCGTTGACCTCGGCTACCATTACCCGGCAGGCGTGAACCGCTATGGATTAAGAATCGATGTTAATAATCTGTCGGACGCCAATGGCACAATTGAAGCACCCTGGGAGCCGAATAATACATATCTTGTCTATGAAAATACAATGGTAAGACTCCATGCTATTCCGGATGTCAACTCACGTGTGGCAATGTGGATCGTCGACGATGTTAGCATTCAAACTCATGAACATTATTACAACGTGATAATGGACAGGGCACATAATGTTACTGTCGTATTCGAATTCTATCCACCGAAGAACCTGATTGTCCCCGATGAGTACGAAGATATTCAGGACGCAATAGACGCAGCCGAAAATGGCGACACAATCTATATATACAGAAAACCCAACGGTCAACCTCACTATATCACCGAGGCCGACGGCCTGGACTTCAAAGGCAAGGCTATAACAATACGTTCCGAAAATCCGGACGACCCGAATGTCGTCGCGCAGACCGTTATCGACTGCAACAATAGAGGCCGTGCGTTTATCTTCCAGAACGAAGAAGATGTAAACAGCATTATCGAAGGTCTTACAATAATCAACTGCCTGGCTGGGGGCGCAATAGCACCGCCGGCACAGATATCGTTTGACCCATGCGATTCGAACATCTATTACTTCAATGGCAATGACGCTACAGGCGACGGCTACGGCGGCGCAATCTACTGCAACATAAACACAAGACCGATTATCCGCAATTGCGTTTTCATAAATTGCCAAGCTACCGGTGGCATCGGCAGCGACGGTGGGAATGGTTTCAACCTGCTGCCTGATGACCAAAGAGAACGCGGCGGCACAGGCGGCTACGGAGGCAGCGGCTTTGGCAACGGTTACGGCGGCGCCATTTTCTGCGACCAAAACAGCAGCCCGACGATACTGGCCTGCACAATCAGCAATTGCGCTGCACGAGGCGGTCTCGGTGGCGACGGCGGAAACGGCGGAAATGGAACAACCTCCAAACTCGGTGGAGACGGCGGAAACGGCGGAAATGGCTCAGGCTTCGGTTACGGCGGCGCTATTTACGTAGCAGCAGGCGCTAATCCGAAGATAACCAGATGCAATTTCTTTGAAAACGCCACCTCACAGGGACTTGGCGGTATAGGCGGCAGGCAGGGCGCTGGTCAGATACCAGACGAGCCGCCATTCCCGCGTGACGGCTCCAACGGCGCATCAACCGGCGCAGGTTTTGCAGGCGCAATCTACTATGAAACAGACGCAACGGTCGATATCAATGACTGCAACTTTATTAACAATACCACAGAGGCAGATACAAGCGATACATATGATACCGGCGGCGGCGCTATCTACTGCGAACCTAGCTGCGACGGTATAACAATACTTAAAGCCAACATAGCAGGTAACAGGACAACCCGGGGCAGCGGCGGCGCTATCTGGTTCAGTACAAATAACAATATCACATTAACAGACTGTTACTTCGGCGGAAATACTGCGAACGATGACGGCGGTGCTTTAGTAATAGGCCAAGAAGCGGATGCCAATATGTGTACCTTGGACTTTAACAACTGCGCCTTCACCGATAACATTGCCGGGAGCAGAGGCGGTGCAATTATTGCCAGAAACTTCGACGCCACCTTCGTTGACTGCTATATTAACAGAAACACCGCTGCTTCCGGAGGCGGTTTGTACCTTATCAGCGAAAAATCAATCGCAAAAATTCACGGCGGCACCATTATGAATAACAGAGCTACCGGCACAAACGCCGAAGGTGGTGGAGCTTACATATCGAATCTGCCGCTTGAAATCATCAACTGCCAGCTCATCGGCAACATATCGCCGTACAGCGGCGGCGGTATTATGTTCAAAGGGCCGGGTACCACAACCTCCAGGATACATAACTGCCTGTTCGCCAAAAATAACGCCGGTGCAAGAGGTGGTGCACTGCTTGTCTCGCTCCAATCTTCACCAACCATAACGAGCTGCAGCTTCAGTGAAAACGGAACCGAACCAGGTGGTGCAGGCGGTGCAATACTCTGCGCCTACGGTAGTTCTCCGATAATAAAAGACTGCATCTTTAACCAGACAAAACGAATCGCTATCTATGAAAGCAGCACTGACAGCGACCCAACTATCTCATACTGCCTGTTCTACGATAACTTCGACGGTGATTTTTATGACCGCGATTCCGGCATTACCTATAAGACGCTCGATACAAATAATCCGGATGTCAATCTTGCGGCGCTCAACATTGCAACTGACGGCAACAACGTAACAGGCAGCGGCAATAATCCATTGACGCCGTTATTCGTAACAGGCAACTTGGGTAAATATTATCTGAGCCAGTCAATTCCTTCTGCTCCAGACACAATCAACAGCCCTGCCATCAATGCAGGCAGTGCCAATGCCAACACAATTTCTGTTCTGGCTGGCGAAACTATGGCTGACTATACAACCAGAATTGACAGTGATGACGCGAACGTAAATGCTGGTGATGCGGGGCAGCTTGATATAGGCTTCCATTACATTGACATTGACATCGAGGCTAACCGACCAAGGAGATTCGAACTTATCACAGCAGTTCACGGCGGCCACGGAGATATCGAGCCGTCCAGCGGACAATACTACGCCGGCACAACCGTCGAGCTTACCGCTTTGCCCGACCCCGGCTGGAGAGTAAATAAATGGACAGGCACAGATGATGACAGCTCAACCAATACGACAAACTACGTGGTAATGATTCGAAACAGGACAGTTTCAGTATCATTTGAACAGCCGAGAGACCTCCATGTGCCAGGCCAATACACCTCCCTTCAGAGCGCAATCAATAACGCCAAGAGTGGAGACAAAATCATTCTTGCCAAAGGCACTTATTTCGGGCATGAGTCCGGCCTCGATGTGTTAGGCGGACGGCCGGTATACTATATAAACGGCAAAAATATCACCATCACCGGCACTAATCCTGACGACCCGTGCATTGTCGCTCAGACAATTCTGGACGGCGCTCGTTTCTTCATTATCAACGTCGACAAAACAATGGTGATTGACGGCCTTACCATTCAAAATGCAAACTGGTACGCGGGTGATGTGGATTGCGACCCCGCAGCAGATACACCGACCGGCGATGGTCCAAACGGTGGCAGCATCTTCGGCGGTGCGATAGAGATGCATAGCGCCTCGCTGATAATACGGAACTGCCGATTTGTAAACTGCACTGCAACCGCCTCAAACGGCTGTAACGGAACGGGCGACAGAGGTGATGGCGGCTGGGCCGGCTGGGCCTGGGGCGGTGCCGCAGCCATTGATTCAACAAGCAATCCAGTTTTCAAAAACTGCCAATTCATAAACTGTGCCGTCTACGGGAGTAACGGCGGCAACGGTGCAACCAACGGCCACGGCGGAAACTGGGGCGACCCCAATGGCAGTGTATCGCATTCATGGGACTGGGCCGACGGGTTAGGACCAAACGGCGGATACGCAGATTACTGGTATTACAGCGGCTACGGCGGTGCTATCTACTGTATGAGCGGCAGTAAGCCTGAATTTGAGAAATGTCTCTTCCAGGGTAACCGCTCTTATGGCGGCGTTTGCGGGGTAAGCGGTGACGGTCCTTACGTCCCAGAAGGCTGGCCGTCACTTAACTATGCAATCGACTCGTTCGGCGGAGCCGTTTATCTGGCCGCAGGAAGCGAAGCGAACTTCACGGGCTGCAACTTTACTGACAACGAAGCCGATACCCGTAACCAGGTCGGCCCCAATGATGCCAATTACAGCACGGCGTTTGTCCTGTATAGCCCGGTAATCAGCTACGGCGGCGCAGTCAGTGCCGAAGGCACTGCGATACCGGTCTTCAAGAATTGCACCTTCAGCAATAACCGTGCCTGTGCGGGCGGCGGAATGTACTGGGAAAATTCGAGCGCACATATAAGCAGATGCACTTTCGAAGACTGTGTTTCTATGTTCGGAGGCGCTATGTCGCTGGCTGACAGCAATTCTATTATCTTTGAATGCGACTTCAGTGATAATCAGGCTATTGAGCCGGTAGGTCAGGGCGGTGCGATATACTGTGCCTCAAGCGCAGCAAAATTCTATGACTGCGAAATTAGTAATAACCAGGCTTCGACAAGCGGCGGCGGAGCTTACTTCTCAGGCGAGCTTGAGCCGAATATGCACAACTGCCTTATCATACACAACGATGCAGGCAGAGACGGCGGCGGTGTATCGGCTAACTGGGACGCGCGGCTTACTCTTTCAAATTGCACCATAGCTCATAATGCCATAACAGGCGGCGGTTTTGCCTCCGGCTTCGGCGGCGGTCTGAGCTGCGCTTACGAAGCCGATACAAATGTTATTAACAGCATAATCTGGAGCAACAACGCTCAATACGGCTCAGAAATCTCGATAGGAAGCAACTTTGATGCCGCAGATAAATTAAGAGCCAAAGTATCCGTCTCCTACAGCGATGTAAGAGGCGGTGCGGCAGGCGTATTTGTCGATGACGAGCATGGCTGCATACTCAACTGGGACGATGCAAGCAACCTCAGCGGTACAACCTTGGAAAGCCCGATATTTGTTACCGGCTACTGGGGTGACTATTACCTCAGTCAGATTGATACCAATGATCCTCTACAGACAGCCGATAGCCCATGTGTCGATGCAGGCTTCGGCTGGGCAATCAATAACGACATGTACAGACACACTACAAGAACCGACCATGTTCTCGATATTGCCGATTCTAATGTGGATATGGGTTATCATTATACGCTGACTGCCGAAATACTCGGTGATTTTAACTTTGACGGTATTGTTGACATAAATGACTTTATTCTGTTTGAGCAGTACTGGATGGATAGCGGATGTGTGTTCCCATACTTCTGCCACGAGCGTGATATAACAGAAGACGGCGAGGTGGACTTTGAAGACTTCGCGGCATTTGCCGCAAATTACGGCGAGACGGAAACCACCCCGCCCCAACCAGACCCAATGACCTGGGCCACAAGACCTCGCTCGGCAGGACTAACTGAAATCACAATGGCGGCAACTACCGCAAGGGATAACTCAGGCTCACCAATCGAATATTACTTAGATTGTGTATCCGGCGGCAATTGTGCTCCCGACAACAGCAATCACGACCGCAACTGGGATCCATGTTCAGCCTACACCGATACGGGCCTTACTACAGGAGCGCAATACGGCTACCGTGTCAAGGCAAAAGATGAACGTGGCAACGAAACCAGATGGAGCGTTATCGCCTACGCAGTTCCCGGCGAAGATGATAACCCACCTCAACCGAACCCAATGACATGGGCAACAGCGCCTTATCCGACATCACCGTATTCCATCCGTATGGTTTCAACAACTGCCACCGACGTCTGTGCTGTCGAATACCACTTCATAGAGACGAGCGGCAACCCCGGTGCAACAAACAGCGACTGGCAAAGCAGTCCAGTTTATGAAGACTTCGACCTCCAACCCAATACTATATACACTTATCAGGTAAAGGCTCGCGACACATCACCGGCTCAAAATGAAACAGATTTCTCCGCCCCGGCTTCGGCCACCACACCGCCAATAGGTGGACCCAACGAGCCGAACGACACCGAACCGCCTACGCCCAATCCGAGCCAGTGGGCTTCGGTGCCTCAGAGTATAAACCCAGGCGGTCCATTCTGGTATCACTATATGACGGCGGTAACAGCTACAGATGCCAGCCCGCCAGTTGAGTACTATTTCGAATGCGTCAGCGGCGGCGGCACAAGCAGCGGCTGGATTACAAGCCCAACCTATCAGGCAGGACCGTTCCTCACTGAAAATCATGCCGCTTACAGGGTCTATACGAGAGACGCCCGGGGTAATGTCGGGTCTCCTTCGCCAATATACCACACATATTACGGCTACATACCATGATTCCTAACTTGGAAACCAGTTACACAAAAAGCTCCCGCCTTCCGCCTTGCGGGGGCTTTTTTATTAACCCAGCTAAATAAAGTCCGTTGGATAAATCTAATGGATTAAAAACTATCTCACAGGGTAAAGGTGAGGGACAAAGAATCCTGTTGATTATTGACAACAGGGTAAGTAAAAGCTAACTTAACTGTTTTATACTTGTCTGCTGCAAGTACGAGTCACAAGTTACAGGGTACAAATAAGGTATGGAGACAAAAAAAGCCGTAAAACCGCTGCCGATTCGCCGCGGTGCGTCGCAACGGGTAAGTAAAGCGACAATGGAATTTGTAATTGCAATTCTCATCGCGGCGGCCTTGTTTTCAATAGTAAACCTTCTGGGAGTTTTTGACCGGCTTTACCGGTTACCGGCTCAACAGCATAAAAAACTCCATGAACTGCTGCTTTTGGCAGCATTCCTCGCAGCAGCGATGGCCGTCTTTGCATTCAGAAGATGGTTCGAATCGCGCAGGGCATACAAAAAGCTGGCCCAGTCTGAGGAAAAACTCCGCTTCCAGTCTGCGCTTCTGGACGAAATCGGCGACGGCATTACAGCAACAGACCTTGAAGGAAAAATCACCTATATCAACCAGGCAGAATGCAACTGGATAAAGAGAGGCAGAGACGAGCTCATTGGACAATCAGTTGAAATCTATGAACAAAATGCCTCTTTAGGCGCAACTCAGCAGGAAATAATTCAGACTACCCTTCAAAAAGGCAGATGGTCAGGAGAAATTGTCAACACGGCCTCCGACGGCAGCCAAGTCATAGTAGAGTGCCACACCTGGCTGATGAAAGACAAAAACGGCAAACCTACAGGGATGTGCGGAGTGGCGAGAAATATAACTGAAAGAAAAGAACGCGAGCAGGAACTGCAGAAACACAAGCGTTATCTCGAAGCCCTCGATACTGCCGCAGGGATACTCTTGCATTCGATATCGGAAATAAAATATGAAGAATTCCTTGCTGCATTAGGGTCTGCTTCAGGGGTCGACAGAGTACTCATCTTTCTCAAAAAAACCGACCAGAACGGCAGACCTGACATCAGAATTCAGGCACAGTGGAACGCAAATGTAACAGCCGTTACAGAACAGACCCATGATTTCTTTATACAAAATGTCTGGCCGAATTGGGAAAAAATTCTCTGCCGTGACGAGCCGATATGTTCGCTGACAAGCGATTTCCCCGCTTCGGAGCAACCTTTATGGAAGTCGCTGAACATAAAAGCCCTGCTCGCCCTGCCGATAATCATCGACACCAGACTGGAAGGATTTATCAGCTTTGACAACTGCACACAACAGCGACAATGGACGACATCTGAAATTGAATTCCTTCACACAGCCGCAAACAACCTGGCAAGCGCGATGAAACGCCTCGAAATCAAAAAGGAATTAAAAGAACAAAGAGACTTTGCACAAAGATTGATTGAAACTGCTCAGACTATCGTCCTTGTTCTGGACAAAGACGCAAATATTGTAACCTTCAATCCGTATTTCGAAAAATTGTCCGGCTACCGCCTTGAGGAAGTAAGGGGCAAAAGCTGGTTTGACACTTTTCTGCCTCAGGAAGACAGACAAAAAATCAAACAGGTATTCCAAAAAGCGGCAAACGACATATATATAGGAGGTAATGTAAATCCGATAGTTACAAAAGATGGCAGGCTTCGCCAGATTGAGTGGCACTGCAGAACTCTCAAGGATAGTTACGACAAAATAATCGGCGTTTTTTCAACGGGCCAGGATATTACCGAAAGATTAAAGGCAGAAGAAGAACTAAAGGACTCCGAGACAAGATTAAAGACCATATTTGATGATTCCAGGGACGGGATACTCTTGGCAGACATAGAGACCAGAAAATTCCAAATGTACAACAAAATGATATGTAAGATGTTAGGATACACTGAAGAAGAAATAACGCACCTTAGTGTAAACGACATCCATCCCGAGAAGGATCTGCCGCGCGTCATGGAGATGTTTGAGCACCAAGCGCGAGGAGAAATCAAGCTTGCGGAGAGCTTGCCGGTAAAAAGGAAAGACGGCAGTGTTTTTTACGCAGATATTAATACATCGATAATTACCTTAGGCGGAAGAAAATATATTATTGGTAGTTTTCGCGATATCACCGAGCGCAAGCGGGCGGAAGAAGAACTAAGAAAAGCGCATCTCGAACTGGAGCAAAAAGTTGTACAGCGTACCGCCCAACTGCGGAAAACCCTCGAAGAAAGAGACCGTATCCAGAAAATCTTAAAGGAAACTGAAAAACTTGCGGCAGCGGGCAAGCTCGCAGCGCAGATTGCTCACGAAATCAATAATCCGATGGCTGGCATTAAAAATTCTTTTCTACTCGTAAAGGATGCTATTGACAAAAATCATCAGTACTTTGAATACGTCGGCAGAATCGAAAAAGAAATCGACAGGGTCTGTCAGATTGTAAGTCAGATGTTTGACCTTTACCGGCCGGATACTGCTCCAGCAACTCGATTCCGGCTCTACGATATAATAAGAGATATTGTGGAGCTGCTCAAAGTCGCCTGGCAGGAAAAACAAATAAATGTCAAAATAGACTGTAATGAAAAAACTGCCGTCACTCTTTCCGAAGCACTATTAAGACAGGTTATTTACAACATTGTTCAAAACGCGATACAGGCTTGCGGCCCCGAGACGACGGTAAAAATATGCGCTTGTGCCGAGAACGGCAGACTAAATCTTTCGGTCAGTGACCAGGGTCCCGGCATAGATGACAAAATAAAGGACAAAATCTTTGAGCCGTTTTTCACCACGGGCATCGGCGGTCCCAAAAGCGGACTGGGCCTCGGCCTTGCCATAACAAAAGATATCATCAACGCAATGGACGGAACCATCGGCTTTACGAGCGAAAAAAACAAAGGAACTGTTTTTAATATTTCCATTCCAATAGGAAATGAACCGGCAGAATAATAATTTGCTTGGCAGAATTTTAATAGCAGATGATGAGCAGACCTTTCTGACAGCAACGGCACAACTGTTACGCAATGAGGGCTTCGAATGCGACTGCGCCGAAGATGCGTCAAAAGCTTTGGAGAAATCGTCCGAAAAAACTTACGATTTGCTGATTGCCGATATAAAAATGCCGGGCAACCCCAATCTGGAACTTGTCAGACAATTATCTCAAACTACTCCTGCGCTAAGTATCATCCTTATAACCGCGTATCCATCACAGCAGACCGCCATAGACGCCGTTCGTTTGCCTGTAATCGCATATCTCGTAAAACCTGTTGACTTTCCGCAACTTCTGCAAAAAACAAGAGACGCTGTAAAAATGAGCCGACTTAAAAAAATCGTCGCTACAACCAGAAAAAGTCTGCAGCAGTGGACAGGCGAACTTGAAACCATAGAACTTACCCTGCAGAACGGCAAATGCGATGCATTCGAGATAGTATTAAAAGGTTTTCTCGATATCACCTCCCTCAAAATAGATGACACTTTCAACAGTATCCGCCAGGCAACCGACCTGCTCAATGATTTAAAACCACGCACACAAATATGCCAAGTCATGCAATGCCCTGCACTTTCCGAACTTACCGAAGGTGTTGAACAGTCTATAAAATCCCTGAAAAAAAGCAGAGAATTATATAAATCAAAACAGCTTGCAAAAATTCGGGTAAAGCTGGAAAAACTTCTGAAAAATATCCAAAAAAATTGATGTTTTTTAAAGGAAATTGTCATGTCTGCCGCCGGAAGAATTCTGCTGACCGATGACGAGCAGACCTTTCGCGAGTCAACAGGCGAACTGCTCCGCAAAGAAGGCTATCAATGCGACTGTGTGCCCGATGCTCATACTGCCATCGAAAAACTCAGACAACATTCCTACGATTTGCTCATCGCTGACATCAAAATGCCGGGCAATCCAGACCTCGAAATGATTAAAGAACTGCCTCAACTGGCAAAGGGAATGCCGGCTATCCTTGTTACCGCATTTCCATCCCAGAAGTCCGCGATTGAGGCTATTGGGCTCCCTGTGGCTGCTTATATGGTGAAACCCATTGATTTTGAAGAGCTCAAGAAAAACGTCGCTGAGGCAATCCGGCGAAAGAACCTTTTTCAGACTGTTTCTAATACAAAACAAAGACTTGCAGCGTGGCAGAAACAAATGCAGGATATCGAAGAAGTGCTAAAAGATAAAAATCACAGAATATTTTCAGCTTCCGTAAAAGGCTTTCTGGACCTTACGCTCGGGAACATAAGCGCGGCCATGAGCGATGTCAAAAACCTTACATATATACTTACGGACGAACAGCCCCGGTCAGCCGTCTGCAATCTTTTAAACTGTCCCCGATTGACAGGGCTGACCGAAGGTATTTTAGAAACTATAAGAGCCATTGAAAGAACAAAAAGCTCTTTCAAGTCAAAAGAACTGGGGCAGCTAAGAATTCAACTCGAACAACTATTAAAGAAAGTTAAAAAAAATTAAAATTTTTTCGGCTCGACCGAACTCGCCAAAGCCAAAGTTATTATTGTTCCGCTATTTCTATTCTACACTTTTCAATCGCAGCCAGAAATTCTCTGCCATAGCTTTTATGCATAATTCTGCTGTCAAGCACAACCACAATGCCGGTATCCATTTTGCTTCTTATTAGTCTGCCAAAGCCTTGTTTGAATTTTATAATCGCCATCGGAAGCTGATAGCTGAAAAAGGGGTCGCCTCCGGCGGCCTTTATATGCTCAATTCTGCCCTGGACGAGCGGATGTGTTGGAACTGCAAAAGGCAATCTGGCAATAATAACATTGCTCAAGGCCTCTCCCGGCACATCTACCCCCTGCCAGAAGCTGTCTGTGCCGAAAAGCACGCTGCCGGTATTGGTTTTAAATCTTCTTAGAAGCTCACTTCTATCCGTCCCGCCGCCCTGCACAAGCAGCTCGATACCTTTTTCACTGAACCAATCAGAAAGCAAATCGACAAATTGTTCGAGCATCTGGTAACTTGTGAACAGCACAAAAGCCCTGCCGCCCGTCTGTGTTATATATTTTTTTATCTTCTCTGCCGCTGCCTGTGCAAAACTCTCATCGTTCGGCTCAGGCAGGTCCGGCTCGATATACATCGTTACCTGTTTTTGATAGTCAAAAGGCGAGCCGAGCCTTAATCGCTCAAAATTCTCAAGGCCAATGCGCTCGGCAAAAAAGGCAAATTCTTCACCCTGACCTGATAAAGCAACGCAGAGAGTCGCACTTGTAAGTATTACTGACCCAAATTCATCAAACAGACACTTTTTTATATTTTCTGCTACATTGACAGGGACACTCCTGAGTGTTAATGTTTTTCTTCTATTTTTTTCCGACTCAACCCAGTAAATGCTGCCCGTCTCGTCATGCGAAAGATAATTTTTCAGGTCTATTTCAACCGCTCCAAGCAGGTCTGCAAAACGCAAAAATTCGAACCGCTCATCTGCATCCGTGGTCTGATTGGCGATTTTTGAAAGAGAAAGTCTTAGCTTTTTAATTGGCTCGGTGACGCTATCGGCCACAAAACCGACCCTTGTTCTGCCATTGCCGCCATTTGACTGAAGCCAGTTTCCAACAGCCTTGAAAAAACTATCTGCGGCCTTGCGGCAGGAATTTACAAGCTCGACGGCTTGGCTATATTCTGTATTGGCAAGAAATCCCTTTTTTGTTCTTTGATTGTACAGACTATTGAGAATAAATGAGATTCGTGCGTCGCTTATATCCAGTCCGAAATGTTCCTCAGCAACATGCTCAATATTGTGTGCTTCGTCGACAATCACAAATTTGTAGTCGGGAAGTATCGCAGCACCCTGCTGCCTTAATACGAGGTCACTGAACAACAGAGCATGATTTGCCACGATGATATCCGCATTTTCCAATCGTCTGCGATTCCGCCAGTAAAAACATCTGCCGAAATTTGGACATTTTCTTCCCTTGCAGCTTCCATGTTCGCTCATTACCGCCTGCCAAACTTGCGAGGACGGAACAAAATCCATATCGCTCAACGAACCGTCTGTGCTCTGTTTTGCCCAGTTACTAATCCGTACAAGCTGGGCAGTGTCGCTGTCAAAGAGACCCTGCTGCCTTCTTACAGCAAACTCAAGTCTTCTTAAACATATAAAGTTATTGCGCCCTTTTGCAAGACACGCGGTAAAACAATTATCCAGCAAATGAGCCAGAAACGGAATGTCCTTGTTTATCAATTGCTCCTGCAATGTGATGGTATATGTACTTACAAGAATTCTGCACTTTTGCTGTTTTGCTGCCTGGATTACAGGTACCAGATATGCGAAACTTTTACCGACCCCTGTTGGAGCCTCAACCGCAAGATGAAAATGCCCTTTCAAGGCATTCCGCACGGCTTTTGCCATCTGCCTCTGCTGAGGTCTATCCTCATATCCCGGATATACTTCCGCAAGAACCCCTGCAGGACTGAAAATCCTTTCTTCATTAAAACTATCCTGCTGCTCGAAGCCAACCAAGACGGTTCACCGTGACTTTTTCTCAATTGCCTGCTTCAACGCCCTTACAGCTGTGCTGTCGGGCATTTTCTCAGCGGCAAACTTTATCGCTTCCAGTGCCGACTCTTTCTTATCGAGCTGATAATATATGTACGCCAGCAGAAAACTCAGCTCCGCTGATTTTGCCTTCTCAGTCCATTGTTCTATATCTGCAATTCTGCTCTCAAGCCGGTCTTTGTCGGGTATCATTACATTCAGGTCGATTTTGAAATCGACGTACTGCGGGAAGATATTTATTGCTCTTGCGAGAAAATATGCACTGCTCATATATTCTCCGCAAGCAAACAGGGCATGTGCCCTGCCTGCGTAAGCGAGCGGGTCGTCAGGCTTATATATGCTGGCAAGTGTGTAGGCATCGACAGCGCGATAATATTTGCCCTGTTTTAAAAACTCCTCAGCCGTTCGTATGTAATAGTTGAATTTGTCCTTCGCCAGCGTCGCAAAGCTCTTATGCACGCCGATAACAGCCTCGGCAGTTTCCTTTTCTATTTCCGCCAGTTCGCTTTTCAACTCAGAAGGACCTTTTTCCTGGGGCTTTTCAACCTGTTCCTGTTTCTGCTCGGCAGGTTGCTCCGCTCCGACGAGCGGCTGCGTCAGTTTCGTAACCTTATCGAGCATCTGCTCATAAACGTCTTTGGCAGCGGTTTTCTCTGCCTCGGCTTTCGGAACCTGGCCGGGCTGTAAAGGCTCAAGCGGCTCGAACCGCTTAGCTGGTTCGGTCGGCTTGAGTATTGAAGGCGTACTTTCCGCTATCGGCTGGGTCTGCTGGTCTTCGGCGCCAATTTTGTGCATACCCTCACTTGCCTTCTGCAGGGCGATGCTCAAATCCCTTTTACTTTTTTCGCGCATAAGGTCATAGGTTATCATTCTTTCCAGGTCCGTCGGCTCATAACTTAACGGCCTGGTCCTGCTGTAATCATACAAAGGCGAAGCAGCCGGTATTTGGGGTCTTTCTTCGACCTTCGATACTTGCGGTATTACAAATTCGCCGGTTCCTTTGTTGGCCCGAATACTCGGATACGTCAAAACCGTGCCCAAAGCGCTTGGTGCCATCGAGCCTACGGTGCTCGAAGGCAGATAATAAGGCTGCGGTAAAAACGACGGTCTTACCGGCGAGCTAATCGGCGCAGTACGCCTGAGAAATGAACTTATATCCGAGGTTCCCAGGGTTGCTCCGAAGTCGGTCGGTGACCGATAAGGAACAAGGCCGTGAAAATACGCCCCGCCGCTGACATTGCCGGTTACCGTAAGATTGCTGCTGGTATCAATCGGATTTGGCGTCCTCATCAGTCCACTGCGAACACTGCTCGGCGGGACTGCCGGATTGCCTACCTCATTATCAATAGCAAAACATCTTGCACAAAAAAATATCACAACCAAAAACTGAAAAACAACAACAATCTTTTCTTTATTCTCTTTCACCGCAACTTCTCCGCTATTTTCTTTTATATTTCGGCTTTTCGGCCCAGCTTAATTTGCCTGCAAGCGTATCCCACTGAGTTCGCAGAGGGTTATTAACCACAAGAAACGCACCGCTATGTTTTTCTACTGTAACGATGTCATTATTTTTGAGCAAACTTAATATTTGACCATCAGTTGTTACGGCCGTCCCTTCATTTATTCTCTGCGGACGGATTTCAATCGAACTATCGGCATTTATCACGATGGGCCTGAAACTGAAGGTATGCGGACATATCGGCGTAATAACAATCGCTGAAAGGTCTGCCGAAAGTATTGGCCCGCCCGCCGAAAGATTATATGCCGTCGAACCGGTAGGTGTCGATATAATAAGGCCATCACTTACACAGTCCGCAAGGTTTTGGCCGCTAACGCTTATTTTTAAATCCACCATATTATAATTTGGTCCCGCCGTTATTACTACGTCATTGATTGCCGTTGAGCTCAATTTTTCTCGTGTCTTGCCGGTAATGGCACATTTGAGCATCATCCTCTTTTCTATAAGAGCGGCATCCGACGTAACCTTGTCAAAAAGCTCCTTCAATTCTTCAATGCTGAACTCAGCGAGAAATCCGAGTCTGCCGACATTAACGCCTATAACCGGAACGCTAACGCTGCTCAAATCTCTGGCCGCTGAAAGTATCGTGCCGTCCCCCCCAAAAACAATTGCAAAATTCGCATCCCTGACGACATCATCGGCACAATCCCCGCGAAAACAGTTGGCAAGTATTTCAGCGCGGCCTTCAGCAAACTTTGTAAAGTCATCAATCGCCCCAGCTACAAAATCCCGCCGGGCATCCCCGAAAATTATCAGTTTCGGTTTTTGTCCTTCTTTGACCATAATTGTTCAGCTCATAACTTTTTTAGGTTTTATAATTTTTTTGCGGTCTCGGCAATTTTCTGTGCGCTTAAGCCGCACTGTTTAAACTGCTCTATTCTTTTGTCGGCCTGTATGAACTCGTCATTAACACCGAGCACTGTGATTTTTGCCGTGTCAAGACCGGCCTTGGCCGCTGCCTCAAGAACTGCCGAGCCAAAACCGCAGGCAGCAGCATGGTCTTCAATCGTTATTATACTAAAACCACTGGCTAATAATGAAATGATTTTTTCGTCAATAGGCTTGGCGAACCGTGCATTTATAACGGTTATATCGATATTATCGGATGCAACACCGTAAGGTGTCCTGTGGAGGATTTCCGCAGCCTTTAACGCCTCCATAACCATACTGCCATACGCCACTAAAACCAGCCTGCCTTTGCCCTGCCTCAATGTGATACTTTTGCCAATCTCAAAGGGTTGCAAAAATTTCTCAGCACAGGTATCGTCGTCAACACAGTCTTTTGGATATCGTATTGCCACCGGACAGGTGCTTTGGACAGCAAATCTCAAGGCGCCTTTAAGCTCGATGCCGTTTGCCGGCGAGACAAGCACCATATTCGGCATCATTCTCAGGAATCCGATATCCATAAGGCCGTGATGGGTGGGTCCATCTGCTCCGACAAGGCCGGCCCTGTCAATACAGAAAACCACCGGCAGATTCTGCAGTGCAACTTCCTGGAATATCTGGTCGAAACTCCTTTGTAAAAATGTCGAATAAATACACACAACAGGCTTTAATCCCAGTTTTGCTTGTCCCGCTGCGATATCCACCGCCGCTGATTCTGCAATACCTACGTCATAATAGCGGTCCGCCAGTTCCTGCCTGAATCTTGTCAGTCCCGTACCGTCAGACATAGCCGCGGTAATCGCAGTTATTTTTTCATTCTCTTTTGCAAGCTCAACAACGCCATCGGAAAAACATTCGGTAAAAGTTTTTTTCTGCGATAATTCTTCCGACCGCTCGCCGTTGATTTTAAAAGGACCTGTCGAATGAAACCGTTGTGGGTCGTCGTCGGCAGGACTGAACCCTCTGCCCTTTTTGGTATAAACATGCAGTATTGCAGGAGTCTCAAGATGAGATACCGCCTTGAAAAGCTGTATCAGAGAAGCGATGTCATGGCCGTCAACAGGCCCGAAATAAGGGATATTTAAACTTTCAAAAAGCCTGTTTGGCGTAATCGCCATACGTACAGTCCTTTTGAAATTTTCAAGCGCTCCTTCCACCTTTCTTCCGAAAACCGGCAGATGTTCAAGTATCCTGTTAGTCGTTCTGCGCAAATCCTCGTATGTGTGGCTGAGTCTTACCTTGGCAAGAAATTGTGCAATAGCTCCAGGTGTAGTATCTATCGCCATTGAATTGTCATTAAGCACAACAAGAAGCTGCCTTTTAACCAAACCGAGGTTATTCAACGCCTCGAAATTAAGGCCGTTCACAATGCTCGCATCGCCGACAAAGGCAACGATTTTCCCCTTCGTGCCGAGCCTTTGTGATGCAAGTGCAAGACCGAGTGCGGTCGGAATTGAACTGCCTGCATGACCAACAACAAACTGGTCGTACGGACTTTCAGCCGGATTCGGAAAACCGCTGACACCGTCTTTCTGTCTTAGTTTCTTAAACAGCTCTCTCCTGCCGGTGAGTATCTTGTGCGCATAACATTGATGTCCTACATCCCACAAAAGTTTATCAGAACTGAAGTCAAAAACATAATGCATCGCAATTGTCAGTTCAACAACTCCGAGATTGCTCGCCAGATGTCCGCCCGTTTGGCTTACCGACTGAGTAATAAAGTCTATCAGTTCAGAAGCGAGTTTATTCAACTGTGCAACCGAAAGCTGCTTCAAATCCGTCGGCGAATCAATTTTATCAAGTATTTCGTACTGCATTTTTTATCCATTCTTTATAGCCACAAAGGCACTCCGTTAGGAGTCCTAAGTCCTATGGACTCCTTACGGAGGACAAAGACACGAAGTTTTTTAATATATAATCATTTTTTCTTTGTGCCTTCGCGTCTTGGTGGCTATTTTCACTTTGTTCTATGTAAAAGTGCACAGGTAAGTTCTTTCAGCACAACTGCTCTTTCTCCAAAAGGCTCAAGAATCTCTGCCGCCTGGTCTGCTGATTCAATCGCCTTCTTCTTTGACTGCTCAAGGCCGAAAACAGCCGGGTATGTGAGCTTTCCCTGCTTTGCATCCTTGCCGGCGGTCTTGCCGAGCTGCACGTTTGTCGAAGAAACATCAAGAATGTCATCTGCAATCTGAAATCCCAGACCAAGTTTAAGGCCGAACCGGCCGAGCAAATCTTTCTGCTGCCGTGATGCGCCCGCAGCTATCGCGCCCAAAAGAGCGGAGGCACAAAACATTTTTGCCGTCTTGTTTATATGAATATTACGTAAATCAGCACCATCGCCTGTGCCGTCTTGAGCCAGCAGGTCGTCAATCTGACCGGCAACCATACCGGCAGGCCCCGCTGCCTCGGCAAGGGTCTTTATCATTTCAACCGCCTTTAAAGGGTTGCTGATTTTTGTCGATAAAAGTTCAAATGCCATCGTCAAAAGCGCATCGCCGGTCAGAATTGCCGTCGCCTCGTCAAAGGCCTTATGGCAGCTCGGCCTGCCCCTGCGCCAGTCATCGTCATCCATAGCCGGCAAATCGTCATGGACAAGCGAATAGGTATGAACCATTTCAATCGCTGCCGCGGCAGTTTCAGCATCCTTATTAACTCTGCCGCCCACAACCTCGCAACACCATAAAACAATCGCAGCCCTTATCCGCTTTCCAGGCGCAGAAAGAGTATATTCAATAGCCTCTCTCAACCTGTCGGGGATGCCGCCAAAACCCTTAATCGCCGCGGCAATCACATCATTGACAAGCTTCGCTTTCTGTTCAAGTGCGCTTCTGATATCTACTTTTTCTGTCTTTTCAGCCACAACAGCTCCTGCCCCTCACACCAATACATTGGTGTGGGGTGCTATGGAGTTTTTTCATAAACCTGCTATTATACATACTTTCCAGTTTTTTCATAGCCAAATATTGATTGTGGACAAACAAAAGATTTTAATTCTGGGTGTAACCGCCAGCGGCAAAGGCAAGTTGGCCTTTGGGTTAGCAAGAAAACTCGATGCCGAAATACTCAGCATCGATTCAATGAAGGTCTATCGCAGGATGGATATCGGCACCGCAAAGCCCTCAAAAGAAGCCCAAAAGCAGCTCAATTATCACCTCATTGACGTTGTTGAGCCAAGCCAATCCTTCAGCGTTGATATATTTTTAAATCTTGCTGAACAGGCTGCCAAACAGATAGAATCGAAAAATAAACCTGTCATTGCCGTCGGCGGCAGCGCAATGTACATAAAAGCCCTGCTCTACGGAATCTTCGAAGGCCCCGGCACGAATGAGCAAATCCGCCAACAAATTAGAGAACAAATCAAACAGGTATCACTTGAAGAACTGTATAAGGAACTTGCTGCCGTTGACCCCCCTGCCGCCGACAGAATCCATCGTAACGACGAAAAACGAATAATAAGAGCCCTTGAAGTCTATTATCTTACAGGAAAACCCATTTCCAGCTTCCAGCAGCAATTCGATTTGCCCGAACCTAAAGGCAACTGGATAATCATCGGACTGCGCAGCGAAAAATCTTTGGAAAACAGACGAATAAACGCAAGAGTAAAAAAAATGCTCCAGACCGGCCTTGTTGACGAGGTCAAAGGCCTACTTACTGAAGAAAACCCGTTAAGTTTGCAGGCTCGCAGCGCAATCGGCTATGCCGAAATCATAGATTATCTTCAGGGCAAAGAGACGCTCGAAAAGGCTGTTGAAAAGATAAAAATCAATACCCGCAGATTTGCCAAGGCTCAGCGAACCTGGTTCAAGACTTTCAAAAACGTCAACTGGCTCGACGTAAGCGGCGATGACGATATTGAACACGTTCTTGCCAAAACTATAGACCTGCTTTCAAGTAGCTAATCCTCTTGCAAAACAGACGCTGGGGTTGTAAAGTAGATTCATGTGGAGGAACTTACACTTGTGCCTGTGTAAGCTCTTGTAAAAAATAGACTTGCGTCTGTAGCTCAATTGGATAGAGCATTGGTCTACGGAACCAAAGGTTGCAGGTTCGAGTCCCGCCAGACGCGGTTGGTATAGCCACAAAGGCACCAAGACACCAAGTTTTTAAAACATATTTTTCTTCGTGCCTTCGTGTCTTGGTGGCTAATTTTTAAAGGAAAATTTATGCAATCAAATAAGGATTTTTCAGAGCAGATTCTTGAAAAGGCTGCCGCCATTTTCAAACACATCGTCCTGCCGGAAGGTCAGGATGAACGGACGATAGAAGCAGCAAAAAAAATCGTCAGCCGCAAAATGGCAAAACTGACTATCCTCGGCGATGAAAAACAAATCAGCAGCGCACTTAAAAATATGGGGACCCCCAATTTAAATGACATCAATATTATAAATCCCCAAACCAGCAATAAACTAAAAGACTATTCGGAAAAATTCTATCAGCTTCGCAAGAACAAAGGCGTTACGCCGGACAGTGCTCTAAAAACCATAAAAGGCCCGATGTACTTCGGCACAATGATAATCAAAAACGGCGATGCAGACGGCCTCGTCTCCGGAGCAACTCACTCAACCGCCGATACAGTCAGACCCGCACTGCAAATCATAAAGGCTGTCAAAGGCATCAAGACCGTTTCGAGTATGTTCTTTATGACAAACAGTAAAATGACAATCCTGTTTGCCGACTGCGGCCTTAACGAAGACCCCGATGCCGAGCAGATTGCCGATATCACACTTTCCACAGCAAGGACCGCAAAGCAGTTCGGCATTGTGCCGAAAATTGCACTTTTGTCTTACTCGACAAAAGGCTCAGCAGGAGGCGAAGGGCCTGCAAAAATGATAAAGGCAATGGAACTCGCGAAGGAAAAACTTGCAAAGGAATTTGACGGCGAATACCTAATCGACGGCGAATTGCAGTTCGATGCAGCTTTTGTTCCGAAAGTCGCACAGAAAAAATGCCCGGACAGCCCCTTAAAAGGTCAGGCCAATGTATTTATCTTCCCGGATTTAGGCGCAGGAAATATCTGTTATAAAATGACGGAAAGACTGGGTGGGTTTAATGCTTATGGCCCGATTTTGCAGGGTCTTGCAAAACCGGTCAACGACCTTTCCCGCGGCTGTAATAGCGATGATATTGTAGCAGCAGTCGCAATTACCGCGATACAGGCGGCGTAAATCCGAAATCCTAATATCCACCGTAAGGTGTCCTGTGGAGAAATCCAAAACAAATCCGAATTACCAAAATCTAAATGACCAAAACAGAATAGTTTTGAACATTTGAAAATTAGAACTTTGAATTTGTTTCGAATTTCGGATTTCGTGCTTCGGATTTCTTGAAAAAAAGCAATGAATACTCCTGCAACAAAACGTTTTGTTATCCACAAGCACACACAAGAAGGTCGAATTCACTGGGATTTGATGATTGAATGGGGCGATATTCTAAAAACTTGGCGGCTTGATGCGCCGCCGGAAAAACTTTCCAGTCAAAAAACAAAGGCAACACCAATTTTTGACCACGACAAAAAATTCCTCACCTATCAGGGCACAGTCAATAATGGCAAAGGAACTGTCGAAATAGTCGATGAAGGAACCTGCATAGTTGAATTGAATACTGAAAATGAAATAAAAATAAATTTTGAAGGAAAAATATTAAAAGGAAATTTTAAAGTTGCCCGCAACCAAAATAACGAGTGGAATTTAACTTGGCACTCTCAATTTTTTTGTCATAATGACCGATATAAAAACATAGCGGTAGTTGTAGTTTTATAGAAAGCCACGTGTTATAAAAATGAGTGAAAGCAAGACAAATTTCCATGATTGGTTGGAATACCTAAAGTTTGAAGATACGGTTAAAAACCGGTCAAGATATATCCGGAACAAAAGGACAGAAGAATTTCTCAATGCCGTTTTGACAACAAGCAAGAACAGAGAGAAAATTCTTCGCAAGGGTCTGGGGTTTTGGCGAGCCCGATTGGGTTCCAAAAAAGGGGGAGGAATTAAGCATGGAGGTAAAATGTTTTTTCAAGATGATATCCCCTATCCCCCAAAAGAAATGAAACCTTTGATTGATAGAGCAAAGGAGGGAAGAGCAAATCCTAAGGGGATTCCCTATTTGTATTTGTCCACAAAACTGCCGACCGCAATTCAAGAAATACGACCTTGGTGTGGCTCACTTGTGTCCGTAGCTTTATTCGAAATAGTCAGGGCTTTAAAAGTTGTCGATTGTTCGAAAAATATCCACAAGTTGGATGGCACGAGTTTTAATAGTCTTTACCCAAATACGGCTAATTTGAAGAATGGCAAACTAAACCACAATGAAATTGAAAAATGTGTATGGTCATGGATAGACTGGGCTTTTTCGAAACCGGTTGATCCATCAGACGACAACGCAGATTATATTCCTACTCAAATCTTGGCAGAGTTATTTAAAGCCAATACTTATGATGGCATTATTTATAATAGTCTATTTGCAGAAGGTAAAAACCTGGTTCTGTTTAATATTGATTCTGTAAAACTATGCGAGCGTAAACTAATGCGAGTTACCAACGTACCACCATTTGATTTTGAAAAATATGTACCCCTCTCTAAAAGACTTTCTCCTTATTAGTTCTGAGATATTTTTTAATCCCCCAGCTATTACCAAAATATCCCCTATACCCTATTTCTTTTTCAGGTATTCATTAATCGCCGCGGCGGCGGTGCGGCCCTGACCCATAGCTAAAATTACTGTCGCAGCGCCAAGCACAATATCTCCGCCGGCATAAACGCCTTCGAGCGAAGTTTTGCAGTTTTCATCAACGATAATATAACCCCATTTATTCAAATTTAATCCCGGCGTAGTCTGGCCGATGAGCGGATTTGCACCGTTGCCGATGGCAACAACCACAGCATCGACATCAATCTGAAATTCCGAACCTTCAATCGGCACAGGTCTGCATCTGCCGGATGAATCCGGCTCGCCAAGCTGATACTTCAAACATTCAATCGCTTTTACCATATCATCACTGGTGCCAATAATCCTTTTAGGGCTTTGCAAAAGGTGAAATTCTATGCCTTCATCCTTTGCATTCCGAACCTCCTCAACACGCGCGGGCATTTCTTTTTCGCTTCGCCGATAGACAAGATAAACTCTTTCAGCGCCGAGTCTGACAGCCGTTCTTGCAGCATCCATTGCAACGTTTCCGCCCCCAATAACGGCCACCTTCTCCGGCCTTGCAATCGGCGTATCAGCTCCTTTGCCGAAGGCATAAGCACGCATCAAATTGGCACGGGTCAGGTATTCATTTGCGCTGTAAACGCCGACGAGATGTTCGCCTTCGATACCCATAAACACCGGCAGACCTGCACCAACGCCAATGAAAACGGCTTTAAAGCCGTCTTCTTCCATAAGCTCTTTTACGGTTCTGGTTCTGCCAACAACAAAGTTACAGACGATTTTGACGCCCATTCTTTTGAGCTGGTCGATTTCCTCCTGTACAATCGCCTTTGGCAGTCGAAATTCAGGAATTCCGTAAACCATCACGCCGCCGGGCTTGTGAAAGGCCTCAAATATCGTTACATCGTGCCCGGCTTTCCTGAGGTCGGCAGCGGCAACGATTCCGCCGGGGCCTGAACCTATCACTGCAACTCTTTTGCCGGTCCCGGCTGCAATTTGAGGAACTGACTGGTCGTGATGCTTTCTACCCCAGTCTGCAACAAATCTTTCGAGTCTGCCGATTGAGACAGACATATCAACAGCCTTAAATTTCCTGCCGACCGTACAGGGAAGCTGGCACTGCACTTCCTGCGGACAGACCCTTCCGCAGACGGCGGGAAGCAGTGAACTTTCCTTGATTATATCAAGCGCTTTTTTGTAATTGCCCTCGATAATTTCAGCGATGAAATCTTTTATTTTTATTATTACCTGGCAGCCCTTGACACAGGGAGCGTTTTTGCAGCCCAGACATCGCAGAGCTTCAAGTTTTGCCTGAGTTTCAGTATATCCGAGTGCAACTTCATTGACGTTCTTTCGCCGTTTTATCGGGTCCTGCAGAGGCATCGGCTGCGGAGGAATGTTTAACCTCTCTGTTGGTTTCAATGTTCCGCTCCGATACCTTTGTAAAAGCTCATTGAGAAGTTTTTGCTGGTCGCCCTGTTCCACATCAGCCCCCAAGACCGATTTTGCATTTATGTTTTTTATATTCTTCAAGCGATTGTTGTTCCTGTTTTTTGTAAGCTTCCATACGTTTCATCATCAGGTCAAAATTAACTTTTTGTCCGTCAAACTCCGGGCCATCGACGCAGACAAATTTTGTCTGTCCGCCTACTTTAACCCGACATCCGCCGCACATACCGGTACCGTCAACCATAATTGTATTAAGCGAAACAACAGTCGGAACATTGTATCTCTTTGTAACTTCGCAGCAGAATTTCATCATTATTGCCGGCCCTGTCGCAACTACCAAATCAGGCTTCGGCGTTCTCTGACAGGCCTCGTCAAGCGGTTCTGTTACGAGCGCCTTTTTGCCGTAAGAACCGTCATCTGTAACGGCAATTACCTCATCACTTACGGCGACAAAATCATCTTCAAGAATCAAAAGTTCCTTTGTCCTTGCACCGAGGATACTGATTACCTTATTGCCTGCTTTCTTCATTGCGGTTGCTATCGGCAGTAGCGGGGCATTACCTATGCCGCCGCCAACACAAATCACTGTCCCAACTTTTTCTATGTGAGCGGGGTTGCCCAGAGGACCGAGGATATTTTCTACGGTGTCGCCGACCTTCAGTTCTGCAAGTTCAGCGGTACTTTTGCCGACAGCCTGCCAGATAAGGCGGATTGTCCCATATTGGCGGTTACAGGCAGCTATCGTCAGAGGGATTCTTTCGCTGTAAGCTGTTGACAGACAAACAATAACAAACTGGCCCGGTTTTGCGGCAGAGGCCACCAGCGGAGCCTCTATATCAGCCATAAAGACATTAGAACATAACTGATTTTTTGACAATATCTTATGAGACAATTTAGCTGCCTTTTGCCCAAATTTAGTTTAAAAAGCGGGATTATTACCGATTTGGGCGTGTTGGTCAAGCATTTAAACCACCTTTTCCATATACTATTAAAGCCGTAGAAAAAACCAACTTTTTTTACTATTTTTCAGTATTTTAACTCAAAAATCCTGCAAAAAAGTGCTTGCCGAATAGAAGTCTTTACTATATAGTGGTTTGCAGTTTTTAACAAACCGATTCCTGAAACTCTCTGTTGATACGAGGTATACTATGACAACAATAACGAAGAAAGAATTAATCGACCGAATTGCAGAACAGACACAGGCCAAAAGGGTTGTGGTAAAGCGAGTTGTACAATCCTTCCTCGATGAAATCATTTCGGAGCTTAGCAGCAGCAACCGGCTGGAATTTCGAGACTTCGGCGTATTCGAGGTCCGCACGCGTGAGGCCAGGGTCGCACAGAATCCCAAAACCCTCGAAAGGGTCAAAGTCCCAGCCAAGCGCACGGTAAAATTCAAAATGGGCCGACTAATGAAGGAAAAGCTGAGCAGCAGCGTTGCTTCGGCATAAGTGTAAGAACAGATATATTCTCAACATCAATTGTTATGGCATCATAATATATTTAACGAACCTGTCTGCTGGGAATCCGGCAGAAAGGCAAAATTATTTTAAGGAGTATTTGAATGCCAGAGGGAGTGGTTAAATGGTTTGACCCCAAGAAGGGCTATGGATTTATTGAGGCCGCTGGTCAGCCTGATGTGTTTGTCCATCACACGAGTTTTAAGACAAAAGGTCTTCGAACACTCAATCAGGGCGATAAGGTAAGCTACGAGATAGTCCAGGGCGAAAAGGGGCCTCGAGCCGATTCGGTAGTAATTTTGAAATAAAGCGTCCGTTTTTTACTTGTAAAAATCTCTTTTTTCTGGTATTAAGCAGCTAAAGGTTTAAGTGAGGAGGAAATGGCTTTAGCCGAATTACAATCAGTTCTGAACTGTAATGTGCTTGTGCTGAACAAGCATTATATGCCGTTGCGCATCATAGGCGTCAAAAGAGCCTTATGCATGCTTTGCAGAGAGCTTGCTGAGGTCATATCTTATGAAAAAGGCCAGTATTACAACTACGATTTTGCCAGCTGGAGAGACATCAGCCAGATAAAAAGGTCGTTCGAACCGGATGAACATGACTGGATTTCCACCGTTAATTTTCACATCGCTGTACCGCGGATTGTCAGACTTCTATTTTACGACCGGCTTCCGAGAACTGATGTAAAATTCAATAGACGCAACATATTTGCCCGCGACGCCAATCGATGCCAGTACTGCGGCAGAAAATTCCCGACAACCGAATTATCCCTCGACCACGTCATACCGAAAAGTTGCGGCGGAACGTCAAGCTGGGAAAACCTTGTTTGTGCCTGCACCGATTGTAACGCGAAGAAAGGTGGAAAAACGCCGAAACAGGCCAGCATAACGCTTATACGACAACCGACAAAGCCGAGGCGCAATCCGACGGTTCATCTTCATTTAAGCAGCGAAAGATATCATAGCTGGAAACAATTTCTCGACCATGCATACTGGTCTGTTGAACTGACATAACAATTCAACGGCTGAAAACTGTTATGAGATATTTTTGAAGGCCTGTGGCAAACAGTCAAGAATATCTATGGCAATCAGGCTTGTCTGCCCCTTATCCTCTGCTGCCAAATCTCCCGCAAGGCCGTGAACGTAAACTGCCAGCACAGAAGCATCAAAATTACCAAAACCTTGTCCACACAGAGCGGCAAGAACACCTGTAAGTACATCGCCTGCCCCTGCTGTCGCCATACCGGGATTGCCAGTAGTATTCACGTAGATTTTTTCAGAATCCGTAACTACTGTGCCAAAACCTTTGAGTACAACAACAGCTTTGGCGGTACGGGCAAATTCAACGGCAATAGTCTCTCTATCAGCCGGCATCGGCTTTCTTAAAAGCCCCGGCCAGAGTTTTTTCATTTCGCCGGGATGAGGAGTAAGAATAATATTTGCCTTGCATATATCGGGCCAATCTCGCAGAGCAGCAAGATTATTCAGACCGTCTGCATCTACAACAAGTCTGACTCCATCGAGCCGCAGAAGATTTTCAAGCACGGTTTTTACGCCGCCGGATATGCCGACTCCCGGCCCAAAGACAATAATATCATTTTCCTCGACAGTTTTCAAAACCACATCAACCGCTTTTGCGCTGATTTTACCGGAAGAATCTTCAGCAAGCGGAATTGTTGTATAGCACGGCTCTATCGCAGCGACAATCGGCAGAATGCTCTGCGGCACTGCAAGTCTCACAAGACCAGCGCCGCTTCGAAGCGCGCTTTTGGCCGCGATAGCCGCGGCACCGCTGAAACCTATGCTCCCTGCAATTATACAAACCTTTCCGAAATCGCCTTTATGGGCATCTTCGGCCCGTGGCTTCAACTTGGGAATAGTTTCTATTTTCTGCATAAAAATTATTTCCTACGGTATACTACAAATAATGCAGGTTGCAGTCAATATAAGATTTGACAGGCAGACAGGAAGATTTATAATAGGTCTATAATAACATTGGCTCATATCAAAATTCCAAGAAAGGGAAAATATGATGAAAAGAAATTTTTTGATTAATATATTGATGTTCTCCATTACACTTAGCGGAATTGTTTTAGCTGACATCCAGCTTCCATTGCCTCTGCCCAAAATAGGAGGAGGCTTTGCTAAAATGGATACCTATCCAGTTCATGACGTGAATTTTCCAAATGGCGTGAAAGGCATTCCCGGCGTGGTTTATTGGCAGCCGTTGGGATTTCGGCCGCTTACACTTGACCTTTATCTTCCCCCCGGTTCCATCGAAAAACCGTCAACCGGGTTTCCGCTTGTCATATATATTCACGGCGGCGCCTGGTTAGGAGGCGATTTGCGCCAAACAGGGCCGTTTGACGATTTTCCCGGTGTCCTTGCTTCGTTATCGGCAAAGGGCTATGTAGTCGCCTCTATTGAATATCGTTTGTCAGGTGAGGCGAAATTTCCCGCACAAATTCAGGATGTAAAAGCGGCCATACGTTTTCTGAGGCGCAATGCTTCAAAATACGGCATCAATCCCGCAAAAGCCGTAACCTGGGGCACTTCAGCAGGCGGGCATCTGGCCGCATTAGCCGCTGTAAGCTGTAACGCCGAAGCGCTTGAACCTAAACAGCCCGACATCCCGTTTGCACCCGCAAAATCAGACCACAATGTGTCGGATTGTGTGCAGGGAAGTATCGCATGGTATGGGGTTTTCGATTTTGCTACCATTGTGGACCAGTCAAAAGAAGACAAAACTATGGCTCGAGATTCTGCCGGGGCTCCTGAGTGGCAATTACTCGGCTGTTTCGGTAAGGATTGCAAACCGGAGCAAATCGCCACTGTCAGTCCGGTCAGCTATGTTGACTCGAATGACCCGCCGATGCTGCTGATCGCAGGAGACCAGGACAGGGTCGTTCCTTATCATCAGACCCTCGAAATGGCCGAAAAACTCAAAGCAGCCGACGTCAAGCACGAGCTGATTGTGTTAACCGGCTCTAATCACGGCTTTATGGGAAAAAACCCGCAACAGACACGCGATGATAATCTAAAGGCACTTTCGGCCACCTTCCGGTTTATTGACCAGACAATCGGCACGAGCAAGTAAAATCTATCTTTGTTTATACAGCCGATTCAATTTTTTTATTCACCAGCGTTGCTGCCACTGCGGCGGAAAAACGTTGTTGATACTTCAATCATCAACCGAAGCTTTTGCCTCAAGTGTCATATCGGCAAAAAGGCCAGCCTTGTATTTATACCAAGCAAGCGATGCTACCATAACGGCGTTATCAGTGCAGTATTTTTTGGGTGCAACCAGTAGTTTTCTATCGGTTCGCTGTGCCATTTTTTCAAGTTCATTTCTCAAAAAAGTATTGGCTCCAACGCCGCCGCCAAGCAGAATGGTTTTTGCTCCAACCTTGTCGGCAGCCATTTCGGTTTTCCTTACAAGAACATCCACTATGGCAGCCTGAAATGACGCAGCAATATCCGCAATTTCCTTTGCCGTAAGGCATCCCCTAGCGGATTGGCTCATTTTGCCGGCACGATTTTCTCCCTTCATATCCTGGCCGCAGCAGTAATAAAGAACCGCGGTCTTTACGCCGCTGAATGAAAAATCAAGCGAATCCTTTGCAAGCATCGTTCTGGGGAAATCAATTGCGGCAGAATTGCCGTTTTTTGCGGCTTTTTCAATGCTTGGCCCGCCGGGGTAAGGCAAATTCAGAATCGATGCAACCTTATCGAAGGCCTCGCCCGCTGCATCGTCAATGGTTGAGCCAAGCAGCTTGAGTTCAAGAACGTCTTTACATTCATACAGACTTGTATGACCGCCTGAGACAACAAGTGCCGCAGCAGGAAGCTGTAAATCTTTTGTCTCCATCATTGCCGATTGAAGATGGGCGTGGATATGGTTTATTGCAATTAAAGGCTTTTCCCATACAAGTGCAAGTGTCTTTGCTGCGGTTATTCCGACGATAAGCGCAACGGTAAGGCCCGGCTGATTTGCAACTGCTACTGCATCTATATCACCGCTGTCAAGTCCCGATTGTTCGATTGCCTGTTCAATAATCGGGTAAATCTTTTCGATATGAGCGCGTGATGCTATCTCCGGCACAACGCCGCCATATTTCTGGTGAAGTTCTATCTGTGAGGAAACAATATTTGAGAGCACCTCTGTTCCATTACATACCACAGCAGCAGCAGTTTCATCGCAGCTTGTTTCGATACCGAGAATATTGACATCCGTTTTCATCCCGCACCTTTTGTCCCACTGTAAAAACTTGAAAAAATCAATTTATCCCGCACTTGTCTAAATGACATTACCATCAAAGAACCTGTTACAAACGGTGCGGGATTCATCGGACAAGATAATAATGAACTGTATCGGATGTGTCAATTTAATCAAAAAAATAAAATTGGGGGTGAATCCCAAAGCTCCTCGCTGCTGACATCAGGAAACTTTTTTTGAAGATATACCTGTTCCTTGTTAATTCTTGCCTGCGGAAGTTCCCTCTCGAAAAGACAGACAAAATATTCTCTTTCTTCCTGGTACTGGTCCCTTCTTAAAACGGTGGCGGTCATTTTGATAACCTGCCCATCATGAAACTTCAGAGTGATTTTAACCTTGCCTCCCTTTTTTAAGGTTGCTCTCTGCGGGTCGAAATCCGAAAAGAAAAACCTGACCGCTTTTACTGAAATGCCAACCACCTGCGAGCGCATATTTAGAACTTGAGGAGCTGCCGCCAGCGGATAAGCAAGTCTGGAACACTGACGTCTTGCTCTCTGTCTTCTGTCGGTTCCTCGGCGGTCAACACGCAGACGCGCAACAACATCGAGTTCGTCCCGTCTCCGCTGCTGTTTTCTTCTATCAAACCTAGACCGTTCCATAAAACTCCGTTTCTGACCTTGAGAATTTTAAGCTCGGCGTCCTGATTTTACAAGTATAAAAATCTGCCGCAATATGCTTTTGACGATTCTGGCCGGTCTAAATCTCAGGGGTGTCAGCTCTGCCGGGACAAGTTTTACAGGCATATCAGCTGGCAGGGATTCCCCAACAATTTGAATATCCTGTCTATTCGTGCAGCCAAAACCTGTCTTTTCAGCGGTTCTTATTAAAGGCAGCTGCTGTAGCTGGAGTCCCATCAAATCACAACATACAACTTCTACGGCCACAAGATAATAATGAACTGTACCGGACGTGTCAATTTAATCAAAAAATAAAATTTGGGGTGAATCCCAAAGCTCCTCGCTGCTGACATCAGGAAACTTTTTTTGAAGATATACCTGTTCCTTGTTAATTCTTGCCTGCGGAAGTTCCCTCTCGAAAAGACAGACAAAATATTCTCTTTCTTCCTGGTACTGGTCCCTTCTTAAAACGGTGGCGGTCATTTTGATAACCTGCCCATCATGAAACTTCAGAGTGATTTTAACCTTGCCTCCCTTTTTTAAGGTTGCTCTCTGCGGGTCGAAATCCGAAAAGAAAAACCTGACCGCTTTTACTGAAATGCCAACCACCTGCGAGCGCATATTTAGAACTTGAGGAGCTGCCGCCAGCGGATAAGCAAGTCTGGAACACTGACGTCTTGCTCTCTGTCTTCTGTCGGTTCCTCGGCGGTCAACACGCAGACGCGCAACAACATCGAGTTCGTCCCGTCTCCGCTGCTGTTTTCTTCTATCAAAGTCAGCCTGTTTCATAAAATAAACTCCATTTCTGACCTTGAAATTTTAAATTCAGTGTTCTGATTTTACAAGTATAAAAATCTGCCGCAGTATGCTTTTGACGATTCTGGCAGGCGTAAATCTTAGTGGCGTTAACTCTGCAGGGATAAGCCTGATATGGAGGTTATCCGGCGATGAGTCGCCGACAACTTGGATATTTTGTTTATTTGTACAGCCAAAACCTATCTTTTCAGCAGTCCTGATTAAAGGTAACTGCTGCGGCTGGAGCCCTATCAAATCACAACATATAACTTCCGCAGCCATAGGGTCAGCAGACGCAACCAGCCAGCCGAGTTTTTTGGGATTACCCCTTATAGGGCCGGGACCTTCCATCGCAATAACGGCATCAATAATCGTCAGCACAGGATTGAGCAGCTTGTAAATGTCTATCAGCATTGTGCAAAAATTATCAAATGTTGCGCCCTTTCTATAATGCCAGATTGCCTTTGCCTTTCCGCTGACGCAGCCGAACATATTTTTGACTGCGAACGTCGCAACAAGCTGCTGATGAGTTTTGAGTTTCGGCAGATTTATAATCTTGTCAGCCTCAAGCGCAACAGAGCTTATGCCTATTTTTGTTCCTGAATGCTCAAGCGTGCGTTTTACAGGTCTGTCAAGTTGTCTTACTCCGACGCTAAGTTTTTTCAAAGGTTCGACAATGCCGAGAACCTCTGCGCAGGCGGCAGCGTTCGACCATGCCGGAGAATCCGCAACGAAAGGTTTTGCACCAAAGTCGAGAAGAATTTTTACCAGTTCGATGATTACAGCCGGGTCGGTCTGAACGGCACATTCTGCCGGCCTGGGAGCTATCATATTCGGCTTTATAAGAACCTTATCGCCTCTGGCTACAAAACGAGGCAATCCGCCGAGAAGCTCAAAATGTTTTAAAATCGCATTCTGAACCATTTGACCGTTATAATCGGTACATCTGATTATAGATACTTTTTCTTTGCCCATATTCAGTATACAATTTTATATGATTTTATCTTTATACCGCCATTGTTCAAGAAAATGTGTTGCCTGTTTACCGCTGGATTTTACTGCTGTATAATTCTTTGTTTATTCACTATTTCTTTTTAAATTTGATTTGCCATTTTTATCTTTTACTTTTGATATTTGATATAAATATGAAGGAGCTTTTAAAAAAACTTATTCAGGCGAAATCCACGCCGGATGCAGGTGAAATTGACTGTGCCAATGTAATGGCCGATTTTTTTCTGGCAGCCGGCATAGAACCAAAGGTCGATGTCTGGGACGGCAATCGTGCGAATTTAACTGCTCAACTCGAATCCAGCCGCCAAAAGAGCGCTCTTTTATTTGTCGGTCATCTTGATGTTGTGCCTGCGGAAAAATGGGGCTGGCAATTTCCTGCTTTTGCGGCAACAGAACAAGATGGAAAGATATTCGGCAGAGGCTCCTGCGATATGAAGGCCGGCATCACCGCAGCAGCGGTTGCAATGGCCGAAATATTCCGGTCTAAAATTAAATTGAAAGGCGATGCTTTTTTTGCCGCTACGGCAGGTGAAGAAACCGACAGTGTCGGGATAAAAAAATTTCTCAAATCGTTCGTGAAAAATAAGTCCGAACTTTGTGGAGCGATTGTGCCGGAGCCGACAAATTTTGAGCTTGCCGCCGCCCATCGCGGACTTTTATGGCTCGAAATCAAAACAAAAGGCAAAGCCGCTCATAGTTCAATGCCGTATCTGGGTATAAACGCCATAGAATCAATGAGGACATTTTTAAATGAGCTTGCGCATTACAATATAACTGCCGAATCCGATAAGCTGCTCGGCCAGCCATCAATGAGTGTAAATAGAATCAGCGGCGGAAACGCAACAAACATAGTTCCTGATATGTGCTCCGCACAGATAGATATCAGAACACTGCCAGCACAAAATCACGGTCATATAGTCGAGAATATTGAAGGGATATTTTCAAAACTTTTAAAAAAGAACCCCGACTTCTGCGCCGAATTAAAAATTCTTCGCGATGTTACCGCCCTTCACACCGACCCCGATTGCGAGTTTGTCAGCCGGATAAAACGGCTGACAAATCAAAGTGAGGTTAAAGCTGCACCGTTTGCAACCGATGCGCCTTTTATCGCCCAATTAAATATTCCCGTGGTTATCTTCGGTCCAGGCAGACCGGAACTTGCTCACAAACCGGATGAATACGTTAAAATCGAAGACCTGCAAAAGGCAATAGACTTCTACAAAAGGATTATTCTGCACTTTCTGGCTTGAAGAAATCCGTCGCAGGCTTTCTATCATTCTTCCGCCGCTTGTTTATGCTTGGCGTACTGAGCAATGACCTGTTGCTGGATATTGGGGGGAACGACCTCGTAATGGCTCAATGTCATTAAATAACTGCCCTGACCGCCGGTAACGCTTTTAAGCTGACTGTCATAGTTTGAGATTTCAGCCAGCGGAACCTGCGCCTTTATAACCATCATATTGCCCGTCAGCATATCCTGTCCCTGGACGCGTCCTCTTTTGCCGGATAAATCTCCTGTGATATCGCCGACGTATTCAGCCGGTACGGTAATTTCCATATTTACAATCGGCTCAAGAAGACAGGGTCTTGCCTTTTGTACAGCGTCGATAAAAGCACCTTTTCCTGCGGCACGGAATGCCACTTCCTTGGAGTCAACAGGATGATGTTTCCCGTCGTAGATGGAGACCTTGATATCCTGTATGGGAAAGCCGGCAACAACACCGTTGTCCATAACCTCCTGAATGCCTTTGACAACAGGAGCTTCATATTGATTCGGTATAGAGCCGCCGAATATATCCCAGGTGCACTGCAAAGGCGGTTCTGAACCTCTTTCGGCAGGTTCGACTCTGAGATAAACTTCGCCGAATTGGCCTGCTCCGCCGGTCTGTTTCTTGTGGCGGTAGTGTCCGTCAGCCTTTGCTGTAATTGTCTCACGATATGGTATTTTCGGCGGTTTGGTGTTGACCGAAAGTTTGAATCTCTTTTCCATTTTTGAAAGCATAACGCGCAGATGTAAATCGCCAAGTCCGCTGATAATTAGTTCTCTGGTTTGTCGGTCGCGGCTGACCTTGAAGCAGGCATCTTCTTCGGTAAGTTTTTCCATCGCCGAGCTTAATCTCTGCTCATCTTGTCTCGATGCGGGCTCCAGAGCAAGGCTGAACATCGGTGCCGGAAGTTTGGGCATCTCGAATTTCCCTGTTACCTTTCCGTCATGGATAAAGTCTCCTATCTGAAGTTCCTCGATTTTAGCAAGAGTTACAACATCTCCTGCGCTACCCACATTAATTTCACTATTTTCGGCCCCATAGGTTTTTAGGACATGGCCGGGGCGGATGGCTTTCCTGTCAGCGTTTCTGAGCATTGCGGTATCGTTTTTGAGTGTTCCGCTGAAGATTCTTATGGAGGCGTACTTCATATTTGAGCGAGGGTCAAGTCCGATTCTGAAGACAAGTCCTGTCAGAGGTCCTGCCGGGTCGGGCTTGATTTCGGTCTGACCTTCCGGCGTGATAAGTTTTGGCGGTTTACACTGAGCCAGCGAAGGCACATAATCAGCTACAAAATTCAGCAATTCAGTTATGCCGATTTCCTTTCTTGCATTTGTAAAAAGAATCGGCACGATAGTACCTTCGATAAGTGCCTTGATAAATACGGATGTGATTTTCTCCTGTGATATCTGCTCGCCGCCGAGATATGCTTCCATAAGACTGTCGTCGGCCTCGATTGCGCTTTCGATAAGTTCGGTATGAGCGTCTCCAACATCCATAACCGGCGAATCGCCGGAATTTTCCCTGAGGCAGTCGATTACAGCAGATTTGTCGGAGGTCGGAAGATTTGCGCATCTGCACTGGGTGCCGAAGACCTGCTGAATGCTCTTAATCAGTTCCGGCAGGTCGGTATTTTCGGCATCGATTTTATTTATGATAATAATTCTTGGCTTGGCGGCATCAGTCGCAGCCTTAAAAAGTTTTCTTGTGTTGATTTCAATCCCTGCCGAAGCGCTGATGACAATCGCACAGCAGTCAGCAGCCGGTATCGAAGTCAGTGCAGCCCCGGCGAAATCCGGATAGCCCGGGGTATCAATAAGATTTATGGTTTTGCCATTATGGGTTGTATAAAGCAACGCAGAATGAATGGAATGGCCTCTTTCTTTTTCTTCCTCGTCAAAATCTGCAACGGTATTTTTCTCTTCAATAGTGCCTAACCTGTTTGTTTTTCCGGTCTTATGCAGGATGGCTTCAGCAAGACTGGTTTTTCCGGCACTGCCGTGTCCGAGCAATACAACGTTACGTATATCATTAATACCTGACACAATAAAACTCCTGAAAACGGTAGTAAAAAGTCTTTAACTGCCTGAAAGGGCGAATGATACAGCAAAAACAGATTAAGGGCAAGCAGAAATTCACAACGTAACCGAAACCCCAGCTAAAATTGACAACCAAATCCAGCCTCTTTACTGCTCTGTTTATGACAAGACAGGTTCATTCATAGCCGTATTTTTTCATAAACCATTTCTTGGCGAACTGCACCGTGAACAAATAGGCAGCAATGATAACGACAAGTGCCAGAAAATACAAAGCCGGCGGAGCAACAAATCCAAAATATCTCCCCAAAGGAGTAAACGGTATTACTAATCCTATTGTAACTATATAAATAGAAGTAAACAGCAAAAACTGACTGGGCTTACTTTCAACGAAAGGAATTTTGCCTGTGCGAATAATATGTATAACGAGGGTTTGAGTACAAAGAGATTCCAAAAACCAGCCTGTACGAAAAAGAGGCTGAGAAGCATGAAAAATATACAACAACACGCCAAAGGTTATAAAATCAAATATGGAACTGATTGGACCAATAAGAAGAATAAACCTCCTGATATATTCCACATTCCAGGGTCTTGCCTTCAAAAGATATTCGTTGTCCACCTCGTCTGAAGGAATAGCTATCTGCGAGAGGTCATAAAGAAAATTATTCAAAAGTATCTGTATGGGCAGCATCGGCAAAAACGGCAGAAATAAACTCGCCCCGGTCATACTGAACATATTGCCGAAATTTGAACTTGCTCCCATTTTGATATATTTGAGAATATTACCAAAGGTTTTTCTTCCTTCCATCACGCCGTCTTTAAGAACCATAAGACTCTTCTGTAAAAGAATTACATCAGCAGATTCCTTGGCGATATCCACCGCATTGTTGACAGATATTCCGACATCCGAGGCTTTTAGCGCAGGCGCATCGTTTATTCCATCCCCCAGATAACCCACAATATGTTTATTCTCGTGCAAAGCATGAATTACCCGTTCTTTCTGCAAAGGTGAAAGCCGGGCAAAAACAGAGACGGATTCTACCAATTCCCTAAGCTCTTCACTGCTCATTTTCTCTACCTGCTCTCCGGTAATCAGCTCTTTAATATCAATGCCGACATCGCTGCATATCTTCTTCGCCACCAGTTCGTTATCTCCGGTTAAAACCTTAAATTCTATCCCCAAAGACCTCAAGGCTTCTATTGTTTCCCTGGCAGTGGGTTTGGGAGGGTCAAGAAAGGCAATATATCCCTTAAGAATCAGGTCCTGCTCGTCATCCTTTGAATACACCTCCTTATTGTTTAGCACATCCTTATATGCAACCGCCAAAACCCTGAAACCATCCATACTCAAGCTGTCATATTCTTCCTTCAAATCCGTAAGTATTAACTCGTTTGAATCAAATATTTCGCCGTTTAACTCACATTTTGTGCATCTCTTGAAAATTTCCTCCGGAGCGCCCTTGACAATAATCCTGTGCCCGCCATCAGATTCAACAACCACCGACATTATTTTTCTGGAAAAATCAAACGGTATCTCATCGATTTTTTTGTACTGCTTTACCTGTAATTCCTCGTGCCTCAGAATGGCCTTGTCCAATATGTTTTTAAGACCGGTTTGATAAAAACTGCTGATATAAGCAAGCCTTAAAACGTCCTCATCTTCCTGCCTCACAACATCGCAATGATGTTCCAGAACGATTTTGTCCAACGTAAGGGTGCCGGTTTTATCAGTGCAAAGCACATCCATAGCACCAAAGTTCTGGATGGAATTCAGACGCTTGACTATGACCTTTTTCCTCGACATCGCAATTGCACCTTTGGAAAGATTTATCGCGACCAGCATAGGCAGCATTTCAGGCGTAAGCCCTACCGCTACTGCCAGTGAAAAAAGAAGAGCTTCAATAAGATTGCCTTTGGACAGGGCGTTTATGGCAAAGATAACAATTACCAAAACAATCATAAGGCGAATCATCAGCCAGGTAAACCTGCGTATGCCTTTATCGAAACCGGTCTCTACCGGCATTGTAGCGAGCTTGCGCGAAAGCGCACCAAACTGGGTCGCAAGACCGGTCTTTATAGCTACACCCAAGCCTGTGCCACTCACCACGCTCGAACCCATAAAAGCAATGTTCGTCAATTCCGACACTGACTTGCTCTTCGGCTGTATCGGGGTTGAGACCTTGTCCACAGGAAAAGATTCTCCGGTCAGAGAAGCCTGATTAATAGACAAATCCTTACAGGAAATAATCCTTAAATCCGCGGGAATCATATCGCCTGCAAATAAATCAACAATATCGCCGGGAACCATTTCCCTGATTTTTATTTCCCGGGATTTGCCGTCGCGCCAGACGGTCGCAGTGGCACGTACCATTTCACTAAGTCTCTCTGCCTCTCTGCCCGCACGGTATTCCTGTATAAAGGACAAAAATACGCTCATAATCGCCATCAATACAACCAGAACCGCACTGACCTTTTCTCCGAAAAACAAGGAAAACGTTGCGATAATTAAAAGCACAATTACAAGAGGATTTACGAATTTGGAAAAAATCTGAAAAAGAATGGTGCGTTTCTTTTTTCGGGCAGGTTCATTAAAGCCGTATCCCAAAAGGCGTTTTTCCGCTTCCTGTCCGGTAAGTCCTTTTTCCGAGGTTTCTAATCTCTCAAAAAGAACCCCGGCAGAACAGCTTATATAATCAAAATCCCAAGCCTGGGATTTCCTGCTGCCGTTTGTTTTACTTTTATTATTGTTATCCATATCGAACAGTTATGTGCAAAAAGGCAATCTGCCGAACAAAAAAGAGAGTCGAACCCTCGTATCCGCTGCCACCAAAAAACCCACAACTGGGGAACCAGGATTTGAACCTGGACTAAATGGTTCAGAGCCACTCGTGCTACCGTTACACTATTCCCCACCGCCCTTGTGATTCAGCATTTTTATATCTGCTGGCTTAACGAATAGCGGGGGCAGGATTCGAACCTGCGACCTCCGGGTTATGAGCCCGACGAGCTACCAGACTGCTCTACCCCGCGATCAATTTTAACTTATAAAATCTACCAAACCACGACCGATAAATCAATCACAGTCCGGCGAGAATCTTCTCAGCGATTTTTTCAATCCTGCCCTGCGGATATTTAAACGCCGGCCACTGAGTAAAAACGCCATCGCCGGTTTTTCGCGGTATTATATGAAAATGCAGATGTTCAACGAGCTGTCCTGCCGCTCTGCCATTATTGCACAGGACATTATAGCCATCCGCTCCTGTGGCGGATGCAACCGCAGCAGTAATTTTCGGCAAAACAGCAGCAACTGCCGACAGCAGCTCGCCTCTGCAATTATGTACCTTTGTGCAATGTTCCTTTGGTATAACCAGCGTATGGCCTTCGCTTATAGGGCCAATATCGAGAAATGCCAGCACGTTTTGGTCCTCATAAATTTTACTACAAGGTATTTGGCCAGCCGCAACTTTACAAAATATACAATCCTTATCAGCCATTTGTCAGCCTTCCAATTTTATTCTTTATAGCCACAAAGGCACCAGGTTAATTGAAGTTCGTAGATTGAAGAATGAAGAATTAAATTATAAAAATAATCCCGCCGTGAGCGGCTCCACAAATCTTCATTCTTCAATTTTCAATCTCAGAATCTTCGTGCCTTCGTGTCTTGGTGGCTATATACGTTCGTTTTTCTTCTCTTCTGTCTGCTGCTGTTTTTCCTCTGCCTGTTTGGCTTTGGCCTTTTTCGCAGCCTTCTTTTTAGAGGCTCTCTTTTTGTCACCCTTTTGTGCAGTTTCGGCCTGAGCTCCCTGGCCGACGAGCTGAAGCAGAACAAGTTGGCCATTATCTCCAAGACGTCTTTTAGCAAGCTTAATAATTCTTGTATAGCCGCCGGCTCTGTCGAGATAACGGGGAGCTATTTCACTGAAGAGCTTTCCGATAACCGTTCCTTTTTTCTCGATTATGCCGTCCACTTCCTCGACAATATCACGGTTTGGCAGCAAGGCAATAGCTCTTCGTCTTGCAGCCAGATTGCCTTTTCTGGCAAGAGTTATAAGTTTCTCAGCAAAACTTTTTACGTGCTTTGCCTTTTGAAGGGTAGTGCTTATAGTCTCGTGCTCGAAGAGAGCAGCAGCGAGATTTCTTCTCATAGCGATTCTGTGAGCAGATGTTCTGTTAAGTTGTCCGCCTGCGATTCTATGACGCATATTTTTTCACACCTCAAAAAATTATTTATTCCGGAAGGTCGGTCATATCTAATGTAAGTCCCAAATCTGCAAGTTTCCTGATAATCTCGCGAAGGCTTGTTTTCCCGAAGCTCCTCATTTTCAGCAGTTGAGCCTCGGTCATTTTGACTAATTGTCCTACGGTTTCAACGTGGGCTGCCTCAAGGCAGTTGCTTGCTCTGACGCTGAGTTCAAGTTCCTGAATCGGCATTTTAAGCTTTTCAGCAAGCTGTTCGTCGACTTTTGCTTCCTGTTCGATTTCAGTCGGTTCGGCTTCTTCGATTGTTTCGGCGCCGAGCTCGAAATACTGCACAAACGGATTTACATGCTTTCTCAGGATTTTTCCTGCCTCGACCAGTGCCATTTCAGGTGTGATGGAGCCGTCCGTCCATATTTCGAGGATGAGCCTGTCGTAGTTGGTTTTCTGTCCGACACGCGTATCCTCGGTTTTATAACGAACGCGAACCACCGGCGAATAGATTGCATCGACCTCTATTCTTCCTGCTTCCTGCTCGAATCTGTCGGCCTGTGCCAGTCTCTCGGCGGCAGGCGAGTAGCCTCTTCCGGTTCCGACCGTCATTTCCATCGAAAATTTCGTATCGCGGGTCAGAGTCGCAATCACATGGTCTTTGTTTATAATCTCGACAGTCGAATCGCTCTGAATCTGACCTGCCGTTACAGTACCCGCCTTCTGCGCCGAGACAGTGATAACCTTTGTTTCCGGCACGGTTTTTCTGACAATAATATTTTTAACGTTGAGAATCATCTCAGTTACATCTTCCTTGATGCCGGGCAGCGAGGTAAATTCGTGGTCTGCACCGGCAATCTTGACGCTTGTCACGGCAGCGCCTTCGAGAGAAGAAAGCAGTACGCGTCTCAAACTGTTTCCGATAGTCGTACCGAATCCGCGCTCAAAAGGTTCAACACGGAACAGACCGTATCTGTGGGTTGAAATCTGCCTGTCCAACTCAACGCGAGTAGGAAGTTCCAGACCTCTCCAGGTAATTCTCATTTTCGGCCTCCTTACTATGGGGCAATTGTTCTCAGCGACCCTGTCAGGGGCCTTTGCCTTTCAAAATCGCTATCTGTTAATTGCCCGGTTAATTTATTTTATCTTTTCTTTTGCTTAACGGCGTTTAATTTATGTTTCAAAGCAAAATTATCTCGAACAGAACTCCACAACAAGTTGCTCTTCTACAGGAAATTGTACGTCTTGTCTTAAAGGCAGCGCAACAACAGCGGCCGAAGGAGTACTCGGGTCGAGCTGCAGCCAGGCCTGCGCGGTAAAATTCGGATTAGTTTCGAGCTGCGTCTTGACCCTCTTTTTGCTTTTTTCCGAAGGCTTAACAGTTATTTTGTCGCCGATACTTACGGTGAAATCCGGCCTGTTAACCTTTCTGTTGTTGACATAAATATGACCATGCACAATCAATTGCCTTGCCGTTTTTCTCGAAGGAGCGAAGTTAAGCTTGTAAACCACATTGTCCAGTCTTCTTTCCAGCAGTCCGAGCAGGACTTCTCCAGTATTCCCCTTTGTTTTCTCAGCCTTGTGGAAATACCGCATAAACTGTCTCTCAGCCAGTCCGTAATACCGTTTTATCTTTTGCTTTTCGCGCAGCCGCACACCGTAATCAGTGCCCCTTCCGCGTCTCCAGCCGTGCATACCAGGCGCCACATTTTTCTGACGCTTTTCAATTGGGCATTTACTTGTTTCGCAGCGAATGCCCTTTAGCATCAGCTTCATGCCCTCACGTCTGCACAATCCACATGATGAATCAAGATAACGTCCCATATCTTCAATTACTCCAAAATATTTTCAGTATCAGACCCTTCTTCTTTTTGGCGGACGGCAGCCGTTATGCGGGATAGGCGTAACATCTTCGATGGAAGAAATTCTCAGTCCTGCCGCCTGCAGCGCCGATATTGCCGATTCTCTTCCGGAACCCGGCCCTTTGACCTTCACCTCCACTTCGCGGACACCAAAGCGTTTTGCGGCATTTGCACATTTTTCCGCCGCTCTTTGCGCCGCAAAAGGGGTGCTTTTTCTCGAACCTTTAAAGCCGACCGTGCCTGCCGAATCCCAGCAGATGGTATCGCCCTCAGTATCGGTTACCGTAATCTGAGTATTGTTGAAAGTGGCCTTGATGTGAACAACAGCCTTTGCAACGTTTTTTCTTATTTTTCCCTTAGCCATTTATTAAAACTACCTCAAAAATTATCCACGCAGTTCCTTTACACCTTTTTTGCCGGCGACCGTTTTTCTCTTTCCTTTTCTTGTGCGAGCGTTACTTTGAGTCTGCTGGCCTCTGACAGGCAGTCCTTTGCGGTGCCGGATTCCCCGATAGCAGCCGATATCCTTAAGCCTCGCGATATTCTGAACGACCTCCCTTCTAAGCTGGCCTTCGACGATATAATCACGGTCGATTATCTGTGTGATTTTGCTGACCTGGTCTTCAGAAAGTTTGCCGGCATGTACGTTCGGGGCAATCCCAACCTCCCTGAGAATTTTTGCCGCGGTGAATCTTCCGATACCGTGTATATAGGTAAGAGCAATCAGCACCGCTTTTTCGTTAGGAATATCTACACCAACTATACGAGGCATAATTCACCTTTCCGATTAATCCATCAGCCTTGTCTTTGTTTGTGGCGCGGGTTAGCCGAGCAGATTACGCGCACCACGCCTTTGCGACGCACAATCTTGCAGTTTTCGCATATTCTTTTTACCGAGCTTCTGACTTTCATAATACACCTTCGACTTAATGCCGCATAATTATTCTTCCCTTGCTCAGGTCATAAGGCGACATTTCGACGGTTACTCTGTCACCGGCAAGGATTCTTATAAAATGCATTCTCATCTTCCCGGACACATGCGCCATAATCACGTGTCCGTTGGCAAGTTCAACCCTGAACATTGCATTCGGCAGAGTCTCAAGCACTTTGCCTTCAACTTTTATCGCATCTTTCTTTGGCATAATAAAAAATACTGTTTATTTTATAGTAAGCACTTCACAGTCGGCCTCCGTAATGGCTATCGTGTGCTCAAAATGAGCCGATGGTTTTCCATCTTTCGTAACAACCGTCCAGCCGTCATTCAACGTAACTACACCGCTTGTACCCGCATTGACCATCGGCTCAATCGCAAGTATCATTCCCTTCTGCAACAAGATATCATTTTTCAGAAGTTCGTCGCTGACGAAGTTCGGAACTTTCGGTTCTTCATGCATTTCGGTGCCTATCCCGTGTCCGACAAATTCTGTAACCACCGAAAGACGCGCTGATTCGGCGCATTTCTGCATCATATCGGCAATACTGCTCCACTTTACGCCGGCCCTGCTGTGCTGTATCGCAATATCGAGCATTCTTTTTGTTACATCAATCAACCGCTGTTTGTCGCTGCTGACCTTGCCGATAGCGAGCGTAACAGCAGCATCAGCACAATAGCCGTCAAGTTTAGCACCAAAATCAATGCTGAGGATATCGCCTTCCTGGAGTCTTACCTTTTCCGAAGGCATCCCATGTACAACCTGTTGATTGACCGAAGTACATATAGCCGCCGGAAAAGCTCTTTTTCCATAAGGGTTTTTGACGCCTTTAAAAAGAGCCGTTGCTCCGAACTGTCTTGTCATATCCTCAGCTATCCGGTTCAGTTCAGCAGTGCTGATTTGCGGAACAGCGGCATTCTCTAATTTTAAAAGAACTTCAGCGACAACCCTGCCGGCCTTTTTTATAAGCTCCATTTCCCTGCGGCTTCGTAAGGTAATCGCCATTTTACTTATCTGGCCGTTACAAGACTGTCGAGTTTTTCAAATATCTGGGCCGTTACATCATCTATTGGTCTGTCGGCATCGACATTGAATATTTCCTGGCCGTTGTCGGCATAATAACCGACCACGGCAGCGGTCTGCTCGTGATAAGTTTTCAGCCTTTGTCTCACAACATCCGGCTTGTCATCCGGCCTTTGTACCAGTTCCTGGCCCTTGCACTTATCACAGCGGTCTTCGGTTCTCGGCTTCAAAGTGTCAATATGATAAACAGCGCCGCACACCGGACAGCTTCTTCTGCCCGTTATGCGTCTCTCGACTACGTCATCGTCAACAACAAGGTTCACGACGGCATCGATTTTTTTCCCTTTTCGTGCCAGCTCTTTATCCAGCTCGGCTGCCTGCACAACTGTGCGTGGAAAACCATCGAGCACACAGTTCCCGCCGGCAGACGCTATTGCTCCGACCATCATTTCAATTATTATCTGGTCCGGCACAAGCTTGCCGCAGTCCATATACTGGCCAGCTTCTTTGCCCAGCTCTGTTCCCGCCGCCTTTTGGCTTCTCAATATATCTCCGCTGGACAGATGCCTCAGCCGGTATCTTTCTACAATCCTTTTACACTGCGTTCCTTTTCCTGCTCCCGGCGGACCAAGCAGCACAATTACCATCCTCTTGCTCCCTTTATTCTTCCGGTCGAGCTGAATCCTTCATAGTTTCGCATTATCAGGTTAGCTTCGATTCTCTGTACCATATCCAGCGAGACACTAACAACAATCAACAGTCCTGTCCCGCCGAAAAATGAAGCAACCTGCCAGTCTATATCCAGTCCCGGCAGTTCAGCAATGACGGTAGGTACGACTGCTATAACTGACAGAAAGGCAGCGCCATAAAAGGTAACTCTAATCATAACGGTTTCGAGGTATTCAGCGGTTCTGTGTCCCGGCCGAAGACCTGGTATGAAGCTTCCTGAATTCCTAAGGTTTTTGGCCATTTCTTTCGGTTGAAACGTAACCGTCGTCCAGAAATAAGAAAACAGGATTATCAGAACGATATAAAGCAGATTATACGTATATGCCCCGGCATGCAGTGCCATGTAAATATTTGCCAGAATTGCTGACCTGCTGAACGCTTCTATGCTTAACAATTGTCCGACTACTATCGGCGGAAACTGCATCAGGCTGGAAGCAAAAATAAGCGGCATAACGCCGCCGTGATTAATCCTCAGCGGCAGATAATGCCGCTGACCGCCGTAAACTCGCATACCGCGCATCTGCTTTGCCTGCTGAATCGGTATTCTTCTCTGTCCTTGTGTTATGAGTATGGCACCAGCCACGACAAATACAAATGCTATTATCAGAAACAGTATCTTTGCAGGCCCGTAAGTGCCGCTTGCCGTGCCGGCGCCTACTGTAAACGAGGTGTTTTCCAGAACCCTCGTCATTGTGCCCGGCATTCTTGCCAGGATACCTGCCATAATCAGCAGACTTATGCCGTTCCCGATGCCGTATTCATCGATTTGTTCGCCGAGCCACATCATAAAGATAGTGCCTGCCGTCATTCCTATGGTGCCCATGATAACACCGACGGCCTCCATCCCCGGATAAGTGTACGGCTGCATCACTTTCATATACATCATCGATTGTACTATGCATATCGGCACGGTAAGGTATCGTGTATATTCCTGGATTTTTTTATAGCCCGTCTGTCCTTCTTCTTTCAGCTTTTTAAGCGAAGGCATCACTTCGCCGAGCAGCATCAGTATAATGGAGCTTGTGATGTAAGGCATAATACCGAGCCCGAAGAGGCTGCTTCTTCTCAATTCTCCGCCGCTGAGCATCTGCAGATGTTCCAGCGCCCTGCTGATAGGACTGCTCTGGTCGCGCTGCTCAGCGGCCCCAATCATCAGCTGCTGGTTAACAGCCGGCAGCGATATGTGAAACCCGACTCTGTAAATAATCAGAAGCGCTATGGTAAAAAGCATCTTGTTCCGCAGGTCGGGAATCTTGAAAATATTTACAGCAGCATTAAACATTTATCTTTCCTGCCAATCTATGCAACCACTCTTACAACACCGCCGCAGCTTAAAATTTTGTCATGTGCGGCTTTGCTGAACTTATGGACGCTTACATCAAGTTTTTTTGTCAGCTCTCCGTCCCCGAGGACCTTAACTTTGCTGTTGGTGCTGTGGACGAGTCCTGCGCTGAACAGGCTTTTGATGTCGATTACAGAACCATCTTCAAACCTGTCGAGCTGCGAAACATTTATTATCTCGTATCTGCGAACAAACTGGTAGTTGCTGAACCCTCGTTTGGGCAGCCTTCTGAACAGCGGCATTTGTCCGCCTTCATATCCTATTTTGCCGCCGGCACCGCTTCGGCTCAGACTTCCTTTATGACCTCTGCCGCTGGTCTTGCCGTGCCCGCTGCCCGACCCTCTGCCGATTCTTTTTCGTTGCTTCTTCCTGCCTGCCATTGAAGTTATTTCATGACTTAACATGATTTTCTCTCCACCTTCTTGCTGCCTGGACGGCTACTCCGCGAAGCTGTCCGACTGTGTCGGGGTTACGAAGTCTCAACAAGCCATCCATTGTAGCCTTAACAACATTTTTGGCCGTTGTACTGCCGTAAACTTTTGTCAGCACATCGTGTACACCGGCCAGTTCCAGCACGGCTCTTGCGCTTGAGCCGGCGATAACGCCGGTACCTGGACTCGCCGGTACCATTATTATTCTTGTTGCACCGAATCTGCCGAAAACCTGATGCGGTATGGTTTGGCCGTCAAGAGCCACTTTTTTAAGACTCTTCTTGGCGTCTTTAATGGCCTTATCGACCGCCATCGGCACTTCTCTTGCCTTTCCGTAACCGATTCCCACGCTTCCGGCTCTGTCGCCGACGGCAACCATAGCGCCAAAACTAAATCGTCTTCCGCCCTTGACCACCTTTGCACAGCGAAAAACTTTTATCACATTTTCCTCAACGGGGCTTTCCTGACCGATAGTTTTCGTTGACTCTTCAACCAATTTATTATCTCCAAAATCCGGCTATACGGTACATTTTGAAACCAACCTGTCAAAAAATCAGACCAGCCTGTCTTGCCGCTTCGGCAAGCGCCTTTACCCTTCCGTGATACTTGAATCTGTTCCTGTCAAACTTTACGGTCTTGATCCCGACCTGTATCGCCTGTTTCGCAATTTCATTTCCGACAATCTTTGCCGCCTCGATGTTTCCCGTTTTGTTCAGCCCGTTGCGCAGCGACTTGCTTGTTGTACTTGCCGAAGCAAGGGTTACGCCCGCGACGTCATCAATAATCTGCGCATATACATGTCGGTTCGAGCGGAAAACGCTCAGGCGGGGCCTGTCTGGCGTACCGAGTAGTCTTTTGCGTACTCGCAGCCTTCTCCTGAGCCTCGCCTTTTTTATCCTGTCAATCAGCATAAACAAATCTCAAAATATTACAATTATTCTTACGCCGTTGTAGCGCTGACAAGGGCCTTGCCGACTTTTCTGCGAACATGCTCATCGGCATACCGAACACCCTTGCCCTGATAAGGTTCAGGCGGTCTTGCCTTTCTTACATTGGCGGCAAACTCTCCGAGCTCCTGTTTGTCGTATCCGGTGAGGGTAAACTTTGCCGGCGTATCATTGCCTTTTGTCGCCGCCACATCTATCCGAGCTTTTACGCTTTTCGGTATCTTCATCTCGACAGGATGGCTGTAGCCTACCTGCAGAATCAGTTTTCCGCTCTGTTCTTTTACACCGTAACCGGTACCGTAAATTTCCATTTTCTTTTCATATCCCTTGCTCGTGCCGGTTATCATATTGTTAATCAGCGCTCTTGTAGTTCCGTGCAGCGCCTTTTCAATCCGGCCCTGGCCGGAGAGGTTTTCAACAACAACTTTATTGTTCTGACCGTCAAGTTTGACATTTATCTTTGGATGACATTTCATCTCAATAGCACCTTGGGGCCCGGTTACCTTAACTATCTGGCCGGAAACTTCAACTTTTACGCCAGCCGGTATGTCAATCGGTTTTTTACCTATTCTGCTCATCAGCTCACCGTACAAATTATTTCGCCGCCGAGATTTTCGGCTCGACACTGTTTGTCTGTCATTACACCTTTGCTGGTCGATACAATGGCAATTCCCATCCCGTTCATAACATAAGGTAGCTGGCTGACAGAACTGTAAATTCTTCTTCCGGTCTTGCTTATTCTTTTAATTTCGGTCATCGCTGGCGTCCCGTCGGAAGCATATTTAAGTGTTATTCTGAGAATTCCCTGTCCTGTAGCATCGTCAATCCTGTCGAAGTCGCTGATATAACCCTCATTTTTCAATACTTCAGCGATGCCCCGACAGATTTTTGAGGCTCTGACCGTAACATTCTCATGGCCGGCAGACTCGGCATTTCTTATTCTTGTAAGCATATCCGCTATCAGGTCACTGTGCATCTGACCAATCCTGTAAAAAAATTTAAATTTATCCGCCTCAGGCAGATTTATCTGTTTACCACGTTAGAAATAAAAGTTCCAATATTTTTAACGGCGCTCGCATTTCCTGACATTTCTAACGGGGTTCACCAGCTTGCCTTTTTCAGTCCCGGGATTTTGCCTTCGCCGGCAAGTTTCCTCAGACAGAGCCGACAGATTCTGAACTTTTTGTAGACCGCATGGCTTCTGCCGCAGATTTCGCACCGGCTATACGCCCTTGTTCTGAATTTGGGTTTTCTTTTACACTTGTTTTTCAGAGCTTTTGTAGTCATCCGCTACTCCCTGAACGGCATACCGAACATCTTGAGCAGTTCTCTTGCTTCGTCGTCTGTTTCGGCTGTCGTAACAAAGGTTATATCCATACCCTGCGTGGCTTGGACCTTTGCAGGGTCTATTTCCGGAAAGACCGTCTGTTCGCTCATGCCGAACGAATAATTCCCCTTTCTGTCAAAACTCTTCGGGTTCAGGCCCCTGAAGTCTTTCACTCTCGGTATCGCCAGGTTGATGAGCCTGTCCATAAATTCGTACATTCTCTGACCTCGCAGCGTTACCTTCAGTCCTGTCTGGTCTCCTTCTCTGACCTTGAAATTGGAGACGCTCTTTTTGGCCCGGCAGACGAGCGGCTTTTGTCCGGTAATCATCATCAAATCCTGCAAAGCGCTTTCAATAAATTTTTTGTCCTGTGCGGCTTTGCCTACGCCCATTGACACGACCACTTTCTGCATCTTCGGCACTGCCATCGTATTCCTATAGCCGTATCTCTCTCGCAGAGCAGGAACTATTTTCGATTTATACAGGTCTTTTAACCTTGCCATACTGAAAGCCTTTTATTCAGGTAGTTTTCTAATCAGTCTTTCTAACCACTCCGATTTCTGTTCCGTCGACACCGACGCGTTTTTTCGCGCCCCTTTCGTCGACGACAAATCTTACTCTTGTACCCTTTGAGGTCTTCGGGTTTACCGGCAGAACATTGCTTATATGCAGGGGCTGTTCAACCTGTATTCTGCCGCCCTGCGGGTACTTTCGGCTGGGTCTTACGTGTCTGTAACGCCTGTTTACTCCTTCGACAGCAACTTTGTCCTTCGAAGGAATAACATACATTACTTTGCCGATTGTCCCCTTGGCCTCGCCGGCAATAACTTCAACCATATCGCCTTTTTTAATATGTCTTGCCATACTTATCGCGCCTTACGACCGCAAAGGGCTTTTACTACTCTGCAAAGCAGTGCTTCGCTGCGTAGCACGAGTCATACAACCTCGCTCGCCAGAGATACTATCTTCATAAAATTTTTTTCCCGCAATTCTCTTGCGACCGCACCGAAGACTCTGGTACCGATTGGGTTGCCTTCGGCATCAATTATTACTGCAGCGTTACTATCAAACCTGACATAGCTGCCGTCGGCTCTTCTGACAGGTTTTTTTGTCCTTATTATGACGCATCTGTAAACTTTTTTTCTGTCGAGCTGGCAGCTCGGCAATACCTTTTTTATCGCTACGCATACAGTATCGCCTATTGTGGCGGTTACACGCCTGTATTTGCCTTTTCTGGCGGAGCTTCTGCCGGGAACCAGAACACACTGTGCCCGCTTGACACCGGAATTATCGGCAATATCCAACATAGTTCTCTGCTGAATCAACGCTCTGCCCTTTACCCCCACACCAATGTAAACTGTCTTTTTGACAAAGATTTCATTTTCAACTTTTTCCTTTTAGTAATACATTTTTACCCTTCCCCCTAAGGGGTGGGGGTTTACTGCAATTCTTTTTCAGCCGCCTTTTGAATGATTCTGTTTAGACGCCAGCTTTTGGTTTTGCTCATAGGCCTGCACTCGACAACTTCGACGACATCACCGACTCCAGCTGCGTTTTTATCATCATGAACACTGAGTTTTGTACGTTTGTTCATATATTTCCCGTAAACAGGATGTCTTACCCTGTAATTAAGCATAACTTTGATGCTTTTGTCTCCGCTGCGGCTGACAACGGTGCCGCTAACTGTCCTTCTTTGTTTTCTCTTGTCTTCCATTTATTTCTGGCCCTTTAACTTGTCCTGAGCTTGTCGAAGGGACTGGCTCTCCCTGATAACCGTCTTGAGCCTCGCGATATCTCGTTTTATGTTTCGCAGCAGGTGCGTATTCTCGAGTTTTTCTGTTACAGCTCTTGTCCGCAGGTCGAACAACTGCTTTTCGAGACTTTCAAGCTCGCTTTGCCATTCATCCGGTCTCATTTCTCGTATTTCTGAAGCTTTCATTAAATTTATCCGCCTAAGGCGGACCGCCTTATCCTACAGTATGTCTTCTGGTAATAAGTCTGCACTTTACCGGCATTTTATGAGCGACTCTTGCCAGCGCCCTTTTTGCGACATCTTCGCTGACGCCGCCAATCTCGAACATAACCATACCCGGCTTTACGCATGCGACCCATTGCTCAACTTCTGCTTTTCCTTTTCCCATTCTTGTCTCAAGCGGTTTTTTGGTTATGGACTTATGCGGGAAAATCCTTATATACACCTTTCCTACTCTTTGCAGGAAGTGACTGGCTGCAACTCTGCCGGCCTCAATCTGTTTTCCGGTTACCCAGCTTGTCTCCAGAGACTGTAGACCATATTCGCCGAAGGCGACAAAATTCGTCCGCCAGGCATTCCCTCTCATTTTGCCTCTCTGGCTCTTCCTATATTTAACTCTTTTCGGCATAAGTGCCATAGCTATACCTCTTTATCCCCTAAGGGGAACCTGTATTTACATTTTCCTGTTTATTCTGGTCTGTAGTGGCCGAATTTTCGGTATCGCTGCTGTTTTTCTTGGTCTCGCCGGCGCTCACAGCAGCGGCCGGCCCGGCTTTTGGCCGACTCCTTGAAGACCTCGGTCTTCGAAGGGGTTTTCTGCCGGTCTGCTCTTGGGGCTGCTGGCCGTATTTACCTTTATAAATCCAGACCTTAATACCAATAATTCCATAAGTTGTTACAGCATCCACAACAGCATAATCGACGTCTGCATCGATGGTATGCAGCGGAATGCTGCCTATCTTCTGAGTTTCTTTTCTTGCCATTTCAGCCCCGCCGAGTCTTCCGGAGCAGATAACTTTAACTCCCTTTGCACCGGCCTGCATTGCCAGCTCACACTGCTGCTTCATAACCTTTCGGAACGCAACGCGTTTCTTTATCTGCTCGCCGACGACCTCGGCGGCAAGTCTTGCATCGAGAGCAGGCTCTTTGATTTCGATAACATTTATGGCAACCTGTCTGTCGATAAGTTCTTCGAGTTCCTGTCTGAGTTTGTCAACTTCCGCGCCTCGCGGACCGATTACGATACCCGGCCTTGCGGTGTGAAGGGTAATTTTCACTTCGTTCCTTGTTCTTGCTATTTCAATCTTTGAAACCGCAGCGAACGGCGGCTGCTTGTTATACTTCCTGTCTATATATGCGCGAATCCGCTGGTCTTCAACCAGCATCTGCCCGTAACTGGCTTTAGGAGCAAACCACGTGCTCTGCCACGGCAGTCTTATGCCGGTCCTGAAACCTATCGGCTGAACCTTTTGACCCATATTTACCCCCACACCAATGTAATTTGTCTTTTTGATATAGGTTTCATTTTCATTTTTTCCCTTTTAGTAATATATTTTTACCCTTACACCAATACATTGGTGTGGGGGTTTACATCTCTGTCACTGTAATATGAATGTGACTGGCCATTTTTCTGATAGAATGAGTTTTGCCCCTGTCTTTTGCTATCCATCTTTTTGTGCCGATTCTGACGCCTGCGCTGTCAACTTTAGCCTGGCTGATGTAAAGATTTTCGACATCTGCTGCGCCTTCATCAGCATTTGCAACGGCGCTTTTGACCGCCTTTTGCACCATATAAGCTGCTCTTTTCCTTGTGAATTTGAGCAGGTCGAGTGCTTCCTGCACGCTTCTTCCTGCTATAAGCTGCGTAACGAGTCTGGCCTTCCTTGGCGAACCCGGTGCATATCTCACCGAGCACTTCCATTCCGAGATGCCTGTGGTATCCACTCCAAGGGCAGAGGCGAGTGCCTCGATATCGCCGCTTCTCGGCAGCGGTTTAAACAGCCCTTTTCTCCAGTTCTTTACAGCACTTTCTGCCTGCTGTTCGCTGAGCCCTGCACGCTTCATCGCTGCAGCCAGTTCGGTTACGCTTTTACCCTGCCGCTTAATCAGATTATCAAGTTTACCTGCACTTAACATTTTACGTTCCTGTTTGTTTAGACGGCGGCGCTGACGGTCGTGGTGCTCCTGCCGGCGCCGCTGGCCCTGATGGCGCCGCCGGTCCTGCCGCTCCTGCCTTAGCTCCTGAATGACCCCTGAAAGTACGGGTCACTGAAAATTCACCGAGCTTATGGCCTACCATTTCCTCCGTCACGAAAACCCTGTTGAAAACCTTTCCGTTATGCACCATGAAGGTAAACCCAACAAATTCCGGAACAACTGTACTGCGTCTGGACCAGGTTTTAATAGGTTCTTTCCTGCCGTCTTGGCTCTGCTTTAAAACCTTCTGTAAAAGTTTCACATCAACAAACGGCCCTTTTTTAAGTGACCTCGTCATTATTGCCTCAATTCAGCTACAGAATCAGTTGCTGGCCTCGATTGCTTTTTCTTCTTCGTATAATTCGTTTATTGCTTGTTTTTCTCGGATTTCTCGTTTTTCCGCCTTTTGCCAGGACGCCTGTCGGCGAACAGGGATGCCTTCCGCCGTTGGCTCTGCCTTCTCCGCCGCCCAGCGGGTGTGAGACAGGATTCTGGGCCTTTCCACGAACATGCGGCCTGAAACCCAGATGTCTCATTCTGCCGGCCTTTCCGATTTTGATGTTCTGATACTCGGGATTACTCAGCGCTCCGATTGTCGCCCGACACTCGGCACGGAACATTCTCATCTCGCCGCTCGGCAGAACAATCGTTGCCCAGTCACCTTCCTTTGCCATTAGTCTTGCACAAAGTCCTGCGCCTCTTGCAAGCTTTCCTCCCTGTCCCGCGGTCATTTCGATATTGTGAATCTCGACGCCAACCGGAATAGCCGCCAGCGGCATTGCATTTCCAACCCGCGGCTCGACATCGGTTCCGCTTTGTATCTTTTGGCCGACCGCCAGGCCCTGCGGAGCAAGAATATATCTCTTCTCGCCGTCGTCGTAGCGCACAAGAGAGATAAAACAGTTCCTGTTCGGGTCATATTCAATCGTCTCAACGGTTGCAGGCACTGCATCTTTATTCCGCTTGAAATCGATAATCCTGTAGATTTTTCTTGCGCCGCCTCCGCGGAATCGGCAGGTGGTTTTCCCCTCATTGTTTCTACCGCCGGCCTTTTTTATCCTTATGCAGAGAGCCTTTTGCGGCCGGTCTGTCGTCAGCTCCGCATAATCATTAACCGATGCGTTCCGTCGTCCATTTGACGTTGGTTTATAAATTTTTATACCCATATCTTTTTTTGCCTATCTTAGAACAAATCAATACGATATTGCTCATCGAGCACAACAACCGCTTTCTTCCAGTCTGACGTTTTTCCCATAAATCTGCCCCGTCTGCGGGGCTTTCCCTTGCGGTTGGCGACTCTTACATCCGTTACCTTAACGCTGTAAAGTCTTTCAATGGCATTTTTTATCTGATTCTTGTTGGCCTTTCTGTTCACCTCGAACGAGTATGCATTTCTAGTGCTCGCAAGGTGCGTGCTCTGCTCGGTTATCAAAGGCCTTATAACTATTTCATGGTCGTCCATCTTTATTACCCGTTGGCAAGCTGATTATTCCTGCTTTTTTCATCTTTTTTTCTGTCAATCACCACAAGAAACGCATCCTTTGTAAAAAGCATCTTCTGCGTATTGCAGATATCACCGGCATTGAGGTCTGCCACCTTCATTACCGCCACCTTCGGAATGTTTCTTGCGGATTTATAGAGATTCCGGTCAAGCTCATTGACTGTAACCAGACAGCTTCTATCAATCTTGAGATTTCCGAGTATCTTTACGAAATCCTTCGTTTTCGGCTGTTCGAATTTCAGTTCATCAACTACAACAATATTTCCGACCTGAAGCTTTGCAAGTATTGCAGAATCTCTCGCGAGTCTCTTTTGCTTTTTGGGCATATCTTTTCCGAAATCCCTCGGAAGTTTTGCAAAGGCGACGCCTCCGCCTCTTCGGATGTTCATTCTGACGGTGCCCATACGAGCGTTGCCGGTGCCTTTTTGCCGATATATTTTTCTTGTCGAGCCTTCAACCATGCCTCTGCTTCTCGTGGTAGCGGTCCCGAGACGTTTATTTGCATGATACATCACGATAGCCTGCTTGAGCAGAGGATATCTGACATATCCGCCGAGTATTGCCTCATCGACCTGGAGACTTTCGATTTCCTTTCCATCTCTGTTATGTACAGCAACAGTAATCATAAGTATTCTATTTACTGCCCTTACTCTGCTTAACTATTACATATCCGCCACTCGGCCCCGGCACGGAGCCTTTCACTACGAGCAGATTCCTTTCAACATCGACACTCACCAGAGCATGATTCTTGCTTGTAACTCTGGCATTTCCCATATGGCCTGCCATCCGTTTCCCTTTTTTCGGACCTCCGCCGTGCCCTCTGTTGCTGGCATGACTCGCAATGGAGCCCGGGGCGCGGTGCTTTCTTTCAGTGCCATGGCTTGCCGGAAAACCGCCAAAACCATGTCTCTTCATAACACCTGCAAAACCTTTCCCCTTGCTCGTCCCGATAACATCGACCTGCTTTGCCTTAGCAAGAACCTCTACGGTAATCTTGTCGCCCTGTTTGTAATCGGCAGACTGGTCTTCGAGGCGAAATTCTCTTATAAATCTTTTCGGAGCATCGTTAGCTTTCTCTGAATGGCCGATTTGGGGCTTTTTTTGACGTGATTTTTTCACATCATCGAATCCCATCTGAATCGCTTTATAGCCATCGGTCTGTTCTGTCTTGACCTGCATAACCGTACAGGGACCTGCCTGTATAACCGTAACCGGCACGATTTTGCCGGCGTCGTTATACACCTGTGTCATTCCGACTTTTTTGCCGAGAAGCATCATATTTTACAAAAACCTTTTTGCTGAAACCGTGACTCGACTAATCTCGTCAAAGTCAAAACAAAAACGTAAAGCACGGTTTTGCGCTTTACGTTTCTTGTCTTACGCCTTTATTTTCACAAACACGCCAGCCGGAACTACAAGTCGATTCAGTGCCTCAACGGTCCTGGCGTTTGCTTCATAGATATCTATCAGTCGCTTGTGTGTCCGCATTTCGAACTGGTCTCTGCTTTTTTTGTCGACATGTGGACTGCGAAGCACAGTATATCGCTCAATCCGCGTAGGCAGCGGAATAGGACCACTGACCCTTGCGTTGGTTCTTCGAGCCTGTTCAACTATTTCACGGGCTGAAGTATCCAGCGCACGGGGGTCGTAAGCTTCCATTCTGATACGAATTCTTTCTGTCTCTACTGCCATATCAGCTCTTTGAAAAAGCTTTTAAGCAAGCTTTCAATATATAACCAGCCCTTTCAAACAATCGCCCGGCTTGCAAAGGCGAAAAAATAAAAGAATAACTATTTAAAAATAAAAAATCAACAATAATACCGAAAAAAGCCTTCAAAATCATCTTTTCAGCACTTAAATACAAAAACAAGATATACTATATCACTTATTTGTCTTGCGGTTAAATCTCAATAAATCAAGACAACCTATCTTGCCATAGTAGTTCTACTACAGATATGTCAATCAGCCCAACTCGGAACGCCCCCTCTCTTGCTTCGCAAGAAGCAGAGGGGGCTCGCTACGGCTAAGGAGTCAGAGCTTATACCAGATATATCGGAACAGGTCAATAGTCAGATAGAATTTTTTCAGCAATTTGTTCCGGTACCCTCTCGTATGTGGCTGGTTCCATAACGAAATTGCCTCTCCCGCTGGTTATCCCTCTCAGTTCGCCAGCGTAGCCAAACATTTCAGCCAGAGGCACCTTGGCGTCAATAACTCTGATAGTCCCCTGGACTCCTGACGGAGAACCGTGTACTCTGGTATCTGTAATCATTCCTCGTTTGCTGATTATATTTCCCCCAACCGCCCCATAGTCGGACTCCGGCACACTTACTTCAAGCTTCATAATCGGTTCGAGCAGTACAAGTCCTGCTTTTTTGAGTGCTTCACGGATAGCTATTCCTGCTGCCTGCTCAAAGGCTATCTCGGATGAATCAACCTGATGGAATGAGCCGTCAATTAGCGTAACTTTAACTCCGACAACAGGATAACCTGCGAGTTCTCCGCTGCCCAACGCCTGCTTTACCCCGTTTTCCACCGCTGGTATATATTCTCTGGGTATTACCCCTCTGGTTATCTTGTTTACGAATTTTATCTCTTTACTGTAATGTCCGGTTTCGTCAATCAAAGGCTCAATAGTGATAACTACATGCCCATACTGGCCTCGACCACCGGTTTGCCGAATAAATTTCCCTTCAGCAACTGAGCTGGCAGTTATTGCTTCTTTGTATGCAACTTTGGGTCTTCCGACCCTGACGTTAACCTTCAGGTCTCTTACAAGTCTGTGCTGGAGTATCTCAAGGTGCAGTTCTCCCATTCCACTGATAACGGTCTGGCCGGTTTCAGCATCATATTTACACTTGAAAGTAGGGTCTTCCTTTTTCAGAACCGCCAGCGATTCCGACAGTTTATCCCTGTCAGCGGTGCCGTAAGGTTCGATTGACATGCTCATCACCGCCTCAGGGAAGGTGATACTCTCAAGAATTATCGGACTTTTCGTATCACAGAGGGTATCTCCCGTGAGAGTATTTTTCAGACCGACGCAGGCAATGATGTCTCCGGCTCGTGCGGAGGCGACAATTTCTCTGCTGTTGGCGTGCATTCTGAACAGTCTCGTAACATTTTCTTTACAGTTCCTGTTTGGATTGAGAACCCTTGTGCTGCTTCTTAGCGTGCCCTGATATATTCTCAGAAAATACAAGTCTCCGTGTTTGTCGTTGATTATTTTGAAGGCCAGAGCGACCAGACTCTTGTGCGGGTCGCATTTAATGTTTACCCGCCCCGGCGGGCTTATTTTCTTCTGCTCATCTCCTGGTTTGTGTCCTGTAACATCAGGTTTGTCAACCGGTGAAGGAAAATATCTTCCGACGCCATCGAGGAGTTTTTGGATGCCGATATATTTGAGAGCCGAGCCGCAGAAAACCGGATGAATTTTCCCTGCGCACGTTCCTTTTCTCAACGCCCCTTGAATCAAATCTTCGTCTATTGGCTCATCGTGGACGTATTTTCCCATTAGCTGCTCATCGAATTCAGCGAGGCTTTCGAGCATATCGTGGCGGTATTTTCTGGCCGGCTCGACGTAATTTTGCGGTATGTCGCGCTCCTCAAAACTTGCCCCAAGTTCTTCAGCCTTATAGTAAACAGCCTTCATTTCAATAAGGTCGATAATCCCTTCAAATCCCGCTTCGGCACCAATAGGTATCTGCACACAGACAGGATGCGCAAGAAGTTTTTCCCTGATACTATCAACACTCATCTGGAAGTCTGCGCCGGTTTTGTCCATCTTGTTGATAAAACACAGAACGGGGAGATTGTATTTCTGCCCCTGCCGCCATACAGTTTCGCTTTGGGCCTGGACGCCTTCGCTTGCGTCAAAGACGGCAACGGCAGCATCGAGGACACGCAGAGAACGTTCGACTTCAGCGGTAAAATCGACGTGTCCCGGCGTATCGATGAGATTAATGACCCATTGTTTCCACGGGCATGTCGTCGCTGCGCTGGTTATGGTAATGCCGCGCTCTTGTTCTTCTTGGAGGTAATCCATAACAGCGGTGCCATCGTGCACTTCGCCCATCTTATAAGTCTTGCCGGTATAATACAGAATTCTTTCTGTAAGAGTGGTCTTCCCTGCGTCGATATGGGCCATTATTCCAATGTTACGTAGTTTTTGTAGTTTATCTGGCATAACGAGTCCATTATTTTTTTATACAAAAATGCCACGGCCAAATAATTGAATCCGACCGTGGCATTATATTTTAAATCTGTTACCAGGCGAAATGTGCGAAGGCCTTGTTAGCTTCGGCCATTTTATGGATATTTTCACGGGTTGTAATAGCGCCGCCCTGTTTGTTGTATGCGTCCATGAGTTCAGAGGCGAGTTTTTCGCACATAGGTTTGCCTTTTTTGCTTCTTGCCGAGGCGATAATCCATCTGAAGGCCAGTGACTGCTGTCTTTTTGAATTGACGGGCATTGGCACCTGATAGCTTGCTCCGCCGACGCGCTTTGAGCGGACCTCGATGTATGGTTTTACATTGTTGACGGCCGTCTCGAACAGCTCAAGCGGCTGGGCGTCTTTTACTCTCTTTTCGACTATTGACATAGCTTCGTAGAAAATTTTCTGAGCTACGCTTTTTTTGCCCCGCCAGAGGAGCGTATTAATAAACTTCTGAGCCAGTTTACTGTTGTATTTCGCGTCCGGCTTCAATTGTTTTCCGGAAGCTGTCCATTTTTTTGCCATAATTTACCCCCACACCAATGTAAATTGCTTTTTTGATAAAGATTTCATTTTAACTTTTTCCTTGCTTTAATATATTTTCCCCTTTCCACCAATACATTGGTGTGGGGGTGTACCGTTTTACGTTCTTTTAGCGCCGTATTTACTTCGGCCTCGTCTTCTGTTGGCGACGCCTGCGGAATCCAGGACGCCGCGAACAATATGATATCGAACGCCCGGCAGGTCTCTTACTCTTCCGCCTCTGACAAGAACGGTGCTGTGTTCCTGCAGGTTGTGGTCTATGCCGGGGATATAAGCGGTAATTTCTTTGCCGTTTGTAAGTCTTACACGTGCGATTTTGCGCAGCGCAGAGTTCGGCTTCTTGGGCGTCTGGGTTCTGACTATGAGGCACACCCCGCGTTTTTGCGGCGAACCTGAAATATCAGAGATACGCTTTTTGCCTTTTCTGCCTCTGCCCTTTTTCACTAACTGATTTATTGTTGGCATCATTCACTCCAAATTTAAAATTTAAGATTGAAGATTTAAGATTTTTTAAATTAAACCCCCTTAGGGGTTCCACAAATCTTCAATGTTCAATTTTCAATTTTTTCATTCAAGTCCTAACGCTGCTCTTGTAGCGGCCTCGGCCAGTGCCTCGGCTTCGCGAGTTTCCTTAAGCTCAGCAAGTTCTCTGGGCAGCGGAGCTTTTGCCAGGTGTTTTACGCTCATTTCAAGATGTGGTCTGAACGCCGTGCCTGCGGGAATCAGATGTCCGAGTATAACGTTTTCCTTTAGTCCGAGCAATTGATCCACTTTACCAACCAAAGCCGCTTCAGTCAATACCTTGGTTGTTTCCTGGAAGCTGGCGGCTGAGATGAAGCTTTCGGACTGCAGTGCCGCCTTTGTAATTCCCATAAGCAGCGTCATTGCGGTCGCAGGACGTGGTTTCTTGCCCTTGGCGGGCGAGCCGCTGAGTTTTTCAACCTTTTCGTCGGCCTGTTCAATTTCTGCTTTGGTGTAAACCTGTCCAACGGCAAGGTCTGTATCGCCGCTGTCGGAAATTTTAAGGCCTTGTGCAAGTTCTTCATTTGATTTTCTGAAGGTATGTTTTGGCACAATATCTCCCGGCAGAAAATTACTGTCGCCGACCGAGTCAATCTCAACCTTCTGCAGCATCTGTGAAAGAATAACCTCGATATGTTTGTCGTTGATGGACACATTTTGCGAACGATAGACGTTTTGAACCTCAGCCAGCAGATACCTCTGCAGAGCCTCTTCGCCTTTGATTCTCAGTATATCATGCGGCACAAGAGGACCGTCTGTCAGCGGGTCTCCTGCCTCAATGGTATCACCTGTGTGTACATTCAAGTGTCTGTCGCGAGGCACATGATGTTCCTTCTCCATCTTTTCGCTTCGGATGGTAATAGTCATCTTGCCGCGTCTCTTGTCGCTTTTCAGTTCGACCTTGCCGCTGATCTCTGCCATAGCCGCAGGTTCTTTTGGTTTTCTTGCCTCGAAAATTTCGGTTACTCTCGGCAGACCTCCGGTAATATCCTGCGTGCCGCTCTGTCCTCGTGGTTGTCTGGCAAGGAGCTGGCCTGCCTGAACTTTACCGCCTTCCCTGACCTCGATTCTTGCTTTTGCCGGCAGATAGTGAACATCGAGAATTTTCCCGCTCTCATCTTCGATAATAACCTGCGGATGTTTGTCGCCTTTATGCTCGATGATTACAGGTCTTCCACGCTGGCCTTTGCGCTCTTCCTCGACTCGCATTGTTTCGCCGTCCACCACATCAACAAAGCGGATAGTGCCGCCGATTTCGGCCAGAATCGGAACCATATGGGGGTCCCAGCTGAACAGCCGTTGCCCCCGCTCGACTCGCTGTTTATTATCTACCTGAATGCTTGCGCCGTAAGGCACTTTGAACTTGTCGAGCTCGCGCCCTTTTTCGTCAAATATCGCTAATTCACCATTTCGTTTGAGAGCGACCCACTTGGATTTCACAGGCCGTGTTTTCTCCGGAATATCCCTCTGAGGAAGAATATCAGTTCGATATCGTTCATCTTCCCACTCGAATCCACCGGGCTCGGGCACCTCATTCAACTCACGAAAATCAACAATGCCTGTCTGAGTAGCCTTCTGGTCGCTTTCGAGAATCTCTCGCGAGGCGATGCCGCCGGTATGGAAGGTGCGCATTGTAAGCTGAGTTCCCGGCTCACCGATGGATTGAGCCGCGATGATGCCGACAGCCATTCCTTCTTCGACGAGTCTGGCGGTGCTCATATCCCAGCCGTAGCACTTGGCACAAATGCCTAAGGGGCTGTCACAGGTAAGCGGGCTTCTGATGCGAATTGATTCAAGTCCGAGCGCTTCAATCTTTTCCGCCGCTTCGGGACTGATAACTTCATTTTCACGTACAATCATCTCGTCGGTTATCGGATTTCTGACATTATCTCGTGCCGTTCTTCCAACAATAAGCTCTTTCAAAGGTATATCGACCTGTTCGCCTTTGTAAAGTGTTGTTTTTGTAATACCCTGCAGTGTGCCGCAGTCGATTTCGTTGACGATAACGTTCTGAGCAACATCTGCAAGTTTCCTTGTCAGATAACCCGAATCAGCGGTTTTCAAGGCGGTATCGGCAAGGCCTTTTCGTGCTCCGTGTGTCGAGCTGAAATACTCCAGCACACTAAGCCCTTCGCGGAAATTCGATTTGATTGGCGTCTCGATAATTTCACCGCTTGGTTTTGCCATAAGGGCTCGCATACCCGCAAGCTGCTGAATCTGGTCAACGCTCCCTCTCGCGCCCGAATCGCTCATTATGTAAATCGGATTAAGATAAGGACTAATAAAACCAGAACTTTTGTCCTCCCATTTTTTCTTCCAAGATTCTATTTCTTCTCGCGTGCTATTATACCTGAGCACTTCTCTAAAATCGTACTTAGTATTAAATTGGGGTAAAAATGATTTATCCTTGTTTTTCGCTTTGTCTCCTGCAGGATATTCAAACATCAGCCTGGTTTTAACCCGCTCTAAATCATCTTTACTAAGATTAACCGGAACAAGTTTGCCTTCAATCATAATTTTCTCATCGGCCGGAATAAAACTAAATTCGAGCCTGCTTTCAAGATATTCCATCGCCTTTCTATCGCCATCTTCCGTATCAGACCAATTAAATTCTTTTCTTATGGCTCTGCGCAAACTATCTTCTTTGAGTGATTGTGAATAGTGACTTTCTTCTAATCTTCCTTTCATTCCCTTTCCTTGACGTACCCCAGCATAACCAATATAACCGTCATTGACTCGTTTCGACTCTTTATCTCTGAAAAAGTACATACCCGGCATCTCAAATCCCTGACCTGATGGAACATCCTTTGGACATGTATACCAACCTTTCCCAGAATTGATTTTATTGTAACATTCCTTGAAAAACTCCTCTAACATCTTGTCTTTATTATCCTTCCTCAATCCTTGTATCATTTCATTGGTCACTGCTACGCGACTATGAGTCCATGCATCGATAACCTGATTGTACCTTTCGCCTTCGGTCAGCACACCGTCGTTGTAGTTTTTCTGAATACGGTCGACAATCTTCTGAGTCCGGTCGATGATATCCTGCTTTTCAGGTGGTACCCTCAAGTCAATAAGGCCGAAGCTTAATCCTGCAAGTGTGGCGTATTTAAATCCAAGGTCTTTTATATCATCGAGCAGTCCCAGACTTGTTCTGCCATCTGACAGCTCAAAACAGTCGTTAATGACTGTCTTGAGCATTTTCTGGTTCATTATGCAGTTATAAAACGGCAGCTCTTTTGGCAGTATCTCGTTGAAAATACATCTTCCAGGCGTTGTCTCTATTAAGCCGGTGCTTTCTGTTGCACCTTCCTCAGTAACGACTTTTCTGCCTTTTGGCAGTCCGACTTTTACCTTTGCGTGTATGGTAACTTTTCCCACCTCGTAGGCTGTTATTGCCTCAGCGGTATTTCTGAAAATCATACCTTCGCCTTTTTCGCCGACCCGCTCAGCGGTGATATAATAGTTTCCGAGCACTATATCCTGCGAGGGGCCTACGATTGGTGTGCCGTTGGCAGGCGAGAAGATACTGTTTGTTGACATTATCAGCGTATGAGCCTCGACCTGAGCTTCGATGCTCAGCGGCAGATGCACTGCCATCTGGTCGCCGTCAAAATCCGCATTAAACCCTTTACAAACAAGAGGATGCAGCATAATCGCATTTCCCTCAACCAGCACAGGTTCAAAAGCCTGGATACCCATCCTGTGTAGCGTGGGAGCACGGTTCAGCAGCACAGGGTGCTGATGAATAACCTTTTCGAGGATGTCCCAGACCCGTTCTTCGCGTCTTTCGAGCATTTTCTTTGCGCTTTTGATAGTGTCGGCAAGTCCTCGCTCTTTCAGTTCACGGATGATAAACGGCTGGAAAAGTTCAAGTGCAATCTTCTTTGGCAGACCGCACTGGTGAAGTTTAAGATGAGGTCCGACAACAATAACGGAACGAGCAGAATAATCGACTCGTTTGCCGAGCAGGTTTTCGCGAAATCTGCCCTGTTTGCCCTTAATCATATCCGTAAGGCTTTTTAGCGGTCGATTATTGCTTCCCAGCACCGGTCTTCTGCATCTGCCGTTGTCGAACAGTGCATCGACAGCCTGCTGGAGCATTCTCTTTTCGTTTCGTATGATGACCTCAGGTGCGTTGAGGTCCATAAGTTTTTTGAGTCTGTTGTTTCTGTTGATGATTCTTCGATACAGGTCGTTCAGGTCGCTGGTGGCGAAGTTTCCGCTCTCGAGCATAACCAGCGGCCGCAGGTCAGGCGGAATGACCGGCACCACATCGAGCACCATCCATTCAGGTTTGTTTGGGCTTATCTTTACAGCATTGACGATTTTAAGTCTTTTTGTCAGGTCCTTTATTTTCTGCTTGCTGCTGGTCTTGACCATAGCGGCCTTAAGTTCCCCGCCCAACCGTTCCAGGTCGAGTGCCGCCAGCAGGTCTCTGATGGCCTCAGCGCCCATCGCTGCCCTGAAGGAGTTCCCATACTTTGCGATAGCTTCGCGATATTCTTCCTCGTTCAGAAGTTGTTTCGCCTTCAGCGGGCTTTGCCCTGCGTCCGTAACAACATAATCCTGGAAGTAGATAATTTTTTCAAGGTCGACAGTTTTCATCGCAAGCAGCGAACCTAGTCTCGATGGCATAGCCTTGAAGAACCATATATGCACCGCCGGTGCTGCAAGGTTGATATGTCCCATTCGTTTTCTTCGCACTCTGCTGTGCGTTACCTTTACCCCGCATCGGTCGCAGATGATGCCCTTGAATTTTGTCCCCTTGTATTTTCCGCAGGAACACTCCCAGTCTCTTTCCGGTCCGAAGATACGTTCGCAGAAAAGCCCGTCCTTTTCCGGCCTGTAGGTACGATAGTTAATCGTCTCAGGCTTTCTAATCTCTCCGAAGGACCAGCTGCGAATGTCGTTCGGGCTGGCAAGACTTATTTTTACCGAACCGTAATCATTTATCTTGTCATAAATACTTTCGTTCATTTAAGCTCACTCCTGACTTTCAGCCTTTTATGGACTTGGCCATGCCTCACGGCAAAGCTTTTGTTTTTTCCAAAACTACAGACCTTTTGCAGCCGCGCTGCCTATGCGTTTCTTTTCAAGCTGGATATTGAGTCCCAGCCCTCGTATCTCGCTGCACAGCACGTCGAATGAAATTGGCGTGCCGGCTTCGAGCGTATTTTTACCTTTGACCATTGACTCATAGATTTTGGTTCTTCCTTCGATATCGTCGCTTTTAACGGTAAGCAGCTCCTGCAGCGTATACGCCGCGCCGTAGGCTTCGAGAGCCCAGACTTCCATTTCGCCGAATCTTTGTCCGCCGGTTCTTGCCTTACCTCCCAACGGCTGCTGGGTGATAAGGCTGTAAGGCCCTGTCGAGCGCGCATGAATCTTGTCGTCCACCAGATGGTGCAGTTTCATCATATATATGTAACCAATGGTAACAGCCTGCTCGAAAGGCTCGCCGGTTCTGCCGTCATACAGTGTCGTCTTCATATCCGGCCCGATTTGAGCAAAAATCTCATCTGCAGACGGAGCAGTATTGCTTTTCGCAAGTTCCCTGCCGCGTCTTAGTACATGCTCGTTTGACTCGACCAGCAGTTGTTTTATTTCTTCTTCTGTTGCGCCGGCAAAAACAGGCGTAAGGGCATCAAAGCCGACTACTTTTGCGGCCCAGCCCAGATGAGTTTCCAGAATCTGTCCAACGTTCATTCTGCTCGGCACACCGAGCGGGTTGAGGCATACATCCACAGGTGTTCCGTCCTCAAGATATGGCATATCCTCGACGGGCATAATTCTTGCGATAACACCCTTGTTTCCATGACGTCCGGCCATCTTATCGCCGATAGACAGCGTACGTTTGGTAGCAACATAGACCATGACCATTTCAAGGACGCCGCTGGGCAGTTCGTCGCCGTGTTTCATTCTTTCGAGTTTGTTCTTCGCCTCCTGAGCAATTTCTGCAATCTTAGGCATATGTTTGTCAATGATAGGCTGTGCCTGCTGACGGATATTAGCCGGCTTTACCCATGCGATATCAAAGTTTTCAATCTGCTCGCAAATGACCTCTATCTCATCGCTTACGCCGACTTTTTGTCGGGTTGACGGGTCGATAATGGCAGTCTCAAACTTCTCGGATATCTCATTTATCATTTGTTTGAAGACGGTGCATCGTCGTTGCTTCATCGAAGTTTCATAATCTTTGGTTTTTTGTCTGTATGCCTTTTTCTGTTCTTCGCTGCCGGCCCCTTTCCTGGTGAATCGGCTTGTCTTGATGACTACGCCGTTGTAGCCGCTGGACAGTTCGAGCGAGTCGTTCTTGACGTCTTCGCCGGCTCTGCCGAAGATTGCGTGCAGCAGCTTCTCCTCAGGCGTAAGTTCTGTTTTGCTCTTTGGCGAAACCTTTCCGACAAGTATATCTCCTGCATCAACGCGTGTGCCTTCGCGCACGATTCCGCTTTCATCGAGATTCCTCAGTGCCTTTTCGCCGACGTTTGGAATATCTCTGGTGAACTCTTCTCTTCCGAGCTTGGTTTCACGAACCTCGACGCTGAACTCGTCGATATGGATGCTGGTAAAGATATCGTCTTTTACAAGTCCTTCGCTTATAAGGATAGCGTCCTCGAAGTTGAATCCGTCGAACGGTATAAAGGCCACGAGCACGTTTTTCCCAAGAGCCAGCACACCTTCTCCGCTTCCGCCGCCGTCCGCGATAATGTCGTTCTTTTTGACCTTTTGTCCGACGGAAACTATCGGCACCTGATTGAGGCACGTTCTTTCGTTAAGGCCTACGAATTTCTCAAGCTCGTAAATGTCCGTATCGTCGATGACAATCTTTTTTGCATCGACAGCCGTTACGGTTCCTGCATCTCTGGCACGGACAACCATACTTGAATTTCTCGCAACATGTTCTTCCATTCCCGTCAGAACAAGCGGCGGTTCTGTCGTCAGCAGCGGCACAGCCTGCCGCATCATATTTGAGCCCATCAAGGCCCTGTTGGCGTCATCATGTTCGAGGAAAGGAATAAGCGCTGCCGAGATGCCGACAATCTGTTTGCTCGATATATCAACATAACCCACCTCCTTGCTGTCAACCTGTGCAAGTTCTCCCTGTTTTCTGGCAAGCACTATTCCTTCCTGCAATTTGTCGGTGCCTCTTTTTATTGCTCCCGGCGGAGCGAAAGTAGCCTCCATTTCTTCATCTGCTCTCAGATAAGCGACTTCGCCGGTAATTTTACCTTTTTCAGCCTTTCGGTAAGGCGTCAGCAAAAAGCCGTGCTCATCGACTTCCGAGAAGATTGCCAGCGATGCAATCAGTCCGATGTTTGTTCCTTCCGGCGTTTCGATTGGACATATCCTGCCGTAATGGCTGATATGCACGTCTCGAACTTCGAAGCCGGCTCTTTTCCTGTTAAGTCCTCCCGGCCCGAGAGCCGAAAGCCTTCGCTCATGAGTAAGCTGGCTCAGCGCGTTGGTCTGGTCGACGACCTGGCTCAGTTCGCCTCTGCCGAAGAAATACTCAACGCTGCTGGATACGCTTTTTGAGTTGACAAGGTCGGCTATCCGAATCTCTTGCTGCGGGTCCTTCATACTCATTCGCTCCTGAACGGTTCTGCGAAGTTTCAGAAGTCCTTTTCTGATTTCATCTGAAGCAAGCTCGTCAATCGTCCGCAGCCTCCTGTTTCCCAGATGGTCGATATCGTCAATAACGCCCTGATTGTTTCGCAGTCTGACGATATATCTCATCGTATTGAGAAAATCTTCCGGCCTCAGCGTCATCTCGTTTTCATCAATTTCCTGCTTGAACTTCCTGTTCAGTCTGAATCTTCCGACCCTTCCAAGTCGATACCTGTTGCCGTCAAAAAACTTTTCATGGAAGAGTGTTTTTGCCTTTTCGATATTCGGCGGATTCCCAGGCCGCAATCTTGCGTAAAGTTTCAGGAGAGCCTCCTGATGGCTTTCGCAGTCGTCTTCAGCAAGCGTATTTAATACCAGAGGGTCGACCACCTTCGTTATGACCTCAACCTCCGCAACGGATTTCTTCGACTTTTTTGCCTTGCCGTCTTCTTTTTCGCCTTTGGCTAATTGTTTTATCAGAAACTCTTCGATTCCTATACGTAAACTATCATTTGGAGGTTTCTCCTCGGAATAATGGCTACCCATTCGTCTATATATTCCTTTTTTGGCGTACGCGAACCCTATATATCCATGGTTTACCAAACCAGTATTTTTGTCGCGGAAGAAGTAAAGTCCAGGTTTGTTAAATTCTGGGTCTTTTTTAACGTCCCTTGGATCTGAATACCAAACCGTTTTATCATCAATTTTTTTCTTGCATTCTTCCAGAATATCTTTTTGTTCCTGGGTAGCTTCCTTTTCCCATCGAACTTCAAATTCACTGATTTTCTTCTTTGCGTTTTCCGGAACTTCGTCATTTTTAGTATTAAATCTAGGTAGGTGTGCCGTTTTCTCGTCGTCTTTTTCAGAATCTCCGAAGAATAGCATAAGCCTGTTCTCAATAAACTCTAAAAAAGATTTGAGTTTATTGTCATCGTCTCCATAAGGATTCTTCACAGACACATACTTAAATTCCAGCTCGTTCTCCAAGTACTTCGTTATTTTATTCTGTGTAACTCGGGTTTTGGACTCGGGCGAAATTTGTTGTATTAAAAACACTTTGTCAGCGAATTGTGCGCCGGCCTTTACTATTATCTCGCCGGTTTCGGGGTCCACTATCGGCCCGACCGCCCACATCAGAGGGTCAAGCTTGTCGACGGAAATCATCTTCGTTTCAAAAAACAGTCTTATAATTGCCTCGGTAGCACCGTATTGTTCTCCCATTGCCCGCAGAAACATCGTGGCTGGAATCTTGCTGGACTGGTCGATTCTGACGATTAGAACGTCTTTTCTGGTAACGGAAATTTCTATCCAGCTTCCGCGTTCCGGTATAATCCTTCCGCCGTGCAGGACTCTGTCGCCTTCTTTGCTTTCAATCAGAAAATCGACGCCCGGCGAGCGGTGGAGCTGGTTGACGATGACGCGTTCGGCGCCGTTGATGATAAACTCTCCGCCGCCTATCATAATTGGAATTTCTCCGATGTAGACGACCTGTTCCGAAATGTCCTCCGCATCACTTCGTTTCAGCCTGCAGGCAATTTTCAACGGATAGCCGTAAGTCAGCCTTAGTTCTCTGCATTCGTTCGGCGAATATCTGGCCCTGTCGAACTCATATCCGAGGTATTCGAGACTCATCGTCTTGTCGTAGCTTTCGATGGGAAAAATTTCCTTAAAGAGCGCTTCAAGTCCGATATTCTTTCTTTTCGCTGGCGCTACGTCGGCCTGCAGAAATCTTTCGTAACTGTCCCGCTGAATTTCGATAAGATTCGGGACTCCAATTGCATCTGCAATTTTCCCGAAATCTCTTATGGCTCTTGTAACCATCACACGCTCCCTGAAAAAAGTTTTAAGTTTTTCAATCAGCCGCCAAGCTTGCCCTCGCGAATGCGGGGGACACCAAGTCACAAAGTTTTTTTATTTATATCATTTTTCTGCCGTAAGGCATACTGCGTATTCGTGTCGGCGCCTGTCCGCCGTAGCACAAATGTGCGAAGACGGATGCCTTCGTGGCTATTTTATTTCAACTACAGCTCCAGCCGACTCAAGCTGCTTTTTTGCTGCTTCTGCTTCGTCTTTGCTGACACCCTGTTTTACAGGCTTTGGTGCGCCGTCCACAAGGTCTTTTGCCTCTTTCAGTCCCAGAGCTGTAAGAGCTCTTACTTCCTTTATGACCTGAATTTTCTTGTCTCCGAATTCTTTGAGTATAACGTCGAAGGTGGTCTTTTCTTCAACCGCAGCGGCCCCGGCGCCTGCTGCGCCTCCTGCAGGTCCTGCCATCATAACCGCTGCGCCGGCGGCAGGTTCAATACCATGAACTTCTTTCAGGTAATCGCCAAGTTCCTTTGCCTGCATAAGTGTCAATTCGACAATCTTGTCTCCCAGTTTCTTTATCTCCGGACTGAACTGCTTTGTTGATTCGTCTGCCATTTTATTACTCCTGTAAAAATTTCATCCGCTTCGCGGCAGCCGGGACTACGCTGTCCTGTTTAACCCCTTCAGGACTCCCGCAATAGCAAGTTAATATTCTGTCTACTATATTCTGAATTCTGTATTCTTTTTTACGCTGCTTGTTTTTCTGCCTTTTCAGCAATCGCTTTTATACAGCCTGCGATGATTCCTGCCAGCGAGCCGATAGCTCCTGCCAGCCGTCTTGCCGGCGAATTTGCAAGCATAACGATTTCGCCCTGCAGTTCGCCTCTGCTTTTCATATTTACAAGTTTAGCAGCCGCTGCCGCATCGAGAGCAGTCCCGTCAACATAAGCGCCCTTGAATTTTATTGCTGTCTTTCCGACGCTGGCAGCCTTGATTTCCTTTGCGACGTCAACGACGTTGTCGCCGCCGTATACAACGGTACAGCAGCCTGTCGCGAAGAGCCCCGCTGCGATTGTCTTTCCCATCGCAGTCATAGCCTGTCTCATCATCGCATTTTTGACCATTGTCAGTTTAATTCCTTTTTGACGGAGTTTTCCTCGCATCCGATTGTTCACGATGCCGTCGATTCCCGTCATATCGACAACGAGAAATTCGTTGACGCTTGCGAATCTGTTCGTCAGTTCCTTTGCAAGAACCTGCTTTACGTATCTGCTCATATACACCCCCACACCAATGTAATAAGTTCTAAACACTGCATTTTTGACAAAGATTTCATTTTCATTTTTTTATTCTCATATGCTTTCCCTCACACCGGTACATTGGTGTGGGGGTCAAAACTCTGCCGTATCAACCTGAACAGCCGGACTCATTGTTGCCGATACGGCCATTTTCTTGATGTAAGTCCCTTTGGCTGTCGTCGGTTTCATCTTTTTTATCAGCGCCATAAAGGCACGGATATTGTCGGCGATTCTTTCTTCATCGAAGCTCTGTCTGCCGACAACAATATGTACGTTTCCGCCGGCATCGTTTTTGAATTCTGCTTTCCCTGCCGCAAATTCCTTAATGGCTGTAATAATGTCCTGCGTAACCGTTCCGGTTTTGGGCGAAGGCATTTTCCCCTGCGGCCCGAGTGTTTTTCCAAGTCTGCCGACCTTGCCCATTACCTTTGGCGAAGCGATTGCAACGTCGAAATCCGTCCAGCCGTCGGTAATCTTCTTAATTAGCGAATCGCATCCCGCATCGAGCGCACCGGCCTGTTTTGCAGCGTCAATGTCCGAATCTTCGCAGAAGGCGATAACTTTTTTGCTTTTCCCTATGCCGTGCGGCAGTGAAACAGCGCCCCTGACAATCTGGTCGGATTGCTTGGGGTCTATTCCGAGCCATACGACGCAATCGATGCTCTGGTCAAACTTGGCCGGCGGAAAAGATTTAATTTTCTTCACCGCCTCTGCCAGGCTCACCGGTCCGCTCGGCAGGTCCTTTGCCGAAGCTTTATATCTCTTGCTTCTTTTTCTCATAACACCACTCCGTCTCCCACACCTATTTGCATAGTTGTAGGCGGATAAATTGAAAATTGAACATTTAAATGGTTCGGCAAAATCGGTTCCACAAATTTTCAATCCTTGCCCCGTGAGATGCCGCTTCGGCTATCTCATCGGGGTTCATTCTTAAATCTTCAATTTCCTTTGCGCCTTCGTGCCTTTGTGGCTATTTCTCTATTTCTATTCCCATGCTTCTCGCTGTGCCTTCGATAATTTTGCAGGCCTGGTTAATATCGAAGGCGTTAAGGTCTTTCATTTTCCTTTCAGCTATCTTTTTTATTTGTTCTTCGGTAACTTTCCCGACCTTTTCCTTATTTGGCACGCCGCTTCCTTTTGCAAGTTGTGCTTCCTGTTTGAGCAGCACCGCTGCCGGAGGACTTTTTACGATGAATTCAAACGTTTTGTCTGAATATACGGTTATCTCAACAGGCACAATGGTGCCATTAAGGTCTTTGGTTCGTTCATTAAATTGTTGAACAAACTGCCCGATATTGACGCCGTGTTGTCCCAGCGCCGGTCCGATTGGCGGAGCAGGCGTAGCCTGTCCTCCCGCCGCCTGCAACTTTATCTTTGTCATTACTACCTTCGCCATATATTGCCTTTTATGAAGCCAATAAACACAATTAAAAAATTGAACAAGCCATCCGCCGAAGCTCGTAGCGAAGGCGGATACCACAATTTTTATTTTTGATTTTTTATTTTCTTATTATATCTTTTCAATCTGCCAGTATTCGATGTCTAACGGCGTGCTTCTTCCAAAAATTGTAACAATGACTCTGACAACGCCGCGTTCGGTATCGATTGAATCGACGGTTCCCTCGAAGTTTTCAAAGGCTCCTTCTCTGATTTTTACGACATCTCCCTTCGCGAAATCAACCTTTACATTCGCGGCAGCCTGTTCCGTAGCCTTTTCGACCTCGCTGAGCACCTTTGCAACGTCTGTATCAGTCATAGGAACGGGCAGGCCTTCTGTGCCGACGAAATCGCCGACCCCGATGGTTTCCTTTATCAGAAACCACGCCTTTTCGCTGATTTTCCCGTCTTCGCCCGGCTCAATCTCCATAAAAACGTAGCCCGGATAAAGTTTTCGCTTGAAGATTTTTTGTTTTCCGCCGCGGATGCGCTTGACCTGTTCGACCGGCACAACGACTCTGCCGATAACATCTCCCAGGCCTTCGAGCGTAACCTTTCTCGTAAGGGCTTCTTTAACCTGTTCCTCCCTGTTGGAGGCTACTCTTAAAACATACCATCGCATAAAAGCTTACTCATTTTTACCCGCCAAAGGCGGGCTGATAATTTAACAACCCTCCTGCCATTTTCCTCCGGCACTTATATTCCCAAGACGTTCGTGAAAAACAGATTGAAGCAGAAGTCTGCCAGTCCCAGCATTGCCGCCGTTAGAATTACAACTATGACGACGACAAAGGTGGAGACTGTTATTTCACGTCTTGAGCTGAAGCTGACCTTTTTTAGTTCGCCTTCTGCTGCAATCAGGAAGTCCGCCACTTTCGGCTTGTTGACAAGCCAATAAAGTACAAGCGCGGTCAGGGCAAACAGTCCCAGCGGCACGGTAACGCTTATCCACAATCCGATTGTCTCGCTGACGTTCATCGACGCTGCCAGTTTTTGATAAAGTATCCAGCAGCCGATAGCCGCGATTACCGCTACTGAAACGGCGCTGTACAATCGGGTATTTTTCCCCTGACCCCACTTATATTTTCCAATCAGCATTCAATGCCTCATTCTACTGTCTACTGTTTAGCCGCTGCCGGTACGGCAGCATTTCCTTGCTTCACCTCCAAGAACAGCAGGCCAGGGAGGGTTCGAACCCCCAACCTGCGGTTTTGGAGACCGCCGCTCTGCCAATTGAGCTACTGGCCTATTCTTAAACATTTGGGTTTCTCAACGCTTTTTTCGCCTCGGCGCATCAGGTTATTTACGTCTTATTTTATGAACAGTACGCTTTCGCTCATTTTTGCAGAACTTTTTAAGCTCAATTTTTGGGGTTCCCTTTTCGACATTTATATCGGTGCGGTAATTTCTGCTGCCGCACTCAGTACATTCCAGCCAGACATCTTCCCTTTTTTTCGCCTTAGCCATTTTATTCCCGCGCCAAAATCAACTAAAAACATTTAGCCCCCGCCACTTGGGGCGGGGTTTTTAGACCGCCGCCAGCGATTCCTTACTTTAGAATCTTAGTAACAACACCTGCTCCGACGGTTCTTCCGCCTTCACGGATAGCGAACCTGAGTCCCTCTTCCATAGCTATAGGCGAGATGATTTCGACTTCCATTCCGATGTTATCTCCCGGCAGACACATCTCAGCGGTCTTTCCTTCCCGGCTCTTGATTGCCATCACGGCACCGGTAACGTCGGTTGTTCTGAAATAGAACTGCGGTTTATAGCCGGCAAAGAACGGCGAATGGCGTCCGCCTTCATCCTTGGTAAGTACGTAAACCTCAGCCTCGAATCTGGTATGAGGCGTAATAGAGCCCGGTGCAGCGATAACCTGTCCGCGTTGCAATTCGTCTTTTTCAACGCCCCTAAGCAGAACGCCGATATTATCGCCAGCTCGGCCTTCATCGAGCGTCTTGTTGAACATTTCAACGCCGGTAACGACGGATTTACGGGTCTCTTTGTTAAGGCCGATGATTGCGACGTCATCGCCCACGTGGACTTTACCGCGATCAACTCTTCCTGTGCCTACTATTCCTCGTCCCTTGATGCTGAAAACGTCTTCCACCGGCATCAGAAATGGTTTATCGACTTCCCTAACGGGAATAGGAATATATTCATCCATTGCCTTGAGCAGCTCCTCGATGGGCTTGCAGGCAGGGTCGTCCAGCTTGGTGGCTTTCATAGCGGTTATGGCACAGCCCCGGATGATTGGCGTTTCGTCGCCAGGGAATTCATATTTGTTGAGCAAATCTCTGACCTCGATTTCGACCAGGTCGATGAGTTCCGGGTCGTCGACAAGGTCAATCTTGTTCAGAAAGACAACGATTTTAGGCACATTAACCTGTCTTGCCAGCAGGATGTGTTCTCTTGTTTGCGGCATAGGGCCGTCGGCAGCGGAAACCACCAGGATTGCTCCATCCATTTGGGCGGCGCCGGTTATCATATTCTTAACATAGTCAGCGTGTCCGGGACAGTCGACGTGGGCATAATGACGTTTTTCGGTGATGTATTCAACGTGTGCGGTTGAAATTGTCAGAATTTTCGTCGGGTCTCTGCGCCCGTGTGCCTCGGAAGCCTTTGCGATTTCGTCGTAGCTTTTGAATTTCGACAGACCTTTAAGTTCCATAACTTTGGTCATTGCTGCGGTTAATGTCGTTTTCCCATGGTCGACGTGTCCGATGGTGCCAACATTAACGTGCGGTTTTGTCCTTTCAAATACTGCCTTAGCCATTTTTGCTAACCTCCAACTTGTCCCTTAGATATTTTTGAATTCCTTAAATTTTATTTTTAATAAACCGACATTTTCGGCTATTGACCGATTAAGCCCCCTCTCTTGCTTCGCAAGAAGCAGAGGGGGTCATAAAAAATCAAACTTAGCTGCTGAGGAGGATTGAACTCCTGACCTCGTCCTTACCAAGGACGCGCTCTACCAGCTGAGCTACAGCAGCAAATCCACCTTCGCTAAAGCTACAGCGGACAAGTTTTCAGCAACTGCAATGCATTCCGATGCTACTCTGCGTAGTACGCTACGCAGCACGAGAAATACTATCTGCTCACAATGTGATTAAACCCGCCGGAGGCGGATAAACTTCTGATACATTCAAAAATGCTTATTACAGTACCGAAACGCTTAAAATCCCCGCCTGCGCGAGGACAAGTTTATCTTGCCTCGTCATAAAATGCAAAGGGATTCCCTGTAAAGATTTCGCCAAAAACGAAATTGTAAGTATATCCAAATGCTTTAATAATGCAATTATTAAAAGAAAAAATTTTTAAAATTTTTTATTTTTACCTACCTCAGGCGGATTTATTCAGATATTTTATCTATTTTGTACAGGATTTAAAGACTCTTTTGTGCTTATTTGGCAACTTCCGATAATATTGGCAATATCAGTCTCAAAAGGGTATCACGGTTGCGGTTGCACTTCTTAATCGCTGATTACACAGATTTCACCGATTGTTATTATTTAATTACTTCAGTTTAATCAGCGTAATCTGTGATTAAATTTTTTGTGCCTTTGTGCCTTAGTGGCTGATGGGCCCGCAAGGATTCGGACCTTGGACCAATGGATTATGAGTCCACTGCTCTACCGCTGAGCTACGGGCCCGCAGGTGCTAAACTTTACCCTGATTTGTGCAAGATTTCAAGAAGGTTTATTGCCACAAAGGCACCAAGACACGAAGAGGTTTTGGGTATTTAGTATTTGGTATTTGGTAAAAAACATCAAAAATCGGGCTGAAAATCTATACTTGATAATTATCAAGCAAGGATGTTGGGGAATTCGGGATTGAAGATTTTATGAGCCGGCGCTTACGCTTTGCTCTATTAAGAAATAAAAAACGTGGGGGGCAAGGGAAAAATAAACGGCCACTATTTATTCCTATTTATTTCTGAAAAACGGTGTCTGAGGGGCTGTTGAAAAAGTCCACGCTATCCGATATAAATTATACATGTATTGTAAAT
>CAZBLD010000010.1:0-107289 GCA_964492875.1 uncultured Planctomycetaceae bacterium
TTTTCCCGGTATAGTCGAGATGGGGATGAGCGTTTATGGTATTAGGTTCACCGTGGGTTGCCCAGCGTGTATGGCCGATACCGAGAACTTCATCAGGGTTTATCTCCGGAAGCATCGCTTCGAGGACGCTGATTCTGCCACCGGATTTGATTATTTTTATCCCGATTTTCTCGGGGTTTATCAGACCTACGCCGGCAGAGTCATATCCCCTGTATTCGAGCCGTTTTAAGCCTTCAACAAGTATCGGCTGAGCCGGCTTTTTGCCTAAATAAGCTACGATTCCGCACATGTTCGTCTCCCTTAAAACCTATATTCGAGGCTAATATTATATCGGCTTAAAATCGCCTGTAAACCCCCATACCAATTTACACTTTAATTAAGCATTTTGAAAACCAACCAAAGCAGTTTTGAGTGTTTCTCTAAGCTTTGCCTCCACAATGTAAATTGGTGTGAGGGTAAATAATCAATCCGACCTTGCAAATCTGCCGCAAGTATAGTAATATTCATAGGATACTTAATGACCGCCGGACCGGATGGCAGAAAAACGAATTATTTATTATACATTCTGTTTTCTACATTTGTTCGGGGAGTAGCTCAGCTTGGCCCAGAGCGCCTGCTTTGGGAGCAGGAGGCCGCAGGTTCAAATCCTGTCTCCCCGATTTTTGCCCGTCAATGGCGGGCAAAAATAGAACAGGTGAACAGTAAAATAGTTGAACAGGTGATAAGATATAGACCATTGGGAGGTTCTAATGGCATTCCATTCAGCAAGTGAAAAAATCCGCATTTTTGTATCGCGCATTTTTGTTGCGACTTTATTCATAATCGTTTTATTTTCGGAAAGTTACTGGGAAAAACACGAGATTATTGGTACCATCCTTTTTGCAGTTGGTTGTATTTTAGCAGGAACGGCATCAATGGGGCGATTGTGGTGTTCGCTGTACATCGCAGGATATAAAAACGACACACTGGTAACCACCGGTCCGTATTCGGTATCAAGAAATCCATTATATTTCTTCAGTCTGATTGGCGCCATAGGAGTAGGTCTTGCAACTGAAACACTGCTGATTCCTCTTGTTATTTTGATTGTGTTTTTACTCTATTACTCGAGTGTTATCCACGGCGAAGAAAAAAGGTTGTTAAATATTCACGGAGAAAAATTTAAGTTATACTGCCAGAAGACCCCTGCTTTCTTTCCGAAGCTATCCCTTTATGAAGAGCCGCAGACATATATAGTAAACCCGAAATCATTCAGAAGGAATATAATCAGTGCTCTGTGGTTTATATGGTTTTTAGGCATTCTTGAGATTATCGAGGCGTGCCATGAAACTGGAATACTGGCGGTTTATTTTAAAATTTACTGATTTCAGCCAGCCGAGTCAGTCTATTCTTATTCCCTTTTCCTGCAGCCACTGTTTCAAATCGCCCATCTCGCTTTCGAATACTTCGCTGTCGTATTCTCCCTCAAGCTTATGAATTATTTCGACAAGTTCAGGCTGTTTTTCGACAAGCTCATTCAGCTTGTTCTCGAATGTGTTTGCGGCTTCCTGAAGCTCTTCAAGCTCAATTTTTATTTTAAGAACTGATGCAATTCTGCGTGCCGCTGAATAAATAGCTTTTGGATTCCTGCCCTGTATGTAAATCGGTACGGTCGCAACAAAACTTGTCATATCGATATTTCGCTCTTGGGCCGTCTTAACAAGATATGTAACAATGCCTGCCGGGCCCTGATAATTGCTGAAACCAATGCCGAGCTGATGATACTGGTCTTTTAACTTTTCATTCGAGACACTGCAGAATATCTTCGGCTCGCGCGTATGCGGCACAAGTCCCGCAACGCTGCCAGTAAAATAAATCTGACGGACATTGAATTGCTGACATAGACTGAAAATACCCTCAACGTACTTCCCCCAGTTTATGTTCGGCTCCTGGCCGATAAACAAGATAAGATTTTCTTCGGTCGAGGCATAAAACGAGTTATCGACGCGCTGGAAACTTTTAATCAGCCCTCCCTCAATCCGGGTAGAGGGGCGAAAAAGAGCCGCCAGTTCCATAGTTCCGACAAACGACTCGATATAAAAACCTTCCGGCTCAATATATGCAAAACGCTTTGCATTCAATCTGCCTATCAGATGTTCAATTGTTCCGGTTGAAACGTTTCCGCCGTCCATCCAGCCGGAAAAGCCCATCAGCAGTTTCGGGTCAGCAAGTTTGAGCCTTTTATAAATCTGTAAATTTTCGATGGTCATATCGCCTGTTTATTTTATACATAACGGCATAATTACACAACCTGCAATTAAATTTTGCTTTTAGAGCATCTTCAAGTAGAATAATTTTATGCAGACAATTGAAAATGAAATCAAACAGAAGGCGAAATCATCAGGCTTCGACCTTGTCGGAATAACCTCAGCAGAGCCTGTCGATTCGGTTCGTATCCAGTACTTTAAAAAATGGCTCACGGCCGGTTGTCATGGCAAAATGACCTGGCTTGCTAAAAATATCGACAAACGTTTTAATCCTGCCTTACTTTTGACAGGTGCTAAATCCGTGATATGTACGGCGCTAAATTATAAACCGGCGAAAACGGTTTTAAGGCCGGCGGTAAAAATTGCCTCCTATGCCCTGTATCAGGACTACCACGGTTTTATTAAAAAAAGACTCTTTGAACTTGCCGACTTCATAAAAGGCCAAACAGACAAAGAACTGAAGTTCAAAGTTTGTGTTGATTCGGCGCCGCTGGCTGAGCGGGCACTTGCTGAGCGTGCAGGTCTTGGCTTCATCGGGAAAAATCATCTGCTTACCAATCCGCGATTTGGTTCTTTTCTTCTTTTGGGCGAACTGATTACAAACCTGCCATTAAAAACAGATGAGTCTCTGCCAAAAAAGGACTTTTGCAAGGACTGTGGTTGCTGTGTTAATGCTTGTCCTACAGGCGCTCTTTCAAAAAATCCTCTTTTTTATGCATATAAATGTATCAGTTATCTTACCGAGCACAAAGGCAGAATTCCAAAAGAGCTTAAGCCCAAAATCAATTCCCACATTTTCGGCTGCGACAGATGTATCCTTGCCTGCCCTTATAACGAAGAAGCTCCTGTATGTCGAAACGGAGATTTCAAATTCTTTGTTGAAAGATTGAATCTGCTGCCTGAGCAGATTTTGAAGTTTTCGCAGAAGGATTTCGATGTCCTCTTTGCAGATTCTCCTCTAACCTGCATCAGCCTGCGACAACTTAAAATAAATGCCCTTATTTGCGTGAAAAACGCCGTCTAAAATCAAAATAAAAGGCAAGAAAAAATAATAATAATTTCCCAAAATTATACTTGACATTACATACTATGTAATATATAGTATGTAAAACATAATATTTTTTAGGAGTTTGATTATGAGATTTGAGCGTGAACTTTTAAAAGGCATTGCCCCTGTAGTGGTCCTTGAAATCCTTTCCCGTGGCAGGATGTACGGCTATGAGCTTAGCGAGGCGATTTCTGCCAAAAGCCGGAATGTTTTAACTTTAGGCCAGGGAACGCTTTATCCTCTGCTTTACAACCTTGAGGCACAAAAACTCGTCAAGGGCCAATGGGAAACAGCCCCATCGGGCAGGAAACGACGGTACTACTCCATCACATCCAAAGGTAAAGAACGACTCGAAGCCGACAAAATACAACTGGCAGATTTATTCGCAGGTTTGAAACTTGTTTTCGGAGCTTCTGTAATACCTGCATAAATTTTTATGGAGGTCTTATTATGACAGACAAGAACAGCAAAAATCCATTCGGGAATCTACCGGACTGTACTGCGGATTATATTCGCCTTGTTATCAAAAAAATGCGCTGGCGGAAAAATGTTTGTGCAGATGTTCGGGCCGAACTTATCGGCCATTTCGAGGACGCATTAAAGGATTGCAAAACTGAAGAAGAGAGAGAAAAAACAGCTAAAGAACTGATTAACAATTTCGGCGATGCAAAAGTATTGGCTGTCCTCGCAAGGCGTGCCAAAAAACGCTGCCGACCGCTATGGCAGAAAGTTTTAATTCATTCACTGCAGGCTCTTGGAATAATCATTTTATATATCGCGATTTGCGCTGTATATATTAACATTGGCAAACCAAATATATCGGTAAATTATGTAGAGTGGTTGAATGACTATGTGCGTCAGGGCAGGGACGAATCTCTCAATTGCACCCCGATACTGGAAAAAGCAGCCCGGCTTGTTGTGCCGATGCCGGAATGGTTAGGTGACAGCAATGCAACCTGGCCGAGTGATTTCAACGAAACCCGATTGCAGGAATTAGAAAACTGGCTGGCGCAAAATACCGCAGCCTTCGAAGCCCTGCGAGAAGCTCTCGATAAGCCATATTACTGGAGTGTCTACGACGTAAACGTATCTGATTTAATGAATTTAGGCCTTCCTCGGTTATCAAAATACCGCAGCCTTGCAAAGGCTATGAGCTGGCAGATAAGATGCTCGGCTTACAAAAATGATACCGAAAAGGCAGTAAATGATGTTATTGGCCTTTGCAGTTTTGGCCACCGTATAGAAGGTAACGGCTTGTTAATAGAACAGCTTGTCGGGATAGCAATTGATGCGATTGGGATTAGAGATATAACCGAACTTCTCAGCAGGACAATTTTGTCAACGGAACAGCTTGAAAAAATTCAGGACTTTTTTCAGCAAAGCCGAGACAATACTATAATCGATACGGGAACAGAAAAAGCATTCAAGTATGACTTCGTTCAGCGTAATTTCACTGATGACGGCAAAGGCGGCGGCAGGCCTGTACGCCAGGGCATCGTATTTGCCGGCAAGAATGCTTCAGAGACAATCCTTAATGCCCTGACTTTCAATCTGCCGGACAGAGAAGAAGTTATCGCACAAATAGATAAATTGTACGATGACTTACAACGCAGTTTCGAAATTAAAAATTACGAAATACGCAAAGAGCGGTACGAAAAGACCATTGAAAGCGCCCCATTTATGCTTCAACTGCTCGTACCGGGATATGACAGAATAGCTACGCTTGCATGGCGGCTGAGAACTAACAAAGAAGCGCTGATTACTACTGTGGCCGTTTTGCGATATCATAAGCAGACCAACCAATACCCAAACAATCTTGAAGAATTATTGAATAAAGGTTTTATAGACAGAATGCCTTTTGACGCATTTCGAAATGGGCCGTTAACATATCGAAAAACCGATACCAGCTTTATATTGTATAGTTTTGGAGAGGATTTCGATGATGACGGTGGCACACCGAGCAGATGGGGTAGACCGCCGCAAGGCGGTGACCAGGTCTTCTGGCCGGTAACTCACCCTGCCAAGAAAAATGTAAGTGGCCGTCAATAATCAGGTTATAAAAACCAAAAAAGCCTGAACAAAATTTTATCAGCCAGCGTATAATTTTTTAAGAAAAGAAAACAACGGAATCTTCTTCGCCTCCTCCTATGCTATTTAGGGGATAGCGGCCTTTAGAGCGTTAAAGGCCGCTTTTTTTATGCTCCTACAATTATAATAATTTTATGCCCCCTTCCGAGCATTTTTTGAGCATGTCTTGTGGCCAGACGCTTGCGTGCACCTCGCCGACATGGATTTTCCTCAGCAAAAACATACACAGTCTAGATTGTCCTATTCCACCGCCGATACTGAGGGGCAATTCGCCATTTAATAGCCTTTTATGCCACGCCAATTCCTTTCGCCCGGTTACATTTCTGATTTCAAGCTGTTTTAACATCGCTTCTTTGTCAACCCTGATACCCATTGAGCTTATTTCAAATCCCCTTCTCAGTACCGGATACCACAGAAAGATATCGCCGTTAAGTCCTTTTCTGCCCTGTCCTGTCGGCGTAACCCAGTCGTCATAATCTGGCGCCCTTCCGTCGTGAATTGTGCCATCGGCAAGTTCGCCGCCGATACCAATTACAAACACAGCTCCGTATTTTTCAGCAATTTTATCTTCCCGCTGTCTCGGGTTAAGTTCAGGATACATTTCGAGCAACTCCTCGGTATGAATGAACTGAATCTCTTTCGGCAGGATTGTTTTTATCTTAGGATATAACTTGCAAATATGATTTTCAGTTTCACGGATGGCGTTATAGATTTTTCGCACTACCTTTTTCAGGAACTCAAGATTTCTCTGCTGAGCCGTAATAGCTTTTTCCCAGTCCCACTGGTCAACATAAATAGAATGAAGATTATCAAGGCAGTTTTCATCCGGTCTTATGGCGTTCATATCGGTATAAAGACCCTCGCCGGCACCAAAACCATAGTCAGCAAGAACCATTCGTTTCCACTTGGCAAGCGAAAGGACAATCTCGGCGTCAGAATCATTATCATCCCTTATCTGGAAAGTTACCTTGCGTTCGATGCCGTTAAGGTCGTCATTGACACCTGAACCTTTGCGGACAAAAAGCGGTGCAGAGACTCGTTGAAGATTCAAATTCCAGGCAAGTGCCCGTTCAAAATAATCCTTTATCTCCTTTATTGCTTTTTCCGTTTCCCTCAGTGTTAGTACCGATTTGTAATTCGGATCAATATAAAGCTGTGACACTTTGCGCTCCTTAAAAAACTTCGAGCAAATATTATAAAGATTTTGCCGGCTTTAGCCAGAAAAAAGCTTTTGACCTAACCTGTTGGGCCGATATAATTTGCAGAAAGCAATCAAAAATTATAATCGTCTTTGTTATGAAAATCGGCGGATTATTTTCAGCAACAAATAAAAGATACTTTGCCTCCGAGCTCGTCTCTTATGTCGCTGCAGCGGCAATGGCAAGCGCCTCGGCAGCAATAGCGGATTTGTTCACTGATTCCAACCTGGCAATTACCCTTATCTCTACAATCTGCGGTAGCGTGGGTTTTTTTGTCGGCGGCATGGGTACTTATGCAATTTTAAACTTAGCTGAATATAGAAACGGCGGGCGAAACTTTCTGCTTGATATGAAATCAATGTTTATCTCCAATATTCACGGCATCTGGGCAACATATTTGTTCAGAATTCCTTTCCAGTATTTCCTGCAGAAATTCGGCATTGTTCCTGCCGTTGCTGCGCCGATTGGTCAGGTCGTCGCCGGCCAAGTCGGAACTGCAGTAAGAGTTTACAGCAATTACAGAAAGAAAATCTTCGGCATGGATACACAAAATGACGGTTCGACAAGCCCACCATATGGCAAAACTTAAAGTACTTGCTCTTGTTCACGGCGGGATGACGTCGCATACGGTTCGTATCGTTGCGATAGCAAAGGCACTGCGATTAACAGGCCTGTATGACATTACTTTTTCCGGCGACGGTCCCTATATGAAATTTGTTGAAGACGCCGGCTTTGAATGGATAAAAACAGAACTTGTCAGCAAGGAGGAACTTTATTCGAGAATAGAGCAGAATCTTGCGACTGTTTACTACACCGCAAAAAATTATGAAAAGTATTTTGAGATAGAAAAGACACTTATTGAGGGCTGCCGCCCTGATACAATAATCCGCGACCATTTCAGGGAATTTGCCGGCGTAGCCGCTAAAATAAGCAGGATAAGAGCTTTCGATGTCTTTGTTCAGAAAGCAACCTTAAGTCCGTATTATCATTTTGATTTTCGGCCTGAAAAACTGCCGGGATGGATAAGTCTTTTTCCAGAGCGGATGCTGCTTTTTGCCGCAAGGTCAATAGAGAATTATTTTCGCAGGAAAAATTCCTGCTTCATCCGCAGGAAATTAAAACAGCTTGGTCTGCACAAATTTATTTCGATTGATGGTGTAAGGCCGGATTTGACGCTTTTCCCGGATGCGGAGGAACTTTTTAAACTGCCTGACGCTGACAGGCGTTTCTGCAAACACATAGGTCCGGTATTGGTTACAGGACAAGACCCGGTTCCCGAATGGTTAGAGAAATATAAAAGAGACAAGCGGAAAAAAATTCTCATTTACAGAGGAACTACAGGCGAGTATGACCAAACGAATCTTTTTGAAAGCACTTTCAACGACGAAAAGTACGCCATTGCTTTTTATTCTGTTCAGAGCAGAAAAATAAACAACTTTTACGGTTGCAATAAATTTGACATTGACCATGTCCTGCCTGTCAGCGATTTGCTTATCAGTCATTCAGGAACTGGAACCAATTATTTAGCTGTCAAACATAAAGTACCAATGCTTGTGTTTTATGACCACTTCGAGCAGCAGATAAATGCGGTTGAGCTTGAAAGAAAAGGTGTTGCTTTGCAGCTTCACAAGAACCAGCGAGATCGCGAAAACATTCGAGCCGCGGTTAAAGAACTCTTGAGCAATAGTAAATACAAGCAGAATATTTCAGCTTTGAGCGAAAGTATCAGCTGTTACAACGCATTGAAGCTGGCTGTTGAATACATTTCAGAAGGTTTCAATGATTATGTCAAACACAGCCGAAATTCATAAAAAAACAGCCCCGATGATTACCGGGGCTGCCAATCCATCCAACAATTCCGTTCGTCAAACGGCCAATTAGGCAAATCACCTCATATGTACGACAATTTCAACTCTTCTGTTTCTTGCCTTGCCACTCGCGTTAGTATTTGGGGCAATCGGTTTTCCCGGCCCGCAGCCGATAGCTCTGAGTCTGCTGTCCGGTATGCCGTTGGAATTAAGATGACGAAGCACTGTAAGAGCTCTTTCAGCGGATAACTCCCAGTTGTCCTTCCAGCTGGATTTCTTTATCGGGTCAGTATCCGTATGGCCGATGACGTCTATCATTCTGCCACTGTACTTCTCATTCAAAACAGAAACAATATGGTCAAGGTCGCCCTTTGCGCCGGACTTGAGATTTGCTTTTCCGGAGTCAAAAAGAATCGTCTCCGGCAGTGTTACTGTTATAGTTCCCGCTTTCGCATTGACATCTACCTCGTAATCTCCGAATCCGGTAGCTTCTCCCGGAGTCTTGTTGCGTTCTGCCATTTGTTTTTTCAGGTCCTCGATAGTCTGTTCGCCTTCTGCAAGTTTTGTCACAAGCTCCTGCTTTTCGGTGGAACTGCCGTCAAGCGTTGCCTTGCAGTTATCGTACAGACCTTTGAGGTTTTGATGTTCGACGTTCAATGCGTTGTACTTCTTCTTGTAGCTGGTACATCCGCTCAAAAGACCGTACGCTACCATCACGACTGTTAAAAGCACAATTTTCCTGACTAAAGCGTCCATACTTTACTCCTTTATCAATAAATTTATTTTATTTTTTCAACGATACAAAACAAACTGCAGCCAGTTTGTTACCGCATCGTGTAGAATCATAACCACAAAAAGTCCCATTGACAAGAAGGGACCATAAGGAATTTGTCGCATTTTTTTAAAAAACATACAAAAAATCACCCACGCCAGTCCGAAAAAAGGCGCAATAAAAAATGCGAACACTACCGGCCAAGGTCCGAGCACAGTACCCGCGGCGCCCATAAGGTGTACATCGCCAAGCCCCATTGCTTCTCTGCCAAAAGCAAAAGTGCCGACTATTCGTGTTATCCAAACTATCGCACAACCTACAAAATATCCCCATAGACTTCCGCCAAGTCCGGCAATAACAGGAGCTTGTGAAAAATCAATCCACCAGTGGGCAAACTGCGGTACACTTTTATAGAGTTTAAAGGCGGCAAAAACACAGACAGCTATCGGCAATAAAAAAATTACCTCTTTTAACATTTCAAGACGATGCTTGTGGTTTTCTTTCGGTCTCTCTTTGATTGAGGACAATTTAGGGTCAGATTCTTTGCTGTAGTAACTTCTTTTTATTATACCAGTCAAGAGTAATAACATAGACATCGTCAATCCGGTTAGTGCACCTGCCGCCAAAACTGATATCTTGGCTGAAGCAGTGGGAAAAATATCATAGCTGCGAATAATCACAGGGTCATAAAAAAACGGCCCTGCTGCCGAAGCAATAAAGCCCACGATAGTAATAATCCAGCAGATAGAAAGCGGTATGACCTGAAACTCGAGGTCTATAGCCGACGCCGCCACAAAAGCTGAGAGCATAATAATATGTGCAAGGTACAGTATAAAACCGCCTCCAAAAAATTCGCCGATGCCTTTTCTCAATGGCATCAAAAAGTAAATCACATAAACAGTTACGAAAAGTAAGGCTGTCAGCAATTCGATAATGAAATATCTTGGCGAAATCTTCGCTTTACATTTGCGGCACTTCCCTGCCAGCAACAGCCAGGATAGAATCGGTATATTGTCGTAAAAAGGTATTGGGGTTTTGCAGGATGGACAGGCTGAGCCCGGCCGGACAATTGACAAATCCTTTGGCAAACGGTAAATCACAACATTCAGAAAGCTTCCGACGGATGCACCGATTGCAAAAAGAAACACTACTACCGGCCAATCAGGTATCACAACACAACAAGTCAATCGTAAATCCTTTTATCTTTCGCTTCTTGTGCCTTTTTTATTTACCAGCCCTGCGACTTTCATCTGCAAACCAAACAGACGAATGAATCCTGTTGCGTCTGTCGGGTTATATTCGGCGCCCATTTTGAAACTTGCAAGAGCAGTGCTGTAAAGACTCTTTGGACTTTTAACGCCTGCCGACGTACAGCGGCCCTTAAACAGTTTCATCCGTACCGTGCCGGTAACATTCTGCTGCGTTATATCAATAAATGCATCCAAGGCGTGGCGAAGCTGACAGAACCACAGGCCATAGTAAACCATCTCTGCATACTTGAGGGCAACCTGCTGCTTATAATGCAATGTCTCGCGGTCAAGCGTCAGGCTTTCGAGAGCTTTATGAGCTTCAACAAGTATAGTCCCGCCAGGCGTTTCATAAACGCCTCTGGATTTAATGCCGACAAGGCGATTTTCGACAATGTCAGCCTGTCCGACAGCGTGCTTGCCGCCGATTTTATTAAGCTGTTCAATAATCTTTACAGGGTCTGTTTTCTTGCCATTCAAACTAACAGGCACGCCTTTCTCAAAACCGATTACAACGTATTGCGGCTTGTTCGGCGCCTTCGAGACCAGGTTCGAAAGGACATATAAGCGGTCTTTCGGCTCATTTGCAGGGTCTTCCAGTTCTGCTCCCTCGTGACTTAGATGCCAGAGGTTGCGGTCGCGCGAATAAATTTTCTTTACGCTCTGCTCGATAGGTATTTTATGCTTTTTGGCATATTCAACAGCGGCTTCTCTGCTCGTCAGTTCAAATTTCGGGTCTTTCCAGGGCGAAATGATTTTCAGTTTCGGATTGAGAGCCATATAAGTAAGCTCGAATCGCACCTGGTCGTTTCCCTTGCCGGTTGCGCCGTGAGCAACACCCATCGCACCTTCCTCTTCAGCAACCATTACCTGATGTTTTGCAATCAGCGGCCGGGCAATACTTGTGCCTAAAAGATAACCGTTCTCGTAAACCGCCCCGCTTTTAAGCAGCGGCCAGAGATATTCGGTTACAAACTCCTTTCGCAGGTCTTTTACAATGCACTTTATGGCACCGGAGGCAAGCGATTTTTTCTTGATTCCGTCAAGCTCTTTGCCCTGACCGATATTGGCGACATACGCTATAACATCATAGCCGTAGGTTTCTTTGAGCCACGGCAGAATTACACTCGTATCGAGTCCGCCGCTATAGGCGAGAACGACCTTTTTATTTGTCGATTTAGCCATTTAATAAATCCTTTCAGATGAAGTACGACGATTATACAATTATGTAAAATTTTAGCAACCCGTAACTTACCGGCATAAAGCCTCCTTACGGACCGATAATAAAACCAACACAACCTAAAATGAACGCCCATATATAATTACAATAAAAGAATCCTGAACAAACCGGGGTATTTGTTAACAGCCTGATACATTAAAGCCGATAATATCGATTGGTAAGATTTTGCTTCTTTATCTTAAGGGGAAAAGATACAGCTATATCAGGGGTAAAACTACGTTGCGTAGAGATATAACCTATATCCTGTTATTCTTCCTGTCAGCTATTGTGTTTTTCCCAAGCTACGGTCAAAAACATCAAGTTCCTTCAGGACGCAAAGAATGGGTCGAAGCCTTTGATGTGATTGTCAAAGTTAAGTTAGCGAACGGCAGAATTCCCCGAAAGCCCGATGCTCCTAAATTCTTAAACCATACGCTCCTGGAAAAACTCTATGAAGATAGCAAATAAAATAAGCCTCTCTTTTCTTGCCGTTGCTTTAATTCTTATGAGCGCTGCTGGAACTACTGTCTATATAATTGTGAAAGATAATTTGCAGAAGTCTATATATAACAATTTAGCTACGGCGGTCACCTCGCGGACCAATCATATAGAAACCTACCTCAAAATGCTGGAAATCTCTGTCGGACAGTTAACTAAAAGTGATACTCTGGAGAGTTTTTTAAAAATAAAAGACAGAGAAGATTCCCGGCAGAACGAAGTCTTCCAGCAGGCTATGCGCAGGCTCAAGAGGACAAAAGAGGTTAATCCTTCGATATTTGAATTTTTACTGCTGGATGCAACAGGAAAAGTGGTGGTCTCCAGCAACGAAAGCAACATCGGAGCAGATAAGTCCACGGATGCTTTTTTTCTCGGCGGGCAGAAAAAGGCCTTCATCAAGGATGTATATTATTCCCAGTCAGTTAAAGAACCTTTAATAGCCGTATCCTCGCCATTTTTAGACAGCCATACAGGGGAATTCTTAGGCGTGCTTGTAGCAAGGGTGAGATTAAATGAGTTAAATAATATCGTTACGAATAGAACCGGTCTGGGTAAGACCGGCGAGATATATATCGTCAATAAGTATGGTTATATGATTACTCCTTCCAGATTCACTGAAGATGCAGTTTTAAAACAGAGGGTGGATACTGAGAATGTAAGGAGGGTCCGGTTACATAAAGACAGAGAACACATATTATCCGAAGAGGAAATGGCGAATGTTTTTTCTGATTATCGCGGCCGGAAGGTTCTGGGGACACATGAACTCATACCCCAGATGCAATGGGCAGTTTTAGCCGAGATAAATGCAAAAGAAGCATTTGCGCCTTTGGCTGAACTGCGACTGGTTATTTTCCTGATTTTATTTATAGCGGTCAACGCCGCCTGGTTATTAGGTATTCATATTGCGAGATTTATTTCTAAGCCGCTTCATAGGCTGCATAAGGGAACCGAAATAATCGGCAGCGGCAATTTAGATTACAAGGTAGGCACTGATGCAAAAGATGAGGTGGGACAGCTTTCCCGTGCTTTTGATGCAATGACAAATAATTTAAAAAATACAACAATTTCCATTGAACATCTCAATAAAGAAGTTGTCCAGCGTAAATGGGCGGAGTTAAGACTGCGGGAAAGTGAGGAGAAGTACCACAGCCTCTTCGAAAGCTCCCATGACGCCATCATGATACTAACAAGTGAAAAGGGATTTATTAGTAGTAATCCGGCAACATTAAAATTGTTTGGCTGCAAAGATGAAAAAGAATTTGCCTCTTTGACACCTGCAGATTTGTCGCCAAAATATCAGCCTGATGGCACGACATCTTCCGTAAAGGCACAGGAAATGATGAAAATAGCAATGGAAAAAGGCAGTTATTTCTTTGAGTGGATGCATAAGCGTATGGACAACACAGAGTTTCCTGCTACAGTTTTATTGACGAGCACAGAAATCAAAGACGAAAAAGTGTTACAAGCCACTGTTCGAGATATAACCGAGAGCAAAAAAGCTGAGAAAGAAATGAAAGAGGCGGTTGAAATGAAAGCAAAATTTATTTCCACAGCCTCACACGAATTGCGAACGCCTCTGACCGCTATAAAAGAAGGAATAAATCTGGTGTATAGCGAAATGACTGGTCCGCTTAACAATGACCAAAAGGAATTTCTTGGTATCGCAAAAAGAAATGTAGACCGGCTTGCAAGATTAATAAATGACGTTTTGGATTTTCAGAAAATTTGCGCCGGAAGAATGATGTTCAACCTGCAATCAGCCAGCATAAATGAAACCGTAAGGCTTGTTGAAGAAACAATGAGGCCGCTGGCAAAAGAAAAAGGGTTAAATTTGATAATCGAACTTGATGATGCCGTTCCAGTTGTGAATTTTGATAAGGATAAAATTATCCAGGTACTGACTAACCTTGTTAACAATGCAATCAAATTTACTGAAACAGGCAGCATAAAGGTTACTACTTCCCGGAACGATAATAGTATTATTACATCCGTTAAGGACTCCGGATGCGGAATCAAACAGGAAGATATGCCAAGGCTGTTTCAGGAATTTGAACAATTGACTACTAAAAACACCGAGAGAAAAACAGGCGGAACAGGTTTGGGGCTTGCGATTTCCAAAAAAATCATAGAAAACCACAACGGCAAAATATGGGCCGAGTCGGATTACGAAAAAGGAACAACCTTTTATTTTGAATTACCTATGGAGACAATACCATGTCAGATAAAATCTTAGTTGTCGATGATGAAAAGGATATCTTAAGAATTGTGGCCTTTAGTCTGCAAAAATGGGGCTATGAGGCCATAACTGCCGACAACGGTCAGGACGGATTGAATAAAATAGCAGCTGAAAAGCCGGACCTTATCCTGCTTGATGCCAGTATGCCTGCAATGAACGGATTTGAAATGCTCGAACAAATACGCACCAACCCCGATTGGAAGGATATCCCTGTAATAATGTTGACCGCCCACTCAGACCCGAAAACCGTAAATTGTGCTGCTGCGTTTGGTATCGTGGAATATATCACTAAGCCGTTTGACCCGATGGAGCTAAGAGAAAAGATTGACAAAGCTCTCAGTCATTCTCGCTTATAGACAAAAGATCCGATTCGGTCGAATTTGTTGAAATGAAGAATCTTTTTTAGAAATCCTTTCACAGAAACAAAACTGTGATTATACAGACTCCAGAAGATTTAGCAAGAAAATCAAAAGTGGAAACAAAAAAGCCGAGCTGAATAACTCGGCCTTTTTATAATCAGTAATAAAAGGATTATTATTTAACCTTGAACTCATACTGATAAACCTTGCCAGTGTCTATTTCTTTACCCTGGCAGCGAAGAATGAATCCATCAGGCGTTTTTTCGTAATCAAATGGTTTGCCGCTAAACATATCGCCCGGCAGGCCGGCGGGCAACTCCTTGGGCAATTTACCCGTTTTAGCCTTTATCATATAGAGCTCAATCGCTGTCCTGATTGCATTGTTATGCGTCTGCGAACGCGTTACCAGTGAAAGCACCTTTCCCACCGCAGGCATAATAATACCGGTAAAGGTTGCTTCAGGGTTACTGTTAACATCTTTGAATACTTTTTCAAATAAATCCTTAATCGCATCATAACCTTGCGGATAAGGCATATCAAAAGCATCAATAATGCCGGCGTAGGAATTCTCGAAGTATTTTCTACTGCGTTCAATCATAACGTCATCAAAAGAAAGAATTTTTTCCTTGACAGCCTCATCTTCTGCGCTAAGAGGCTTATCTGATTCCGAGCAGTAAAGGGCTACCCCTTCGGAAAGACGTTCCGGTGTCATAAACATTAACACAGCATCTCGATCACCTAAAAGACCCGGTTTGACCGAAAAAGGTATGCTGTCAATCTCTGCCAATCGGTTTTTCAGCCGGGACAGATTTTGTATGTCCTGCGGCATATCCGACATTATTTGCATAACACAAAAATTTGTTTTGCCGTTGACCGCAATGCCAAGGAGGTGAGTCACAATGATACGGTCATTTATATGTCGCGCTATTTTGTATAAGCTTATACAGCGGTCCAGGGCAGTTTCGTAATTACCATCTTTTGCCAGAATTTTCGCATCTGCCAGGACTAGATACGCCAATTTTCGCGCACAGACCTGAGGTATTTTCGTTGCCGGACCCTGGGAGTAATCCAGCCCCCAGTCGCAGTTTTTTATCTCGGCAGCATCAAGAACCATATTTATTATAGAGCGGTTTTCATTTACAAATTTTCTTACTTTGTCAACATCAGCCTTCGAGGTTTCCTTTGAGAAATCGTCTAATAATTTCTCCATTTCGTCATCCGGCGCATAAAGCATCGCGGCTTTGTAATATAAAACGGCGGCGTTGTCCGGCGGATAGGAATAAACAGATGCCGAACTTAGAAAGAACATAATTGCTGACAATATCAGTTTATAGTTATTTGAAATTTTCATAATATTTTCCTTTCCTAAATTTCTCTGCATTCGTTTAATTCACATAATAATTGTTCAATTGTCATAGGCTCTTTTAAGCTTCGTCTGACTTTTTTATCAGCCTCTGTAAATTGCTTTTCAACCGCTTCCATTCCTCCCCTGCGAAAAGCAGCGTTAAGAGAAACAATCGTAGTTAATTCGGCCGGGGATTTGGACTCCACAGTTTGTACGATTTTTGGCGATTCAATCTGCTCGTTACGGTTATGATGCGCAAAGAAAAGACAAACCGCAGCTATTATTACAGCTGCAACGGCAAGTTTTGCAAGTCTGCTTTTTATAAATATTCCCAGAATATTTGGCTGTGCAACTTTAGATTTGTCCAGCGTGTTAAGAAGGTCATTTAAAACTGCCTTGTTAACCTCTGGATTAGTTTTTATTTTTACATTTTTAACGAATCGTTTTATGTTTTCCGTCGGTCTCATTTTGGTACCTCGCCATCTAAAATTGACCGCAGTTTGGTTATTCCGTAACGGTATCTGCTCTGTGTTGTTTTTGTCGACGTTTCCTGCATTTTCGCTATGTCCCTGAATTTCATATCTCCCTGTATATGCAGAATCACGGCTTCCTTCTGCTCGTACGGCAATTGAGCCATCGCATTGTTAAGCAGGTTGAACTGCTCATCGTATATAATCCACTGGTCAGGCCTTTTAGAATTTGAAATTACCGGCTCAACATCATCTAAATTTACCGTTCGCTGCCGGTTTTGGGAGCGAATCACATTCCGGGCCCTGTTGGCAACACAGGTAGTCAAATATCCTTTAAGACTGCCAGTAAGCTCAAACCTGCCGGCGGAACGGACAAAATTCGTGAAAACATCGTGCACAACATCCTCAGCAGAATTTGTCTGATTCAAAAGCCCGGCGGCTATCCGCAGCATATCGTCTCTGTACTTTTCATAGATACGCTGTAGCGATTCTTTGCTGCCGCGTTTTAACTTCCAGATAAGTAACTTATCTTCCAGCACACAGATACCTTTTCAAATAAGCTGACAATCGACTGCCTATTATACAACACCAAAGGAAGCCATTTTGCTTTAAATAAAATCAATTTTTGCCGATTTTTTATTTATTGCCGAATTTGTTGAAATGAAGAATCTTTTTCAGCGGCCTTTTGGGTACGTGCAGCACATCATCTTTATCGACTTTCGCGAATTTTTGCTGCCCAGTCAGTAATAGACGGGTTTTGGTTATCGGGAAATGGCGGCAAAGTTAAAACTCCTTTTTCATCTGTTTTAATCTCAATCTCTTTTAGCCTTATGCCGGTGCTCGGATTAAACCATCGGAAAGTATACTTTGTATTCGGTTTAAAACCGGCCAGTGAAGGCAGAACGGCCTTATTTTCAAAGTAAACAAGGGCAAAATCTTTTTCGGGCGTCCCCATCATAAAAGACCAGCCGTCAAGACCTCGCTCGGAGCTGCCGGGCGCTTTTCGCGGATGGATATTCTGCGAGGCAGGCTGCAACCACTGATATTTATCGCCTTCGGACAATATAAACGCCGCAAGATGTCGCATATAATTGGCTGATTCATATTTTAATGCATCCCAAAAATGCGGACGAGGGCCCGCAGGTTCGCCGGTTGTGGTAATGTCATACGCGCTTGTGCCGTACACGTGGCCGGACAGGCCCCCTGAAAGAACGGAGCCATACATCTGCGCACGTGAGAAATAATTATCTCGCGGCGAATCGGCGGGTGGACGTTCACCATTAGGCATATTTATCTCGTGGTTCCAGCCTGTATAATACGGCTCAAAATTTATGGCTGGGTAAGGAGGCTCAAGATTAAAAAGAGTTTCGATTGCCTTGTAAACGCCATTATCGCGCGGTTTGTTGCCTACACTGTGCATAGTCAGCCAGGGACAATCCTGATTGTGGCCGAACTGGGTGTATGTAGAATCATTGATTAGTGTCGTAAAGGGTTGGCCAAACGGCAGTGCGCCGTATTTTTTCAAATGATAGGTAAGAGCCTGGTTGAATTCATCGGCAGTCAGGCTGTATTCCTTTGGAATCCAGTCGAGATGAATGCCGCTGAAGATTATATTGTACGCGCCGTATCTTGAGATAAGATATTGAACGTATCGTGAGAAAGATTGGTTAAAGTCAAAATAAGCCTTCCACGCCGGGCAGTTATCCCTTCTTACGGTCTCTAATAAAGGGACAAAACCCTGCTCGGACAAATACTGCATTTTTTTGTCTAAGCTTTGAAAATACTCAGGATTGATTCCGTCAAAATCAGCCACGCCCTTATGTTTCGATGACATTTTAAAGGGTTTATTGCCGAATTCGTCGCGCATATTTTTTGCAGTCATCTGGCCGTTATCAACGAGGTAATCGAATTTTTCCCACGCATTTCTCAGATATATGCCATTGGAATCAGCGAAAGTGGCGGCCTGACTATCCGATTCCCAGTTTGGGAAGCAGGCTATCATACTGACGGAATTGTAGCCTTGGCCTTTCCGATATATTACGGCGTCTTCAAAACCGATACCCGGGCCCGGCACATAATTTTTCGCAGCGACAGCGCCTCTGAAAGGCAGTCGCCAGGTAGCTGCCGCAAGCCAGGTGTCGCCGACCATAAAGAACGGTGTGCCGTCAACGTATTGTAATGCGTGTCCGTTAGCCGATGGACGAACGAAACCACGACGGTTAGGGTTCTGCAATTTTTCCTTTTCTGTCCATTTGACAGCCGTGAATTCGCCTGTATGGCCGCTTAGCCCTTTATCATCAGGCTGATTTGAGCCGCTGGTCCATTGCCATTTTCCCGGTTCTGTTGCCGCAATACGCACGACAAAAACATTACCGCCGTTCCAGAAACCATAAATGCGTTTTGAGAAATTCGGGCCTTTCAGTTCTACCCAGCAGGTTACATCTGTATAATAATTTTCATAGTTCTTTTCCGCTTTCAGCACAATCTCCTTCACTTCCCATACGTGGATACTTGAAGACCTATCGGCGATGAGTGTATTAAGGGGGATAAGTAAAAAAATGATACAAAAGGGCAGCAGGTTATGATGTTTAGTATTCATAACAGGTAAGATTCCTTAAACATACAATAATATTGCAAATCAGCGGCTGATATGTTATCATACCGAGCCAAAAAAATATACGCCTGACTGATAAATAAGCCACAGGCTTATAAATTTTAAATTAACTGAATTCTGGATTAAGGAGTAACAGGATGTCTTCCAAGGTTCTATTTTTGTTGTTGTTTTTGTCATTGGCTTACGGCGACACTAACGTGCTGGTCAATCCCGGGTTTGAAAGCGGCACAGCCGGCTGGTCCGGCCGAAGCTGCCCAATTGAGGCAGTTACATCGCCTGTACACAGCGGTTCGGGCAGCGCGAAAGCTTACGGCAGAACTGAAACCTGGCAGGGAATAACTCAGTCTATATTAGGCAAAATGGTGCAGGGAAAGACTTATCATATATCCGGCTGGGTAAAACTTGAAAACGCTCCGAGCGATACTGTTATCGTATCTATCGACCTGCGAGATGAGAGCGGCAATAAATATCCCAACGTAGCCCGCGTAACTGCAACCGATAGCAATTGGGTCTTGCTTTCAGGCGATTTTACTCTGACTGCGAGCGGCACATTGTCGGCGCTGGACGTTTACTTTGAAGGCCCCGCAGCAGGGGTAAATTTTTTCGTTGATGACGCGAACGTATATGGTCCCGAGCCCAGTGTTTCCAAGCCCAGTCCTCCCGCGCCCAGTCCTGTCGAACCAAACGCGACCGGCAAAATTGATGCAGATAAACGCTATCAAAAAATCGAAGGATTCGGCGCTGCCGGCGCCTATTACACAATGGAATTTGTTAACCATAAGCAAAAAACAGAACTATACAATATCCTGTTCAAAGAGCTTGGCCTTGACATATTCCGCATAAGAAATAATCACGAAATGGAGCCGAATTCTTTTCGAGAGACAGCGGAAATAGTCAAAGGCGCTAAAGCTGCAAATGAAAACCTCAAAATTATGATTTCCTCCTGGTCGCCGCCTGCAAGACTCAAAAGCGAAGGAAAATTGGTCGGCGGAACTCTTAAAAAAATCGACGGCAAATTTATTTATGACGAGTTCGCTAAATGGTGGGCTGATAGTCTGGCTGCCTACGCAAAAGAGGGGGTCAAGATTGACTATATCAGTATTCAGAATGAGCCTGATTACGAAGCAAAATGGGACTCGTGCAGATTCGAGCCAACAGAGACTGTGGAAATGGCCGGCTACGATGCGGCCTTTGAGGCGGTCTGGAATAAGCTGAACGCTAAAATGGGTTCGACCCATTCGACAAGCTCAGGGCAGGCAGGCTCACCACAGGTGGGGCAGGCTTGCCCGAAGATGCTTGCACCCGAAGCGTATGGTTTAACCAGTGCCAAGAAATATATAGACAATTTAGACAACTCGTCCCACGTTTATGGCTATGCACACCATCTCTATGATTGCAGCGGCAACACCTCCGGCTGCGGCTCAGAACCTGATATGTATCTTTCCGATATGAACAATTTCAAATCAAGGTTCGGCGGCAAACCTCTGTTCCAGACAGAGTACCAGCACAAAGAACCGAACGCGTGGAAACAGGCAATAAACACGGCCATTTTGATGCATAATTCTCTGACTGTGGAAGGAGCAGCTGCATATCTGTACTGGGATTTGTTCTGGGGCCCTGGAACCGTCAGCTTGGTGAGCCTCGATGACCCCTGCTCCTACACTATCAATCCTGTTTACTATGCTTTCAAGCACTATTCAGCTTTCATAGATTCGCTCTGGCAGCGTGTGGATGCCTCGACTGACAATTCCGGCCTGAGAATCTCAGCTTATGTCAGCCCGGACAATCGAAAACTGACAATAGTCTTACTCAATACCACTGCTGGCACCGATATTACCCTTGACTGTTCTTTTAAGGGTTTCTCTGTTTCCAAAGGCGAAGTTTATCGCTCCAGCCAGACAGAGAAATGTGTTAATATCGGCAGTTATAAAGGAAGCGGGCCATTGAAATTGCCCGCTAACTCTATAACAACTCTGGCGCTTTCTGCCAGCGGTAAGAATTAATAAAATTGTAAATCAATCTTTAGGTTAAGGAGTAACAAGATGTCTTTCAAGGGTTTATTTTTATTGTTGTGTTTGACATTAGCATGTTATGGCGATACCAACCTCCTGGTCAATCCCGGTCTTGAAAACGGAACGGACGGCTGGGCAGGCCGAAGCTGTCAAATTCAGGCAGTCAGCACACCGATACACAGCGGTTCGGGCAGCGCGAAAGCAACCGGCAGAGACTCGAATTGGCAGGGAATAAGACAGTCTATGTTCGGCAAAATGGTGAATGGAAAAACTTACCAGATTTCGGGCTGGATAAGACTTGACAACGCCCCAAGCGCCTCTGTCGCTTTATCTGTCGAACAGCAGGACGATAGCGGCACCAAATATCATAACGTAGCCAGCGCTACCGCTACGGACAGCAACTGGATTCTGCTTTCAGGCAATTTCACATTGGATGTGAACGGCGCATTATCGGTGCTGGACGTTTATTTTGAAGGCCCGCCGCCGGGTGTTAATTTTTACGTTGATGACGCAAACGTATATGGTCCTGAGCCAAATATTTCCAAGGCCATCGCTGTCGAACCTAACGCAACAGGCCAGGTTGATATAAATACACGTCACCAGAAAATCGAAGGTCTTGGTGCCTCCGGCGCTTTTCGCACGATGGAATTTGTTCAACATAAACAAAAAGCCGAATTATGTAATCTGCTCTTCAAGGAGCTCGGCCTTGACATATTTCGCATAAGAAATACTTACGATATAGATTCAAACTCCTTCAACGAATCGGTGGAAATAGCCAAGTGTGGTGAGGCTGCCCTTGGGCGAAACCTGAAGATTATGATTTCCTCGTGGACACCGCCTGCCTGGCTGAAAAGCAACAGAAACTTAATCGGCGGAACTCTTGCGAAAAAAGACGGTAAGTATATGTACACCGAGTTTGCTCAGTGGTGGTACAACGGCTTAGCCGCTTATGCAAAAGCGGGGGTCAAAGCAGACTATATAACCATACAGAATGAGCCTGACTTCGAAGCCAAATACGATGCTTGCATATTCGCTCCTACAGCAGATGCAAACCGGGCCGGCTATGACGCCGCCTGCGAGGCAGTCTGGCAGAAACTAAATACCGAAATGGGGCAAGCTTGCCCGAAGATGCTCGACCCGGAAACGATGGGCTTTTCTAATGCCGAAAGTTATATAGCCAAGTTAGCTAACTTGTCCCACGTCTATGGTTATGTACACCATCTCTACGATTGCAGCGGTTGCGGCGCAGCCCCTGACAGATATATTCCCAAAATGGTCAACTTTGCCAAATTCAATTCACAGCACGGCAACAAGCCTTTGTTCCAGACGGAATTTTCGCACGAACCAAACACGTGGACAGGTGCAATGAACACGGCGATTTTGATACATAATTCTCTGACTGTGGAAGAAGTGGCTGCGTATTTGTACTGGGAATTGTTCTGGGGGCCCGGAAGCGGCTTGATAAGCCTTGATAATCCTCGCTCCTATACCATCGAGCCCGTTTACTATGCCTTCAAGCAATACTCAGCTTTCATAGATTCAGGCTGGCAGCGTATAGATGCCTCGACCGACAATTCCGGCCTGAGAATGTCAGCTTATATCAGCCCGGATAATAAAAAACTGACAATAGTCTTACTCAATACCACTGCCGGCACCGATATTACCCTTGACTGTTCTTTTAAGGGTTTCTCTGCTTCGAAAGGTGAAGTTTATCGCTCCAGCCAGTCAGAAAAATGCGTCCATATCGGCAGCTATAAGGGAAGCGGTCCATTAACACTGCCCGCAAACTCTATAACAACTCTGGCACTGTCCGGCAGATGAAGCGGCAGTAAATGAGTAGATGGGTCGATGAGTTACTCATTAACTCATCAACTACTTACCGAACTGGTTGAAATGAAGAATTCTCTTTAGCGGTCTTTTTGGCACGTGCAGGACATCGTTTTTGTCGAGATAATACTTTGTATCCTCTCCTGCCGCATCTTCCATAATGGGCTTTTCAGCGGGTTTTCCCAGTGCCACCACCGAGTTAATATCATATTTATCATCGATGCCCAAAATTTGATGTATCTTCCCTCTATCGAGATTCCCAAGCCAGCAGGAGCCAACGCCTTTGCTCCATGCGGCAAGCAGCATATTCTCTATTGCCGCGGCAGCGTCAACAACAGCCTCTCTTTTGATTTCGCTGTCAATAAGCACAACAATATAAGCTGCAGGTCTTTGATTAGGCCCCGGCTTTCTTTTTGGCCTTACGTGCCATGCCCAGGTAAGGGTTTCAAAGAGTTCCTGGCAGATTTTAGGCTCATCGACTATTATGTATTCGAGCGATTGTTCGTTGGCAAATGCCGGAGCACAGCGAGCAGTTTCGATTAGCTCAATCAAAAAATCTCTGCCTAATTTTTCCTGACTGAATCGCCTGATACTTCGCCTGGTTTTTATTAAATCGAGCATATCCATATAACACCATATCTAAAAGAAATGGGCGGTATTGGACTCGAACCAACGGCCTCCTGCATGTCGAGCAGGCGCTCTATCCAACTGAGCTAACCGCCCATTTAAAGGTTATTATCAATTTTTTGGGATGAAAATCAAGACTTTTTAGCCACCCTCTCCTGAAACTATTGCCTCAATACTTTCAAAATATCGTTGTATTTATGGTCAATCTGCTCGGGTTTTGTCCAGACTGCGAGCTCGAGACTTTTTCTGCAGGAGCAATTATCATCACAGAGAATTTCATCCGATTTTAAAACAGCCCTAATCAGCTCTATCGCATTGGCAGTTGCCTCATTCAGATTGCCTATGATTTCCTGCAGGAGCGTTTGAGCGTCTTTTTCCTCGCTTGGTTCTTGCCAGCAGTCATAGTCACTTACAAGAGCAATCAGAGCAAAGCACATCTGTGCTTCCCTTGCCAGTTTCGCCTCCGGCATTGCGGTCATCCCGATAAGTTCGCCGCCCCATTTTATATGCATAAGTGATTCTGCCCTTGTCGAAAACTGCGGCCCTTCCATACAGACATATACCGACTTTGAATGTGCTTTCGTCCCGACACCGGCGGCAACGCTCAAAAGTGCATTTCTTAATCTGCCGCAATAAGGATGTGCAAGCTCACAATGCACGGCGGCGATATTATCGAAAAAAGTATTCTGTCTTTTAAATGTTTTGTCGATTACCTGACTAACTATTGCAATATCTTTTGGCCTTATACTTTTTTTAAGTGAACCGACGGCGCCGCTTGCGATAACTGTATTTACTCCAAGTTTTTTAAACGCAAAGATATTTGCCGCATAAGGGATGATTGATGGATTGAACTTATGTCCCACACCGTGTCTGTTTACAAAGGCAATCTGCCTGCCGGCAAATGTGCCGGTTAAAATTTTTCCGCTCGGCAGACCAAAAGGAGTATCCATCATAACTTCGCTGACGTTCTCAAGCTGCTGCTGCAATGCATCACCGAGCCCCGTCCCGCCTATCAATCCTATCAGTGGTGAGCTTGTCGAAACCATTCGTTCTGCCATAATACAATCCTTATCATATTTAGCCCCCCGCGTTTAACGCCTGCCCTGAACACTGTTGAAGGGGCGGGTTCTCTTTCTCAATTTCTTTTACCTTCCCCTTTCCCAAAAAGGTCAGGCTGGGCTGCTGTAGTTCTGGGTTTGCCTCTTTTTCCCTTATTGACAGTTACCCTGCTTTCTGCCGATGGTAATACACTAAACTTTTTATCTAATATATCCTGGACAGTAATAAGTGTTATGTCTATCCCTTCTTTTTTAGTCCTCGCTACTTCCTCACGTGCTCCCTTGCCGAAACTAAACGCCACGATATAACCTTTCATATCTTTTGTCTTGTGCTTGTAATATCTTCTCAAGGCTGTTTCAAAATTATCAACAACGTTCCTTCCTATGCTTTCGGATTGTTTTACCTGAATAGGATGATGTTCAAGAAAACTAAAGCCATCTATACCCATATCCCCCGCTTTGCGAGGGCTGGGAGTGCCATGCATTTCGTTGATGGCCCAATATTGAAATTCGTAGGGCTTAAATTTTTTCAGGTCCTCTACCGTTTGGGGCATACCGATAATATCAATATCATTTTCAGATACCCCTATTTTGTTAAGGCGATTTTTGATTAAAGCGATAGCAGATGGGGATATATCTATACCTATCCAGCGTCTTCCTAAATTTTGTGCGACTGCTAAAGCCGTTCCACACCCACAAAAGGCGTCAAGCACTAAATCACCTTTCTTAGAGGAAGCCTTGATAATGCGTTCTAATAGTTTTTCTGGTTTTTGGGTACGATACCCCGTATGTTCTTTACTTAAAGTAAAAACGGCGGATAAATCCCAAACATCATCTATAAAAGTTATTCTAAAATCACCGTGATCATCTTTTCCAGCTTTTCTGCCTTTAAAGGAAGGTTTAAATTTGGGACCATATATTTGAGTATAGTATTCTTTGATTTCTTGGGGGTGGAATGTCCAAATATCTGATTTAGAGTAGAAGAAAATAGTATCGTGCTTTCTTTGAAATTGCTTTTCAGATATATTTCCTGTTCTATAATGCCATACAATTTCATTCCTAAAGTTATTTGGTCCGAATATCTCATCCATCATCACTTTTAGATAATGTCCAGCGTGCCAATCGCAGTGAAGATACATAGAGCCGGTGGGTTTCAAAACTCTATGAAGCTCCATTACACGTTCTTTCATCCAGTCGATGTAAACGTTTATTCCGCCTTCCCATCTATCCTCAAAACTTCTTATTTCGGCCTCATCGCCCCATATAATTTCATAGTTCCTGTTGCTAAAAAAAGGCGGGTCAATATAGATAAGGTCAACGCTTTCTTTTTCTATAGTAGCCAGTATTTCTAAGTTGTCGCCACAGTATAAAACATTTTTCGTCATAATTTATCTCCACAAAACAAACTCTATCTCAATGTTGTCCCCCCTCCACTTATAAAATAGTCAAGCAGGATGATATTTAAGTTCGATATGGTCTTTGGGTATCACGCTAAGAAATACCGATGGTTTAAGATCAGGTATCTTTCCCTTTGTATAAATCTGCCTAAAAACTTTGTGTTGTGACCTCTTTCTGGCATGAAAGACATGGACTTCCTCACTCGCTCTCGTTAAGGATACAAGAAACTTGCGACTCTCTTCGGCGATGTTAATAACTTTGCCTTTTTTGGGCAGAGTACCTTCTTCTACGCCAACAATACATACAACATCTGCCCCTAACCCTTTTGCACTCTGCCAAGTCATCAGCTGAACTTTTGACCCTTGTCCTGTGTCGTCTGTTCTCTTTGCTGTTTGGACCCACAAATCTACTTCATCCAAAAAAGACTGAGACTTTTTCCAGAGAACAAGTGTTTTTACTATTTCAGCGGCAAGCCCCGCTGGCTCTCCTTGTGAGTAGTGTATCTGGAGATTTTCAAAAGCTGAAAATAGCTTGGCGTATAACTCGTCATTCTCTTTTTCAAGTTTGAGGGATTCCCAAAAACTATCCACCTTTTCCTCTATAACATTTTTCCATAAATTACTAATTTTTAGTAATGCCTTTTCTCTTTTTTCTTTTGTTTCAGGTGTTTTCGCCTTCTCAGTGGGAATATCGAAATCTGGATTCCTCGTAACCGCCTGTAAACATTCGCGAAACGATAGACTGTCCGAGTTGTTTGCTAACCATCGTGAGAGTATCGAAATAAGTGGCAATCCTTCCCCTGGGATAATGGCTTGAGCATCATATTGTATCCTTGCTTCTCGTAATTCTTTCGCAATATCTTCAAAAAAACTCTTGTACGGGAAAAGAATCAAAACATCTTTTGACTGTTTGATGGCCTCTTCCACTATTGATTTAACGACCTCAGCTTCTTTTTCATCGGTTGGTACACTGTGAATCTTTATTTGCTTGCCATCCCCTTTTTCATACTCGAAATCTTCCTTTGGCAATCTCTCACCGTCGTAGCGTTTGACTACGGACATTGCACCTTCAAGAATATGTCTCGGACACCGATGTGACACTGTTAGTGTCTTTATTTGAGCCTTGGCACCGAAGTCGCCCTGAAAGTTTCTGATATATTTTGGTGAGCTACCACGCCACGAATATATGCTCTGGTCGTCATCACCAACAACAAACAAACCTTCTCGTTGTCCTTCAGATAAAAGCTGGATAAGTTTGAATTGACCGGCATTGATATCTTGATACTCGTCAACTAGCAGGTGTTGACAGTACGACCGGTACTTGGTGAGTAGTTGTTTGTCCTCTTCCAAGCGTTTGCAGGCAAGCAGTATCTGTGCATCATGGTCTACTGCAGAACAACTGCCCAGAATACGTCTGTAGCTTTCACAAATCTTGCACTTTTCCTTTTCATCTGAAGGGCTACAATCGCCAAATTGGCGACAGTCTATTGTCTTTTTACTACTCTCTCTGGGAAAACCAACGAGCTGCGCTGCATCTCCGACAAGAATGTCTCGAAAAGGGCCTGACTGGACCACCTGAATTTTGCCGTTCAGCTCAGTTTCTTCGCCGTCCTCTGTTATGATTTTGTGACCCAAACTATGCATTGTTCGAATCATCTTCGGTTGCTTATCAGGAGGAACGTAAAGCTTTTCTTTGGTGGGGTCTGAGATTCTCTCGCGCATCTCTCGCGCAGCTGGACGAGTGAAAGCAATCACGGTGACATTCTCAGGCTTAACGTCCTTTTCCTCAATAAGCCATTTGATCCTCTTTGCCAGCTCCTGTGTTTTACCCGTGCCTGAACCAGCCAACAGGAGGACAGGCCCCAGTAGTTTGTGGGGTTCATTTTGCATAATTAAATTACGACCTGATTCTATCAGGTCATACAATACCCAAAACCGCAATTTCCATCAACGAAATACTAACGACCAGCGACTTTCTTCTGCTGTTGCTTCTTTACCCCGTGAGATGTTTTCCCTGAAAACTATCTCATCGGGGCTCGATGTCTGCCAAAATTCTATCTCTTTTTCTTTTCAAACACAACTAAATTTTACGCTTAAATAAATCTGCGAAATCAGTGTAATCAGTGTTTAAAGAATTCGTGCCTGCCCCGTATCAATTAGGCCGCTGCCGTGAATTGGTGCGGGGTTCTCCTGTTCGCCTGTTCAATGTTGGAAGTTAAAAACCGTTGACCCCCCCTTAACCTCAACCGACACCGCGACGTTACCGATACCGTTACCGATAAAAAACATCCTTACTTCCTTATTTCCTTTACTATAATTTCCAGTTAGAAGTGCCTTTAACCAGCTTGTTCTGGATGACCATACCGACAAAGGTTGTGAATGTCAGCACGGCAGGCAGAAACCACTTATAGTCATTGACGAGTGACCGTACAAAATTTGTGTGCTCGGTCTGACTCTGCTCATAAAGATGCACCTCGTAAAGATGCAGCAGTGCGAGCAGTCCGACAATAATCAGTGCTGCTCCGCCGAGGCTTGTAAACAGCATCACAGCGATTCTGAGGACTATAAATGAAATCATTCCGCCTGCGATGATTCCTATTATGGCCCCTGCCCAGAGATACTCCTGTGGCAGGCCGCAGGCGAACCAGATTCCGCTTGTAATTATTCCGCCTGCCACGGCGCCGAGGATACTTACCGCCCATCTCATAAGCGGCACTGAAAGAGCTGCAAGCACAGCCAGCCCGATTATTCCGCCCCAGAGAATTGAACCTGCCATTTGGCCGAATCTCATACCCGCAAAAAGTCCGAGCATACCGAAACAGACCACAGTGATTACCTTAAAGATTCGCCAGCCATAAAAAAGATAAACCACTCCGAAAGATAAGGCGATAAGGGCCTGCAGCCAGGTGAGTGTGCTTATCTGCTCCCAGATTAAATCTATCGGTACGATGGAAGTTTGCCTGGCGGCTTCTTTGCTGGCTTGAGCAAGAATAAAAAGCGTATTCATCCCGCACCTTCTTTCTGTTCACCCCGCACCTTTTGTACTGTGTTATCTGGCATTAGAGTCATTTGAGTCGGGCGCCTTTTGAATCGATTCTTTTTGGTTTTAGTACGGTACAAAAGGTGCGGGGTTCAATCTTCTTTAAATCTGTTGTAATTCTATTTTTTAACTGAGTATATGTTCTTTCAATCTTCAAAAGATATACATAATACATTGAATATTTATAAGGTGCGGGATTCATTTTTTTTCTCCATTTTCTTTGTTCGCCGGCTTGCCCGACGACTTGTCCGTTCGTAGTCCCTTAGGGACGAAGATGGAAGCTTTAGCGAAAGCCGACGGCGAAAGAATAAGTTGTACTACCGTTCCGAAAATCACCATTGCCACAAAAGCCGTCGCATAAAACCACGGCTTTTGAGCAATATAACTTATGGGTTTTGAACCTTTGTAAAAAAGCAGCATAATCATTCCTGCAAAAATAATTGCCGAACCAAGTGAGGAAGAAACAACCGCAATAGACAATCGCGGCACTACCAAGGCAGCAGCGACAGCAATTACTGCGACTAAACCCACCCCGGCATAACTGATAGTTCCTGCCGAAGCAATTGCCTTTTTAGCTATGTCGATAAAATATTCTGCCATTTTACCCGTTATTTCCATCGCTGCCGGTGCACCTATAACCACGCCGCTTTGTTCATATTCAGGCCAGGTCGGATAAGAATATTCCAAGGCAAAAGGCAACTCATTTTCCCCGGCCGTCAAACCGCTGGCCAGAATTGCCATAACAATCAAAGCACCGACAGCAGCGCCGAATACACCGAACACAATCCTATTAATAATCACTCCTGCAAGCAAGCCGATTGCGCAGGCCGTCAGAACCACACCGCCGGCGTAATTACCGATAACAAAAACGCCGGCTGCAGCAATCACCGCTCCCACAAGTGCGCCGATTATCCTTCTCCAGCGCAGCCCTGCAAGCCAGATGCAGAGCCCTGCCAGAACAACTATTATTCCCGGCACTGTCAGGAGTTGGCTCTGAAATTTCTGGGCAAGACTCTGGTAATATTCCAGCGCTTCGAGCATATCTATAACTATTATCGGCCTTTGATAGTCAAAGCCTTGAATTTCCCCCCTATTTGCCGTTTTTCGTATATCGGTTGCGACTTAAAGACGTTTTACGATTGACGCAACCGCAACCGTTTAACGTAGTTCCTGCGGGATGCGGATGAGAGGAGTTGAACCTCCACTCCCTTAAGGGAACAGGTACCTGAAACCTGCGCGTCTGCCAATTCCGCCACATCCGCTAAAGATATTTCAAGTGCCGCAAAGGCAGTAATTAATTTAACATTTCAATAATCCGCGTCAAGAAAATTCAATTTCCGCCGGTTAAAGCAATTTCTGTACTTTATTAACCAGCTCTTTGACGTGCTGGACTGAAGCGGCAAAATCCCTTTTTTCTTTTTCGTTTAAGTCCAGTTCGACAATTCTTTCAACACCTGCTGCGCCGAGAATAACCGGCACGCCTACAAAATATCCGCCGACGCCGTATTCTTTATTGCAGTACGCACAGCACGGCAGAAACGTCTTTTTATCACACAAAATGGCCTCCGCCATTTTGACTGCCCCCGCCGCCGGGGCATAATATGCGCTTGTGCCCATCAGGTTAACAACCTCTATGCCGCCCATCCGCGTTCTGTGCACAATATCTTCAATTGCTTTTTCATCGAGTAACTCGGTCAACGGTTTTCCCGATACTGTGGTAAATCTCGACAGCGGCACCATATCATCGCCGTGTCCACCCATAAGAACGCACTGGATATCGCCGGCACTGGCACCAAGTTTTTCAGAAATAAAATATGCAAATCTCGCTATATCGAGCGCCCCTGCCATTCCCATTATCTTATTTTTCTCAAAACCGCTTACAATTGCAGCAGCGTTTACCATTGCATCGAGCGGATTGCAGACGACTATTATGAAACTATCGGGCGAATATTTTACAATTTGCTCTGTTACGTCTTTGACGATTTGGGTATTTTTTGCAAGCAAATCGTCTCTGCTCATTCCAGGCTTTCGCGGCACACCACTGGTGATTATGACTATATCGCTGCCGCCGGTTGCTGCCCAATCCATAGTGCCGGTAATTTTGCAGTTATAGCCGCAAGTGGACCCGGCCTGGGCCATATCGAGAGCCTTCCCTTCCGCAAGCCCCTTGACAATATCGACAAGAACAATATCCGCGAGCTGATTTTGGGCCGCTAAAAATGCGGCTGCTGCACCGACGTTACCTGCGCCTGCGATTGTGATTTTTTTTCGCGCCACTAAATGCCTCCGTAATTAGCAGCCACCAAGACTCAAAGGCACGAAGTTTTTGAATTACATTATAGTTTTTGTGTCTTAGTGCCTTAGTGGCCAAGTTCAGAGTTTATTTTATCATACTTGTCAATTATTTCAACAGCGAAGATTTTTTTACCACTGAGCCACCGAGTTCACAGAGCAGCACAGAGAATTTAGACACAGATTAACACGGGATTTACACGGATTCGATTTTCACCACGAAGCTCACGAAGGACACGAAGAATTGACCACGAATGAACACAAATTTACACGAATCAATTTAGCCACAGAGCTCACAGATGGCACAGAGTTTTTTGCTTTAAGGCGGTGTTTTTCAAACACCATTAAATTCAAACCGCGTGCCTTACTTACAAGTAAACTTGCCGTCGGCACATCGCTTTGAATTTTTACGGCTGCGCAATAAGCCTTAAAGCAAAAAAACATCGTTGGTTGTTTAGTATGAAGAGAGAGGGAAAAGAGGAAGGAAGGAAACGCGGCGGGGTTTTCTTAGAACCTGATGCGGATTTCTTTACCATATTACTACAAATTATAGCCTTAAATCTGGCGGGAAACAATATATTTAGAGCAGTTGAGCCCCGCACCAATTCATTATACCGTAACAAATATAACCCCGCCGCAAGGTGCTGCGGGACAGGTAGGAATAATTGAATAGCAGATTGGTGCGGGACAAGCAAACCATACCAATTTTGTCCAGATAATCAAAAACGCGCAAGAAAAAACTTGCGCGCTTTGAAAAAAATAAAAAATTTTTCTCCTTATTTTACAGGCACTTACAAAATCGCCACTTCGAAAATTTGACGAATTTTCGTCAAAAACGCGCAAGTTTTTATGTAATACGGAGGGACTTACGTATCCTTTGAACTTCCAACATTCAACGTTGAACGTTCAATGTTCAATGTTCGACGTTCAATTTTTTAAGTCCTAAATCATTATGGGAAAAATTACTTTAACTATTCCGATTCCAGCATTCATAGAAAGCATCATTGTCTTTTTTCTCCTGCGACACAGAAAAAAACGCTATGGCTTCTCTTTTCGCAAAATTAAACTCACAAAAGGCAAATTTGCCATTGTTGACCCTGACGATTATCAAAAGTTGTCTCAATATGATTGGCACCTCCTTGAAACCAAAGGCAAGTGTTATGCTGCAATGTTTAACGAAGGAAAAATTCTGTATATGCACAGATTTATTATGAATGCTCCTAAAGGCCGAATCGTTGACCATCGCAATCGCGAAAGTCTCGATAACAGAAAGACTAATCTGCGTTTTGCAACGCGTTCTCAAAATTCCTGCAATAAAAAAATTACAAAAAAAGGAACTTCTAAATATAGAGGGGTTAGCATTGAAAAGGACTCAAAAAAATGGCAGGCAATTATCTACTATAATAGAATGCGTAAACATTTAGGATTGTTCGAAAATGAGGAAGACGCCGCCCGCGCCTATGACAATGCCGCCAAACTTTATCATGGTGAGTTTGCGATGCTGAACTTCCCGCAAGTCGCGTCGAAGCCGCAGGCGAAGACGGACCCTGACAAATCGCCTGTCCAAATTATTTAACCGCCAAGGCACCAAGACACTAAGATTTTCATATTATATCATAATATTATTCGTGCCTTCGTGTCTTAGTGGCTATTGTGGAAAATTTACTCTTTCACATTTTTCAATAATTTTTTCATCTATCAGGGTCGGCAACCGTTCTTCGTCAGCAGTTGCGAAAACAAGGACAAATTTCTCGCACTTCTGTCCCCAGATGCTGCGAAAGCCTGTTTGAAGATTCCTGATATTCTTTTCAGCATCGCCGTAATTTACAGCAACCGCATATACCTTTCCGGCTTTAAGCTTTACCGGTAAAGTCCACTCCAAGCCAGCCTCATCAAAAGATGGTTGTCCCGCCGAATCCGGCAGCATTGCTGGCGCAAACGAGGAATAGAACCAGTCGGTTTTCTTCATCGGTTCGCTGAAAACAATTTTAACCGCCTCGACATTAGGGTCGACATCTTCCGAATAAAGTTCAGGAATGGTATCAACAACAAATGGGATTTGTTTTTGCTCCTGTGTTTTTTTATCGGTTTTCCCGGAGCGGATATTCTGAAGCATTTTCACAGACTTCAGCGCAGCAGTTCGCTCCAGAGGATAACTGCCTATAACATATTCAAATTGCTCTATAGCCTTTTCCTTGTCGCCCATTTTGAGCAGGCAAACACCGGTCTGGTAGCCGGCTGCGGCCCTGTATTTTTCATCTGCATTGGCGTCATCTGTAATATTTTTGTAAATTTTCAAGGCCTCGTTGAAATCACCCTGCACTTCAGCCATAAGTCCCTGCCGTATCCGGGCATTAAACTCGTTTTTCAGGTTCGATTTTTCCGCAGGCAATTTGTCATTGACATTTACGTTCCGGCTGCCTTCATCAAACCGGCTTTCAGAATTTTGAGCCGCTTGAGTTATCTGAACTCTTTTTAATATTTTTTCAAATTCGTTTTGTGCATATTGAACCTGCGACTGATAATCAAATAAATCCTCTCCAGCCGAAGTCAGAACTAATCTTATTGCCCCCTTGTTCCTGAAGTATTCGCTTAAACGGCCTCTCTCCGCAGCCTCGGCCAAATCCCTCCCTTCCAGGACAAACATTGCAGTTTGAGGGTCGAGCAACTCAAAATTTTCTGTCTCTTTGATATTAGCAGGCAAGGTAACGACAAGACTCATATTGAGTGTCGTAAAAAGAGACGGCGGTAATGATTCCATTCGTTGATTTTCCGGGATAGCACCGTCTGGCGAATATTTTAACTCAAGTACCGGTTCTTCCTCTGAGTTGAAAAATATTTTCAAATTACTTTTAACCGAACCGATAAAGAAATCCGTTTTGTTTATATCCCTAAAATATGCGGTGCCTTTGAAATAACATTTGCCGTCATCGAGCAATCTCCAGGTTACCTCATTCCAGGCAACAAAGCCGCCGCTTGTCAGCATCTTTTTTATCTGGCTGAGAAAAAAAGGGCCCACCACAGCACAATTCGTATCTGCAACGGCACAGTAGGCGGCATAATCAAAAAGTCCTTCAAAGGTTACTTTGCCGCTGCCGTCTTTATTTATACTGAGTACGGCTACGCCGTCGATACAGCCGGCAGCGAAAATCAAAGGTAAAGCAATAATTAACAGGTATTTTGTTTTTTTCACAAAGGACCGCCCTAAAAAATTATTTGCGGTTTAAGAGCATTTCAACAGCCCAAGAGTCTAACTGACCGGTACATTTTTCTCAACTTTTTTGCTTATGGTTAATTTTGAGATATTTAACTGCCTATTAATGAAGCACTAATAAAAACCTCAAGTAAACAGCACAAGAATACTGGACAACACAAGCCCAGATATATTAGTAGCTATAAAATCAATGTCTTTCACATATTTTTGCTAAAATTTTTAAATCTTGACAAAGTGATGGTCTTATAGTTAAATTAGGCAGATAAGGCAAATTAGGAGGCTATAGAATATGGATATTCAGAAGAAGGAGTAAGTATGGACACAACAAAAGAACTCTATACGACGGGAGAGGCTGCGGATATATGCAACCTCAGTCAGCAGACAATTATTCGCTGTTTTGATTCTGGCAGACTGCGAGGCTTTCGAATTCCGGGTTCGAAGTTTCGCAAGATTCCGCGTGATAGTCTGTTGAAGTTTATGAGGGACAACAATATTCCGATGCAGAGTCTGCAGTCAGGCAGGAAGCGTCTGCTTATAGTGGATGACGATGCAGAGATTGTGGAACTGATAACGGATGCTCTGCAGCGGGACGGCAGATTTGATATCAAGACTGCATCGACAGGTTATGACGCCGGCATTATGACGCAAAAGTTCTGGCCCGACCTTATTTTGCTGGACTATATGCTGCCTGATGTAAATGGCAATATAGTATGCAAGACAATAAGGGAGAACCCGGAATTTGCAAACACAAGGATAATAATAATCAGCGGCGTAATAAATCAGCCTGAGATAGACGAACTGCTTAAATCAGGGGCGGAAGCTTTTATGAAAAAGCCGTTTAGCATTACCGAGCTTATTGGTAAAATCGCCGCTGTGCTTGAAATCTGATTTATACATCGGAGGAAGAGGCACAGTTAATGACGCAGCTTGCGGCAAATATCTCTGCACAGAGAGTAAAGCTGTCTGTGCATCAACTGAATTGTTTAACCGCACATCCGGCCTGTGTTGCGCGGTGTGCTGGTTGTCTATCCCAGAGCGGTTCTTATGAAGATATATCTCCTTTCCCCCAATCTGACCCTGCGATTGCTCTTGCCGTAATCAACCTCTGCAGACAAAAAAATATATCGGTAGATTTTAAAAACCTTGACTTCGCGGTACTGCTGGCGCGATTGCCAAGAGCCGAACTTCTCAAAACGATACTTGCTCTGAAGGTTTATAATACCCAGGACCCGGATTTTCTGTCTTTGATAGCTTCTTTTATTCGACGCAGCGGTACGAGAGCTTTTGCCGCAAAACTTATTGCACAAAAGGTACATCTCCTTGGCACATCTGAGGCATTTACTGCCGCTCTTTTTGCCGACACCGGTCTGTTTGCCCTTGCCCAGCTTTTTACCAAGAGTCTTTTAATGCTTTGCCAAGAATCAAAAGAGCAAGAAGTATCTCTGGCGAGCCTCGAAAAGGAGCATCTCGGCATAACGGACAACATTCTATCGCGCCTGCTTTTGGAAAAATGGCAGTTCAGCCCTTCAGTTGCTGATACTGCCTGGTTATACCCGACAGATGCAAATGCTTTAACGGATAAACTGCCTAACAGCCAGATTGTCTCGATTGTTCGTCTTGCTGATATACTGGCCGGTTCAGACTTCGGCGACCCCCGCGCAGGCGGGGGCGAACATCGGCAGAACATCGACATTTTGAAACAACAATTATCTCTTACAGATTCCGATATAAATGACATTAAGGAAAAGACGCAAACTTTTGCAAGGCAAATCAGCGAGCTGCTCGGTCTTGAGACTGAAAATCCCGGGCAGTTTTATTCCGAAACCATAAAACGGGTATATTTAAATCAGCTTACCGCTTTGCGGAACGAGGACATATTCTCGCAATTTATGCAGAAATTCACTGCTGCATTAAATCCGCAGTCTTCTCCAATCGGTATCGCAGAAACTTTAGCAAAGATAATTTCTGAATGTTTTCTCGCTCAAGGTATTTGCGTTTTCACAACCGACCCCTGTCAGGCCGACATACTATTGGCCTCTGTAATCGACGGCTGTTCTGTAAAATCATTGCTGATAAATTGTCCCAAAGGGTTTTCAACATCACAGGCAGCCGCCCAAGACTTACAGCCGTGGCTTTACGAACAAACAGGCCTCAAGAGCGAAAAAAGCTGCTTTATTCCAATTAGAAGCGAGCGGCAAACAATAGCCGGCATTATTCTTTGCGGCCCTATGCCTGATGAAAACCTGCTTGAACAAATAACTGCCGTTCTCGGCAAGATATTTACTATCAGCAGCAGAAACGAACGCGAAAAGGCAATTGCCCAGTTGGCAGTGGACTGTCTTTCTCAATCCAAACCACAGGTCTCTGCTGTCCAGCAGGCTCCGCCAAAAGACGCTCTTGCCGAAACAGCAGCGGAACTTGCAGCCGGTGCCGCACACGAATTGAACAATCCGCTTGCGGTAATATCAGGCAGAGCTCAGCTGCTTGTTCAAAGCGAGACAGACGAAACAAAAAAACTTGTTTTAAACCAAATTATCGAAAAGGCCGGCGAAGTTCACGAAATCGTCGGCCAGCTTATGAGTTATGCAAGGCCTGCGCCGCCACAGAAACGAACGGTCTCGCCGTTCATTGTTATTAACAATTGTCTTGAAAAGGTAGATGCCCGTTATCATTCAGAGCCGCTCGACATCAAACTTGAAAACATCGAATCCCTAAGGGATATTGGAGTTGATGCCGAACAGGTTGCCGAAGCGATTGCCCAGATAATTTACAATGCACTTGAATCTTATGAAAGCGGCAATGGCCCGGTATGGATTACCGGCAGCGAGCAGCCGCAGAGCGGCTTCGTTGAAATCTGTATAAAAGACCAGGGCTGCGGTATGAGCGCCGAAACCCTCCAAAAGGCCGCCCAGCCGTTCTTTTCAGAAAAGAGCGCCGGCAGACAAAGAGGTATGGGATTGTCGCTTGCCGCAAGTCTCCTGAAAAACAACGGCTGCACTCTTAAAATAGAAAGTCAGCTTGACAAAGGCACAACGGTAACCATAAATCTGCCGCGTGCCGACAAGTCCGAAAATTCCTCAAGCTGATAATTTTACTTCCCGCAAACCGGCAAATACGGCTTCTGTCAACTACTGGCAGTATCTTTATAGGACCAAAGCATCAGGAAACTAAACTCTCAGCCCGGATTAAACTGTTGCTTCCCTTATGTCGAAATGCAAAATGAATCCCGTTAGAAATTACAAATCGCTGGAGTCTGCAATGGAAAAGAAGATTTCTAACGGGATGAAGCCAGTACAGACTCGTGGAGATACACTATTGAAGGAAGAAAGAAATCTAAAATTGCGTCAGCTTATCAGGAGGCTGAACAATATCAGGAGGATTCAGAAGCAGAAAATTGACATCCTCTGCAACGATATTATAGCTGCGCACGGGACTTTTATAAATCATCTAAAGGGTTTCCGGTTTGCAGCGGATTTTTACGAGAATCTGCTGGGTGCAACAAATCTCGATATACTTGCTGCCTCGGCAGGCGAATTTCTCGCTGAAAACATAGAGAGCTGCAGTATCGCAATAATCTTTACAACTCCTGATACACCGCAGATTTATTTTTATTCGGAAGACGCTCAGCTTGAGGACATTCCCTTTCATATCAGTCCATATTTGACGGCGAAGATGGTTGAATCCGTCTGCCAGAGCAGTCAAATCTGTTCTGCTGACGATTTGTGCAGGATGGGTTTTTTTGGGAGCCCTGCGGTTTTAAAAAGGATTTCGCTGGCTGCGATCGGCCTCAACAATGCAGGTCCTGCTCTCGGTATGATTCTGCTTTACCGCTGTGCGGATAAGCCGCTTTGCGATTCGGAATTGTCTATGGTTTCACCGGTCGTCAAAGGACTTGCAAAAGCTGTCAAAGCTTTGCAGAGCACAGACCACCCCGTTGCGACGCGGTCGCACCGCGGCGAATGCGACAGCGATGCTTAATCGATAATGAACTTGCCGTTTTTATAAATAATATCGCCGTCAGCAAGAATCTGGCCGTCATTCATATCTGCAAGCAAATCCCAGTGTATCGCTGATTCATTTTTCCCGCCTGTTTCCGGATATGCAGCACCAAGAGCCATATGAATTGTTCCGCCCATTTTTTCATCAAACAGCATATTCTTCGTAAATTTTTTGATTCTGTCATTGTTGCCGATAGCTGCTTCCCCAAATCTCTTTGCGCCCGGTATTTCGAGAATCTTATTCAGCAGCTCCTGTCCTTTTGCCGCCCGAGCCTTTACAACCTCGCCGTTTTTAATCTCAAGTGTTATGTCTTCTATTTCCTGCCCCATATAAATTCCCGGATATGAAAATCGAACAATTCCGTTTACGGAGTCTTCCATCGGCCCGGTAAAAACTTCTCCGCTTGGCATATTATGATGTCCCGATGAGTTTATCCATTTCCGGCCGTCCGTCCTGAACTTAACATCGACATTGCTGCTTTTGAAATGTATTTGGCTTTTCCTGTTGAGCAAATCCACTATTTTCTGCTGGCCTCGTTCCAGCTTCTTCCAGCATTCGATTGGGTCATCTTCATATAAAAAGCAGCAGTTATAAACAAAATCGGCGTATTCGCTTTGGCTCATCCCGCATTCCTGCGCCTCAGCATTTGTCGGAAAAACACACAATGTCCATCGCAGTTTATTTTCAGCCGACCTTTTCATAAATATTTTATGCATTTCTGCCCATGCCGCGATGCATTTCTGTTTTCTCTCCGCAGGCGTGTTTTGCAACTCTTTCACATTAAACGGCGCAAGAACGTGCAGTATTAAGTCGTAATTTTCATAGACATACCTGCTTAACGGCGAGATATACTGGAGCTGATTGTCGGACGCGTTATCGTAAAAGATTTTTTCTGTGCCATTGAGTGATATTTTAAACTCTGGCTGTACCCCTGCCGCCAGCGCCTGTTCATAAACTTCCTTCAGCAATTCTTCAGCCAGATATGTTGAGTTTATCAGAAGTTTATCCCCGGCTTTCAGCCCAAGCGAATAATCGACCAGCAGTTTCGCATACTTTTTAATAATATCGTATGTCGTCATAAGATTTCATCCTTGTAAAAACCACGAATTAACACAAACCTGTCCTGAGCGGAATCGAAGGATCGACACGAATTCTGTTAAAAAAATATCTCCGCATTTTCAGTCTTGTCACCACCACCGATCTAAACTCACAATAATTCTATAAACTTTTCAATAGTCAGATTGGCCTGCTTGATAATGTGTGACAGCGTTGACCTTTTGATGGGTTTGTGGGCTGGAATAGTCAGTTTGAGTGTTTCATTCCCATTGCGTTTTTGCAGACGGATATGGCTGCCTTTTTGTCTAACCACTACCCAGCCATCTCGTCGCAATGCGGCTATTACCTTGTCATAGTTAAGGCTTGGTACCTTGCTCATATCGCAAGTTCGACAATTTCCGCCCCTTGTGAAAAATCTGTATCATCGTCAACAGGCTCAAGATAAAGAGCTATCGCTTCGCGTATGTTTGCAATAGCTTCATCTTTGGTATTGCCTTCGCTGATACAGCCCGGCAGAGACGGCACGAAAACCGTGTACCCGCCTTCATCGCTTTTTTCCAGTATTACGCGTAATTTCATTAAAAAACCTTTAATTAATGTTATACTTCAAGTATACTATATATAAACGCTTCTTTCCAGTCAAGCGTAAAAATAAAGTTCGGTCCTTCTATTCTATCGCCGCAATCGCCTGAGTATAAACTTCCATTAGTTCCTTTCTGGCTTGCCGTCCGGATCGCTATAACAGTATAAATATTGAAGATTTAAGAATGAAGATTTGCGGAATTGACTTCGCCGAATTTTTACAATTCATATATTTTAAGTTTTAGCAATCACTGGTTAGGCTTGTTGGAATCTTGAAAAGGTTCGTAAGGCCCGATAAAAAAAATTGTTTTAGTCCCTCCAGCTGCTGTATTATAAGTCTTTGTGCCGGTGATTTTGAGGGGTTTATCGGTCTTAATATAACCGCCATCAACTAAATTAGCCGTACTAATTCCTTTAACCCAAACTGTTTCGCAACGGTAAAGGCTACCATAATCATTGTGGTCTGACTTCTGAGGTATAAATGTCCAACAAAAATCAACTATAGCGTTTTGCTTATCTATTATTTGTATAATTTTCAAACTATATCCTCTACCCAAATAAGCTATTTGCCCTACTTCTAAAAAAGGCCAATGGAATGTTTTAGCAATTCCATCATCTTTTGGCCGCTTTGCTATTTTTGGGGGATTTGTTTCAATTCCATTTTGTTTGCACAAGGCAAGCAATCTTTTTATTTCCCTTTCCTGCTCCTCAAGCTTGGTCTTTTGTTTTTCTATAATACGTTCTTGTCTGGCTATAGTTTTTTCAAGCTGTGCGATTTTGGCACTTAAAGCATTTGGGTCGTCTTGGCCGTAAGCAATACCAGCATAAAGTAAAATAGTAATTGATAAAAAATTTTTCATTTTTTCGCTCCTTGGGGCTAACTATGGTTTATATGGTTTCTATATAATATCACACTTCTGCCGTTTTACAATTTAAACTGCCGGCAAATCAAGAGAACAACCTCTCCTAATAATTATACAACAGGCAAACTGTGCAACAAGATAATTTTACCTGCCTTCAATAAAAAACAGCCCCATCCGCCCTTGGCGGATTCCACAATTTTGCATTTTAATTTTTGATTTTTGAATTTCTTTTAGTATCTCTCTGGCCAAACCGGATTGTATCTTGTTCTCGTTCTTTCGCCGACAATCATCTTCTCAGCAGTCTCTCGCCATTTATTGTAATGGGCTGTCTGTTTGTGTTGTGCAACGCCGCTTTCATCTAAATATGCTTCGACAAAAACAAACCGCGTCGGGTCGTCAGACTGCTGAAGAACATCAAAACGCGTTATAAGCGGCTCACTTACGCTGTTTTGCGCGTTTTCGATGCTCGCCTTTTTAAACGCTTCGATATATTCCGGCTTTACCTGAACATATATATGGACTACAAACATTTTAATTACCTCCTGTTGTTGACGCAGATTTTATAACACAAAATCGCCATAATAAAAAGGCTTTCTTTTGACGAATTTCGATTGCATTTTTTGGCAGAAGAAGTTTAATATATCTTCTTGAAAAAACAGATTTAGGAACAGGAGTAAAAAAATGTCTTATCTCGACAAAAAGTTCGCTCTTAGCAACAAAACAGCGATTATAACCGGCGGCGGCGGAATCCTTTGCAGTGCAATTGCCGAAGGCTTCGCCTGTGCGGGTGCAAATGTGATACTCTGGGATATAAGACCTGATGCGATGAAGGAAAAAGCTCAGCTTATAGCCAAAGCCTGCGGCGACAAATCAAAGGCCTCTTTCGTTGAAGTAAATCTGATGGAGGAGGACTCCATCGCCAAGGCTCTGGAAAAATCAGTGAAAATTTATGGTTCTGCCGAAATTCTTCTAAATGGTGCCGGCGGCAATCGCGGCAAAGGCCCTCTTGTTGATGTAAAGACCGAGGATTTCGAATTTGTCTGGAAGCTTAATTTGCTCGCAGGCTGTATCCTGCCGACAAAGCACGTGGCAAAGTATTGGATAGACAACAAAATCAAAGGCAACATTATTAACATCGCTTCGATGGCAGGCTACAATCCTCTCTCAGGAATATGGGCATATTCATCAGCCAAGGCAGCCGTTATGAATCAGACGATGGGCCACGCAAAGGAACTGGCAAAATATGGCATAAGGGTAAATGCAATTGCGCCGGGCTTTTTCATTGCCGAGCAGAATAGGAAACTCTTGTTAAACGATGATGGTACGCCGACTCAGAGAGGCAAAGACGTTCTTGCAAAGACTCCTCTGGGCGGGTTTGGTCAGCCGGATTATCTGATTGGTGCGACAATATTTCTCGCTTCCGATGCTGCCGAATTTGTTACCGGTATTACACTTCCGATAGACGGCGGCTATCTGTGTGACAATATCTAATCTATAGATTGCGCCTTATTACAACAGCAGCGCAGGCATCCCATGCATAATTGCCGGAGCCGACTCTTAGTGTAATCTGCACGCTTTTGATGCATTGCTCCCCAAGGCTGTTGACACCGACCGTTCTATCAAAATTAGCCGAGCTTATATTTTCACAAAGCTTATATGAATTGCCGCTTTTGACAAGGTAAAGTTTTCCTCCGCTGAAAAGATATTTAATATTATCCCCTGTTGCCATAAACATTGTGCACTGGTTATTCGGCTCGGTCTGTTCAACAGCAATTGCGCATCGCAAATCGGCAGTTATCCTCGAAAGTGCCTGATTGGCCTTTATAACCGAATCCGACATATTCTTGTTTGCTTCATAATTTGCGACACACGCATCAAGAGCAATCGCAACGGCAGTCAGAACAACTCCGACTATCGCAAGGCAAATAAGCAATTCAACAAGCGTAAAAGCTGATTTCAATTTACAGGTTTTCATATTTTTTTTAATCAGCGCTTCTTATCCAGCTTGTACTCATAATTTCACAGTTTCCATAAAGTATCTTTATTGTTACACGTATAAAATCGCTGCTGTGGTCTGCGACTACCTGTTGAAAGTTACTGGCATTTACATTTTCAACTGTAACAATCTGGCCATAGTCTGAAAAACCTGTTAACTGTCTTCGCTGGCAATCTATAACAGGATTGAAGACCGCCCCGTCAAAATCATCAATATCATCGTACGAGACGATGTCTGCTTCTTCCGGCCCGAATACCTCCTTGCTGGTTTGTGGGTCTCTGGCCGGCAATAGTGCCGTAAGTTCGCGAATCTGTTCTATGAGAAATTCCGCCGTTGAAAGCTGTGCTGCCTGAGCCGTTGCCTGTGTGAAAGCTACGTTTGAAGCCACGATAGCCGCCATAGCCAGCCCAAGCAAAACCACCACTATCAGAACCTCAATAAGAGTAAACCCCCACACCAATTTACACTTCGGTCGAGCCTTTTGAAGACCGGCCAAAGTAGTTTCGAGCATTTTTTTATGCTTTGCTGCTACAATGCAAATTGGTGTGGGGGTAAATCCCTTTTTAAAACTGTATATCTTCGAAGGCATTTTAAAATCTTCACTTTTCAATCTTAAATTTTAAATGTCTTTCAATGTCCCACCATTCTCGACATCTTGAATATCGGCAGGACGATTGCCATTGCGATAAATCCTACCAGCAGTCCCATTATGATAATCATAATCGGTTCAATCATGCTTGTTACTATTTTGATGGTAGCGCTAAGTTGTCTGGAGTAGAATTCGCTGACGTCCTCAAGGACTTGTCCGAGGGTTCCTGATTCTTCGCCGCTACGAATCATCTGTATTGCACAGCTCGGCAGCAGCGGCTTTGGCCCGAAGCTTTGTGCAATCTTTTTGCCCTGTTTTACTGATGTGTGTACAGTATACCACATTGTTTTGTAATGTATGTTTCCGCTGACCTGGGCGGTTATTGCCAGCGTATCGAGAATCGGCACGCCGGCATTAACAAGCACACCCATTGCATGAAACGAGCGGGTGATATAAAGGCAGTTGCACAGTGTTTTCATCAGGGGCAGGACGAGTTTTGCCTTATCCCACCAGAAACGTCCGACCTTTGTACGAATTCCGAAAACAAACCCGCCGATTAGAACAGCCAGACCGGCAAGGACGCCTGGCCAGTAATGTTTCAAAAAGCTGCTGACCGCCATTATTATAATGGTTGGTTTTGGCAGCATATGTTCCTTGCCGGCGAAAATGCCTGTAAATCTGGGCAGCACAAATACCAGCAAAAAAGTTGTGCAGGTTACAGCCATAAAGGCGATGATGGCAGGATATATCATCGCTCCGACAACCTGCGAGCGGGTCTGAAGTTCCTGGTCGATATAATCTGCCAGTTTACGAAGCATCATACTCAGCGAACCGCTCAATTCCGCAGCGGCAATCATATTTACATAGAAATGTCTGAACACATCGGGGTATTTTGCAAGTGCCTGTGAAAAGCTCTCGCCTGCCTCAATTCTGTTTTTTAAGTCGAAAATGATTCTTCTGAATTTTTTATTCTCGACCTGCACTGCGATTGATTCCATCGCTTCAGGCAGAGCGATGCCGGCTTTAACCATTATCGCCAGTTGATTGGTAAAGTTCAGAACGTCCTTCAGAGATGGCCCGAACTCAACGCTGAACCCTGACATTTGCTTAAAAAGTGGTTGTTTTGAAACACTGGGAGTTCGGCTTTCCGGTGCCGATATCTTTTCCGCTGTTATAACAGCTGCCATAACTTTATCCTTTGTCTGATTTCAGGTTCGGCTCGACTGAGCTCGCCGAAGTCTGCTGATTTTTCAGAAAGTTTGCACGGTTCTCAGCCACCAGCGTCTTTTCCATCTTCTGCGGATGCGTCGAGCAGCCTATAGCATCATTTCTTTCGATAAAGCCCTTGAAATATATTTCAGCAATGCTGGTGTCCATATCCTGCATACCGATTCTGCGGGATGTTGAAATGATATTTGGAATCTCGTAGATTCTGTTTTCCCTGATGCAGTTTCGCACAGCGGAGTTGCACAGCAGTATCTCGACTGCCGGCACCATCCCGGGCTGGTCGATTCTTTTGAAAAGCGTCTGCGAGACAACTGCCTGTAAGGTGTTTGCCAGCATCGTGCGAATCTGGCTCTGCTGCTGAGCCGGATAAATATCTATTATTCGTTCAACCGTCTGCGCGGCATTTATCGTATGCAGTGTACTCAATACCAGATGGCCTGTCTCCGCAGCGGTAATGGTAGCGCTTGTCGTCTCGAGGTCTCGCATTTCACCTACGAGTATCACCTGCGGGTCCTGCCTGAGCGCATGTTTGAGCCCCGAAGCAAAGTCCGGGCAGTCAGAACCTACTTCGCGTTGTTCAATCATTGACAGATTATTTTCAAAGGCATATTCAACGGGGTCCTCAAGAGTGATTACTCTTTTTCGCCGGGTGGAGTTGATTAAGCCTATCATTGCCGCAAGTGTCGTGCTTTTTCCGCTTCCTGTATGTCCTGTAACCAGTACCAGCCCTCTCGGCAGCACGGCCAGGTCTGCGACAATAGCCGGCAGATGCAGTTGACTTAAATCCGGTATCTGATTTGGTATGAGCCTGAACGAAAGAGCGATTGAGTCCTTCTGATAATGTGCATTAGCTCTGAACCTGTTTCCGTCATCGAGGCTTGTCGAAAAATCATAGTCGCGTCTTCTTTCAAAGGCCTCAAATCTCTCAGTGCCTATCATTTCAAGCAGCATCCTTTTGACTTTTTCAGCGCTGACTGGTTCGGTCTCCGTCGTAACAAGCTCTGTATTGATTCTCATAACGACCGGCAGACCGACATTGATATGCACATCGCTTGCCCCAGCCTGTATAGCGGCGCCGAGTAAATGTTTTACATCCAATTTCTCGTCGGCCTTATCGACTACTGCGGTTGTGCTATTTTTAAATTCACTGCTCATATAATGCCTTTCATCGGTCTTACTTATATATTATCTGTCGAATCCTGATGTGATTCCTGTTCGTAGGCCTCTGTTACGCGAAGGACCTCATCGAGGGTTGTAATGCCTTTCCGGACTTTTTCCATACCATCCTTGTACAGTGTTGCTGCTCCGGTCTTTTCAAAAGTGGCTTTTATATAGCTGGCCGAGCAGTCTTTGTTTATTATCTCCTTGAACTGCTCATTTACGACCAGCAGTTCATATATCCCCGTTCTGCCGAAATATCCGCTGTTTCTACACTCATCGCAGCCTTTGCCGTGGAATAATCTTTCCGATTGAATCTCGGCTTGAGCAATGTATTTTCCCAGATTATCAGGCGCTTTATACGGCTCTCTGCAGTTTGGGCATATTTTTCGAACAAGTCTTTGTGCCAGAACGGCATTGAGGGATGCGGATATCAGATAAGGTTCTACGCCGACATTTACAAGTCTTGCGATGGAGCTCGGCGCATCGTTTGTATGCAGAGTTGAAAGGACAAGATGTCCTGTAAGTGCTGCCTGCACTGCGATGCGCGCCGTTTCAGTATCTCTGATTTCGCCGACCATTATAATATCCGGGTCCTGTCTGAGCAGGCTTCTCAGTGCCGCGGCAAAAGTCATTCCGATTCGGTCGTTGACATTAACCTGATTTGCAAACTCAAGCTCATATTCCACCGGGTCTTCGACGGTTGATATATTAAGCTTTTTTCCATCCATCAGCCCGAGAGCCGAATAGAGCGTTGTGCTTTTTCCGCTTCCTGTCGGACCTGTAACAAGCAGTATACCGTTCGGCCTGTGTGTCTGTTTTGCAAACTCCGCCAGAACCGCTTCAGACATACCCGAAGAATCAAGTCCTTTGAGGATTGATTTGCTGTCGAGTACTCTTACCACGACTTTTTCGCCGTGCGTGGTCGGCAGACATGATACACGCAAGTCGATTCCTCTGCCGGCAACGACAACGCTGATTTTCCCGTCCTGTGGCAGGCGTCTTTCTGAGATATCGAGGTTGCTCATGATTTTCAGCCGCGATACGATTGCCGCGTGCATATGAGCCGGCGGCGTCATTTCCTCGAACAGCACTCCGTCGATTCTATATCGGATTTTTGTCTCTTTATCCTTTGGTTCGATATGAATATCGCTGGCTCCTTCCCGTATCGCATGACTGATGAGGTAATTTACGAATTTTATTACCGGCGACTCGCCAGCCATCTTTTCAAGGTCTTCAATTTTATCCTGCACCTGCTCAACAACCTCGACATCGGCAATATCGTGTACGAGGTCTTCAACGCCGTAATCAAAGTCTTTTCCGCCCAGAGCCGCATTTGCCTTTTCAATGTCTTCAACGCTGCATACGATAACGTGAATATCACAGCCGGTACGCTGTTTCACCTCGTCGAGTACAAAGATATTTTCCGGTGCCGCCGTGGCAACGGTCAGGACATTATCCTCCAGGGCAATCGGCATAATTTTATTACTAACGATAAAATCTCTGTCAAGTTTCGCGAAGGCGTCTTTATCAACCTGTTCGGGTTTTATATGTCTGAACTCGAATCCATACATGTGTGCTCTGGCTGCAAGGATATCCTCGTTGTCGACAAATCCGAGCCGCAGGAGAATTTCAGCAGTATCGGCGTAAACATTCTTTAGTTGTGCGCCTCTGACCTCTGAGAGCTGGTCATTTGTCAGTCTGCCCATTCCGACGAGCGTATCTGCGACGTCGCGAACACACATGCCGTCGGTGTTTTTTGTTTCAATTTGTGGCGAATAAAGCGCTGTAAGTCCTGCTACTCCGTCACCCCAGTTTTGTACCGAGCCGCAATGTTCTACATCCTCATAGCTTATTTTCTTCGGGTCAGTATGTTTTTTGACTTTTTCTTTCATTCTGTCTGCAAATATAAAGTTTCATTATGTCCCTGCCTCGCCAATCGGACAAAGTCGGCGCCGATTTCCGCAACTTCAAAGCCGTTTATTTTATCTCCCTTGTACAGCAGTGTATCGTCTATCATACAGCAGTTGCCGTATTTTGACTGGAGAATGCTCTGAAGCTGCATCTTCTGTGCATTACTTTTTATGCCACTATCGTTCTCTTTTAATGCACAAGGGTCGGTTGCCATATCCGATGCAGCGGAGTAGAAATTAAATGGATTTCTCCTGAATTGCTTAGGGTCTACCTGTCCGAAATCAGCGAACTCATAAAACTTTTTGACAAGCTGGTCAACCTGGCAGACATTTTCGGTACTCATCCCTGTAAGCTGGACAATTGCAGTTTCTATCGCCATCTGCTGGTCACCAGTGGCAGCGATTGTTTTTGCCGGTGCAGCTTTCTTGTGAATAAGCCAGATAGTTGCTAAGACTGCCGCGATGGCTGCCAGGAGAATAAACGTTGTTAGCCTGACGTTTTTTTCCTGCACAGCCGGCTCGATTATCTCGGCTTTCTCCTGCTGGCTGTTTAACTCCTTTTTATCGTCATTTAGGTTCTCAGGTAGAGTCATTTTTTTTCAGGTACTAAAAAAGACACTTATAACAAGATTTGTTTTTAGTTCGTCTGGATTCTTATCATTTTTTTTCAGTTCGAGTTCTCTGACCCTGACAATTCTCGGCAGTTTTTCAGCTTCGAGGAGGAACGAATAAAAGGCATAAAAGTTGCCGGTAAGTTCCATTTTCAGCGGTTGTTCGATATAGCCGTTGCAGTCTTTGGCTTTAAGAGCTGTGATTGTTCCGGCCGCGAGCCCTTGTTTCTGCGCAATCAATGTGATACTTTCGAGTACCTTGTGGATTTCGCTCTCCAGCGGAAGTTTATTCTGGAAGAACTTTACCGCCTCTGAAAGTTTTGAAAGCTGTTTGCCGATATCGCCGGCCTGGCTGCTGAGCCTTTCGAGCTCGTTAAGTTTTGCGAGCTTGGCGTTCATCTGCTCTCTCTGTTGTTTAATGGAGGCATTTGCAGGCTTTATCATATAAGCATATGCAAACCATGACAGGCTGAGCATCATCACAAACAAAACAAGTTTTCTTAAATTACTTTTCATATTCGATTCAAATATTAAATTCCGCTCTTTATTGGCTTAAAATTGCTGATTCTGTCAACATCCTCATTAGTAATTGCCGGATTTCTGCGAAGCTGGGCCGTGAGCTTAAACTGTCTGTAGCTCGTATTATCAAGTTCTTTCTGCATTGACTGTACAAGGCAGACATTTTCAAGCAGTTTTGCTTCTGACAGGGATGCGATATAATCGGCAACGCCGATATCGCTTGCTGCAAGTCCTTCTATCCCGAGCTCGGTTACATAATCCTGGTCATGAGTTTTTTGCTCTGCTGCCATTTTAGCCGCCTCATATTGATTTGAAGCCTTGGTAGCAGCAGGTGTCTGCTGCGATTTTTTCTGCACAACTTCGACTCGCACCAGCGAAACACCGTCCGGCAGTGCATTGGTCAGAAGAGCCAGGATTAAGCTTCTCGGCACCGGCTCAATCAGTTCAGCGGCAAGCAGAGCTGTTTTCATCATTTCCTGTCGTTGGTTCTGGAGGCTCTCAAGCTGCTTTATTGACTGTTGTACTACTGCCATTCTTTCATCTACGGCCTTGCTCTCTTTTTCTACCGCCTTCTGTCGAACCTTGATAACACCGTATGTCCCCAGGACCGTCGCTGCTATAATTCCCACAAGTGCCAGGTAAAAGAAGTTGGCCCTGTGCGATTCTTTTCGCTGTATATAATCTTCAGGCACAAAATCAATCCTGTCCATTTTATTACTCCTTGTTCCTGCCCGTTGCGACGCCTGCCGCGATGAGCCGCCGGTCTGGCAATCGCTCGCCCGTCGGCGAAGAACCCGCTGCAGGCCGACGCTGTGGCAAATAATCTAACAGACTTAGTCCGAAGGGTGTGGTCCAGTCGTCTTCTGCCCCCCTGCCGTCAATACCTCGTCTGTATGTATCGGCATTTGTTACTGCCGCAAACACATCTCCGATATGGGCGGGCAGAGCATGTTTTTTTGCAATAGCAAGCACACACCGAGCAAATCTCTGGTCGATTTCTTCATTGGCCAGCAGGATAATTCTTCCTACATCGGCTGTTTTGACAGTGGTTTGAAAATATCTGATGCATGCCTCAATTTCGCAAGTTAGTTTCTCCGCATTATCCGGCTCAGCAATAGCGCTGATTCCGAACGGTATTACTCTTGCAAAAAGGATATTTCTTTGTCGGCAGATAACAATATTGCAGTCTGTTGCCGTAGCATTTACGAGCAGAACAACAGTATCAGCATCTGTTCTTCTCCTGCTGAAAATGTTTACACAGCAATTAACCAGTACAATCGGCCAGATGGTTACAGCTTTTACATTCAATCTGGCCTTTTCAAATATTGCCAGATACCTTTCGACCTTGAACTTTTCTGCGGCAAGAATCAATATATCTTTTTCATCTGAGGAATTTTTGTTCTCGTTGAGAATGATGTGTTTTACCAGAGCCCCTTCGGTGCTGCTGGGCAGCAGTTTTTTTGCCTCGGCGTTTATAATCTCTGCCGAGCCTGCCTCACTTAAACTCTTTCTTATCTCCTTACTGAACACATCGCTTGATGGCATAACGGTTACGACGTTTTTTGATTTGAATGGCGACGTCGAATAAATGTTCCTGATGGCCTCTATTGCACATCTCTGCCACTGTCCGCTGTACGGTTCAATTCCGTCCGGCAGTGGTTCGCTTCCGCCTGCAACAAATTTTATTTGCTCTCCTGCCAAGCCAAGTTGCGCCATCCTTACGAACTTTGCGGTCATCTCAACGCCTATTGGAAACGTCTTTTGTGCGAATAATTTAAACACCTTATTCTCCATTGGGGCAAATTTGAGGTGGATACTTATCGGAGCGGGCACTTCATTCTCTGCCCTTGATAAAATATAAGAAATAAATCCTGACAGAGCCAAAAAATACGTAGAGTCCGAAAAAATCATCCTCTGAAAACTGTAGGTCGCGGTTTGGAAAATACGACTTATAAAAGCACTTATTCTGCTTTGAGTTTTCTTGCCATAAGTTCTTCAATCGCGGCTGATACGCTTTTCCCCTCGAACAGAACTTGATAAACAGCCTCGGTTATAGGCATATTGACAGCGTACTTGTGTGCAAGGTCGATAACGGATTTGCATGTATCCACGCCTTCGACAACCGATTCGGTTGCTTCAAGAGCCTGTCTAACGGTTGCGCCTGTGCCGATTCTCTGTCCGAAGCTTCTATTTCTTCCCATTGGCGATATACACGTGGTAACCAGGTCTCCCAGTCCGCTCAGACCTGCAAAAGTCTGTTCTTTTGCGCCCATTGCGATTCCTAATCGTGTGATTTCAGCTAATCCTCTGCACAGCAGTGCTGCTTTTGCATTGTCTCCTGCTTTTATTCCGTCGACGATGCCGGCAGCAATAGCTATAACGTTTTTCATTGCCCCTGCCAGTTCAACGCCGACGATATCACTGTTTCGGTAAATCCTCAAATACGGTGTGCTGAAGATTTCCTGCACTATTCCTGCGAGCCGCTCATCAATAGAAGCAGCCGTTGCGGTTGCCGGCAGTTTCCTTATAAGCTCATCTGCTATCGTGGGCCCGGAAAGTGCAACGACCTTGATGTTTTTATTTATTACATCTGCCGGTATTTCGCTCGGCCGCAGCAGTGTACCGTTCTCAATACCTTTCGTTACAGAGACTATCGGCACAGCAGCATTCACATAATTTTTCAATCTCTGCCAGACGCTTCGCATATACTGGCACGGCACTGCCGAGATGACAATCTCAGCGTTCTTGAGGATTTTGGAATCATCCGACTCGAAGATAAGCGATTTTGGCAGTTTGTATCCGGGCAGGAACTTGAAATTTTCCCCTCTTTTTTCAATTTGAGCAAGTTGTTCTGCATCGTAGCCCCACACACGGACGGCAAAGCCTTTTTGGCAGAGCAGAATAGCGCAAACGCTGCCCATCGCGCCGTCGCCTATGATTGAGATATTTTTCATAGTGATTATTTAAACCGGAGAAATGACCTTTTTCAATAAAATTAAATGACCAAAAGCCCCCAACTTTACCTGTCCTGAACGCAGTCGAAGGGTGTTGGGGGTTCATCGATTTGTTCTATTTTGACAGGCCGGAATCTCTCAAGCTCCGCCATCCTGTTTTTGCCGAGCCTTACATCGACAACAACAGTGCTGTCGGTAAATCGTTGCTGCAGTACGGCGGCGTTTGATTTCAGATAGCTTTGAATCCTGCCGTCGGCAGCGCTTGCAGTTACTCTCAAAACCACTTCTCCGCCGGTATAAATCTCGAGCACTTTTTCTTTCAGCACGTCAAGATTCATACCGGTCTTTGCAGAAATGCTTATGGCATCAGGATATATCGTCTGAAGAAATTCGAACTGTGGCTGATTTTTTACAATATCAGCCTTATTGAGCAGAACAAGGATATTTTTCCCCTTGCATCCTATTTCATCGAGCACTTTTTTTGCATTTTCGGCCTGCTCTTCGGCATCGCTGCTTGAGACATCGACGATATGCAGCAGCAAATCAGCGTTGACCGCCTCTTCGAGCGTTGCCTTGAAGGACGCTACGAGCTGGTGTGGCAGATTTCTTATGAATCCCACCGTATCGCTCAGCAGCACCTTTTGTCCGCCTCCGACCGTCCATTGCCTTGTCCGCGTATCAAGTGTCGCAAACAGTCTGTCCGCCACATAGACATCCGCGTCTGTAAGTGCGTTTAAGAGAGTGCTTTTGCCGGCGTTTGTGTATCCGACAAGGCAGATTTTAAACATTCCTTTTCTCGCCTCTATTTCTCTTACCTTTCTGCTGTCTATCTCGGCAAGTTCTCTTTTCAGTTCTATTATTCTTTTGCTGACTATTCTGCGGTCGATTTCGAGTTGTTTTTCGCCTGTTCCGCGGGTGCCTATGCCGCCGACAACTCCTGCTGCAGGCCCGCCTGCTGCGCCAGTTACCGTATCTAAGTGTGGCCACATCCTCGCAAGTCTTGGATAGGTATATTCGAGCTGAGCAAGCTCAACTTGTAATTGGGCTTGTTTACTCTGTGCTCTGGTGGCGAAGATATCGAGAATCAGTTCGCTGCGGTCGATGACCTTTACCTCTATAATTTCTTCGAGCTTACGAATCTGTCCCGGCGAAAGGTCGTTATCGAAGATAATGACATCAGCCTTTGTTTTCTTTGCCCTTTGGCGAATCATTTCAGCTTTCCCGCTGCCGATGTAGGTTGCAGGATGGATGCGGGTGACTTTTTGCTGGAGTTTGTCAACGATTATAGCCCCTGCACTTTCAGCCAGTGCCGCCAGTTCTGCGAGGTTATCTGCGTAGGTATTTTTAAATAAAGCCCCTACAAGTATGGCCTTTTCCCTTCTTACCGCTATATTTTCCCGTAATTTCTCCAATTAAGTTTAAGGTCTCCATAAGGTTTTATATATAAATTTATTATAACATAATACGGTGCAAAATTCAATACGGTTTAAAGGTTATAAATCCTGCTTTGCCGAATGCGGCTTCGCAGCTCAAAACTAAAAACTCAAAACTTCCCTTGTGCCGGAGCCTGTCCGCCATCTTGTCCGTCGTAGCCTCTTAGGGGCGAAGACGGAAGCCCCTTTAGTCCCTTTGGGACACCATAGGTGGGGCGAAGGCGGATGTCTTGGCGGCTATAAATTTTTTTTTAAAATCTGTCTTGACAATAGGCTGCACTCCTGTTATATTTATCGGTTTGTAACGTTTTAACCATTTTTATATCAATTTGGAGAAAGACACGTGAGAGACTTTAACAAGGGTGGTCCGAGACGAGATTTTGGACCGCGCCAGATGTACAAAGCCACCTGCGCAGAGTGCGGACAGGAGTGCGAAGTTCCCTTCCAGCCTAAGGAAGGCAAGCCGGTTTACTGTAAAGGATGCTACGCGAAAAAGAGAAGTTCCTGATTCTCTCAGTACCAGTACCACACTGTAATTCCTGATTTTTGGTGCAGTTTTTGCACCGCAGTCTCAGAAGCCAAATCCTGAAGTTGGACATTTTGTAATCACAGTGATTTGGCGTTTTTGAGCGGCAGCTTCTTGACAAAGTAGCGTCGCGTCCGAAGGTTTACCCGGCAGCGCACATTTATCCGCCGAGGCGGAATATTGTTGAACCGCATAACCCGTAATCCTGTTCCCCTGCTCTCCTGCCCCCTAAACCCTATACCCTACACCCTATTAAAATTCAGCATCGCAAATTCCCGATGATATTTTTTCGCCGCTTCGTCATAAGCCTTTGCTGCGTCTATTTCATTTTCGAAGTATCCCAGATGTATATGTCTGTCGTGATATCTTATGCTGGCCAGCCATTTGTTGCATCCCTTTTTGCGACAGACTCCTCTGTATTTTGAGCTTTTACAGCTAAGGTTTCTTACGCTGTTGGCGTTATTTTGCCCAGCCGTTGCGATTCGCAGATTAGCTCTTCTGTTATCGAGCCCGTTTCGGTTCTTATGGTCGATGAATAATTCGCCGTCGTATTTCATTACCTGCCGGTGCATATGGATAACTTTAACTCTGCCGCAGATGTATATTACTCGCCGGGCGTGAAAAGTATTTCGACATCTATTTGCAAACCATTTGTATTTGTTTAATTCTTCGAAATCTTCGGCATCGACAATCGCGTATTTGCCTTGTGTAAGTTTAATTTTCCTGAAGGTAAAGCCGTAGCGTTTTCGCCGATGCCAAAATGCCGTTGCCACGATTAGCCGTTCTATAATCGCAGGGATATGAACTTTTATGTGAAGGCCGATTCTAATTGTCTTATCTCCCGCTGGTTAGCCCCGACACCTGTGGTCGGGGGCAATTAAACATTAAAAATTCAAAATTCAAATTATTTTCGTGCCTTGGTGCCTTAGTGCCTTAGTGGCTCTCCATATATAGGAAAAAGTTGCGCGTTTTTGACGAATTTTCGTCAAAAATTTCAGGGGTGAAATTTATAAGTGCTTGTAGGAGAAGGAGAAAAATTTTTTATTTTTTCTAAAGCGCGCAAGAAAAAACTTGTGCAAATTTGATTATCTGGACAGGACTGATAGGGGTTGTTTTACCCCTTGATAAAGGGGTTTTTATTTGCCGGTTTCTTTCACAAATCCCGCAGGCCTTAATCTTCGAATCATTCGCAGATTTTTAAGATATGTTTTATCGCCGCTTTGTTCGAGGATTTTGAACTTCCCGCAGGTCTCCATCTTCTCGCACTGCCAGCATCCGGCCAATTCCTTTTGCTTCGCGCATTTTCTTATCTTACAGCCAGGCCCGCCTCCGCCGTTTTTGCAGCCTTTGCAGCGCATCTTTGTTATTGCGCCTAATAATTCGAATCCTTGCTTATAGTATTTGAACGCGCTAAAGGCCGGCATCTTTGCAAGAAAATCGGCAACCTTATCGAATTTCCCCTTTTTAAGTGCTGCCCTCAGTTCTTTTGCAAGGTTAGCTGGGATTTGAGTATATCCCGGACACGTTGCACAATAAAGCCCGCAGTAGCTTATTAAATCTGTTTTTTTCGCCATTTGTTCGTTCCTTTCCTGACCATTCGAATTTTATCATAAAAATCTTCATTCTTCAATCTTAAATTGAATTGCCTTTTCCCTCATTCCCGCCTTATAATTTCCTTCCATCTAAGGACAAGGAGATATTATATGAAAGATTTTTTTGAGAAAAACAAAATACCCATAACCATTATCGTTGCAGCGTTTATAATTGCCGCCTCAATCTGGCTCTCCCGCAAACCGCCTTCTGCCGCTCCACCCGCCGCCTTTGAAAGCCAGCAATCACCCAGAGCAGCCGAACCAGTGCAGCCGTCTTCCATACGCATCAGCTACACTGAAGCGCCGAATTACCTCGGCAAATATGCCTGTGTAATCGGCACAGTGGACCATGTTTATACTTCTCAAAAAGGCACTATATTTCTAAATTTCTGTCCCGATTATAAAACTTGTCCCTTTAATGCCGTAATTTTTGGCTCAAACGCTTCTAAATTTCCTAATCCGCAGCAGTACACGGGAAGAACTGTGGAAATCACTGGCTTTATAACTGCCTATCAAGGCCGCCCGGAAATTGTCCTCGAATCCCCTGCCCAAATCAGAATCGGTCAATAGGTGCAGGGTTCAGATCCCAAGTCGAAACGCAGTGGAGATCCCAACTTATCGGGACGTCAGCGCGGGGTAATAACCTTGACGGATTTTCCTTTTTACTTTTGCCCTTCTTAACGCTACAATTCCCCCAATATGAAAAACAAGGAGAATAAACAATGCGCGGCAAGTTAACGACGCTCCTTTCTTTTATCTTATTGGCAATCAGTCCAGCCTATGCCGCTTTACCCGAACAGCCCAATTCAGTCCCAGTATCTTCGTACTACTTACAGTCCATCATCGACAACGCAAACAGAGGTGACCCAAATGCCCAGAACAAACTTGGCAATATATACTGCGAAGGTGATGGTGTCTCGCAGGATTACAATGAGGCTTTCAAGTGGTACACAAAGGCCGCTGAGCAGGGATACGCAAAATCTCAGTTCAATCTTGGTCTCATGTACTGTTACGGGGAAGGTGTTCAGCAAGATTCCAATGAAGCTGTAAAGTGGTTTACAAGGGCCGCTGAACAGGGGAAATCATATGCTCAGTACAGTCTTGGCTTAATGTATTACTACGGTGATGAAATCCCACAGGATTACAATGAGGCAATTAAGTGGTTCTCAAAGGCCGCAGAACTGGGAGATGCAAATTCAATGTTCAAACTCGGTGAGATTTATTCTTATGGTGAAGGAGTTGCTGAGGATTCCAATATTGCAGTGGAATGGTATCTCGAGGCCGCACAAGCCGGGAATGTTGAGGCAATGTATGAACTTGGTGATAGGTTTAACTTTGGACGAGGAGTTACTGAAGATGCCAATAAGGCCGCAGAATGGTATGGTAAGGCCATAGAATTATATCGCAGAGATGCAGATGCAGGCGATAAAGATGCCATGTATAAAATCGGGTTTATGTATGAAACTGGTAGGGGTGTAGACAAAAATTATGAAGAAGCCAGAAATTGGTATAAGAAAGCTATCGAACTGGGTGGTCACGAAGCAAATAAACGGCTAGTCGTTATTTTTGCAAAGAAATATTACAAAATTGCTTTGTGGGGATTTTTAACTGTTCTCGTAGCGGGTGGTTTCGTTTATGGGCATGAAAAGAGGACATCAGTTGAAGACACAATGATATTTCAAGTTGCTAATGAATTAAGAGATTGGACATTGTGGATGAATGTTAAGCGATATGCGGGAGCACTTTTTTTATATTTTATTTACTGGCTTATTTTATGGGGTTCGATGACCAAAGTTATCGGTGCCACACTATCACCAGATAAAGCAAGAAAACTGGTAGAAATTGGTGAGATAGAATCCGTATGGGAATATGGATGGGGTGACCATTATATATGGTTTTTAATCTCATTTTGTTTTGTAACATTTTGTAGTGCAGTTTTAGCTGGTGCCACTGCTAAGAAAAAGGGTGTTTTAGTTGCAAGTATAGCAAACTTACCCTTAATTATTTTCATGTTATTAACTTGCTGGGTCTTTTATACTAACGCTATAGGTATAAATGTTGAAAGCCCCATTGCTTGGAAAATTATATTGCCATTATCTATTGCTGGTTCTATTTATTTTAGCATACTGGGTGGATATGCAGGTGAAGAGGCTCAAGAGTCTGACTTTAAAGAAAATAGTATATTGGGTATTCGACCACTTCATTGGTCATGGTTATGGCTTATTAGTCCTTTATATATTCAAGGCATAGTTTATGCCTTGGTGCCAATTATTAAATGGTCTTGGCAGGGCAATTATATGCCAAGTATTTTTCAAATACTTTGTTTATTTATTTACGGATATCCAATGTATCTCATGTATCAAATTCTTAGTGGCGAAATACTCGCACGTAAAAATGTATTGATAAAAATTGTTTCATTTATAGGAGTTTATTTAGGCGGGTTAACAGCAGCTTTTTTGTTTGACTTAATGCGTCTTGGATTATTTAAACTTATATCGAGAATATTCTAAGTGAGCAAATATATGTTAGAGAAACGACCTCATCTGATACCGGCAATTATTGCAGCAATAATGCTACTTTGGGCGTTAGCATCTTGGCCTTATGGCTATTATCAATTGCTCAGATTTATTGTTTGTGCCATTTCTGTATATATAGCTTATATGGCTTACAACTGGCAAAAAGTTTGGGCAGTATGGTTGTTCGGTTTCGTTGCTATTTTATTTAATCCTTTTGCTCCGATACATCTTTCAAGAGAATTTTGGCAACCTATAGATATAGTTTGTGCGATATTATTCATTGCTATCGCATTTGTTTTGAAAAAACCAAAAGAAGAAGAATAGGAGACAAATTAAAAATAAACGAAATAAACCAGGAATAAATAGGGACAGTTGGGCTGTTGAAAAAACATTCGCGTCGTTGGTTTTAAATTTTTAGCTTTGGTTTTGGGCTTTTAGCTTTAACTTTTAAGTTCTTTTCTCCTCACCTTTGTCCGCTAGGGGATGCCTCACGGCACTTGATAATTATCAAGTATCAATTTTCAGTTCAAAAGGGTTGTTTTGAACATTTGAATTTTGGTTACTTGAATTTATTTGGTGATTGTATCTTGGTTATTGGTTATTTCTTGCCTGCCATCGGCGGATTCCACAACTCGAAATTCAACACTAAAAACTCAAAGCTTTTTAGTGCCTTGGTGTCTTCGTGGCTCCTCTTTACTTCCGCCACGCCGCTCTGCGGACCATCAGTGGCGGCACCTGTGCCGGCCGGGAACTGTTGAGGCTCGATTGTGCATCTCCGCTGCTCGGATACCACTTTATCTTATCGCACAATTCGGTCCTGTTCGAATCCCTTTTATGCAACCCACATTCTTTTGCTACTCTGCGTAGTTCACTACGTAGCACGAGTATTTTCTTCAGCAAAAACATTGATTTTCCCTCTTTTATATTATCGTATCGTCTTGATTGCCGACCCCCTTAACCGCTAACCGCAAAAAACAGCTCGAATCCCTCTAATCACCCCATAAACACGCACACGACAGGTTTATGCCGCACCTATTTCATTTTTACCCGGTGAGCGCATTATATAACTTCTTAATAATCAAATATCTGTCATTTACCTTGACCCCGCCGTGCATTACTGCGGGGTTGAGTGCAATTTTTAAATAGGTGCGGCATTACAGGACCTTACAACTCTATATTTTCTATTTCTTTTTGTAGATTTATGACGATAGCCTGTTGCAAATTGCCGAGTGAGGCAAGCTGTTTCGTATAATTCATAAGATTATTTTTGATTTTGCTTTTAGCTGGGCTAATAGCCTTTCGGCCTGACTTGGCGGCCTTTTGGCTCGATTTGTCGCCCCTTTGGGCTTTATTGCTCGACTTCGGCAAATCATCTTTTATATGCCTGCCTGTCATTTCTATTACTCCCTCGCCAACCTATTGATTTAAAAGTATAGTGTGTTATTATTTACAAACTGCGAAAAAGTAATCGCAATAATATTCGCACTTGCGAATTTGTCAACAAAAATTTTCGCGTTTGCGTAATTTTATGGAAATTTTTTCAGAAAAGGCGTTAATTGGCAGGATAGTTGAGCTTCGCAGGGCCTCTGCTGGCAATCGGGGAAAGAGCAAATTTGCCGAGGCTCTCGGCATAAGTCCTTCTACTTACAGCTATTACGAAAAGGACAGGGTTCCGCCGATACCGATACTTTTAAAAATATGTCGGATTTGTAATGTTGGAATTTTTTGGCTTTTGACCGGTCAAAAGGAAGGAAAATCTGCTGAAATTCAGCCCCTGCGCTTTCTTGCGAAAGCAAGTGCGGGGGACAGCAGATTTAGCGAGATTCTTGAAAAACTCAGGAGGCTTTCCTCGGGAAATCCGGTATCTTTGCAGGCGGTAATCGCCTTTTTGGAGCTTATGGAGCAGAAGAATGCTATTGAAGGCAAACAGACTGCTCGCACGGAATCAGGCACAAAACTCGGCTGGATACCTATTCTTGGCCGAACGGCTGCAGGTCCGATAGGGATGTGGGATGAAACGAATTTGGCTGATTCAAAGGTTATGGAGACTAAGCTTGAGCGGCTTGTAGCGAGGCACATAAACAGTTCGATTGTGAGGACGCAGGACGGCTGGATTTCTGCCGACCTTCAGGCCAGGTCGGTAATTGCTGCGCTGGGCAATTCTCAAATCAGTCTGATTCAGACAGCTCAGGCCGGCTCCGACGAAATCTGTCAGTTTATAGACTGTCCTGGCATGGCCCGGTCGTATCCCAGTTGTTTCGCCCTGCAGATAGACGGCGATAGTATGGCTCCGCGAATTAACGATGGTGATATTGTTATTATAAGTCCTTCAGTGCCTGCGGTGCAGGGTCAGCCGGCAATAGCCAGCGTGGCAGGAGCAATAGGTGTAACCTGTAAACTCCTCCGAACTGAAGGAGACAGTGTCCATCTTGTACCTATAAATGAAAGGTATGAAACGAAAATTATACAATCTAAAGAGCTTTTATGGGCCCTTGCCGTATTATGTCATGTAAGGTTGAAAAACGTGGATTTGTAAGTCGAACCGGTCGATATTATAAATATATTAAGATAAAAAAATTATAATTTTTTGGAGTATCATTTATGTTATTGCACGTTATCCGAGGTATTTTCATTGTAGTTATATTTGCCGCTCTTTTTGTGAGCATCACATCTCAAATGTCAAATCCGGAGGAAGCTGAAGCACTTACACGAAATGAAATATGGGTGGTATTCATTGGCGGCCTTACACTGGCAGTTTTGGTCTTATTCATCGACTGGCTGCTGCCAAAAAGTTCATTGAGGGCGCTGGCCGGCGTGTTCTTCGGCCTTATCGTCGGCATCTTCTTCAGCTGGGCACTGTCATTAGTGCTGGATATGGTCAACGATGTTTTCAAACTCGGTCTTGCCGGCACCAACCTGAAACTTACAAAATGGATTATGGGCATCTGTATCTGCTATTTTGTAATCAGCTTCATTATGCGCACAAAAGACGATGTTCGATTTATTATTCCTTACGTAGAATTCTCCCGGCAGAGCAAAGGCATAAGGCCGCTGATACTCGATACATCCGTGATAGTTGACGGCCGAATCGCCGACATCTGCCAGACCAAGCTCTTCGATGCACCGCTTATCGTGCCGAGGTTCGTTCTAAATGAGCTTCAACTCATTGCCGACTCAGCCGACAAGCTCAAACGTGTGCGCGGCAGACGCGGCCTCGATGTCCTTCACAAGCTGCAGGACAACAAAGTGATAGAGGTAAAGATAGACGATACTCCCCCGCCCGGCGTCGATGAGCACGCTCTGGTTGACCAGAAGCTGATAGCATTTACCAAAGGCTGTGACGGCAAGCTGATAACCAACGATTATAACCTCAGCAAGGTCGCTCAAGTTCGCCAGGTGGACGTGATTAACATAAATGACCTGGCCAATTCTCTAAAGACGGTTGTTTTGCCAGGCGAAATGATGCAGGTTCGAATCCTCAAGCCAGGCGAAGAGGCAACGCAGGGCATAGGGTATCTGGACGACGGGACTATGGTGGTAGTCGAGGAAGGCAGAAACAGAATCGGCGAAAAGGTCCAGATTACCGTTACAAGCGCACTGCAGACGTCGGCAGGCCGAATGATATTCGGTAAATTTGAAAGAGCCGTCCGTGATAACAATACCGCAGACAGTCCGAATGACCGCGACGACAGACAGAGCAGTTACAGAACCAAAAAACAATATAGCTAATAAAAAAAGAACTCAGAATACAGAATTCAGCAGACAGAAAAAATAATTTTCAATTCCGCCTTAGGCGGACCCCGATGAGGTAGTTTTACACCTCACGTGGCAGGGAAACCTCGCACCTATTGAGCGATTTCGATTTGGGCAGGAGTGGCTTGAAAATCGGGAATCGACAATCGAAAGTAGAAAAAAGTGGGATTGCCACGGCGTTCTACGACCGCCTCGCAACGGCACCCCGCCGGCATCCTAAACAGAAAGACGAACCCCGCCCACACAGATGGCGGGCTAAACCTCGAATTACCATAACGATTACTGCCGGCGATATTTGCCCATCAATTGGCCTTCGGCAAGGATATGGCCCTTCATAGCCTCGAGCAAATCCTGCTTTGTGGAAGCGGCCGGCAGGTTGAGCATCTGGTCGAGAGCATAGATTTTAAAATAGTACCTGTGCGTCCCACCCGGCGGACAAGGGCCATTATAGCCGTGCTGTCGAAAATCACTGATGCCCTGCTTCGAGCCATCCGGCAGCTCTTTTTTAGGCGGAACGTTTTCAGGCAATCCATTTGCCTCAGCCGGGATGTTCCACATTACCCAGTGGACCCAGGTCCCTAAAGAGGCATCAGGGTCATCACTAATCAAAGCGAAGCTTTTCACGTCCTGCGGGGCCTGCTGCCACTTTAACGGGGGCGAAATGTCCTGACCATCGCAGGTATATTTTGCAGGGAGCATACCGCCTTCCTTAAATGCCGGAGATGTAACTAAAATAGCCATTTTCTCACCTCCTTCGACTGCGCTCAGGATAGGCCCTTTCTGCGCAACAGTATTTTGACCCCGCACCTTCTGTTGATTCAAATTTGAATATTCGAAGGTGCGGGGTTGACCAAAACCGCACAACAGAATCAATAACGCAAACAGAATAAAATATTTTTTGTTCATAATTTATACCTCCGAATTAAAATTAAATATCAAAAATCAAAAATAAAAATGACATCCGCCTTCAGTAAACTTACGGCGGACAAGTATAAAAATTCAAAAAGTAATTCCGCCACAGAGATAAATTATAATTTGTGTTAATCCGTGGCTAATTCCTTTTTAAGAGCGTTAAAAAGTTTTTCCTGTTTAACGGTGGCGATTTTTTTGCCTTTTTTGTAGATAAAACCCTTGCCAGCCGCGGCGCAGACGGCTAAATCGGCATCGGCTGCCTCGCCGGGGCCATTAACAATACAGCCCATAACTGCAATCCTTATAGGCTTATGAACTTCTGCAAGGAATTTTTTCACTCGCTGTGCGAATGCGATTAAGTCCCACTGAACTCTCCCGCAGGTCGGGCAGACAATCAATTGCGGCTCATTGGTTTCATAAAGACTCAATGAAACAAGAATCTGTTTTGCAATTTCAACTTCCTGCACAGGGTCGCCTGCAATGCTGATTCGAATTGTATCGCCAATGCCCTGCTGTAAAAGTGTGCCAAGTGCAACTGAAGCAGGGACGAGCGCATCTTCGGCAAGGCCGGCGTGAGTAAGGCCAAGATGGATGGGATAATCAAATTTTTCGGCAATAGCCTGATTCGATTCGATTGTCCTTTCGACATCGGAACTTTTGATGCTTAAAACAATATTGTCAAAGTCTCTTCTTTCAAAAAACCGGACGTAATTTCGCATTTTCCTAATCATCAGGTTTATTCGCTGACGCTTCGGAGTATCGCGCAGGAGGTCGCGGATGCTTGCCTCATTTATGCCGATACGGACTGCAGCTTTGTGCAATTTTGCACAATCTATTATCCGGTTAATATCGTTTTTGTTTCTTATATTGCCGGGGTTGAGGCGGATTTTTGCAGCACCTGCCTCGATTGCCTCAATCGCCCTTTCGGCAGAGAAATGAATATCCGCAATCAGCGGAACTTTTACTTTTTGGACGATTTTTGCAAAGGCGATACTATCTTTGGCAGTCGGGACGGCAAGTCTGACAAGCTTCGCCCCTGCCGCAGCAAGCGAATTTATCTGCGCTACACAATCGGCCACATCCGTCGTGGGCAATTTGACCATTGACTGAATCACGAGCGGGTATCTTGAGCCGATTTTGACGCTGCCTGCCGCTGCCGTAATTGTTTTTCGCCTTTTTATCATAATGTCAAATTCTATCTTGTTTTACCGAACGGGGCAAATTAAAATACTGCCCGCGTGAAGAACCCTAATATGTATCTATACAGCAAAAGGTTCCTAAAAATGTTGATATCGATTATTTCGCTGCTGCTGATTGCGTATCTGGGACTGGGTCTGGTACTGTATTTCATGCAGCCGATGCTTACCTTTTATCCGACAAGAGAAGTGCCTTACAATCCCGGCGATATCGGGCTGGAGTACGAAAAGGTTCAACTCAAAACGCCCGACCATCTGGTACTTAGCAGCTGGTATATCCCAGCAAAGGACGCTCAGTTTACAATTCTTTTCTGTCACGGCAACGGCGGAAATATTGCCTATACGCTCGATTCAATAAACATCTTTAATGAATTGGGGTTTAACTGTCTCATTTTTGACTATCGCGGCTACGGCACCAGTCAGGGCAAACCCACCGAGGAAGGCACATATATCGATGCACAGACCGCTTACGACTGGCTGATAAAGGAAAAGAAGCTTAAGCCTGAGGATATAATAATCTTCGGCTGGTCGCTCGGCGGAAGCATCGCAGCTCATCTTGCCAGCAACGTCGAGGCAAAGGGACTGATTATTGAAAGCTGCTTTACTTCCTACGCTGATATCGGCCGGAAGTTTTACCCGTATATGCCGGTAAGGCTGTTCGCCAGATACGGCTTTAAAACAAGTAATTACCTTAAACAGGTCAATTGTCCGGTGCTTATTATTCACAGCCGAAATGATGAGATTGTGCCGTTCGAATTCGGTTTGCGCCTTTACGAAGAGGCGGCAAACGAACCAAAGGAATTTCTCGAAATCTTCGGCAGTCATAATGACGGTTTTTTGTACTCGGGGTCGATTTACCGCGAAGGCCTGAGCAACTGGATGAAATTTCTTAAAAATTACCGACAACAATCGGCTGCAAAAATAAAACTTATCTCCTGACATTAGCCTTTGGAAAATGAAACAAAAGGCAAAAATAATTATTCTCCTTCTGATAATCGCACTGGCCGCCTATTTAATATTCCTTGCCGTAAGAGAAAAACGGCCTGTTACCATCATTAAGGACTTTCAGCCGAAATCCTCCAACAGAATAGTTTCTCTTGCACCAAGCACAACCGAGATACTTTTTGCGCTGGGACTGGGCGATAAAATCATCGGCGTATCGGAGTTCTGCAACTGGCCGCCGCAGGCAAAGAATCTGCCTCGGATGGGCGGATTGATGAATCCCAACTACGAAGCGATTGTCGCGGCAAAACCCGACCTCGTCATCGTTTTTGATGAGATGCTCAAGCCCGAAGATAAATTTGCAGCCTTAGGCATAGAAACTCTTGCAGTAAAACATAACACTATCTATGACGTTCTTGATTCGATTCTGCTAATCGGCCAATATTGCAGCGCAGAGGATAAGGCTCGTCAGCTTGTCAACGGTTTAAACGAGAGAATGCAGTATATCGCACAGCAGACGCAAAAACAGGACAAGCCCTGTGTTCTGACTTGTATCGGGCATACGACTTCAAATTCAGCGGATAAGCCGCCTGAAAATATTTATATAGCAGGCAATGACGGCTTTTACAGCGAGATGATTAAACTCGCCGGCGGACAAAATGCATATACTGACACAGTGGCTTTTCCTGCGGTCAGCTATGAATCCGTAATTTCGATGAATCCTGAAATAATTATTGATATCTTACCCGAAAAGCAAAACCAAATCGATAGCCAGACAATAATAAAACAATGGAAAAATTTCGGTCAGATTGACGCTGTGAAGAATGACAGAATATATGTTTTTACGGAAGATTATGCGGCGATACCAGGGCCGAGATTCATACTGACGCTTGAAAAAATCGCTCGCATAATAAATCCGGAACTGAAATTAGAAGAAAATGAACCAGACAGTAATTGAAACTGAAGATTTAGGCTTTGCGATTTCAGCAAAACAGATACTGCAAAACATTTCGTTTGCAGTTACTGAAAAACAGAGGTTCTTTATCGTTGGGCCGAACGGTGCGGGTAAAACTACACTGCTTCGCTGCCTGAGCCGGATTATCACCGACTGTTACGGCTCAATAAAAATAAAAGGTAAAAATTTAAAAACATATTCGCAGAAAAAACTTGCCAAAATACTGACCTACGTCCCGCAGGCCCTGCCTGCCGAGATACCGTTTACGGTTCGGCAGTTTGTCCTGATGGCACGGTATCCACATCTGAGTCCCTTTTCGATTGTAAGTCCGCAGGACCAGGAGATTGTAAGCCACGCTATGGAAATGACGCAGACTGCCCGCTTTGCGAATAGAATCATCGCAACCTTAAGCGGCGGCGAAAGACAACAGGTCAGCATCGCCGCAGCACTTGCACAGCAGGCCGAAATCTTCCTGCTCGATGAGCCTGCCACACATCTCGATTATAAACATCAGCGGGATATACACAATCTCCTGGCAAAAATAAACAGAACCTACGGCACGACAATCGTCTGCGTAACACACGACCTGAACTCCGCCGTATTGAGCGCAGATATAATTATTGCACTTAAAGAAGGAAAAATTGTTTTCGAAGGAACTCCTGAAGAAATTATGGAAGAAGAAATACTCGAAAAAATTTATTCAAAAAAATTTGACTTTGCCCGGCACCCGCTGACAGGTCAAAAAATCATCGTTCCGGACATAATCGATGGATTCGACAGGCTCACCATAAAATGAAGAAAAATACCGCATTTATAATAATAGTTCTATTTGCCCTGCTGGTTATGGTGGTTACGCCGTTTGCAGGCTCGATAAAAATCCCCGTCTCTGCGCTGAAGGATTTTGACCTTGCTACAACCGAGGCACAGATTTTTTATTCTTTACGTCTGCCGAGGGTTTGTACAGCCTTTTTGGCCGGAGCCGCCCTTGCCTGCTGCGGCGTTGCGCTGCAGGCAATGTTCAGAAATCCGCTGGCGGAACCTTTTACGCTCGGCATCTGTGGCGGAGCAGCTTTCGGAGCGGCAATATGCGTTATCTTTGCTGGCTGGCTACCGATTTTTTGCAACACAATAGCATTCTCCTTCGCGGGTTCTCTCCTGGCGGTGCTTTTAGTCTATGGTCTTACGAGGATTAAAAAAGGGTTTTCTACCGGCACAATGCTGCTTGCCGGCATCGCGGTGAACTTCTTCTTTTCGAGTCTGATATTGTTTCTTCAATATATAAGCGATTTTACACAATCATTCCGGATTATCCATTGGCTCATGGGAAGCATCAATGTTACAGGGTACCGGACACCCGTTACTATGCTTATTTTTACAGTAATCGGCATCTGTTTAATTATAGTTCTGAGTTTAAACCTTAATTTGATGAGTATCAGCGACGAGATATCAATAGCAAGAGGCGTCGATGTAAAAAGTACGAGAAGAATCATTTTCTTTGCAACGTCGATTATGGTCGCTGCTGTGGTAGCTTTTTGCGGGCCGATAGGTTTTGTGGGCCTGATGGCACCGCATATATGCAGACTACTCGTAGGGCCGGACCATAAAATTCTGACGCCCGCATCGGTCCTGTTCGGCGGAGCATTTCTGACGCTTTGCGACACGGTCGCAAGAACGCTGATTGCCCCTGCAGAAATGCCTGTCGGCGTGATAACCGCCCTTTTAGGCGGGCCGTTCTTTGTCTGGCTACTGCTGAAAGATACGAATAGCAAATCTGGCCTGTAAATTTTGGTTTGACACGGATTAACACAGAACTTACACTGATTAGCAAATATACGGACAACTTATGGGAATAGAAGAAATAAAAAATAAACTAAATGAGGCATTAAAAAATTGTCCGTACAGAGACGACATAAAATCGGTAGCGATATTTGGTTCATACGTAAGCGGTACTGCCAATGAAAACAGCGATGTCGATGTTTTAATAGATTTTGAGCCATATGCGGCTATTGGGTTTTTTGCTCTATCTGATATCAAGGACGTTTTTGAGGCCTATCTTAAAAAACAAGTCGATTTGCTTACCCCCGAGGCAATAAGTAAATATTTCAGAAATGAAGTTCTGGAACAGGCAGAATACGTTTATGAAAAATGACCTAACGTATTTAACCCATATTAAGGAAGCCGTTGAAAGTATCGAGGAATACCTCAAAAACGCAACTTATAATGATTTTGTGTCAAACAAAATGATGGTGGATGCCGTGGTAAGAGAGCTTGAGATAATAGGTGAAGCTTCGAATAATCTCGGTGATGAGTTTCGAGAAAAATACTCCGAGATATTATGGAGACGAATGAAAAATATGAGAAATTTTCTTATCCATGAGTATTTTGGCGTCAATACAAAAGTTGTCTGGGAAACATGTAAAAATGACGTACCGGCATTAAAAAGATTTATTAAAACAATACTAAAACAATAATTATTCCTTGTTAATTCGTGTTCATTCGTGAAGATACCAGAGTAGATAATGGAGCTTACGGACAATCTAAATATTGTACAGTTTAAGTCGCTGATTACGCCTGAGCAACTCAAAGAGAAATTTCCGCTGACGGACGAAACCGCTCATCTTGTGGCCGAGTCCCGCAGGATTATACAGACAATTCTGACAAACGGAGACAGGCGACGCATTGTCATCACAGGCCCCTGCTCTCTACACGATAAGGAAGCCTCGTTTGATTATGCACGCAGACTCAAAAAACTTCAGGACAAATTCAGGCAGAAGCTTTTGATTATAATGCGGACTTATTTTGAAAAGCCGCGAACTACTGTCGGCTGGAAGGGAATAATTTACGACCCGTATCTGGACGGCTCATACGATATAGAAGAAGGCCTTACCCGCTCGCGTGATATTCTTCTGGCGATAGGCAAAATCGGCTTGCCCTGTGCGACCGAATTTCTCGACCCGATTGTGCCGCAGTACCTTGCTGATTTGATTTCCTGGGCGGCTATCGGAGCAAGAACGACCGAATCGCAGATTCATCGTCAGATGGCCAGCGGCCTGTCGATGCCGATAGGGTTTAAAAATGCAACCGATGGAAATCTGACGGCTGCGGTAGACGCCATCAAAGCTGCTGCAAGCACTCATTCATTTTTGGGCATCAGCCGCGATGGTCAGGTTATTATCGCTGAGACCCGCGGCAATAAATTCTGTCATCTTGTTATGAGAGGAGGAACGGATAGCCCCAATTATGCCGCTGAATATGTCGCCTTCGCAGGCGTTTTGCTTAAAAAGGCAGGAATTTCCAACGGCATTATTATCGACTGCAGTCACGCCAACTCAAACAAGGATTATCGTCTGCAGCATAATGCACTTTTCGATGTCGCCGGGCAGGTAAAGGGCGGCACAAATCTGATTGCCGGCGTAATGCTCGAAAGTTTCATAGTCGCAGGAAGTCAAAAGCCTGCAAAACTTGAAACTCTCACTTACGGCCAGTCTCTTACTGACGACTGTATCGGCTGGGAAGAAACAGAAGAGCTTATCGGCGTCTTCGCCGATGCGGTAAGATTATAACAGTGCGGTGCTGAAGTATCTTTCAGCTCTGTCAGGCAGGACGGTTGTGATATTGCCTTTGTATTTTTTGGCAAGCTGACGAGCTGCCCAGACATTTGCACCGGAGGAAATTCCCACAAGAAGGCCATAATTGCTGCCTAATTGTCTTGTCGTATCGATTGCATCCTCATCCGTAACTTCAACTACCTCATCAACGAGGGAAACATCCAGTACAGCAGGTATAAAACCGTCGCCGATACCCTGAATCTGGTGCAGACCCGGCTCGTGGCCTAATAAAGCACTGACATTTTTCGGCTCGACCGCAACAATTTTTGTGTCCTTTTTGTGTTCCTTGAGGAATTTGCCGACTCCCTGCAGGGTTCCGCCGCTGCCGACGCCTGCAACGAAACAGGCGATATCGCCGCTCATCTGCCGCCATAATTCGACTGCTGTCTGCTCGTAGTGAACTCGCGGGTTATCGGGGTTTTCAAACTGCTGCGGCACAAAGATTCGCTTATCTTCGGCAGCCATTTGTTTGACCTTTTCGACGGCACCGCCAATTCCCTTGTCAGGTTCGGTCAAAATCAGCTCAGCTCCGAGTGCCTTGATGAGCTTTTTTCTTTCCTCACTCATACTTGCAGGCATTACTATTTTGACTTTATATCCTTTCATTCTGCCGACAAGGGCAACGCCGATACCGGTATTTCCGCTGGTAGGCTCAACGATGATGGAATCTGGTTTTAATCTGCCGTCTCTCTCGGCTCCTTCGAGCATAGCAAGAGCGACTCTGTCTTTTATGCTTCCGCCGGGGTTAAGGAATTCCGCCTTGGCGTAAACATTTTCGCCCTTTAGTCTTATCAAAGGCGTATTGCCGATTAAATCGAGAATGTTGTCGGTAAGCATAACTACTGCCTGAATTTTAAGCCAACAGAATATCGGCCTTTTTCAGATGCGTCAAATAAAAACGGCTGCCCTGTATGAGCAGCCATTATATAGTAATACTTATTTTATTGGCTCTGCTTTACGTTTTCAATAAATTCCTGCCAGTCCGTTTCGCTGGTAGAGTCCCTTACGCCCTCATCTGTCTGCCATAACTCATCAAGCCAATCGACAAGCTCATTAACATCAACAGTCTGCTCCACCTCAAACGCCGCTGATTCCGACATAAACTCCTGCTCCGTCTGCATCGACATCATCATTTCGCCGTTGCCAAAACCTTCTGCAAAATATGCACCTTCGCCGCCAATATCAAACCCCAATAACCACGCCGGCTCCCACAACCAGTCCGCGCAAAAAAGCGAAAAGTCGATAAAGTCCACATCATTATCATCATCAAGACTGATATTTGCATCAATAAGCCGCCAGCTTCGTGCAAATGGCACATAATCAATAAAGTTTACTATTCCATTTTTATCAAAATCAGCCGGGCTCCAGTAATATTCGTCAGCGCCCATATCGACCCTGTTATTGTCCCTGCCGTATATCACCCTCGCTTCGCCGTCAATGTCTGTCTCTGTCGAGGAACTAAAATTGGGGTCGCCAGCATCAATGCAATTTGAATCATCCGTCAAATGATAATCATTTGCGTCAATGTCCCTGAACTGTGGATTTTGGTTGATATTCGTGCCGCCGGAAAAACTGCCCTGAATGCAGTTGTAGTTCACATTACCGAATGAACCATATAAACTGCCGAGGTTGTTATCATAGATGATGTTACAGTTGATATTTGGTTCCGGGCTGTAGTTGCTCCTGTGAATACCGTAACCGTTGTTTTTCACTATCGTATTGTTGCGAATCCCTATATCATAATAGTAACTGTCGCAGAGCTCGATACCATTAGAATCATTGGAATAAATCATATTATCTATAATCTGACAGTTACCCCCATAATGGTAACCTCCTCCCGTATAGACACCGGCCAAATTGTTGTCGGAAATAATATTCAATTTCAATACCACGTCCGAGGCATATAACCTCTGTAGTCCGTCGCTGGCGTTGCGCTGGATACGGCATCTTTGAATGACGGCGATGCTTTCATCGCAAAGAATGCCTACACCGTTATTGTCGCTGATATCGCATCTTTCAACGGTAAGATTAGAGCCTCCACCTGCTAAAATGCCGTAGTATGTATTTCCGCTGAATATACTGTCTGTAGTATTTACCATACAGGACATGGACATAATAAGGCCGTAATCGTTATTCGGCCCAACCGTGCATCTGTCAATATTTATCGAGGTGCCGGAACCATTGCTCCATATGCCATAAGAGGAGTTATTGTTTATGAATGTATTGATTACTGTTGCATCTGCACCATCTGATAACAAAATGCCATAAGAGGTATTAAATCTGACAACGCAGTTTACGATAGTTGGCGAACAATCGCTACTGTATATACCGTAACTGCTGCCTTTTTTGATTGTGAAGCCGTCGATACGGCTGTCTGCAGCGGTTACAACTTTATAGGCATCGCAGGTATTGTTGTCGTCTATATCGCCGGTGAGAATTGTTTCATTATTAGCGTCAGCCAAATTTCGCTGTTCTATGCTATCTTCCCATCCTGCGAAATGGCCGTACATATCTATGCCGTCAAGCATTGCAAAATTTGCATCGCGATTTACAACATTTGCAGGTTTGTAAGTGCCTTTAGCAACCCAAATTTCTTGTGTGCATAAATCCACGTGTTGCAAAGCATCACGTAATTCATAATACGCCTCCGACCAGCTATGACCTGTTTGCGGTCCGTTCGCATCTTTTTTAACGTACAGTCGCGTATATTCGCAGCAGACTTGTGTATATTTTGTTGCGGTTTTGATAATAGAACTGCCGCTGAACATTTTTACTATGTTTGTGAGATAATTGCCCTGCGGTGCATCTTCTGCAACTTTTACTTTGAGAGCAAAGCAGTTTGAATCGTTTGCTTCAATATTATGCAGATTCCACCGGACGGTATGACTATTCGGCTCATAAACACCGCCGCCGTTTGCATCTACAAACTCAACATAAGCAGGCAAAGTATCTACAATATTGACATCGTTTATATCGCAGGTTGTTGAATAGCAGATTGTGTAATTAAGGTAGTCGCTTACCAGCGGGTCAACAAATGGAACAACGCAGTCGCCGTCGTTGACGTCATCAGTTTTGGTTAGGGTAACGCAATCCCATTCGGGCGGCGTTGTATGAATTGGCCCTGCGCCATACATTAGAGCGAGTGTAATCGACTTTGTCTGCCCCGGCGATAAATTGCCGAGATTCCATTTCATAGCACCCGCAAGTTGGTTACCATGAAGTTCTGTCAATCCGTGAAGAACTCGGTGAGTTACATTGTATTCCATTCCCTCCCCTTGATATTCGAAGGTATTACAATCAACGGCATTTGGTTCTATTGTTGAACTAAAGCCCATCCAGTCAACATGATTAGGCTCCCATTCTGTCGGCTCATTCCACAAGGTCATATCGTATCTGAATTTGCCGGTGTGATGGTTTGAATCGCAAGAGACGTAATTTGCGAGAGGGTCATCAAACCCTGTGGTTTCATACGTACAGTTTGTGCCGTATGTCAAATCTGCCGGGTGGCCGTGGAGCATTTGGTAAAACTCAAGATTATTTATATCGGAAGCACTAATATTCTTAAACTGGTAGGTTAGTAAAAGGACGTAACGTTCTGAATAAACATAAACAGGATTGCCGTTAGGGTCTCTAAAGGTCATAGGTGAGCCACCCACGCCATTTGCATCCTGCTGACCTAAGTCAACGACTTCATAGAAAATTTTTACTTGTAACTTGCTATCATTAACATCAGACCAGCCGGAATCTGATTTTGTTCCGGGATTGTAGGGCGGCGGATTCGGCTGACAGGGGTCTGTCCAGACAGGATTGCAGGAACTGTTAAAAACACTATAATCACCCTTGATAAAAGGTGTATATGTTGTAATATCTGGAATAATAAACTGTTCAGTAAACCATTGAGCCTGACTACTACCTTGTTTTATTCCCTGATACCAGACAGCGGCTGCCCAGTCGCCCGTCATCATTTCGTGATAACCATCTACTTGATGGCGAGGCGATGGATAATAATATGTAAGGTCAACATATCCTGCCCTGTCGAACCAAATATACCAATATGGACAGTTAATCTGGAATTCGCCAGATGACGCGAAACAGTTTGGGGTTATAGATAAAGCTGTCAAACAAACAATAAAAACAGAAAAGTTCCGATAATATTTCTTGTTAATTGCAGGCATTTTCTTTGTCCTTAAAGAAAAATAGTTGAATTTAATCTCCTCTTTTTCTAATAAATAGAGTGAGCAAACTCATTATACAAAATGTGGAAGGCTCAGGTATCTCGTGTAGAAAAACTTGTTCCGGATTATATGTATAAATATTTCTAAGATAAATCCAAAACTCCTGACCATCTTCCCAGTATCCTGTGACCCAGTTTGGAGCTGCTAATTCATCATACTCAAGATGATATCCATAAATATGTAATTGGCCATTATCGTAGATAAACATACTTTGGCTAGGACCTCCATTGAATATATGGACAACACTTTGGTCGTAAATGTAAGCCCCTGTAGCATCATCCGCATATAACCAAGCATGCGAAGTTTGATGCGTGTAAAGAACGCTGGTATCACCACCATAGGCATTGAAGATGCTTGAATCATACAGATTGCAATAAAATGCTTCACCACCAATCATAGTAACATTGGCGTCATTCCAGATATTTACGGTGTCGAAAACATTGCCATCGGTTATCCAGCCATCATCGTAGAAATCGATTGCGTTAGTGCATACCGGCAGCATTAGAATTGCCAAAATCGCTCCTAATAACTTCTTCATAAGTACCTCCTTAAAAATCACATCCTTGTTTTCTTCAATTATACACTACGCATTATACAAAAGTCAAGCCAAAAACGCTTGTTTTGGGGATGTCCAAGAACCCCCAACTCGGGGTTTCATCTGATAAACAATCCTTGCAGTAAGGCCGGTTTAAGGTTATATTTTACCGCACCTGTTTTTCAAAAGGATTTATAAATGTTAGACGAATCTTCTAATGTAAGTTCTAAAAAGGCCACGACGGCAGAGTCGATAGCCAACACGTTTGAATGGATTATTACTGCACTTGCACTTGCGCTTACATTCAGGGCATTTATTCTCGAAGCCTTTCAGATACCGACCGGCAGCATGGCCGATACGCTGATGGGCGACCACTTCCGAATCTGCTGCACGCAGTGCGGCTATAGTTACGAATATAATTTCAATCCTTACATACAGAAAGGATACGGGGCTCCCAATAGAGCCGGCCTTTATCAACTGATGCCCTCGCCAAGATGTCCGAGCTGCGGCTATTATGAAAACTCAAACACGGTCGTCCCGAAATCCAAAGGCGACAGAATTCTTGTCCTTAAATGTCTTTATCAGTTTGTCGAGCCTAAAAGATGGGACGTAATAGTTTTTAAAAATCCAACCGACCCGAAAGAAAACTACATAAAAAGGCTCATTGCAAAGCCAGGCGAAACAGTTGAAATCATTGACGGCGATGTATACATCAACGGCACTCTGGCCAGAAAACCCGCAAAGGTGCAGCAGGAGATGCGGATGTGCATTTACAACAACGACTATCAGCCGATACGTCCGATGGAAGGCAGATTCAACGACCGCTCCTGGCGGCAGCCTTTCACAAACGACAAGGATTCGCAATGGAAGCACGAACCTGCAAAGCCGACCGAATTCACACTTAAAAGTCCGCCGGACAGCACCAACATAATGTTTTATGATACGCGCAAGGGCAATGATTTTCGTGCCGTTTATTCCTACGGCGACCCGCGATTTTACCATAATATACCCTTCTGCAGCGACCTGATGATGAATTATTATGCCAGGTTCGAGTCCGATTCCGGCACAGTAGGAATCGGGCTTACAAAATACGAATTACTTTACAAGGCTTACCTGACCTCTTCCGGCGAGATGATAATTGAAAAGATTGACTCGCTTGGCCAAACGGTTGAGCTTGCACGCAAAGAACTATCGCCGCCTGTCCCGAGCAGGACTTTTCCTGTCAGATTTGCAAACATCGACCATGAACTTATCTTTGAGATTGACGGGGAAAAACTTGTCTACGACCTCGGTACAGGCAGGGATGATGCCGGTCAGCGGTTCAGCGATATAGAGCCGAGAGCGTTGATTTTTGGTTCGGGCAATCTGACGCTCAGTCATGTTGCCTTATATCGGGACATACATTATCTCGGCACTCGGCCGGACTCGCGCCAGCCTGTGGACCGCGCCGGCGAAAATAATCCCTTTACACTCGGAGAGGATGAATACTTTGTTATGGGCGACAACAGTCCTGACAGCGCCGATTCACGTCTTTGGACGGTGGAAGGCATCGGCAACAACGGCAATAGATACCGGATGGGCATTGTGCCGCGTGATTATCTGGTCGGCAAGGCCTTTTTTGTTTACTGGCCGAGCGGCTTCAGAGTGGACGAATCTGGACTATCGCTTATTCCGAATGTGGGCCGAATGAGATTCATTTACGGCGGGAAAAATTAAGGGGGGCGGGAGCGCTGTTTCCATTTCTATCTGGCCGACACCGCTCCAAGATGACTGTTTATGACCTTGACAAGATGAACTCTGTCGATAGGTTTTGAGACGTAATCGTCACAGCCGGCCTGCAGGCACTCTTTTTTATCCTCCTCATCTATGTTCGCGGTCATAGCAATTATCGGGGTTTTTACTCCCAGGCTTCGCAGCCTTTTCGTCGCGTCGTAGCCGTTCATTTCCGGCATCTGCATATCCATAAAAATCAGTTCAAAATGCTGATTTTTAACCGCTTCAATTACTTCCAGACCATTCTGTGCAATAGTAACAACAAATCCGAGCTTTTCGAGCAGCAGCCTCATTAGCGCCTGATTGGTCGCACTATCCTCGGCAACAAGCACCCTGCCTGAAAATTCAGGCCGTGAATTGTTCTGATGAGTCTGACAATCTCCTTCGATTATACCCTCGTTTGCAGAACTTTCGTGTTCATATTGCTGGATAGCAGTTGTACTTGCCGGTATGACAAGTCTGAAAGTTGAACCCTTTCCTGGCTCGCTTTCGACAGTTATATTTCCTCCCATCAGCTCGGCAAGTTGTTTTGTTATTGCCAATCCCAGTCCTGTACCACCGTATTTTCGCGTCGTGCTGCCGTCAGCCTGAGTGAATGATTCGAAAATGGTGCTCAGCTTGTCTGCCGATATCCCAATACCGGTATCAGCAACCTCAAACTCTACAAATGGCTTATTATCTTTTGCAGTTCGGCGGGCGGTGAGCTTTACACATCCCTGTTCTGTAAATTTTATGGCATTGCTTACGAGGTTAATAACGCACTGTCGCAGCTTGACCGGGTCTGTTATTATCGTATTCGGAACGTTCTGGTGGCAATAGATTTTTAACTCGAGTCGCTTTTGCTTTGCCGAAGGATTCATCAGTGATTCGATATTTGCGAGCAGCGCCCTGATATCACATTCGACGGTCTCTGCCCTCATTCGGCCTGCTTCAATCTTTGAAAAATCAAGGATACCGTTAATCAACTCCAACAGATGTCTACCGCTGTCGAGAATCATTTTTACGTATTCTTTTTGCTGTTCTGCCAACAGCTCTTCTGCGAGCACCTCGCTGAAGCCGATGATGACGTTCATCGGCGTCCTTATTTCATGGCTCATATTGGCCAGAAACTGGCTCTTTGCAGCGTTAGCCTTTTCAGCTTCGGCAGCCATCTCGTTTGCCGTAGCGGTTGCTTTGACAAGTCTGGCATTTATCCGCTCAAGTTCCTGTTTTGCCTCAATAAGGCTGGTCTTGGCTCTTTCTCTTTCAATGGCATATCTTATTGTTCTGACAAGCGTGTATTCAAGTCCGTCGCCTTTTACCAGATAGTCTTCAGCGCCGCGGTGTATGGCCTCAAGTCCGGCATTCTCATCATCGAGTCCTGTAAGTACGACGATAGGCACGCCTGGCGCGATTCCGAAGATTTTTTGTACGGTCTCTGTTCCCTTGCTGTCCGGCAGATTAAGGTCGAGCAGAATAATATCGAAACTGTTTTTAACGAGCTTTTCAAGAGCTTCTGTGATTGACTGTGCGGATTCGACACTGAATCTTATAAGATTCGCCGCCCTTGCCAGGACAAGTTTAACAAGCCTCTTGTCGAGTTCGTCGTCATCAACAATTAGAACATTTACTGACTTGTGCGTCTGGCTCATAGTTTATATGCCTGCAAATGGTAAACCAGTAATCCGTTAAGGTCTGCATAACTTCCTGAAAATCGGTAAGGCTTACCGGTTTTTTGATATATCCTGCGGCCTGTAGTTTGAAACTTTCGAGTATATCCTTATCAGAATCGCTTGTGGTCAGAATTACAACGGGTATTGCCGCAAGTTCAGGGTCGGACTTTATTTGTCTCAGGAATTCCTTGCCTCCGATACCGGGCATATTCAAATCGAGCAGAATCAGGTCCGGCATCGGCGCGATTTCAGATTTCTTGTTTTTCATTAAATAGTTAATCGCCTCTTCGGCACTGCCGGCAACTATAAGCGTATTGGCTATTCGTTGTTCTCTCAGCGACATTCTTATAAGCTTCTGGTCGCCCAGGTCGTCCTCTACCAGCATTATTACCACCGTTTTGTAGATGTCCATTTTAAACTCCTAACATCATTCATTGCAAAACTTTGTAACATTTACGCTTTCAGCAGAGATGAAATCGAGAACCAGTAACGGGTAAGTTTCCTCATCACATCTCTGAACTCTCCCGGCACAGCACTTTTCTGAATGTAACCCGCAGCGTGCAACGCATAGCATTCTCGTATGTCGGTTTCTGAATCGGAGGTTGTTACAACAACAACTGGAATAGAGCACAGGTTCTCGTCGGCTTTGATTTTTCTGAGAAATGCCTTTCCGCCCATCCCCGGCATATTCAGGTCGAGCAGTATCAGACCCGGTTTGGGATGCCGTACAGAATCTTCCTCGCTCATTTTGAGATAATCCATCGCGGTTTCGCCGCTGGAGGCAATCATCAAATTAATCCCACAAACCCGGTCTGTAAGAGCCGTCTTAATCAGTTTCTGGTCTCCCGGGTCATCCTCCACCAGGAGTACACATACTTGTTTTTCGTCGTTTTCCATATCAGCCCCCTTTTATCCAAATCACCCAACTTCGGCTGTGAGATTTAGTCCATCCGTCGCCGGTCCTGTCCGACCGGCACCGTAAACCAGAATGCGGACCCTTTCGGGACTCAGATACAAGTTCATCTTAACCCTTCCGGATTGCTTTTGTCTTTGCAAGGGGTGGCAATCCCGATGAACTCTTCTGGAATTAGTTTTAGCATCTGTTTTCTCTTTGCACTTTTTAACCAATTATTATTCAAATCGTAAAATTTTCCCTCTGACTGAACATTTATTATAGATGTCTAATAAACCGGCCGGTGCCGCACAGCAAACCCAGCTTGATTTTTACGCGTTTTCGTTATAGGACTTTTTTGAGAGCATATTATTCAAACATTACTTTTAACTTCTGTTGCAGCAGTTGCGAGCTTCTCTGCCATCGGTATTGTGAACCAGAACGTAGAACCTTTATCAGGCTCTGACTCGACGCCGATTCTTCCGCCGTGCCGCTCCACAATTTTCTTACAAACAGCAAGGCCGATACCTGTGCCTTCATACTCATCTCTGCTGTGAAGACGCCTGAACATTGTAAATATTGACTGCAAATACTCCGGCGCAATTCCAATACCGTTATCTGTTACCTCAATTCTGACCATACCTTCAGCGGCAGGTTTTGAGGTTATGATTATATGAGGCACATTTCCCTTCTTCTGGTACTTGATTCCGTTAGCGATGAGGTTCTGCATAAGCTGGCGTATCTGGACAGGGTCAACCTCTACAGTGGGCAGCGATTGTGCTTCGATAGTTACCTGTTCTTCTTCAATCAACACAGCAAGTTCGAGCTGCTGCACTTGCATAACTATTTCATTGAGGTCGACGGATTGAGGCAGCTGAGCCTGCGTACTGACTCTCGAATAAACAAGAAGTCCTTCAATCATCTGTGTCATTCGTTGCGCGCCGTCTATCATAAACTGGAGATTTTCGAGGTCGTCGCCGCTGAGTTTATCTTTTAAGGACTGCTGCAGCATAGCGCCGAATGCCGTGACCTTTCTCAAAGGCTCTCTCAAGTCATGTGATGCGATATAAATAAAGTCTTTCATCCCCTGATTTGCCTCTTTGAGTTCTGTTACGGTATCTTCCAGTTTCTGATTCAGTCTTTTCATTATTTCTTCAGCCTTCCTCTTCTCGGTGATATCGCGAAATATACCCTGCAGAACTTTTTTGCCGCTAATTTCAAGCAGACTGGCCTTTATCGCAACATCCCTTATCTGTCCTTTTGCGGTTATAATCTGTGTTTCTAAAACCTGTTCCGCTTTTTCCTCAAGATGCTCCTTGAAAGTCCTGCTGAATTCTCCCTCGATGTCTTCCGGAGGATGGGGAATCCGCTGGTGCTGACCAATGAGCTCTTCTCTTGCTCTGCCAACCAATTTTGCTGCCGCAGGGTTACAGTCAACTATTATACCTGTTTCGGCATCAGCTACGAAGATGGCATCCAACGCTCCCTCGAACAACCTTCTGTATTTCTCTTCGGCTTTACGCAACTTCCCTTCGACCCTCTTTCGCTCGGTTATCTCCCGATTGAGATTATCCACCGATGTAGTCGTCCTCTGCAGCTTTCCTGTCATCTCGTTAAAAGACGTTGCAAGGTCTGTTAGCTCGTCATTACCTTCAATTGGGATAGGAGTTTTCATATCGCCGTTTGCCAAACGTAGCGCTCCCGCTCTCAACACCAAAACACGACTGGAAAGAGACCGGGACAAGACAAAGGCGGCGGCTACGCCTCCTGTTATTCCAATAATCGATATCAACAGGAACACATGTCTTCTCATTTTCAGCTCGACGATTGAGTCGTCATAACCCTGCTGTGTTCGCTCTTCTATTTTGGTTGATATCAATTCCAATTCTCTAGAGAACACCTGAAATCTCGGAAAAGAGGAGTATCTGCTTACTTGTTCGGCTTCGGACATATTCATTGATTTTGCGTGCTGCAAGCTCTGCTCTACGCCCTTCCGGTATAACTCCCAGCTGCTTAATAACGACCCGATATTCTTATCTTCTTTTGGAATGGAGGTTGAGACAAAATTACGAAGGTCTTTCTCCAGTAACTCTATTAGGCCGTTTAAGTTGTCAATTTCTCCGATAGCAGTATAGTAATCGTTGTTTTCAAAAAGCTCTACTTCAAGGAGCCGAATTTGATTGGCACGATAGTGGAGCTGATTTATCTTCGCCAATGCTCGCACCTGTTCGTTGATTACGGTATGCAGTAAATCGAAAGTGGATTTAATGGTTTTATCTCCGAGGATTAAAATAACGCCTATAATAATACAGAGAATTCCAAAACCCATTAAGAGCTTATAAATAAATTTTATTTTGATTCTCTTTTTAGTCCTGCCCATAATAATAAGGCGTCCGTTTTCAGGATGCTGCTCCTAATTATCAGGAGAAACCGGAAAGGAGACTTGCGGAAATTTTTTCTTAAACGACCGCCAGTACCGAATTTGTTTATCCCTTCCATATTTCCCTGTTATCGTTTCCCATTCTCGCGCCGTCCGTTCCATTGTCTCCTTAGCCGTCAATTTGCCCCTTCCAGCTAATAACAAATTTTCATTAAGCGATTGAATGTACTCACTATCTCCCGGCAATCCCGTTCCTGCCGGTGTGGTAATGGGAATCTGTTTCGCTAAATTGTCAAGGGCTTGTCTGGTATAAATAGGCCATAAAAGCTCGTTAGTTAAATGATTCATTCGATATGGGTCGGATATTCCATTTGTTACCAAAATACTACGGCAGGATATGTCCGGATCAGACAGCCACATTGCAAACAGAAACGCCAGCTCTTTATGCCTGCTCGCATTAGCTATCACTAGATTGTTTCCGTATATAAAGCTGGGCCTTTTGACTATCCTGTCGCCGACTTTTGCTCCTGGAACAGGAACGCACATAAACTTGTCTTTAATTTCCGATAATTTCAGATTAAATATCTTCGCCGCAGCCAAAGTTATAAGGCAGGAAAATCCATCGCCCCTTTTAAAAAAGGGCATAGTATAACTATAATCGTTGCCCTTTTCTAATACATCGGGAGGTGAAAACGGTATGGTTGCCAGATAGCTTTCGGTAGCTGTAACGCCGGCGGAAGAGTCAATAAGAGGGTGCATATTCTCATCAAATAAATACTGATTGGGATATGCTTGGCAGGTGTATCGCGGCATCCAAAACATCCAGCCAGTTAAAGGGTCCCTCTGTTCACACGAACCGTAAAATCCGTCTCTGTAATTATGGAAAAATTCCACCAGCTGTTGGTATTCGTCCCACGTCTCCGGCACAGTAAGAACACGGTTGTATTTCTTTTTAAATGCCTCTTTATGCACGGGATCGTCCATAAGGTCTCTCCTCAAATATAAAACCGTTATATCCCCATCGGCAGGGATAGCCACGATTTTATCATCAAATTCCGTCTGCATCCTCGGCAATATATATCCGTTAACCGGATTGTCGTCAAAAGCAAGTTTATATTTTTTAACGAATGGAGTGAGGTCGGCTATGTAACCGCCCACATACAAATCGGGATATTCGCACTGCCGGGCATCCATAATATCTATATCTTTATCTTTTCCAATGCAATCCAGCAGCGCCAGCTGTGGCATAATTTTAACGTCGATCAGCGTTTCGGTATCTTTCTCCCATTCAATTTTTAACTCAAAATCCTTTCCCCAGAAATTATAGACATTCCCCTGTTTGACTAAAAGCTTAATAATGGTGCCTTTTGCAATTTCTCCCCTGTCCACCAGTTTCTTGACTGCAGTTATCGCCTGTTCCGCCTGTTCCCCGGCCAGCAATTCAGCAGGGGTTACAGCAGAATACACAGCAGTAAAAATCAACAACCATCCCGTCAATTTCGAACAATACGAAATCCTCTTTTTTGGCAGTTTCATAATAATATCCCCTTAAAGCTACAGCATCACTCAAGAGTTAGCGGCAACGGTCAAACACCCGCCTTCACCACTAAACCTTATAAACGGTAAGATTTCTGTCTCTTCAATAGCTTGCTGTTCATTTAGAGGTCCCCATTGGCTCCATTAGAGAGTTTGGCTCCATTAGAGAGTCCCATTGGACAGGTTTATACGTCTCGATAAAGTTCATCAGTTGCCAGCCGGTAAGTTCAATCTTATCAGTGAATTTCGGAGCCATATCGAACCATCTTACCAGGGGAGGCGCCTTCATGTGTTCATTTTTCCAGACTTTGTAGTCATACCAATTTTCGTAAAACAGGACTTTTGTTGGATTTGGTGCCATAGTATTCATATCGAGATTTATATGCATATTATAGTTGATGCAACCCGGCTCCAGATGAGTAAGGGGTATCAAGCTGAGCATTTCCTTATGGGCTTTCTCTACAAATTGAGGTTTGACAAATAATTGGGCCATAAGTGAAAGCTGCTTAGCCGGGTCAGGTGCTGTTCCTCCACGGAAGGTAGGATTGGTGTTTGACTCTTTCATTTCCCAAATGGTAAGGTCAATTTTCTCAGTTACGTTTGGAGCCATATCAAACCATCTCTTAAGGTAAGGCATCTTCATGTGGATATCCCAATCCTCCCTGCTCCGCCAGTTTTCGTAAAACAGGTACATCTTGGGATTTACTTTTAAGGTATCCAAATCAATATTCACATGCATGTCGTATTGGAGACATCCCGGCTCTTTACGGGTAAGAGGTACCAGTTTGAGGAGTTCTTGCTCGACCTGCTTCTCAAATCCTGGTTTTACATAGACGACAGCTACAACCGTAAGTTTCTTGTTGTCTCCTGCCGAAACAGGACTACCGGCCGCTAGCACCATAACTATAATCAGGATGACCAATAAGCTTATTTTTTTTGCCATGATAATCTACTCCTTTCTTCGAGTTAGAATTTATAACTTACGTTTAGAGTACACCAGAGTTCGTTTTCCTCATTGACGGACCTATCCATTGATATCTGATAGTTCAGCTCCGGCTTAAGCGTTATCGCTCCAAATGGTATGTCCGTTGAGATTCCAAAAACAACATTCGACCAGTCATGGTCAACATCTGCACCGCCCATACCGTCATTATAAACCAGTTCCGTAGAAAGATGGATTATCTGAGTTTGTCCGACAGCCAGAAGATCTGCCACAGGCAAATCGTAGCCAAGGCCAAAAATGTGTGCCCAACCGCCGCACTCGCTATTGTCTGCGTTGCTTCTGGCCGGCCATAATTTGCCGACATAGTAGCTTGGAACCAGAGCGTTTCCACCCACAGTAAATAGCTTTGGCCATGAAAATTTTACACCGATTTCCTGTGCGTCTTTGTGTTTTGAATAAGTGTGTGGAAAGTCATAATAAATCCAGTTGATTGAGTAGTCTATCGTCCAGACCGTATCCTTCATAAGAGAATTTCTGTATGCCATTATATAATCCATTTCTTCGCCATCCTCATTTCCACTCGAGAACGACCAGCAGCTCCAGAGAGTCGAAGTAAAGCCTGAGCCAAACCAGTCTAAATTAAGACTTGGCTGAACGGCGCCTTTGTCTTTGAACACATCAAAACCACGCCAGATATGCTTACTTACGAACTTAGTATTCAAAGTAACGCCAACTTTCTTCTGTTGAGGACTTTCTCCATAGCATAGACTTGCCATAGTCATCAGGACGGTCAAAATCAACAAAACACATTTTTGTGGTACCATTATACACCCCGCCTTCAAGAATAAACTATTCCCATATCTACAAAACTTTCACGTGTCTTTATCTAAAATCGGCATAAAAATAAGACAACTATTGATAAAATATCTGTTTTATATTAAAAATAAGTAAAACCGGTCTCAATCAAAGAGTTATCGGTCCTTAATTTTGGAATTTTCCATCCAAGCCTCTTGCCAAATTAAATTTTCGGTCTATATTCCAATTTATGCTCGTTGCATCAAAACCTGATACGTTCAAAAAGCTTCAGCTTTTAAGCAGGGATTCGCAGTATGACCTTGCCTGTGCCTGCGGCACAGATAAATCAGGCCATCGAACGCGCGGCAATAACGGCAGATGGATATACCCAGTGGCTCTGCCAAACGGCGGCACCACTGTGCTATTCAAAACGCTTATTTCAAACGTCTGCTCAAGTGATTGTAAATACTGTCCTCTGAGACAAAATTCAGACATTCGGCGCTGTACACTTAACTGCAATGAACTTGTCCGGACGTTTCTGGATTACTACAACAGGGGCGAAGTTTTTGGTTTATTTCTCTCCAGCGGCATAATCGGCTCAGCCGATGCAACGATGGAAAAACTGATTACTCCTGCTGAAGTCCTTCGTAAAAAGTATGGCTTTGGCGGCTATATCCACCTGAAAGTTCTGCCCGGCTCAAGCCCTGCCGCGATAGAAAAAGCGGTTTCAGTTGCCGACGCCGTTTCACTGAACATCGAAACGCCGGGTAGGGAATTTCTCGAAAAGTTATCGAACAGGAAGGATTTTTTACGTGATATAGTCGAACCTATAAAATTAATAAGCCGACTTACCGCTAACAGCAGACGAAAAGTAAAACAGACAACTCAATTCATTGTCGGCGCTGCTGGCGAAACCGACAGGCACATTGTTGATTATACAGCGGCCCTTTATCAAAGACTCGGCCTTAACAGAGTTTACTTTTCAGCCCATCAGAGGCCTGGAACAGCTGACCTTAAAGAACAAGACACCAATCCGCAGCAATCTTTTATGCGCGAGCACCGATTATATCAGGTTGATTTTTTGCTCCGCAAATATGGATTTAATCAATCCGACATATTATACGATAGTTCAGGTCGCCTATCACTTGAAACTGACCCTAAAGAAGTCTGGGCGAAAAATCGTCCCGAATTTTTCCCCGTAAGTGTAAACACCGCAACACGATATAAGCTTTTGCGAGTGCCTGGTCTTGGCCTTAAAGCGGTTAAGACGATACTGGAAAAAAGAAAACTGGCAAAAATCAATTCAATTGACGATATTGATAAGGTAACCGCCAGACTGCTCAAGGCTGTAAAATATCTCGATTTTGGCGGGAGTGCCAAAAATAAGGGATATTTGTTCAATTTTTGACTTGAAAAGGGCTGTCAAGTCCATATTATTTGGGTCTTTGTTTTCTTAATATAAATCGTGTTTTTACAGGGAAAGGGATTGTTTTCTTATGATTAAGGTCAAAGCTCGTCTCGGCGAGTCTGTTGAGCAGATGGTCAAGCGTTTCAAGAAGATGTGTGAAAAGGAAGGCGTTATTCGCGATATGAAGCGTGTCAGTTATTACGAAAAGCCGTCCGAGAAGAATCGCCGCAGAAGACGAAAAGCAGCAAGGTCAGCGAAATTTGCAACCAGATATTAAAAAAAGTTCTCACAAAAAAAGACAAAACCGGGCACATTTTCACCCGGTTTTTTTATGCCCGTTGTTGACCCCGCACCTTCTAAAATATTTAAAAATTAGGATATAAAGAAGGTGCGGGGTTGACAAACATCCGATTCGACCGTATCATAAACGGGCAGTGGTTTTGAAGTTTAAATACAAAAAATCTTAAAATCGCTGCGGAAAATTTGTGAAAATTATAGCTGTTATACCTGCCCGTTACGAATCAACAAGATTTCCCGGCAAAGTTCTCGCCAAAGATACAGGTAAATATCTCATTCAGCACACGTGGGAACAAATCCGCAAGGCCGGGCTTATCGAAAACGTTATTATCGCAACGGACAGCCAGATTGTTCTGGCTGTCTGTAAATCTTTCGGCGCCGATTGTGTTATGACCTCTTCGGCGCACAAAAACGGCACAGACAGAATTGCCGAAGCAGTTCAGAAAATCGCCACCGACATCGTAGTAAACATCCAGGCTGATGAGCCTGAAATAGAACCGGCAAATATAGATTTGCTTGCGCAACTGATGATTGATAGTCCGCAGACTAAAATGGCTACTCTGATTGCAAAATTTCACAACAAAGAACAGATTGCAGACTCTAACATTGTCAAAGTCGTTATTGATAAAGATAGATTTGCGAAGTATTTTTCAAGGTCCGTAATCCCCTACCGTCGGCAAAACGGCCCTGTCGGGAACATAGATGATTATTACAGGCATCTTGGCGTTTATGCCTATAGAAAAGATTTTCTTTTGAATATAACAAAGCTGCCGGCCGGCAAACTGGAGCAAATTGAACAACTCGAACAACTTCGCGTAATTGAATACGGCTATCAGATACTTACCGGCCTTGTAAGCCACGCCGCGGATGGAATAGACACCCCGCAGCAATATGCGGAATTTGTAAAAAGATACAAAATTTCAAGCAAGGTGGGTTCGACAAGCTCACCACAGGTTGGCAATGACTGACAAACACGAATTACTTGCAGGCGTAAGTGAAACCTCGGCGGAAAGCGAATATTTTTCTCCGATACCGAAAGGTTACCAGAAAGGCCGAACAAAATATGTCATCGTGATGGGTACGGTAATGAGCGGCCTTGGCAAGGGTATTTTCTCTTCCTGCCTTGCAAAACTGATGCAGGACAAAGGCCTCAAAGTTGCCCCCATCAAACTTGAAGGCTATCTGAATATCGACTCCGGCACATTAAACCCATTCCGTCACGGCGAGGTCTTTGTTCTTGACGACGGTATGGAATGTGATATGGACCTCGGCACTTATGAAAGAATGCTCGACCAGAGTTTAAGCAGGGATAATTTTTCAACCAGCGGCCAGATTTACCATGATGTGCTGGAAAAGGAGCGTCACGGCGATTACCTCGGCAGAGACGTTCAGATGATTCCACACGTTACCGGCGAGGTGAAGCTCAAGCTACGGACTTTGGCGATGAAGTCCAACGCCGATATTGTATTTGTCGAAATCGGCGGCACGGCCGGCGACCTCGAAAACGCCTTCTATATCGAAGCAACGCGTGAGCTTGCTTATGAAGAAGGTCCTTATAGCTGCTGTTTTGTGGCTCTGACTTATATATTAGAGCCGAGAACGCTTGGCGAACAGAAATCAAAAGCTGCTCAGTTAGGCATAAAGCAGCTTATGCAGTCCGGCACCCAGCCCGACATTATTGCCTGCCGCGCGGCAAGTGCCGTCAATGAAAAAGTCCGCCAGAAAATCAGCGTTTACAGCAACGTTCCCATCAGCAGAGTCGTCAGCCTTGCTGATTCGGCAAGCATATATCATATACCCGCAATGCTGCGGGACTGCGGCATGGATTTTGAAGTATTAAGGCTTCTGCACATAGAGGACAGGATTGATTTGCGCAAGGAACGTATTGATTGGGCAAAATGGTGCGATTTTACGGATAAAATCGGCAAAGGAAAATCCGAAGTTACAATAGGCATCACCGGAAAATACATCTCTGTTCGTGATAGTTATGCTTCTATTATTAACGCCGTGGAGCATTCCGGCATAGCTCTCGGCTGCAGGGTCAAAATCAACTGGATAGACACCACAGAAATAACTGATAAGAACGTTGCCCAGCATTTAAAGGACGTTGACGGCATAATTGTTCCCGGCGGCTTTGGCGTCCGCGGCACTGAGGGCAAGATAGCCTGTATCAAATATGCCCGCGAAAATAGCCTGCCGTTTCTGGGGATTTGTTTCGGCTTTCAAATGGCAGTCATAGAATTTGCAAGAAATGTCTGCGGTTTGAAAAAGGCCAACAGCACTGAAATAGAGCCGGCCTGCAGCGAGCCGGTTATTGATATCCTGCCGGAGCAGAAAAAGATTGAAGGTCTTGGCGGCAATATGCGTCTCGGCGGCCAGGACATAGAACTTAAATCGGACACGATGGCCCTTAAACTTTTCGGCAACAATCCAGTTGTTCGGATGAGGTTCAGGCACCGTTATGAAGTCGACCCACGCTATATCGAAACGCTCGAAAAGGCAGGTTTGGTCTTTTCAGGCAAGGCCCCGAATCAGCCGATTATGCAGATACTCGAATTGCCCGCTCATCCATATTTTATTGCGACGCAGGCTCATCCCTGTCTGACTTCACGTCCGCTGCATCCTCAGCCGATGTTTGTCGGTCTTGCCGCTGCAGCAATGAAAAAACGTTATCCCCGTAAAAATACTCCTGATGTTGCCGCTGTCGTTGGACTATAAATTCTAATTGATAGGCGGTTCGTTGGGTGAAGGAGTTGGCGGCGGTTGTGATTCAGCGGGCGGTTGTTCCTGCCGGCCGGATTGTTTCAGGGCCTCTTGGAGCTCTATAATCCTTGCTGTAAGCTTCTCATTTTCCTCCGAAAGTTTTGCGGAGTCATCAAGCAAACTCTGCGGCAGTTCATCCATAAGCCATCTTGCAGTATCGCCGGCTTGTTGTTCTGTTTTTTCCTTTTCCTGCCGGCACTCTTTGAGCAGATTCTGCTGTTTTTCTATTACACCTCGGCACTGAGCCAGTTCATTTTTGAGATTCAGATTCTCATTGGCTATGAGTCTGTCCCTTCTCGAAATGTTGGTGGTTTGCTTTTGTTGTGACTGCTGACAGCCTGCAAAAATAACAATTAACGATACTGCTAAAATACGGCTCAGCTTTTCCATAACCTGCCCTTTTTTAATGCCGCACCTATTAAACAAGTACAATTACAATAAAAAAGGCATTATATCAGTAAATTTCTGCTGGTCAATGCCGCATTAGTAATAATTTTGAATAGGTGCGGCACAAAAAAAACGGAAGATTCTATCGTGGCGTTAGAATCTTCCGTCGCATTGTGAGCTGAAATCAAAATTTTGAGTTACGGCTCACGGTTCCTTTTCGTCATCGCCAAGTTTATCCATAGCGAAATCTATTACTGCGACGACTAAGTCCCGGAACTATTTTTTCTTCTTTGCTGCTTTCTTCTTTGCGGCTTTTTTCTTAGCCATTATTATTCACCTCCTTTCGGTAAAAAGGATTCTTGAATAATATTTTTTTACACTACTTTGTAATTCTGTCAATGAATTTCTACCATAAGTTTGTCTGTCATACAAGTTTATCGTCAAATAAATTGAAAATTCTTCACAGTTTTTTATAACTTCCTCCTGTCCGCACTATCGAGCGGTTCAGCAGCACAAATAAATCACAAATCAGAAAGTATCCCGCTGGAATTTTTGCTGCACCGAGACCGTGTCGTAAATTAACACAAAATGCTTGATATTTTGCAAAAATCAGGGATTTTTTAGCTTTGAAATGCAAATTTTAATTTTCATTCATTAGCCGAACGTGCATAGCCAAAGAGTTAAAGGTTACTGATATGAGAAACATTTGTCAGGCAAGAGTTTTTTCCTGAAATTTTCGAAAAAATGATTAAAATTCGTATTTCAGGGAACTTTTTGAGGAAAATTTCAGAATTTTTCTTAGAATTAACAACAGTTTGTTTGTGAAATTTTTTGTTCACAAAACAGTTTTTGAGTTTATATTGGTATCTTTTTATAATACTTCGTTTGATTTCTTGATTTATCAGGACAGTTTCAGATGTCGAGAAAAATAATTTTGTTCGGCGGCACATTTGACCCGGTTCATATTGGTCATATAGAAGTTGCACAGTCGGCAGCGGAAAAAAACGACGCATCGAAGGTGATTTTGATACCGGCAAGACGTTCTCCGCACAAGGAGCAAAAGCCCGCTGCCCCGGATGAGGACCGCATAGCAATGTTGAAGCTTGCCATTGCAGGCAAAAAGCTTTTCCAGATAAGTCCTGTTGAGCTTAACAGGGCTGAGCCAAGCTATACAATCGACACCATCAGACATTTCAGGCAGAAATTCGGGCCGGCTTGTCAGCTTTACTGGCTTATCGGCGCCGATATGTTAAAGGATTTGCCGAGGTGGCACAGGATAGATGAATTGATGAAGGAATGTACAATCTGCGTTATGAATCGCGGCGGCTTTGACAGGCCGGATTTTAACGGTTTAATTGCCAAACTTGGCGCCGAAGTCGTTGAAAAACTCCGTCAAAACCAGATTGAAACCCCCCTTATTGAGATTAGCAGCACTGATATCCGCCAAAAACTGTCGCAGGGCCAGGATGTCAGCAAATTTTTACACCCCGACGTTTTGAACTACATTAAAAGTCACAGACTTTATATGCCGAACGATTAACAAATGAATATCGAATATTGAATAATGAATTTCGAATCACGAAGTACAAACAAATCTGCGTAAGTCCGTGTTAATCCGTGTCTTCCGTGGTTGGAAAAATCATAGCAGAGGCGAATTCATTTTGGAAATCGCTGTCGGCAGACAGTTCTATATGCTTTGTCTGTTTGGCAAGTTCTTCTGCCTTCTGTCTGGCTTTAATTGACAATAGTGCAAGTTTGGCTCCTGCAAGCGATGTATTGCCTACGAAGGAAATCTTTTCGTGGTCAATTTCTTCGGGCAGTAATCCGATTCGCTGGGCGTTTTTTCTGCGGATAAAACTTCCGAACCCTCCTGCGATAAGTACTTTTTTCAGGTCGGCAGCTTTTAGACTTGACCTTTTAAGAATTATATTTATTCCTGCCCGTATTGCACCAACGGCAAGCTGAATCTGCCGAATATCCTGTTGTGTAATTTTAACTTTATCAGCAATAACAAATTCCGGCCGGTTCATTTTACCGGAAGAATCAATAATGCCTGCATTAAGAAGTTCAGCAGTAATATCAATAAGTCCACTGCCGCATATACCGGCTGGTTCGATATTTCCAATAACGTTATAAATGCAATCACCATCAAATTTTACTTTTTCAATCGCACCTGCCGCAGCCCTCATCCCACAGGATATTCGCGCCCCTTCAAATGCAGGCCCTGCTGCTGTTGATGCCGCTGTGATTTTATTATCCTTTACCAGTACGATTTCGCCGTTTGTGCCGATATCAATCAGCAAAACAGGCTGTGGTTGGTTTAATAAATCAGCGGCCAGCATTCCTGCTGATATATCGCCTCCGATAAAGCCGCCGACAATCGGAAATACATAGACAATACCTTTTGGGTTTATATCGAGCTTCAGTTCTGACGCATTTACTACGTTTGCCCCTCGATAAACCGGCTCAAAAGGCAATTGTCCCAGCAGCGAGGGGTCTATACCGCAAACCAGATGCTCCATCGTCGTATTGCCTGCGATGGTGATTTCGTAGATATTTTCCTTGTCGACCCCGCCTTGCTTACAAAGATTATTTATCATTGCGTTTATTTGCCTGATAACCGCTTTCTGCAGCTTGACAAGTTCGTTCTTGCCGGATGAAGCATATTTTATCCTGCTTATGACGTCATCGCCGAAGGAGATTTGCGGATTGATATTGCCTGTTACAGCTATTTCAGTGCCGTTAACCAGATTAACAAGCGAAGCTGCCAGTGTTGTCGTACCGACATCGACAGCAACGCCGAAGCATTTACCGTTTACCATTCGCTGCTTATCGGGAACAATTGTCTGGAGGATATCGGACTCGACGACAATCTTTTCAATGCCCCAAAGAAGCGATTCTTTCGGCACCTCAATCACGGTATCTTCAACGATTTGGTTCTGGCACGCCAGCCGAAAGTTTTTCTTCAGCTCATCGGCGCTGAAGATTTTTTTATCTGCTTCTGTCGGTTTGCTTTTTGGCGATATGATTTTTATTCTGCACTTTCCGCACGTTCCAGTTCCGCCGCAGGGTGTATCTATTATTATTCCTGCGACGGCTGCGGCCTCGATTATCTTTGTGCCGGGCAGTACATAAACTGTCCTGCCCTGCGGCCCAAATTCAACTTTGACCTGTCGCTGATTCATACCTGTTTAATCAACCGCCTTGTAGTAGGTTTTGTCATTCTGCCTTACAGCTTCGATTCTGCCTGATTTAATCAATTCTTCGATATGCTTTAGAGTTTCTATCCTTGATATTTTAAGTCCCGCTGCCATATCTTCCGCCGAGCACGGTCTGCGTTTGAGCATTTCGACAATATCATCGCCTTTAATCTTAAAGTCGCTTGTTTTTTCATCGCCCGCCATCAGGCGTCCCTTAGCGGACTTGAAATCGGCGATAACCTCAGCATTTTTATAAATTCTTTTCGCAATCTGTCGCAGTCTTTCTCTGCTGACTGCCTTTACGTCTTCAGTCGGCGGTCGGCTTACGGTATTAAGCTGAACTTTATCAGGCCGGATTTTTTCGATGCAGGCAGAAATTTTTTCAATCTGCTCATCGCTGTCATTCAGGCCTGCAATCAGAAAAACTTCAAGCCAGTATTTGCCTTTAAATTCCCTGCGGAAGTCAATCAGGCCCTGCAGCATTTTATCGAATGTTATTTCAGAAGCGGGCCGATTTATTTTTTTGAACGTTTCTTCATCGCCGGCATCGAGCGAGGGCATAACAACATCGGCACCGAGCAAGTCTCTGCGAACCTGATGATTAAAAAGCAGTGAGCCATTGGTTATAACTGCAATGGGTATATTGGTAATCTGTCTGATTTCTTCTATCAGTCGTCCGCAGTCACTGCACAGTGTCGGCTCGCCTGAGCCGGAAAGCGTAATATAATCAGGTTTTGTTGACAGTTTGGTTTTAAGTTCAGAAATAATTTCATCTATGGACGCCCGGCTTTTTCTGGCCGTTGTTTTTTGGGTTGTGCGCCCTATCTGGCAGTACAGGCAGTCGTAAGTGCAGGTTTTATGCGGTATAAGGTCGATTCCGAGCGACCGTCCAAGCCTTCTCGACGGCACCGGCCCAAAAATATGCTCGCCTTTTTGTTTTGATTTATTATTCATGGTTTTTATTTTACGACTTTTTGCTGAAATTTTACCACTTAAAATAGCAGGCAAAGTGCCTGTAAAACAGTCCTGTCGCTCTCATCGTAAAAACTGCCAGTATTTGTATAGCCAGTGCGGCCAGAAGATTCATCAAAATTACCAGACTCGACCGCTCCGCGATATCCCCGTAATTTAAGCTGACATACTGTAATTGCCAGGCAAGAATGAAAAGTCCTGCTACAAACAGGTAATGCCGGAAGGCTTTTTTTATCGGCACAAAAAAATAATCAGGTCTAAAAAGCATTGTCAGGTTTCTGCCGATACTCACTATCAGAATCGCCATTGGAAACAAAAACATTCCGAGAATGGCAAAAGGAAAGACCGGCCATTCTGACTGAATACCTGTTTTGATGAAAATTATTTTTGCGACAATTGCCGGTAAAAGAACAACTACCAGAGCTATAAAAAAGGAGCATAAAGATTCAAGAGCCTTGAACAAATATCCGAATCCACCGCCAAAATAAATTTTAGGAAGCAGTTCGATATCAAATGCCGTTGCATAGATAATTTCCGCATAGCACCAGAAAATCCCTCCCCAGGCAAGACCAGCTATTACCGACCCCACAGGCAGCAGGATTGCTATCGTACCGCCGCTTTGGCAGGGTATTTTAAAGGAGTAATCAAGATGGGCGACAAAAAATTTCAGTGCTGCCGCAATAAGTATGAAAAGAAGTGTTGCCAGACTTTGTTTATTGAAGATAGCAGGCAATGATTTTTTGAAGACCGCCTTGTAAAAGCCGCCCAGAGGCTCATCGAATTCTTCCTTAGGCGGTTTAATTGTTTGTATCTTTTCGTTCTCGGTCGCCGGAATAATAAAGATTTGATTGCAGTTCAGGCATCTCGCCCGTCTGCCTGAGAAAATATCCTTAAATGCGCATAAGTACTCGCAATTCGGACAATTAAATGTAATCGTAGCCATCTGTTTTTACACTGTTACAGTATTCATTGCGTCGATGAAGCACTGGTAATCGTTGACCCATTTTTGCGCCTCGAGCAGGTCGATTTGGCCGGTCTTGACTAACTTTGCGAGGTGATGCTCGAAGGTTACCATCTTTTCATTTGGTTTATTTTTGGTCTTGGTCTGAAGCTGCGAATAAATCTGTTCGATTTTGCCGTTCCTGATGATATTTGCACAGGCGTAGTTATTGTTAAGTATCTCCATACAGATTATCCTTCCTGTACCGTCCTTTTTTGGAATGAGTTTCTGGCTGATAACATAAGCAAGTCCCAGTGATAGCTGATTTCGCACTTCATCCTGTCTTGTGGACGGGAAATAATCGAGTATCCTCGTTACGCTTCCTGTAACATCGCGTGTATGCAGCGTCGAAAAGACCAGATGTCCTGTCTCGGCAGCCATCAGCGTCATCGCGATTGTCTCAGCATCTCTCATTTCGCCGACAAAGATGATATCCGGGTCTTCACGCATCATAGCTTTCAAGCCGGCAGTGAACGAAGGCACATCTCTGCCGACCTCTCTTTGCGATACAACGGCATTTTTCTGCTTGAGGATATATTCTACGGGGTCTTCGATTGAAATTATCCGGCAGGCTTTTATTTCGCTGATTCTGTCGAGAAAAGATGCGATGGTGGTGGATTTGCCTGCGCCGGTAATACCCGTAAGCAGTACAAGGCCGTTTTGCAGCTTGACAATATCCTTGTAAACGTCATTTGGAAAGCCGATATCCTCAAGTTTTGGTGCTTCCAGTCCCAGTGCCCGGATTGCCGCGGCTGGTCCGTCATTATCCACAAAAACATTTATCCTGAACTGCAAATCTCCATAGTGGTACGAGCAGTCAACATTGTTATTTGCTTTGAATTCAGCAATCTTTTTTTCGTCCATCAACGGGAAAATCAGCCCCCCTGCGACCTCTTTTGTAACAATCTGGCCTCGCAGTTTCATCAAATCGCCGTCGACCCGGAAAGTCGGCTGAACCCCGACTTTTATATGGAGGTCGGAAACCCTCATAGCCCCGTGTTTTTTAAAATAGCCCAGCATATCCTCGATGCTCCAGTCGCCGGCATCCGCAGTCCTGTAAACCTTATTCTTTACCGAATACTCCTGCGCCATAATAAACCCTTTCAAAGGATACAGTAATTTTAACCTTTATACTATCAAAAGCAAATACAAAGACCTTTAAGCCGCGCCTGCGGCGGGTAAACCTTTGCAATATATATAGAGTGCTGTTATGATGTTTTCGTTACCTGTATGGCTGAAAAAAAGGAACAAAAACTTATCGAGATGTCTTTTGGCGACCATCTTGAGGAGCTGCGGGCAAGGATAATCCTTGCACTTGTCGGCATCGGTGTCGGTTTGACAATCTGTATGTTCTTTTCAGGCTTTTTCCTTTCACTTCTGGCAAAACCGTATCTTTACGCATCAAAACAAATCGGTCTTGAGGGTAATCTCCTTGCAATAACGCTGTCGGAAAAGTTTCTGGTGTATATGAAGACCGCACTTCTTTTCGGCATTGTCTTTTCTTCGCCGTGGGTATTCTATCAGTTATGGAAGTTCGTTTCAGCGGGCCTTTATGCCCGCGAGAGGAAATTTGTCTATATTATAACACCTGTCTGTGCGATGCTGTTTATTATAGGAGCGATGTTTTTCCTGTTTATCATTTCTCCGATTATGATAAGGTTTTTCATTGGTTTCGACGCCGGCATAAAATCCGTCAAAACGCAGGTAACGCTTTCCAGTTATGTAAATTTTATGTTTTCGATGATGCTGATTTTCGGCGCCTGTTTCCAGATGCCTGTTGCGATTGTTGCGGTAAACAGAATTGGAATTGTTTCACTCGAAAGCCTTAAAAAGGCAAGGAAATATGTATTGCTGGCAATATTTATCATAGCTGCTGTTGCCACGCCTTCTGCGGATGTGATAAGTCAGATTGCATTAGCCGTGCCGATGTATATCTTATTTGAACTGGGAATCCTCTTTTGCCGCCCATAGTTTTTCTCCGACAGCGACCAACCTCTATCTCCTACACTCTAAACCCTAAACCCTATACCCTAAACCCTAAATTTACTTCTTTACTTCCTTGTCCTTTTCTTCATCCGGTTTGGTCTTTCCTTCAATCTGGTCTTTGGTCTCATTCATCCCTTTTTTGAACTCTGTAAGACTTCTGCCCAATGAGCGGGCTATCTCCGGCAGGCGCCTGCCGAAAATCAGCAGTGCAATAACCAATACAACCAGTATCTCCGCCCAGCCGACCGAACCCCATCCGAGAAAATTATGAGTTAATTGAATCATTTTTAAACTCCGTTTTTATGCTGTTAATTATCTATTATACCTGATGTTTCCTCAATGGGCCGCTTAAAAAAGTTGACCCTGAAGCTGCATAACAGTATAATCGCAGTCAATTAATGTTGCAAGCGGGTAAATAACGGTTATGCCGGAATCAGCTAATCACAATCATACACAGACGATTATAAGCTTTTTTATAATAATTTTGCTTATTTTTATTGCTGTTGCTGTAGGTCTAAAGCAGCAATCTTACCAAAAGTCTATCCCTGACCAGACAATCCTTTCTGACGACCTTTTCGGCACTAACTTTACCGCAGCCGAAAATGTTGAGACTTACAATTCGGATAATCTTTACGAAAAAATTGATGGCAAGGCCGATTTATATCTTAATAACGGCTTTGTTTTGCTCCAATGCCGCCGTTTCGCAGACTCGTCCGCCATAGCTTTCCCGTCCGCCGTAGCTTTAGCGAAGGAGGAAGCGAAGGCGGATAAATCAAAAAAAGACTCCTGGGCGGAAGTCTATCTTTACGATATGGCCGATGGTGAAAACGCCTTTGCCGTTTACAGCCTTCAGAAAAGAAGCGAAAGCACACCCTTGAATTGGGCCCAATTTGGCTATTCGACTTCGGATTCCGTTTATACGGCTTTTAGCAAATATTATATGGAGATACTTTTGTCTTCTGAGGATAAATCACTTCTGTCCTTATCACAGGATGCAGCCAAAAAGCTCTCTTCTGTTGTCGCAGGCGACAAAATCCAAATACCGCTCCTTGCGCTCTTTCCTGCTGAAAATCTCGTTAATGATTCCTTCAAGTTTATCAAGGCCGATGCCTTCGGCTGCAGCGACCTTGAAAATATCTTCACTGCGGAATATAAAATTAGTGGGAATAATATAACAGCTTATTTAACCAAAAATCGCCCTGCCGATACATTTGCAGAATATTATCATTTCCTTATGGGCAATGGTGCAAGGGAATTACAGCAAGACATTAAACTGTCTGATGCTAAAGCAACAGAGTTATTTGGTACAAGCGAGATATTTTTTGTAATTGGCGATTATTTTGCCGGCGTCCGAGGTTCTGCAACAATTGAAGATTTGCAAAAATTGGCGGAAAAACTTATAGAAAGTCTTTCCAAACAAAAATGATGCATAACGATAAAATCTCAAGAAGGCAATTTCTGGCCCGCTCCGCAAAGGCAGGCATATCTATTGCAGCTGTTGCCGGCGCAGCTCGCCTGCTTTACGAATCTGATGTTCAGAAAATGTTTTCTTCGCCTTTGGTAGTCTCAGGCTTGAAGGATTACTCTGTTTGGCCTGTTGCCGGTCAGACGATGAGCATTGTATCAGGTCCGGTTCGCAGTCAGACGGTACGCAAGGCCGTAGAGCTTCTCGGCGGGATGAACCGTTTTGTAAAGCCAGGTGAGACGGTTCTGCTCAAACCCAATGTCGCCTTTGCAAGTCCGCCAAGGATTTGTGCCACCAGCCATCCGGACATCATCTCTGAAATCGCTCGTCTCTGTTACGAACAGGCAAAGGCAAAAAAAGTTTATGTAACCGATAATCCCATAAACGACCCAAAAAGCTGTTTCGAGCTAAGCGGAATATCCGCAGCAGCGCAAAAATGCGGAGCGGAAGTAATTCTGCCGAAGGCTGAGTATTTCAGGCCGCTTTCGCTGGCTGGCGGCAGACTGATAAAAAACTGGCCTGTGTTGTATGAGCCGCTCAAAAACGTTGACAGGGTTATCGGCATAGCCGTTGTCAAGGACCATCTTCGCAGCGGTGCATCGATGACGATGAAGAATTGGTATGGCCTTCTCGGCGGCGGCAGAAATAATTTCCATCAGGACATTAACACTATTATTGTAGAGCTTGCAATGCTCGTGAAACCAACACTTGTAATTCTCGACGCCACTGAGGTAATGATTTCCAACGGCCCGACAGGCGGCTCATCTTCCGACTTAAAGCAGACTAACATAATGCTCGCAGGCTGTGACCAGGTTGCCGTTGACAGCTTTGGAGCTACTCTATTAAATATGAAGCCCACTGCACTGCCGTATCTTTTAAAAGCCGAATCTCTGGGTCTCGGCACAACTGATTGTCAATCGCTTAAACCGATTTCTGCAAAGGTCGAAGGCTGAATATGAAAATCACGACAACAAGAAGGATAAGTCAGGTTTTCTTTCTTGCTCTTTTTCTATGGCTGTGCATCGTAACTACCGTCGGCGAAAAATTCTGGCAGCTTCGCGGCTGGCCCGTTAATATTTTTTTGCATCTTGACCCGCTTGTCGCCGTTTCGACAGTCTTTTCAACGCACAGGCTCTATACCCCTCTTCTCTGGGCGCTTTTGACGATTATTCCTGCAATTATTATCGGCAGATTCTTCTGCGGCTGGGTATGCCCCTTCGGCACATTGCATCAGTTTATTTTGTATCTTTCCCACAGAAAGAAAACCGCTTCAGAGCTTATTTTGCTTCATAAATACCGCAAGAACCAGAATATAAAATATTACATACTAATAGTGTTTTTGGTTATAGCCGCCCTGCCATCCCTCCAGAATCTCCAGACCGGCTTGCTTGACCCGATATCGCTCTTTAGTCGCACCGTTAATCTTTTGCTTTTGCTGGCTATCGACAACACCGCAAACATTCTTTCAGCGACGGACAGATTTTCCCGGACTGCGCCGCTGATTCTGTCGGTTTTTCTTGTCTTCGTGCTTTTGAACTTATTTATCCCGCGATTTTTCTGTTTGCATATCTGTCCTCTCGGTGCTCTTTTTGGATTATTAAACAGATTTACAATTTGGCGGATAAACCGCAATTCCAACTGTACCGACTGCAAATTATGCAACAGACACTGTCAGGGCTCCTGTCAGCCTTCTGAAACAGTCAAGTTAAGCGAATGTATATTGTGCTTTAATTGTCTTGACGATTGTAAGTTTGATGCGATTGATTTCAGCACCGTTGCTTCCGACACTGTTCAGGTTTCTCCGGATATGTCTCGTCGAGGTTTTATCGCAGCCGTTTTTACAGGCCTGCTCGCGATGCCTGCATTTAAGCTTATCCGCTCCGCCGCCGATTCCGAAGGCGTTATTCGTCCGCCCGGCGCATTGCCGGAGAAGGAATTTATAAAGCGTTGTTTGAAATGCGGCCAGTGTATGCGTATATGTCCGACTAACGTAATCCAGTCGGCCGGTCTCGATGCCGGCCTGACAAATCTCTGGACGCCGGTAATGAACAATCGTATCGGCTCAAGCGGCTGCCAGCTTGAATGTGTCGCCTGCGGCTACATCTGTCCTACCGCTGCGATAAGACCGCTGACGCTGGCCGAGAAGCTCGGCAAAGGAAAATTTTCCGATAAAGGCCCTGTCAAAATCGGCACAGCTTTTACCGACCGTGCAAGATGTCTGCCGTGGGCTTTTAATACGCCCTGCATTGTCTGTCAGGAAAACTGTCCCGTCAGTCCCAAGGCAATTTACACCCGCACAGTATTTGCCAACGTCTCTGACCGGCTCAAAGTAAAAAACGCAGAGGATGACAAGATACAGATTGAGGAAGGTATTCTTTCCGGCGAAAGATTTTCAACCGGCGATTATTACTGCCAGTTCAGTTCTGACGGCAAAACAATTCAGGCAAAGATTATCTCGAACACGGCTGATACGATTAAAGTATCTCCGGATTCTCCACTGATAATTTCCCCGAAACCCGGCACCGAAGTTCAAATTCAGATTAAGCTTCAGCAGCCGTATATCAATCCGGTTCTCTGTATCGGCTGTGGCCTTTGTCAGCACGAGTGCCCTGTCAGCGGCAAAGGCGCCGTGTTTGTAATGCCTTTCGGCCAAACAAGAGAAAAATAAATCTTTATTTGTAATTTATATTTGTTAAAATTATGACAATATTACTTTCGGAGGTCTGATGATGAAAAATAAACAGATAAATAGAAGAGAATTTCTGAAGACCACTGCCGGAGCTGGAATTGCTTCAGCAATCGCTTCAGGTAGTGTCTTAGCCGCCGTAGTCGATGCCAACAAACCTGCCGAACTGAACAAGCCCGCCGAGGTAAAGGAAACCTATCCGCAGGTTCCGACCCGTCCTTTCGGCCGCGCAAACATCCCTGTGCCTGTTCTGTCTTTTGGTGCGATGTTTGATATAGTTCCCAACCAGATACTGCTGTATAAGACTTTGCAATGGGGTGTCAATTACTGGGACACCGCTCTCAGTTATGCCGGCGGCAGAAGTGAAGAAGGTATAGGTCAATTTCTTGCCAAAAATCCTGACCGGCGAAAGGAAATCTTCATAGTTACCAAGGCAAGCGGCGCAAAAGATGCTGCTTCGCGTTCCAAATGCCTGCAGTCATCTCTTCAAAGGATGAACACAAACTATATTGATTCGTATTACGGCGCACACGGCTTAAGCAACCCTGCCCAGTTGACGGATGAGCTGAAGCAGTGGGCCGCTGACGCGAAGGCCAAAGGCCTCATCAGGTATTTCGGTTTCAGCACGCACAATAATATGGCCGCCTGCCTCCTTGCCGCCTCGAAGCTCGACTGGATTGACGCGATAATGACGAGTTACAATTATCGCCTGACGCAGGATGCGAATCTGTCTGCCGCGGTCGACGCCTGTCACAAGGCGGGTATCGCCTTAATCGCGATGAAAACTCAGGCGTTCCGCTCAGATACCGAGGACGAAAAGGCTATTGACAATCATTTCATTCAGAAAGGCTTTACGGAAGGCCAGGCCAAAATCAAAGCCGTCCTTCAGGATAGTCGAATTTGCTCAGCCTGTGTTACTATGAAAAGTGTTGCTACTATCACGTCAAACGTAGCTGCGGTTCTCGACAAAACCGAGCTCAGTCAAAACGATTTGGAATTTATGGACAGTTACGCAAAGCAGACCTGCAGTGGTTATTGTGCCGGCTGCGCCAATCTTTGTGCCGCAGCAGTTCCTCAGATGCCGTATATCAGCGATGTATTAAGGTCATTGATGTATCATCGCAGATATGGCGATGTAAAAATTGCCAAAGAGCTTTTCGCTCAGGTTGCAGCCCAGGTTGTCGGCCCTGTCAGCAATTTTGATTATCGTCCTGCCGAGAAGGTCTGCCCCAACAGAATACCTATCGGCTCTCTGATGAAAGAAGCCCACAACCTGCTGGCATAAAAAACCAAAAGCCCCCAACTTTATGTTGGGGGTTTTTCAAAAATATTATTTAGCCCCGGTTTCACCGGGGGTTTTTATTATGATGTCAAAAACCGATTTAACATACCAAACGTTTAATTAGCAGAAACGGCAGGGCAAGAAAAATAATCAGTGCCAGCATTACCGGCAGCACTAACGGCAGAGCCATTAAACCCAAAAGCACAAGCAACACGCAAAGAATAATTCCGGCAGGAATTAAAAACAGCATAACAAAAGGCAGAAAAACCAGTGAAATAGCTATCGCCCAAAGCCCGAACAAAAGTTTAAAGACAAATTTTATTATAAAGAAAGCTATTTTAATAAACACTGCTGCAATCAGAAGTGCCGTCAAAATCCCAATAAACAACATCATTACCCACATAATAATATTTACCCTAAAAATCGTTTATTTTATATGAATATAATTCGTTTTCGTATTATGTCAAACATTAATTGTGATTATTTAGCCCTCGGATTTATCCGAGGGTTTTTGTTAAAGGCAGGGGCGACAACCTATTTTTAGTTCGGAATTTTCCGCTTTAATTCAAAATCAGTGTAATCAGTGATTAAAAAATTTCGTGTCTTGGTGTCGGAGCTTGTCCGCCGTAGCCTTGGCGAAGGCGGATGGCTAATTAGCGCAAAAGGAAAGTCCCTGTCGCTTTAGGCAGCAGGGCCTCATAATCCTGCCTGCCCGTCATAGTCCCTTAGGGACGACGGCGGGGCGATGACCTACTCTCACCCTTACGGACTACCATTGGCCCGACGGGCTTAGCTTCTGTGTTCGGAATGGGAACAGGCGTTGCCCCGCCGGTATTGTCACCAGGAAGTTTATTCAATCAGGCAAAGCCTGATTGTAATTCAAAACTTAAAACTTTGGAGTCCCTTAGGGACGACGGCGGGGCAATGACCGGCATATCTCACGATGCCAATTTCGAACGAGTTCTTGCATTTTTACTGCGGTTTTTTGTCCTGTCGCCTACACCCATCAAAAGAGACCTGACGCAAATATCTTCGTCGATTTCGTTCCAGTGTAATCCCGTACCGCCGCCGCTGACAGTGTACGCCTTCCGCTGTTTAGGAGTAGCGCGCAGAAGTCGCGGGAAATATGCAAGCGGCACAGCAAGCTTTCTCCCGTCCGCAAGTTCGACCCACATATTATCTGCATCAAAACTAACGTGTTGTGCAACCGGTTCAGTCAGCATCGTGCCTTCCTGTCCATATATTTGCTTAGGCTATTATACCAAATCTGAATCAAAATCTCAAATAATTTTAAATCTCCTCCCAAAAGGAAGAGGCCGATTTATCCGTTTCGGGCAGACTTTGGCGGCGTCAACTTTCTACTTTCGATTATCTACTTTCTCCGCTTCGGCGGGGGCGATGACCGGATTGAAGCGAAGGCGGACTCGCCCATAAAGACTACCATTATTAAAACCAGCAGATGTTCTTAAAGGCTACATAGCCATTGTGATATAGATGCTATATGGTTATCGTTGGTTAAATTCGCGGCATTTGCAAGCATACCATTTTGTAGTTGGTCCCAGATTTCTTTGGCCATTTTCATCTCGATGGCAGCTCCTACAAAAAAGAGATGAGGTATTTTTCCAGCCTTCTGAAATGATTCTTGAATTCGGGATAGTGCCGTTCTAGCGGTTTTCCAATGTTCGTCGGCTCCAGCAGGGTCTATACCACCCTTGAGCTCGCCGACCGCAATATACGAATTGGCAGATGCGAATATATCTTTGGCGAGCTTTCTATCAGATATATCTTTATGACCACAATCTAACAAACACAAGTCTATATTATTACCAACAATAGGAACTGTAAGATTATAAATTACACTACGACTTTGATTCCCTTTACTCCAGTTTATTCCTTTTACAAAAATTTCGAGGTCTGCATCATTACCTGACATTTTTGTCCAAGTATTCGTTTCACAGTGTAACCAATCATAAGACAATCCGGCAATTTTGATAGCAGAAATGATGGCACGAGTCAATTTTCTTTGAGCTAAAACCCCACCAATATTTCGCATAGATCCACCTAAAGTATCCCCGCGTATTAACAAAAATCTAAAAACGAGCTCCTCAACAAATTTCCCACCCGCTGGTTCAAGGAAATTTTCAATAAGTCCATTTATTGCTTCTGTTTTGTCTTGTGTCAAAAGATGATTATTTGCTTTATCCGAAACACCAGCTGCAGTTAATAAGCCGGACTGTATGGCTGCTATCTTGAGTAAGTCGGACGGTCTTTTTGCCCTTGACGCAGCAATTTTCAATGCTCTTGCTTCCGCAACATATGGTGTAGCTTGTCTGTTTTTCTCTAATGCGAGCGCGACAAAACCAGCACGGACCGCTTCATATGTGGTTTTGAGATCTTTACTTGATTTCAAATGTTGAAGATATGGTTTATTCAATCAGTTTTTCTCCAAATATAAACGCATTTACGAAGCGGTTCACGTCCATGCTCTCCCATCTGTTGGCTGCTATTACCTTTTTCTTGAGGCAATATCAAAATGTTTTCTATATGAAACCCTAATTCTTCAGCAATACTGGAAAGCATCATATCTACAGAAATACTTGCCCCCGCATACCGTACATTATCATTAACCATAAATAAAATACCATTGGTTTTCAGCACCCTAAGGGATTCGGCAATTACACAGGCCATCTCATAAAAATAACCTCGAACCATTCTTGGAATACCATTATTGTTTAACAACCCCTGTAATTTCTGGCCATCCAAAAATCGTAAAATAGCTTGCAACAGTCTTTGATGGTCTACCACTGTAATTGATTTTCCCCATTGTGAATTTATCTTTAATAGATCCTTCGGACGATTTTCAACTGTACAGCTCAACATTTGCTGACGGAGATTTAATAATTCCTTCTCATCAATGCCGAGTAAGGCCAGTTCTAGAGCATAAGTCCTAGTATAATCATACCGGTTGCAGTATGGTGGTGAAGTGATAACAACATCGTAAATTCCACTTGATAGAGTAGGCATCACATTTAGGCAGGAATCACAATAAAGATTAATATTGCCTCGTCGCGAATTTTCTGTCCTGAAAAGCCCTGGTTGTTTACCTCGGGTATTTAGGTCGAAAATAATTTCATTTATTTTATCACAGATGGCCTTGTCAAAACCGATAATTACCCCCTTGTCAAAGGGTCTTTTACCTTGTCGTCTACCAGATCGATAATCCCATCGTAAATATTGCCCGTCTTTGCGAGTATAGCTTATCTTTTCCAAAATACACAGTAATGCAAAACGCAAGATTGTTTGAACGCAACTGTTTTCCTTTTTACAAACAAATAAGTATTTCTCAATTGATTCTTTCGTTTCCGTTGGATATGCATTTGCTGTAATCCGCAGTTCTCGCAGTGAGACCCGCGAATTGGTTTTGTTCCAAGGTTTGTCTACGGACCATTTTTCAAGAACGTCAGCATCTTTGTCCGTGATCTCTGAGTCCAGCAATTTCTTCGTAGAAATTATCTCTTGTCCGACAGGTAATAATTCAATGCCGTCAGCATCTAAACCTCTTGAACTAGTCACAAAAAGTGTTGTTCCACTCCCTGCAAAAGGATCCAAAACTTTCCCATTAGCGATATAGTACCTTTCAAGTAAATACTCCACCAGAGAAGCAGAAAATGCTTCTTTAAACTTATACCACCGATATATCTCTCTTGATTTATTAGCTTGAAAACTTACAAGTGATCTGGATAAAAACCCTTCAAAATGAAATTTGCTTTTGAAATATTGATATAATTCACTATCAAGGCGTTCAATTTCAGCCAACTGGTATTGTTGTTCAGAAGCAGTAGCTTTTTCAGATAAAATCGGCATTCTATTCCCTTCTGTTTCTCGAAAGGCAGTGTAAATAACGTATTGGTCTATGTCAAAAGAAAATTTGCGCAAAAGGAGAGGCCGGTCAGTTTACTGGCCGGCCTCATAATCCTGGCGATGACCTACTCTCACCCTTACGGACTACCATTGGCCCGACGGGCTTAGCTTCTGTGTTCGGAATGGGAACAGGCGTTGCCCCGCCGGTATTGTCACCAGGAAGTTCTTTATCCGGCTTACGCCGGAAAAAATCAAATTTCGCAGCCACCAAGACACGAAGACACGAATTGTTATTATTCATTTTTCCTTTGTGCCTTAGTGCCTTTGTGGCTATTTATCATAGTGTAGATGTCTTTGCGTCGTTTTACAAACCGTAGTATCAATCTATGATTGATATGGTCAAGCGTTTGAGCGTTAGTACCGGTTAGCTGAATCCCTCTCAGGACTTACACACCCGGCCTATCAACCTCGTAGACTTCGAGGGCTCTACATCCCGCACCTATTTCACCATCTCATAACAACGACTTGTTTTCGCCATTCATCAAACGGCGAATTCAAGCATAATGCTACAAGATAGCAAAATAGGTGCGGGAATGGAATCCTCATCTTGGGATGGGCTTCACGCTTAGATGCTTTCAGCGTTTATCCTTTCCCGACATAGCTACCCGGCGATGCTCCTAGCGGAACAACCGGTTTACCAGAGGTCAGTGCTTCCCAGTCCTCTCGTACTAAGGAAGCATTCCCTTCAAGATTCCTGCGCCCACGGCAGATAGGGACCGACCTGGCTCACGCCGGTCTGAACCCAGCTCGCGTACCACTTTAATCGACGAACAGTCGAACCCTTGGGACCACCTTCAGCCCCAGGATGTGATGGGCCGACATCGAGGTGCCAAACCGCGCCGCCGCTATGGACGCTCGGGCGCGATCAGCCTGTTATCCCCGGAGTACCTTTTATCTGTTGAGCGATGGCCTTTCCACTCAGAACCACCGGATCACTAAGTCCTGCTTTCGCATCTGTTCGACCTATAAGTCTCACAGTTAAGCACCCTTTTTACCTTTGCGCTCTTTGTGCGATTGCCAACCGCACTGAGGGTACCTTTGAACTCCTCCGTTACTTTTTGGGAGGAGACCGCCCCAGTCAAACTGCCCGCCTAGCACTGTTCCACGCCCGGTTTCACGGGTCGCAGTTAGACGACTAACATAGCCAGGGTGGTATTTCAACGTTGGCTCCCCGACGTCCGGAAACGCCGGATCAAAGCCTCCCACCTATCCTACGCAAGATATGACAGGCATCAATACCAGGCTACAGTAAAGGTTCACGGGGTCTTTCCGTCTTGCCGCGGGTACGTGGTATCTTCACCACAACTACAATTTCACCGAGTCCGTTCTTGAGACACTGCTCCAGTCGTTACGCGGTTCATGCACGTCGGAACTTACCCGACAAGGAACTTCGCTACCTTAGGACCGTCATAGTTACGGCCGCTGTTTACCGGGGCTTCGGTCGCCAGCTTCACCCACATTGTTGTGAGTTGACCGCCTTCCTTAACCTTCCGGCACTGAGCACGCGTCATTCTGTATACATCCACTTTAAGTGTTGGCACAGAACTGTGTTTTTGGTAAACAGTCGCCAGAGCCATTTCTCTGCGCCCTCAGCAACCAATTGTTACATCGGTTCTGGAGGGACCCCTTATCGCGAACTTACGGGGTCAAATTGCCTAGTTCCTTAAG